>NZ_AXUZ01000014.1:0-237595 GCF_000482305.1 Chryseobacterium sp. UNC8MFCol
AAACATTTCCTTGAGCAAAAGCATTCCTGCTATTTTGCGAACCGCAATAGAGGGTCTTCCTTCTTTTGAAAATAAACCCTCGAACTCAGCTTCTATTTTATCCCAAGAAATCTCATGCGCTAATTTTACAAGTGGATGATCCATATTAATAAGCTCGGTAAGTCTGGTCCTGAATAAATTTTGCTGTAAATCCTGTTTTATTTTTCCTAACATTTTGCCACTTTTTATACCCTAAAAATACGATTTTCTGCAATTTTATACAACATTTTTAAGCGAAATTTGATAATAAAATATTGAATATCAAATCGTTGTATTTATTTTAAGGAATGACTATTTACAAAAGTCATCTCAGTCCCTTTGTCCTTTTCAAATAAAATCCCAAAGTCATTCCAGTTCCTCTGACGCATCAAATTTGCCTTTGCATTATATGAAGTTGCGTCATAAAGGTTAATCTTACCATTAATTTTAGCTGACGCCAATGCATAATTCATACTGTTAAGATCAATCGAAGCAATATTAAAAATTCCGTTATCCACAGTTGAAATTAGAAAAGGGTTAGCTTCAATACCTGAATTTCTAAGTAACATGACAAGAAATAAATTGAGATCTGCACTGTTTCCTGTCTTTGATTTTAATAACTGTTTAATATTTTGACTTGGTATGATACTACTTTGTTTATTCCATTTATAATTTGTTTTAACAAAATTAAATACCTTATTAGCCCTTTCATTAGCCTCATAATAATTTTTAATTTCTTCGGGTAAAATTCCTTTAACATCACTTTTTAAAAATCCTCCAAATTTATCATCTTCTGATAATAATTCTGCAACATTGTTCCAATCTTTAGATTTATCATAAGTATATTCTCTGGATCGATATCGCGTTAATAGATAAGCTAATTGAGCTTTTAATTTTGCTTTATGCCTGCTTAAATCTTTCACAAATAATTCATTTTTAACTGGTTTTACATTTTCATAACCAAATCTGTAAATATTATATAAAAGATTACTCCTATTCTCCGTAATTGAAATATTATATTTTGGAACAAGCATATTTCCAGGGTTGTTAAAGGTATAAGCCAAAGTTTCAGGATATTCCAGATTAAACTCCTGATATACAACCGGAATATTATGTTCAAGCACATGGCTAAGATTGAAAAAATTAGCATCTCCTACTTTATATCTATATTCAATCACAGAACCATTTAGAATATTGGGAAAAGCAATTTTATAAAATTTAAGGCCCTTTATAAAATTTTCCTTTAACTGATCTTTTTTATCGACAGTAACTTTTTCTACCTTGTCTCCTGCCAGATTATATACTGTAGCTTCGAATTCTAATAATCTTTCTCCAGTTTGCATAGGAATTTCAAGATTTAGCCATTCTTCAGCTTTATTTTTATCATAAATTTTAATTTTAGAATAATATTCTTTTTCTAATGATTGCTTTGGAAGGATATTAAACCTTACAATATTATATAATATTTCTGCAGGGGCATCCTTTTCAATTAAGGAGCTCGTTTTTTTTACATCAGTTTCATTGAAAATGGGAAACGAAAGAAATTTATGGGTTTGTGACCACATCAAATTAGAAGATGTAATAAGGAGTACATTTAAGGCTACATTCTTAAATTTCATAGCTTTTTATTATGGTTATTAATTAATATAATAAGTGTTATACTTAAATCAAAATATATAATTCATTCTAAATATTTTCTCTAATGGACATCAAAACTTTAGCATTATCAGCATTACGTATTTTCTTTCTAAAATTTATATAATCTTTATACTTGTCTTTGGGGTATATTCCTTTTATAATTTTAAGAGTTCTTTTTACAATAAGTTTATCTGCTATTTTTGAAAAGGCAATACTATAAATACCAAATTCCGAATTAAGGGTTACATCTTCGGGAATAGCTTTTATATAATAACCGGAAGGAAGTTTATAATCTATAGTATAGTTATCCTGAAAAGAGAATTTATTTTCAAAAGGTAATGCCCTATCTTTCTCATCGGTATGGAAAATATCATCATACAGAGGAACGGCTCTAAAAACATAATCATTTCCCAGCATCTTAGTGTAATTAGCGGCCTTAAAATCAATGTCCAAATCTATCATCGCTTTATCCTTATCATTGGTAATTTTCGTTATATCTAGATTTTCAAAATCTAAAGTTGATAACTTTTTTACCAATCGATCTTTTCTTTCCTTTTCAGAAAGCATAACATACATTAGATGATAATCATATTGGCTTCCCCGATATGAAAATCTAGCCTTCCCCGAAACAGAGCTACCTGCTGTTAATTGGATTTCAACAGTCTGATTATCTCCACTCTGCTCCGCAGTATAACTGGGAGTTTGTATAATTTCTATTCCATCCGATTTTACGGCCAAAGTATTTCTATCTGTTGTACTGAAACTTAAATGATTAAATGCTATCTCCTGAGAGGTATTTTCCAGCCAGATATTTCCTTTTTCTGTAGGTATCATGAGTATAACATGATTTCCAGACATTTTTGGAAAATCTTTATCAAAACTTACAGGAGAATAATCAGAATTAATAATACAGTAGTTAGACTGAATTCCAGCTTCATCAAGAAGTATTTTCATATAGTTAGTTAAACCTTTACAATCCCCGTATCCTTTTTTTTGTACTTCATCTGGCAGCATGGGTTGCCAGCCACCTATTCCGAGAGCAACAAATACATATCGGGTTTTACTCTGCATATATTGATATATTCTTTTTACCTTCTCTTCTATTGTTCCTGTCAGATTTAATGAAGCAATTTCAGATTTAATATTCGGAGTAGAAATAGAAACAGGATAAAGCAGATTTTCGTAATACCATTTTCCAAAGTCTTGCCACGAAGTGATACTCCCCCTTTTACCCACAAGATTAAACTGATCCAGAGAGAAACTAACCTTTGGTAATATTGTTTGAGGACTAGGCACCATTTTACCATTATCGATAGCCGGTATATCCTTAAAAAAGTATGATGAGGCAATCTTGTCAGTCTTTACCTCTACTTGGCCATAAGAGAACTGAGAATCATAGACTTTTGACCGCAGATTAATGTTTGATTTATTAATAACATTTAACTTACTTTCTTGTAATGAAATATTATAAGTATAAAAAGGAATAAAATCTGGAATAAAAACCGTAGTTTCATCCTTAAGTTCATAAGTGAATTCTAGCGTATAAGGAAATTGTGAATAATTGTAAGGAAGAATAAGCATCCTATTGTCAGAGTAAAATGATCCTTGAGGATTGGCTGCAATATCAACAAAATCACTCTTTGAGTACGTTTTAACTTTCACTCCCTTTTCATCATAAATTATAACTTTTATCCCTGATATATTCCCTCCCTTGCTATAGCCTATTCTCGGAATAGAATATGAAACTCCATCATTATTGAGAACTGTAATTACAGATGTTTTTTTATACTGAATATCATCAATCTTATTAATTTCTATAACTTGATCTTCTTTTCTGATGACAACATTCGCATTTTTCTTTAAATGTTCAGGAATTGCAGAAACCGCATATGTCTGCGCATAATAGAATGGAGCCGTAGATATGGCCGCTAGAAATAATATTTTCATCATAGTTATTAAAAGTAGGCAAAAATAATGAAATCTTAACAACTGTTAAAAATTTCCATTAAAAAGACTTTTATAAAATAAAAAAGACTTCGTTTCTGAAGTCTTTTTCCGATTTTTTAATCATTTGGAATTCTTTTGCTATCATAAGTATCACTCCCCAGCCCAAGAACAGGAATAAAAATAAACCCGAGGAAGAGTAACAGGATTGTATACAAAGGAGTTTCTTTTGCAAAACCTTTAGCTAATCTATCATAGGTAACCCAGATGGCATAGATATTTACCAAAGGGATACAGAATAAGATAATCCACCATATGGGTTTTTTAACAATCTCTAAAAGTACAATCGTGTTGTAAATAGGAATAAAAGCAGCCCATGCATCTTGCCTTCCGGCTTTTTGAAAGATTTTGTACATGCAATATCCATAGAAAACATAGAACAATAAGCTCATGATCATCGTTCCTATACCAAATCCTGCAGCAGCTGCACCGCTAGCTGCATCCATCCCATTATAAGGGTCTGTTTGTAAAAGAGTTAACATATTTATTTGTTTTTTTTGGTTACTCCAAATATAAAAAAAGCTTCTAAATAATTAGAAGCTTTTTAGGGTATATTTTACAAATGCTTAGGCATCAATTTTTGCATATTTTGCATTTTTCTCGATAAACTCTCTTCTTGGTGGAACCTCATCTCCCATCAGCATTGAGAAAATACTATCTGCTTCAACGGCATTGTCGATTGTCACCTGCTTCAGAATTCTATGTTCCGGATTAAGCGTTGTTTCCCAAAGCTGCTCAGGATTCATCTCTCCAAGACCTTTGTAACGTTGTACTTCCACTCCTCTACCGTCCGGAGACATATCTAAGGTAAACTCTTCACGTTCTTTTTCGTTATAAGCATACACTTTTTTATTTCCTTTTTTCAATAGATATAAAGGTGGCTGAGCGATATAGATATATCCGTTCTCAATCAATTCTTTCATATATCTGAAGAAGAAAGTAAGGATAAGCGTAGAAATGTGAGAACCGTCAATATCGGCATCGGTCATGATTACGATCTTATGGTATCTCAGTTTAGCCATATTCAATGCTTTGCTGTCTTCCTCCGTACCTACTGAAACTCCAAGAGCCGTATAAATATTTCTGATCTCCTCGTTATCATATACTTTATGAAGCATAGATTTTTCTACGTTGAGAATCTTACCTCTTAGTGGAAGGATAGCCTGGAAGTGTCTGTCACGCCCTTGTTTAGCCGTTCCACCTGCGGAATCTCCCTCTACAAGGAATATTTCAGACTCTGCCGGATCCTTTGAAGAACAGTCAGATAGTTTTCCCGGAAGACCGGAACCTCCCATCGGAGATTTTCTCTGAACCATTTCACGTGCTTTTTTAGCAGCCTGTCTTGCTTTAGCCGCCAAAACAACCTTTTGAACGATCAGTTTAGCTTCATTAGGATTTTCTTCTAAGAAGTTAGTAAGCATTTCCCCTACAATTTTATCTACAGCACCGGAAACTTCAGAGTTACCTAATTTAGTTTTCGTCTGTCCTTCAAACTGAGGTTCCATTACCTTTACAGAGACTACAGCGGTTAATCCTTCACGGAAGTCATCACCTGTAATTTCAACTTTCTCTTTTGCAGGCAATCCCAACTCATCGGCATATTTCTTAAGAGTTCTTGTTAAAGCTCTTCTGAAACCTGCAAGGTGAGTACCTCCTTCATGAGTATTGATGTTATTTACATACGAGTGAAGATTCTCGTTGAAAGAAGTATTGTAACGCATAGCTACTTCTACCGGAATATCATCCCTTTCACCTTCCATGAAAATCACGTGCTCCATAATAGATTCACGGTTTCCGTCAATGTAGGCAACGAATTCTTTCAAACCTCCTTCAGAATGAAAAACTTCTGAACGGAAAGATCCATCTTCTAATTTTTCTCTTTCATCGGTAAGGGTAATTGTAATTCCCTTATTCAGATAAGAAAGTTCTCTTAAACGGCTTGCTAATGTATCATAATTATATACCAGTTCCGTAAAGATTGTATCATCCGGTTGGAAAAACTGCTTGGTTCCTTTTTTCTCGCTATGCCCGATTTCCTCAACCTGAGTTTGCGCTTTTCCTTTAGAATATATCTGCTGGTAAATATTTCCGTCTCTGTAAACAGTAGTTACCATTTCGTTGGAAAGTGCATTCACACACGAAACTCCAACTCCGTGAAGACCTCCTGAAACCTTGTAAGAATCTTTATCAAACTTACCTCCGGCTCCAATTTTTGTCATTACAACTTCAAGGGCTGATTTCTGCTCTTTTTCGTGGAAATCAACCGGGATACCTCTACCATTATCAATAACCTCAATTCCGTTTCCTTCCTTGATGCTTACGAAGATTGTGTCGCAGTATCCTGCCAATGCCTCGTCAATAGAGTTATCTACTACTTCATAAACCAAGTGGTGAAGTCCTCTTGTTCCTACATCACCAATGTACATTGAAGGACGCATACGAACGTGCTCCATTCCTTCCAATGCCTGAATACTACTAGCTGTATATTGTTTTTGACTCATATTAAATATTAAAAATCCTGCTCTATGCAAAGACTTACAAATATCGTGATTTTTTTCGACGTATGAAAGTTAAAAAGTGTCAAAAAAGTATTGTTATCAGCATAAAAAAAGAATGCTAAACAGCATCGTTATTTTTAGAGTAATTTAGGTCAATCATTACCATTTCAGAATCAATTTTTTATCTTTTTTAAAAATGATAAAACTCTGCATCATATTATATGGTATGCACCTGAAAAATGGCTCCCGCTTTTCAGAACGACCATTTTCCTACAAAAATAAAGGATCAAAGTTAAAACTGTTATGTTTAATTCATACTGTTGTAAATCATATTCCACATCCATAATTTATGCGTAAATTTATTTACTGAAAAGTTGATATTATGGATGATTTTATTGCTGCCCGTGCCCAGATGGCGCTTTCTCTGGGCTTTCATATTATATTTTCCTGTGTGGGTATGGTGATGCCTTTCTTAATGGCTTTTGCCCACTGGAAGTATCTTAAAACAAACAATGAAGTTTATAAAGGTCTTACCAAAGCCTGGAGCAAGGGAGTCGCTATCCTTTTTGCCACCGGAGCCGTTTCAGGAACTATGCTTTCTTTTGAACTGGGGCTTTTGTGGCCTGGATTTATGAAACATGCCGGTCCTATTTTCGGGATGCCATTTTCTCTTGAGGGAACAGCATTCTTCATTGAGGCTATTGCCATCGGATTTTTCTTGTATGGTTGGGAAAGGTTCAACAAATGGTTTCACTGGTTTTGTGGTTTCCTGGTAGGAGTAAGCGGATTAGCTTCAGGAATTCTGGTTGTAGCCGCCAACGCATGGATGAACTCTCCGGCCGGCTTCGATTATATCAACGGGCAATATCTCAATATAGATCCTATCAAAGCGATGTTCAATGAAGCCTGGTTTCCACAGGCTCTCCATATGACAGTGGCCGCTTTTTGTGCCACGGGATTTGCAGTAGCCGGAGTTCATGCCTTTATGATCATGCGAAAAAAGAATGTTGAGTTTCATACCAAAGCTTTCAGAATTGCTGTCGGTTTCGCCCTTATCGGAGCATTTGGTGCGCCTTTAAGCGGTGATGTAGCTGCGAAGTCCGTAGCTGAAAGACAACCCATTAAACTGGCCGCCATGGAGGCTCATTTTGAAACAGAAAAAGGGGCAGCATTTGTCATTGGGGGAATTCCTGATGAAGAAAAAGGTGAAATTAAATATGCCGTTAAAATTCCAAAGGTTCTCAGCTTTCTGGTAAGTAATGATTTTAATGCGGAAGTAAAGGGACTTAAAGATTTCCCGAGGGACGAATGGCCTCCGGTTGCGGTAGTTCATTACGCTTTTCAGATCATGATTTTCTTTGGAGTTATTATGATTTGTATCGGGGCGGTTTACCTGTATGCGTTCTTCTTTAAAAAGGAATGGTTATCCAGACACTGGTTATTAAAAACCTTTTTAATTGCGACTCCTTTCGGGTACATTGCGCTTGAAGCAGGATGGACTGTCACAGAAGTCGGAAGACAACCATGGATTATCTATGGTATCATGAGAACAGTGGATGCGGTAACGCCCATGCCTGGAATACAATATTCATTCTACTTCTTCACTGCGATCTTTATATCATTGTCATTGATTCTGATATTCCTATTAAGAAGACAGGTACAAATGGTACCAAAACTTTATGACCCAACAGACCCACAGTTTAACGATAAAAATAAAAAATCATGATCTATATTGTTATAGGCTTTCTATGGCTTTCCATCTGTCTTTATATTATTTTGGGTGGCGCTGACTTTGGGGCAGGTATTGTTGAACTTTTTACCAATAAAAAAGCCCGGCATAAAACCCATGAGATCATGTACGAATCTATTGCTCCTGTCTGGGAAGCCAATCATATGTGGCTTATTATTGCCATTGTTATTCTTTTTGTAGGCTTTCCTGAGATCTATACGACCATGTCTACGTATCTCCACATTCCCTTAGTGCTCATGCTTGTTGGGATTATTGCGAGAGGAACAGCGTTTACCTTCAGACATTATGATGCAGTAAAAGATAACTGGCAGGTTTTATATACACAGATATTTTATTATGCGAGTCTTTTGACCCCGTTTTTCCTGGGGCTCATTGCAGCGGCAACGGTTTCGCATTCCATCAATCCTGATGCAACCACGTTTCCGGATCTGTATATTTTTAGCTGGCTCAACTGGTTTGGGGTCTCGGTTGGTCTATTTACGGTAGCTCTTTGTGCTTATCTGGCCTCTATTTTTTCTTTAAGAGAAACCAGAGATAAACAGGAACTGCTATTGATGATCAGAAAATCAAAACAAACCATGATTTTTGTAGTGATTACGGGAATTCTCGTCTTTGCTACTGCTTATATTTCAGATATTCCCCTTTTGATGTGGGTATTTTCAAAACCTTTGGGAATTATGGCTATTGCTTTTGCAACCATTGCATTGCTATTGATACTTCGGGCATTGAACCGCCAGAAATTGCTTCCTGTACGTGCATTGGCAGGGTTCCAGATGGTAATGATCCTTGTGGCTGCCACTTATCAGCATAACCCGAATATTATCCTGTTGGGAAATGGGCAGCATCTTTCACTTTTAGAACATATGGCGCCTGAAAAAACAATCTCTGCTTTAGGATGGGCTTTAATGCTGGGATCATTATTTATTCTACCGTTTTTGTTTTATCTGATGGCTTCATTCAGCAAACTGAGAAAGTAAAACTTATGCAAACATATAAGGATAAAAAAGAACTCATCGATGAGCTTAGAAAAAGATATGAATTGTATGATAAGGAGTTTGATGATATAAAAGAAATCGAAAAAAGTTTATATAAACATGGAGTCGACAAAACGCCTTCACAAAACATAGCTTATCAACTCGGCTGGAGCCATTTACTCTTGCAATGGGAAGCTGACGAAAGAAAAGGAATCGAAGTAAAAACACCGACCCCTGATTACAAATGGAATAATTTAAAAGGATTATATCAGTCTTTCTACGAACAATATTGCTCTTACAGCCTGCAACAGCAAAGAGAACTGTTACAAAGTCAGGTAAACGAAATTATTGACTGGATTGAAAGCCTTGATCATGAAACCTTATTTGTTCCTGAACAAAGAAAATGGGCCACTACACCTGCAAAATGGCCGGTTTGGAAATGGATTCATATCAATACCGTGGCCCCATTTAAAAACTTCAGGACGCAGCTCCGGAAATGGAAAAAAGAAACCGGTACACACTAAATCTGTACCGGTTTTTTTTTATATCTGTTTTAATAAAACTATACAAGCTTCATCAAAAGAACTTCGTCAATTTTCTCTACTTTCACAATATTGTTCTTTGTCAAAGTTTTGGAAGCTTTGTCCCATTTTTTACCTGATAACTGGCTTCTTTCCTTTACTTCAGCTAAAGTCATCGGTTCTTCCTGAGAATTTAGGATTTCTAGGATTACTTTCTCATCCTCTCCCAGTTCAATTTGCGGAACGGCTTTTTCAGGTCTCATCTGAGGGAAGAATAATACTTCCTGGATCGATGCATTGTTCGTTAAGAACATGATCAGCCTGTCCATTCCGATTCCTAATCCTGAGGTTGGTGGCATACCGTATTCAAGAGCTCTTAAGAAATCCTGATCAATAAACATAGCCTCATCATCACCTCTTTCAGAAAGGGCCATCTGAGCCTCAAAACGTTCTCTCTGATCAATCGGGTCATTAAGCTCTGAATAAGCATTGGCAATTTCCTTACCACATACCATCAATTCGAAACGCTCTGTTAAACCTTCTTTGCTTCTGTGTTTTTTAGTCAATGGAGACATTTCAACAGGATAATCCGTAATGAAAGTCGGCTGAATAAAGTTTCCTTCACATTTTTCACCGAAGATCTCATCAATTAATTTCCCTTTCCCCATTGTTTCATTCACTTCAATACCGATAGATTTTGCAAAATCATACAATTCCTTCTCTGTTTTTCCTGTGATATCAAAACCTGTAAATTTCAGGATAGCTTCTGTCATGGAAACTCTTGGATACGGAGCTTTAAAGTCTACATGATGTTCTCCAAATGTAGCAGTCGTAGTTCCGTTTACCTGAATGGCACAGAATTCCAATAACTTCTCAGTGAAATCCATCATCCAGTTGTAGTCTTTATATGCTACGTAAATTTCCATAGCAGTAAACTCCGGGTTGTGGGTTCTGTCCATCCCTTCGTTTCTGAAGTTTTTAGAGAACTCATATACTCCGTCAAAACCACCTACGATCAATCTTTTCAGGTACAATTCATTGGCAATTCTTAAATATAATGGAATATCTAAAGCATTGTGATGCGTGATAAAAGGCTTTGCCGCTGCTCCACCGGGAATCGACTGCAAGATCGGAGTTTCCACTTCAAAATATCCTGCATCGTTAAAGAAAGTTCTCATCGCATTGAACAATTTTGTCCTCTTCACGAAAATTTCTTTTACCTGAGGGTTTACCGTTAAATCCACATAACGTTGTCTGTATCTCAATTCAGGATCTGTAAATCCGTCATGTACTACCCCGTTTTCATCCGTTTTTGCCTGAGGAAGCGGACGTAAAGCTTTGGTTAAAAGCGTAAAGTTTTTTACTAAAACCGTCTTCTCCCCTACCTGAGTCGTGAACAATTCTCCTTCAATACCGATAATATCACCGATATCCAAAAGGTGTTTGTACACTTCATTATATAGTTCTTTATCTTCACCCGGACAGATTTCGTCTCTGTTGAAGTAAACCTGAATTTTTCCTTTAGAATCCTGCAATTCCGCGAAAGAAGCCTTCCCCTGAATTCTGCGGGACATTAATCTACCAGCGATCTTCACCTGTTTACTTTCAGAAAAGTCCTGTTTTATAGATTCTGTAGTATCTGTAATCGTATACTCATCCGCAGGGAATGCGTTAATCCCCATTTCAGTAAGCTTATTCAGCTTTTCTCTTCTAATGATTTCTTGTTCTGATAATTGCATTTCTTATTTTTCTAAAAGCGTACAAATTTAGGCATTTTTGCCTTGACCATCAAATTGATTTTTTCAGAAATTTAAAAATAGATCATGTTAACGTTCAAAACAATGACATGGTCTATTTTACGTAAACCAGTATTTCTGCTTCTGTTGAGGAATAAATGTCCAGGCCAGCATTCTGCTTACTTTCTGTCCCTGAGCCATATCAATGATTTTGAAATCTGCAGTCTTTACTTTCTTTAAAAGTTCCAAGAGTTTGGGTAAGTTATCTTTTTTAGAAACCAGACAGGTAAACCAGAGAACCTGCGATGCCAATTCTGCACTTTCCCGAATCATTGTGCTGATAAAAGCCAGTTCACCACCTTCACACCATAATTCGGACTGTTGGCCGCTGAAATTGAGTAAAGGTTTTTGTTTCTTTGATCTGTTAATATTTTTCGTTTTCCTGATATTTCCCTTCATCGCAGCTTCTTCGGAATCATGGAAGGGGGGATTACACATCGAAAATGTGAACCGGTCATCAGATTTCAGAATATTTTTAAAGATATGCTTTGGATCCGGCTGTTGTTGTAATTGAATTACCGGAAGAAGATCCAGATTCTGGTCTAAAATCTCCTGTGCATTTTTAAGAGAATCACTGATATCAGTTCCCAGCATCTGCCAGCCGTAAGACCGGTGAGCAATTAAAGGATATACAAGATTCGCTCCGGTTCCTATATCCAGACCTTTTACAGCAACTCCTGCCGGAATTTCACCGGATGATTCTGCTAACAGATCTGCAATATAGTGCAAGTAATCTGCCCTGCCGGGAATGGGAGGACATAAATTGGTATCGGGAATATCCCAGTTTTTAACATGATAAAAATGCTCCAACAATGCCTTATTCAACAACTTTACCGCTTTAGGAATGCTAAAATTAATCGTTGTTGTCTGATAAGCATTGACAAATACATAATGCTTCAGTTCCGGCACACAAGAAATAAGCTGCTCAAAATCGTATGGATCGCGATGCAGATTTCTTGTGTGCAGACTGGATTTTTCAGTAGACATTTATTTTTTCTGACTTAAAATATATTCTACCATCTTTTTGGCATCGTCTTTAGATACCTGTGGATGGGCAGCCATAGGGACACCTCCCCAAACACCACTTCCGCCTTCTATAATTTTGGAAGCCAGCAGTTCAATATCCTTTTCAGAATACTTGTTGGCGATTTCCTGATAAGAAGGTCCTATCATTCTCTCGGTAGCCGAATGGCATCCTGAACAATCTAATGTTTCGATGATCTGATCACCGGAAAGATTAGATTTTGCAGCTTCTGAAACAGCTGGTGTTTCAGAAGAAGTCGCCACTTCAGCTGTATTTTCTTTTTTAGAACAGGAAATGGTCAGAAGACCTACAATTCCTGCCAAAAATATTTTTTTCATTATTTCTTCGCAGTAGAATCTGTTTTAGCAGCTTCAGGAGCAGTAGGAGTTGCAGCAGGAGCAGCGGCAGGTTTAGCTGTAGAATCTACAACAGTAGTTGCTGCAGGCTCTTCAAGCATGGTATTGCTGTCTTGTAATGAATGATCTACTTTTTTAGAGCAGCTAGCTAATAATAAACCTCCGATAAATGCGATTGCTAATACTTTTTTCATTGTTTTCTAATTTGGTAGCAAAAATATAAAAAATAAACTTTTAAACTTATGACAAATGTTTTCTTTGAAGAATATTTTTTCAGAGGTAGTTTTTATGTAAAAAAAGCAAAAAATAATTCATTTACTAGGGAAAATTAAATCTGGTTATTATTTTTGTGAAACGGATCATAAAGGTTCATCAACTCATAATTTATAACTATGACTAAAAGAAATTTATTCAGTACATCAATGCTTGCTGTACTTTCTACCCTCATTCTGTCTTGTGACAATTCTTCATCTGATGATCAGAAATCTGAATATTCTGATAAAATTGAATCGGTAACGTTATTGAAGACTTCCAAATCCTGGGAAGGTACCCTCTACCCTGTTTATCCGACGGGGCAACCTGAGATATCAGTTCTTAAGATATCCGTCCCTCCCAACAAAGCATTGGATTGGCATAAGCATCCTGTCATCAATGCGGCATACGTAGAAAAAGGAGAAATCCAGATCGAAGTGAAGGAAACCGGCAAAACCCAATGGATAAAGCAAGGGCAAGTACTTCCTGAAATGGTTAACATGGCCCACCGCGGCAAAACGGGAGATAAGGGAGCCACTCTGATTGTTTTTTACAGCGGGTCTCCTGACCTGCCACTTTCAGAACCTGTACATTAATTTATTATTTAACGCTAAGGCCACAAACCTATTTTAAAATCTTTAATAATGACCGTTTGTGAACTTAGCGTTTATTATAACGATATGTAAGAAGATAATCTTATCTTTAAACATGGTTTTGATTTCAAAAATTTTGTTTTTTGCCAGTCATCATGGTTTTTATACTGTGATACTGCTTTTGGTATTCTTTGGCGGGCTCTCTGCTTTGACAAAGAAAGGATGGTTTCTGGTTCCCATCATTCCTCTGGCGATCTTAAACGGAGCGGCAGGTCAATTTATAAATGCATGGTTTTTGAACAAATACGGAGTGGAAAGTACCGCAATTATAACTTCTGATGTGGAAACAAACTCCACATTAAACGAAATGTATATTCATGATTATGAAGCCATTGTCAAGTTGCAGAACGGAAAATATATTTCAACTTTTTTTTCTACCACCACTGCAGCCATTTATCCTATTGAAAATGCCATTAGAATTCCCCAGATGGAAGTTTCTTTTCCCGTGAAATACATTCCCGGATATGAAAAAAACATTGTCATTCTTTACGGACAATCCGAAGAAGGAAAAATGGCAGACAAATATTCAAAGCTTGCTCCGGTGAATTCTGCAAGGATCAAATATGAAGCAGACAGAACCAATAAAGAATTCATTGATGAGTATATTTCTGCACTGGAAAACTATGTAAAGTACTATGATGAAGAAGGATACCAGTCAAAACTCAAAGAATTGAAAGAAGAACGTAAACGATTGAAATAAGTACATTTTGATATTAAGTTTTTTTATTTTTTGATATTTTTTATTTTTTGTATTAAAAAATTTTCTACATTTGTCACATGTTAAAAATAAACAACAATAATTGGTGGTGGCTTTCAAACTCTTCGTCGGGTCTGGAGGTATTGTCATGTTGTTAATTATACAATAGAAATAATCAAACAAACAATATATAGGCTTTGACGGAAACGTTAAAGCCTTTTTTTATTCCTTACCTTCATTAAAAACAAAACTACAGATGCTTACTGATAGAATTAACATAAAAACCGTTTCGAAAAAAACACTGGGAGACCTTCATACTCCCATGAATATCTACCTTAAAATCAGAGATAAATTCAGGGATACCATCCTTCTGGAAAGTTCAGATTCAAAAAGTATTGATAACAACTTTTCTTTTATTGCAGTAAATGCCATTGCAGGAATTGAAGTAAAAAACCTGAACGAATTTGAAATTAAACTGCCTACCACTCCGCCGGTAAAACAGTTTATCATGGAGCGCAATATCACTGATATTTTTGAAGAATTTCGTAAGATTTTTGACTGTAAAAAGACCAATGATCCTATTGAAGAAACTGCACAGAGCCTTTTTGGATACACCAGCTTTGAAGCCGTTCAGTTCTTTGAAAATATCAGTCTTAAAGCTCAGAGCCCTGAAGTGGAAATTCCTATTCTAAGATACAGACTTTACCAATATGTCATTGCCATTAACCATTTTAATGATGAAATGTACATTATTGAAAACCAGATCGACGGGGTAAAATCTGAGCTTCATCTTTTAGAAACACTCATCAAAAATCAAAATACACCCGTTTATCCTTTTGAAAAAAACGGCGAGGAAACCTCAAATATTACCAGTGAAGACTATATCGAATTGGTGAAAACCGCTCAAAGGCATTGTATGAGAGGTGACGTCTTCCAATTGGTGCTGAGCAGAAGATTTGAACAGAAATTCAAAGGAGACGAGTTTAATGTATATCGAGCGTTGAGAAACATCAACCCTTCGCCTTATCTGTTTTATTTTGATTACGGAAATTACAAATTATTCGGCTCCAGCCCGGAAAGCCAGTTGATTATTAAAAACAACAAAGCGATCATTCACCCTATCGCCGGAACTTCCAAAAGAACAGGAAATTTCGAAGCTGACCTTGAAGCGATTGAAGTTTTGAAAGCTGATCCTAAAGAAAATGCAGAACACACCATGCTGGTAGACCTTGCAAGAAACGATTTAGGAAAACTCGGAAAAAATGTAACGGTAACCAAGCTCAAAGAGATTCAGCTCTTTTCACATGTTATCCATATGGTAAGCGAAGTGACAGCCGATGTTGAGAATGATATCAATCCTCTTGAAATGGTCTCTGCCACCTTCCCGCAAGGAACATTAAGCGGGGCCCCGAAGCACAAAGCCCTTCAGCTTATTAATCAATATGAAAAAGATTCCCGGGGCTATTACGGAGGCTGCATTGGTATGATCGGCTTAAACGGAACCTGCAACCAGGCCATTATGATCAGAACTTTCCTGAGCAAAAACAATACACTTTATTATCAGGCGGGAGCCGGCCTTGTGGCGAAATCTGTCCCTGAAAATGAATTACAGGAAGTAAACAATAAGCTTAATGCATTGAAAAAAGCAGTTGAGAAAGCGGAAAAAATAGTGGAAAATTGAGCGTTGAAAATTGAAAACCGACAACTATTCAGTTAACTATAAAACTAATTTACAATAATAAAAAGAGATGAACAACACGATAAACACTCAACAACCACAGCTTAAAGTTCTCGTTTTTGATAACTATGACAGCTTTACTTATAACCTTGTCCAGATCATTGAAAGAATTCTGAATCAAAAAGTGGACGTGGTAAGAAATGATAAGATTACCCTGGAAGAAATTAATGCTTACGATAAAATCATCCTTTCACCGGGCCCCGGGATTCCTGAAGAAGCCGGAATTTTATTAGACTTAATAAAAGAATATGCTCCTACAAAAAGTATTTTGGGAGTTTGTCTTGGCCAACAAGCCATTGCGGAAGCATTTGGTGGAAGCCTTATCAATCTTTCTGAAATATTTCATGGTGTGGCCACTACTACTGAACTGGTCAAAGAAAATACAAAATTATTCAGAGAAGTGCCTTCCGGAATTGAAGTCGGAAGATACCACAGCTGGGCAGTGAATCCCGAAGGTTTCCCGGAAGAACTGGAAATCACAGCTGTAGACAAAGACGGAATGATCATGGCCTTACAACATAAAACCTATGATGTACACGGGGTACAATTCCATCCTGAAAGTATTTTAACTCCTGACGGAGAAACCATTATCAAAAATTTTCTTTTATCGTGAATACAACAGAAATCCCCTCAACAATAAAAACTCATCAAATGAAAGAAATCCTGCAATACCTTTTCAATCATCATACCTTATCGAAGTCTGAGGCAAAAGCAACAATGATCGAAATTGCACAAAATAAATTCAATACAGCAGAGGTCACTGCTTTTATCAGTGTTTTTCTGATGCGTAATATTACCCTGAAAGAGCTGGAAGGCTTCAGAGAAGCTCTACTGCAAATGGCTGTTCCTGTACATATCGATGCCAGTGATGCTATAGATATTGTAGGGACAGGAGGTGACGGAAAAAACACAATCAATATATCAACCCTGGCCAGCTTTGTAGTGGCCGGAGCCGGACAGAAGGTTACAAAACATGGAAATTACGGGGCTTCTACCACTACAGGTTCGTCGAATGTACTGGAAGAACTTGGATATCAGTTCAAAAACAATTCTGATCAGCTGAATGAAGATCTTGACAAAGCAAATATCTGTTTTTTGCATGCACCTTACTTTCATCCTGCGCTGCAATCAGTTGGGGCGTTGAGAAGATCATTGGGACTAAGAACTTTTTTCAATCTTTTGGGGCCATTAGTTAATCCTGCAAAACCGCAATATTCTGTAATTGGAGTCTACAACCTTGAAATTGCAAGAATTTATCAATATCTTCTGCAGAAAGAAGCTCAGGACTTTGTTCTTGTTCACGGTCTGGACGGTTATGATGAAATAAGTTTAACCCATGACAGTAAGATAATTACAAAACGGGGAGAAGAAATCTACTCGGCGGAAGATCTGGGATTCAATCCGGTTACCCTGGAAGATATTAAAGCCGGAGAAACCATCCAGGAAACAGCAAAAATCTTTATGAATATTCTTGAAGGTAATGGTACAGAGCAGCAAAATTCAGTGATTCTAGCCAATGCATCAGTCGCATTATATCACACGAATAAATTCGGAACTTATAACGATTGTCTTCTTTTAGCCCAGGAGAGCCTGGAAAGCGGAAAAGCATTAAAAAGCTTTGAACTTTTGGTAAATTGAAAGTTAAATTGATGAATAAATTAACAATTTTTCCATCTTCTAATATTTAAAAATGAGCATACTCGATAAAATTATTGAAAGGAAAAAAGCGGAAGTTGCAACAGCAAAATCCCATATTCCTGTGGAACAATTAAAAAGTACGGAGTTTTTTGAAAGGAAAACCCTGTCGTTGAAAGAATCTGTAAAAAATAAGAGCGGCATTATCGCCGAATTTAAAAGACAATCTCCTTCAAAAGGTATTATCAACAACAGTGTTTCACCATTGGAAGTGACTTCAGCGTATGAAACCTACGGAGCCAGCGGTGTTTCTATTCTTACAGATACAGATTTTTTCGGAGGAAGTTCTGAAGATGTTCTTAAAGTAAGAAATCATCTCCATATTCCCCTCTTACGAAAAGATTTCATGATCGATGAATATCAGTTTTACGAAGCAAAAAGTATCGGGGCAGATGTTATTTTACTGATCGCCTCCTGTCTTTCCCCTGCTCAGGTGCAGGAATTTACAGACCTTGCCCATGAACTCAACATGGAGGTTCTGCTGGAAATTCATACGGAAGAAGAACTGAAGCATTTTAACTCAAATATTGATCTTGTAGGAATCAACAACAGGAATTTGAAAGATTTTAAAGTCGATTTACAACATTCTGTTCAGCTGAAGAATCTTCTCCCGAAAGATGTCGTATCGGTGGCGGAAAGTGGTATTTATAACCTTGAGGATTTTATGTATTTAAAAGAGAAAGGTTTTGAAGGATTCCTGATGGGAGAATATTTTATGAGAAATCCTGATCCCGCCAAAGCATTTGAAGATTTCAGTGTGCAAATTTCAAAATAACCTGCTACAAAAGATATGAAACATCATTCGTCAGCCCATCATTTTTATCCTTCCCTCAAAGTTTGCGGGTTAACAAAACGTGATCAGATTCAGGAATTGATTGCCATGAATGCGGATTTTCTGGGCTTCATCTTTTATGAAAAATCCCCACGATATGTTCTGAATCATCTGACATTGGAAGAAATATCCCTGATTGACTATCCCGGAAAAGTTGGAGTATTCGTTAATGAAGAGGTTGATAAAATTGTTGAAATAACCCAAAAAGCAGGATTAAACTTCATCCAGCTTCATGGCGATGAAAGTGATGATTTTATGATTGAATTAAAGAAAAAATTACACCCGGAAACCGGAATTATCAAGGTGATACGAATTGGCGATAACACGGCTGAAAATAAAAACAAAATAAAACAAATTATAAATATCTTAACCCCTGAGCTCCCGGTTTCCTATTATCTGTTTGATACTGACAGTAAAGCATTCGGCGGAACCGGAAAACAGTTTGACTGGTCAATATTAAATGAGCTGAACATCCCTCTGCCCTATTTCCTGAGTGGTGGCATCTCAGAAGAAAATATCGGTCATATTGAAACCCTGAATCATAAACCGTTTGCCCTGGATATCAATTCAAAATTTGAAACATCACCCGGTAATAAAGATATTGAACGAATAAAAAAATTCAGCCAAACCATTCAAAAAAGCCCCAACGGTACGATTTAAACCGGGATTGGATAAGTCCACACATTGTATTCAGTATGAAGTACAGAAATGATTTCATCAATGAAATTGGTTCGGGAAATAAAAGCACATCCATCCAAATGGATGAAAACAAAAGGTAAGACATATGAAAATTTCTTTTAAGAGGTTGTTATGGAGTATTTTCGTTAAGTGACAAAGAGTTTATCTGCTTTGCCGGGTAAATCGTCCTTTCGGAACTCTTTATTAAATTTAACCACAATTAAAAATCATGAAATATCAGATCAAAAAAACAACCGAATTAACAGAACAGGAAATAGAACATATCCTCCGGCTTTGGGATATTTCAGCCTGGAACACGATGAAAGCAGCTTATTTTCAATCTTTTTTTAAAGATTCCGAGTTTCATTTCCTGGTAGATGCTGGAGAGGCCATTTTAGCGGTATTGCGGGTAAATTTTGATTTTACGCTAAATATTTCAGGAGAGGAAATCTCATTGGCCGAGGCAGTCGGATTGGTCGCTGCTCAGAAGAAAAAAGGATATGGAGCCAGATTGGTTGAGTATTTTACAGAGAATCTTAGGGAAAGAAATATGGAAACCATTGGATTTTGTCATACAGACCTCCGTCCGTTTTATGAAAAATGTAATATTGAGATTTTATATGATAAAGCAAAATCAATCAAAGAGAATATTAATTCCGAATGGGTCAACTCTGACGATGATGATATCTTAATCTTCCATCTATCTGATGAAAGGAAAAAATTACTTAATGGGCTCAGTGCTCAGAATCATGCTTATTTAATGACTAAAGAATAAAAAAATGAATTATAAAAACCCCGATGAAAACGGATATTACGGAGATTTTGGAGGAGCTTTCATCCCCGAAATGCTGTATCCGAATGTAGAAGAATTACAAAAAAACTACCTGGAGATCATTGAATCTGAAGATTTTCAAAATGAATACCAGGACCTGCTTACCCATTATGTAGGTCGTGCTACGCCATTATATTTTGCGAAAAATTTAAGTAAGAAATACGACACAAAGATTTACTTAAAGAGAGAAGACCTTAATCATACGGGAGCTCATAAAATTAACAATGCCTTGGGGCAGGTTCTGCTTGCCAGACGCCTGGGAAAAACAAGAATCATCGCAGAAACAGGTGCGGGACAACATGGTGTGGCCACGGCCACAGCTTGCGCATTGCTGGGTCTTCAGTGCATCGTGTACATGGGCGAAATCGATATTCAGAGACAGGCTCCGAATGTGGCCAGAATGAAAATGCTGGGTGCAGAAGTGGTGGCGGCTACTTCAGGCTCAAAAACGCTTAAAGACGCAGTGAATGAAGCTTTAAGAGACTGGATCAACAATCCTGTAACCACGCATTATGTGATTGGAAGTGTGGTGGGACCTCATCCTTTTCCTGATCTTGTGGCAAGATTTCAAAGTGTTATTTCAAAAGAGATTAAGGAACAGCTTAAAGAAAAAATCGGAAGAGAAAACCCCGACTATGTCATTGCATGTGTTGGCGGAGGAAGCAATGCAGCAGGAACTTTTTACCATTTTGTAGAAGAAAATGACGTGAAAATTATTGCTGCCGAAGCAGGAGGGTTAGGTGTTGATTCCGGAAAATCTGCAGCCACAACATTCCTCGGCACCTTGGGAGTTCTTCATGGAAGTAAGAGTCTTGTCATGCAAACGACAGACGGACAGGTTATCGAGCCTCACTCCATTTCTGCAGGATTGGATTATCCGGGGATCGGCCCTTTCCATGCCCACCTGTTCAAAGAAAAACGGGCAGAATTTTTCAGTATTAATGATGATGAAGCATTACAATCTGCGTTTGAACTCACAAAGCTGGAAGGGATTATTCCGGCCTTGGAAAGCTCCCATGCATTGGCGGTTTTAGACAAAAAGAAATTCAATGAAAATGACATTGTAGTGATCTGTCTGAGCGGCCGTGGAGATAAAGATATGGAAACGTATCTTAAAAATTTGTAAAATGTAAAAAGTACGCATGTACAATGATTCTAAGAGATAAAAACCTGGTTATAAACACATTCTACATGAATACATCAATACAATAAAAAAATGAAAAAACTAAATATATACTTCACGGCAGGAATTCCCCGACTGGAAGACACCGCTGATATTATACGACTTATCCAGGATTCAGGGGCTGATATGATTGAAATCGGAATGCCCTACTCTGATCCGGTAGCAGACGGACCTGTCATTCAAAAGGCCCATGAGCTGGCTTTACAAAACGGTATGACTATAGAAAAACTGTTATCTCAGTTAAAGACAATTAAGAATGAGGTAAAAATTCCTCTAATACTGATGGGATATATCAATCCTGTTTTGAGTTTCGGATTTGAAAAATTCTGTGAAGCATGTGCAGAAAGCGGGGTTTCAGGATTAATTCTTCCTGATCTTCCTCCCATCGAATTTGAAAAAAACTATCAGCAGATATTGCAAAAATATAACCTCAACTTTACCTTTTTGGTTACGCCTGAAACATCGGATGTAAGGATTCAGTACCTTGATTCTTTAAGTTCAGGTTTCCTGTATGCGGTAAGCTCATCTTCTACCACAGGAAATGATCAGGCTGTATTGAAAAATGAAGACTATCTTTCGAGACTGGCTGCTCTCCCATTAAAAAATCCTGTGATGATCGGTTTCGGCATCAAATCCAAAGAGGATTTTGAAAATGTAACGGAAAGAGCAGACGGAGGTATCATAGGAACGGCTTTTGTGAATATTTTACTACAGGATAAAGATTGGAAGAAAAGTGCCATAGATTTTATCCATTCCATAAAAGGGTAAAATTCACTAAATTTGTATATCAAAAATTGAAATGAATACAAATCAGAATAAAGTAATAGAGTTTGAAGATTTAGGCATCAAAGAATATCAGCCCGCCTGGGATTATCAGGAAAAACTGATGAAAGATATTATTGAGACCAAGATAAAAAACAGAGATCTTCCGGCAGAGCAACATATCACCACCCCGAACCATCTTCTTTTAGTAGAACACCCTCATGTGTATACTTTAGGGAAAAGCGGGCATGAAGAAAATATGCTGGCCGGTATTGATCAATTAAAAGAACTGGAGGCTACCTATGTAAAGACCAATCGTGGTGGTGACATCACTTATCATGGTTACGGACAGATCGTAGGATATCCGGTACTGGATCTTGAAAACTTTTTCACGGATATTCATTTATATATGAGAAATCTGGAAGAAGTTATTATCAGAACGATCGGTGAGTATGGCCTTAAAGGAGAACGTTCTCCGGGAGAAACAGGAGTTTGGCTGGATGTTGGGAAACCCTATGCACGAAAGATCTGTGCGATGGGTGTAAAAGCTTCAAGATGGGTCACACTGCATGGTTTTGCTTTAAATGTCAATACAGATATGCGTTACTTCGAATATATCATTCCGTGCGGAATCAAAGACAAACAGGTGACTTCTTTAAAAAGAGAGCTTGAAAGAGAATTGACTCCTGAGGAAATGGAAGATATCAAGGCCAAAATCAGAAAGCATTTTGCAGATGTATTCCAGGCAGAATTGATGTACAAATAGGTGTAGGAAAATATATTTAAACCAGTTTCAAAAATTGAAACTGGTTTTTTTACCCCTTTTTTTTCTGTCATTAAAATTATAAAACACGCAATAATAATCAACAAAACCACTATTTTTCACATTAAAAACACAATTTAAAAAGTAAAATTATTTGTTTAATTTGAAATTTTTACAAAAAACATTTGCAGGTATTCTATTTTTTTTTACTTTTAATCTCACAAAACAGTGAACTAATTCACTAAAAAATCATTTAACCACCAAATTTATGAGAATTATGAAAAAATTTCTGCTATCCATGATGGCATTTGTGACTATAATGTCATTCAATGCCTGCTCAGATTCAAATGCAGCTCAAGAAGCTAACCTCACATCTAATGAATCTAAAAACGTTGTCGTAAAAGACTTTGGAAAAACCGTTCCGGTAGGAATACAAAAAGAGAATGACAGCTACAGGGTCGCCTTCATGATTAGTGCACAACCTTTTTCAATAAAGGATACTAAAGAAAATGAAAACTTTATCGCCATGATCAGTCAGGCAGTAAAAAGCGAGTCACCCATTCATGTCTTTACTAAAGCAAACACGAATGAAATTGCGAAAGTGGAAAAAGCTACCGAAGCAGATGTTCGGTATTTTAAATCTATCTTAACCAAAGAGGTAAAATCAGATGCAACGACAAGCAAACTAGCTAGTGTTATCCCTAATCTGGCTACCTTAAACAGCTTATTTACGCAAATCAAAAATCAATCTTGTGGAACTTCCACCGCATCTTCTCCTTGCATCACGTTCAGATATCCTGTAGACGGATGCTATGCAAGGGCCCATAAAATGAGACAAATATTAAACAATGCCGGATATGAATGTGAAAAACAATTTGTATATGGCAATCTGAGAGCATCTACCGGTACATGCTGTGTATCATGGGTATATCACGTGGCTGTGCTCGTAAGCTTTAAAAATGCTTCCGGAGTTGTTGAAAAAAGAATTATTGACCCTTCTTTAAACTCTACAGGTCCCATCACCGATACTGCATGGAGAGCTTTATGTACAAACTCTACTTGTGGATCAACTTCGGTATCCTCTTATGCTAATACTGCAGGGAATGTCTATTACAGAAATCCTGCAGGCTCTTTATTGTATGATAATAACCTGGTAAATACCAACTGTACATTAACAGCATTTTCAGCGCTGTCAGGTTGTTCAGCTCCGGTACCAAGTACTGCACATTGCGGATTCTAACTAACTTTTTATAGAGCTCCTGCAAATAATAGTATATTGCAGGAGCTTTTTACTCAATAATGTATTATTTATGAAAGCCTGGACGTATTTATTATTAGTATTTATCATGATCACATCCTGTTCTTCTAGCTCAGAGTCTCAGAAACTAACCTGGTACAATAATGCCAGCATCAACAATATCCTTGAAGATCCTGATAAACCGGAGGAAGTTGTACGGGTAGCCATCGGAATAAGTGCTCAGGTATTTTATATTTCCAAGAAATCTTCCAATTATAAAACCTTGATCGAAAAGGCTAATCTTAGCTTTAAAAAAGGTAAAACCTACAATATCGGCGTTGATAGTAAAACCAATATGGTGAAAGAAATCAATGAGGTGAAGTAATTTCTACCCCTATTTTATCTTATCACAGAAATTCCTGCATCTACTCTTATCTCTGCTCCATGAATATAGGATGCTTCATCGGAGGCAAGAAAAAGAACGACATTCGCTATTTCTTCAGGTTCTCCCTGTCTTTTGAACGGTATCGTAGGAATGATATGGTGCACGGCATTGTCTATTTGTTCAGCAGTGAGCCCGGTATTATTAAAGATATTGGTATTGATGTGCCCGGGACTGATCCCGTTGACTCTGATTCCGCGGTCTGTAAGTTCTAAAGCAAATGTTTTAATAAAAGACTGTACAGCTGCTTTTGCAGCAGTATAAATTGAAAAATTTTTCATAGCAATTTCCGTAGCTACTGAAGTATTTAAAACAATAGTACTTCCTTTTTTCATTAATGGTAATATCTGTTGTACCGTGAAAAAAGTTCCTTTAACCAGCATATTGAATATTTCATCAAACTGGCTTTCCTCCACAAATTCAATTGGAGCTGGTTTTCCATACCCTGCATTAGGAAAGAGCAGATCAATCTGTTCTGTATATTTCTTTACCTCAGTCTGTAAATTCATTATGTCACTCATATTTCCGGCATTGGAAACAATTCCATGAGCCCTTTCTCCTAGTTGGTTTAAAGCTCTGTTGATGGTTTCTTTACTTCTCCCGGTAATAATTACTGTTCCCCCCTGTTCAATAAATTGCTGAGCTGTTGCCAATCCCATCCCATTCGTTCCTCCAGTGATTAAAGCCGTCTTGTTTTTAAATTTTTGCATTGTTTTTAGTTTAATGTTCTTTTGCAAATATTAGAATAATTAAAAAAATAAAAAATCCAAATCATGGGAAAATCGTGATAACAGGAGCAAAACAAGAACAATGAATTTATCTGCCAGCTTTTCAATTGGTAAACATTTTTCTTTTCATAAATAATCGTTATCAATAAAATTTATCAAAATTAAATTGTACACAATTTAATTGGTTTTATATTTGCATAGTTAATTTATAAGAAATAAACACCAGATAGTTTAATTTAAAAACAAAAAGAAAAATGTCATTACTAGAAGATTTAAACTGGCGACATGCCGTAAAAGCATATGATCCGTCCAAAAAAGTTTCAGAAGCAGATTTACAAACTATTTTAGAAGCTACAAGACTGGCACCTACTTCATCAGGATTGCAACCTTTCCGGGTTATCGTTGTAGAAAATCAGGACCTCAAAGAAAAAATGGTGGCTGGCGCTTTAAACCCTGAAGTTATGAGAGACTCATCTCATGTATTGGTTTTTGCAGCATGGGACAGCTATTCTAATGAGAAAATTGACAAAGTATATGATTATCACACCGATGTAAGAGATCTTCCAAGAGGTCGTTTCGGAAGCTATACGGATAAAATCAAAGAAATATACGGAGCACAGACTCCTGAACAACATTTTGCCCACACAGCCCGCCAGACATATATTGCGTTAGGAATTGCTTTGGCACAGGCTGCAGAACTTAAAATCGACAGCACTCCGGCAGAAGGTTTCAGTAATGAAGTGGTGGATGAAGTGTTGGGATTGAAAGAATTGGGCTTAAAAAGTGTAAGTCTTCTGTACCTGGGATACCGTGACGAAGCTAATGACTGGCTTTCCGGCATGAAAAAAGTCCGTGTTCCTATGGATGAATTTATCATAAAAAAGTAATACCTTCATCGAATCTTTCGTATTTAAACTTATGGAAACTCCGAAAACACCTAAACTGGAAAACCAGATCTGCTTTCCTCTGTATGTGATCGCCAAAGAGATTACAGGACTTTACCGTCCTTTCCTCGATGAGCTAGACATCACTTATCCCCAATATCTTGTCATGATGATATTATGGGAAAATGATGGACTTGCGGTAAGTCATATCGGAGATAAGTTGTTTCTGGACAGTGGTACTCTGACTCCACTTCTCAAAAGGCTGGAAGCAAAAGGATTTATCGTCAGAAAAAGAAAAAAGGAGGACGAAAGAGTGGTTGAAGTATTTTTAGCAGAATCCGGAAGACAACTTCAGAAAAAAGCCTGTGAAATTCCGGGAAAAATCCAGGAAAAACTCGATATACAACCTGAGGAATTGTTGCATCTTAAGGACACAGTACTCAAAATATTAAACAAAATAGAAAAATAATGAAAACCTTATATACCACAAAAGTAACCGCTACCGGCGGAAGAAACGGTCATGTAAAAAGTGAAAACAATGTTCTTGATCTTGAAGTAAAAATGCCTAAAGCTCTTGGTGGAGCAAATGATGATTTTACCAACCCCGAAATGCTTTTCGCAGCAGGATATTCTGCATGTTTTGATAGTGCTCTGAACCGTGTGATCAGTCTGTCAAAAATAAAGACCGGTGAAACCACAGTAATGGCACAGATTAGCATTGGTCAATTGGAAAACGGAGGTTTTGGACTGGCAGCAGAGCTGGACGTTAATATACCCGGAGTTTCTATTGAAGAGGCGCAGTCGTTAACGGAAAAAGCACATCAGATCTGCCCGTATTCTAATGCTACAAGAAATAATATTGAGGTGAAGCTTTCAGTAACCAACAACGATTAATCCAATTTTTTTAAGCATAGTTATAATGGAAGGAGCTGTTTTCAGATTGAAAACAGCTCCTTTTTTATTTTTTTAACCAAGGATTTTACAGATGATTATGTATAAGTTCAAGGCTTATGTTCTTAAACGAAACCCAAAAAAAAAAGATTTAGACTGGAAAAAGAGCGCTAAGAATTTAATCGATATATCTATTGGATGGATCTCTATTCATACTGCTTCGCTGATGTATTACTTGGTACTTACTGGTTGTCTCTGTTTTATCTTTTGTTGAGATCACTCTTCTGGTAAGCATCGACTTTCTTATAGGAATTGTTTTTCTCTTTTTCTTTTTTATCGGAAATGAGTATTCCAAAAAGATGGTCTATCTCGTGCTGAAAAATAACTGCTGTAAAACCTTCTACTATTTCTGAATATTTTTGCCCTTTTAAATCTACATATTCAAGCTGAATGACTTTACTCCTGTAGAACTGGTCTCTGAAATCAGGAATGGAAAGATCTCCTTCCGGTCCCAGGTTTTGTAAATCAGATTTCCACACAATCACAGGATTGATAAAATATTCTAACGGAGCTCCTTCTTTGTCAAATCGCTGCACCCAGATTACTTTTCTGTTGATACCTACCTGCGGAGCTGCAATACCTACTCCCCCATCTGTGGACAGCAGTGATTCTTTCATTCTTTTCACCAAAACAACCGTGTTTGCGTCTGTAGGATTGGCTTCAGAGGAAAAATTCAACAGTGTTTTATGCTGATTGGCATCTGTTGTCTGGTAAATAGGCAGCGCAGAATGCACATCTCCCTGATTGATTATTGAAAGTTCATGGGAAGTAAAATTTTGCGCATTGAACAGACCGATATAAAAGATAAACAGAATGGATATTTTTTTCATAGTAATTGAATGTTGTACAAAGGTAAATAATGTCATTATGTTTTGGCTAAAGCCATTGTATTTTTTGTATAAAAAAAACGGGCTAGAGCCCGTTTCTATTGATCTGAACATGTTTTGTTTTAAAAAGTCTTGGTCATATCTCCCGGAATTATCAGATTAAAATCAGTCGGAATATAATCTTTTGACGGAATTTTCAGCTCAGGATCTTCAGATTCGAAAACAGAGATTACCGCCATTTTCATATTGGGATTCTTCTGTTTGATATACCAGTAGATTCCACCAAACTCCTTGCTGTGATAGTTTCCGTTGTAATGGATAAATGTCTTTCCGGCCTGAAAATTTTTCACGATTGATTCTGCCATTGTCGCATCTTTTGTGGCCTGTGCAGAAATAAAGTTCATCACTTTTGTACCTTCAGCATGATCTCCCATCATGGCTTTCATTTCAGGATAGCCCGGTGTATCCAGGGTTACGTTAATGGGTAACTGAGCAATATAAGCTTTCTCTTTATCACTTAATTTATTTAATGATTCCAATCCTTCTTTTGCTGTTTGGGAAGCATATTTCCTTGGAATATTGGTCGCAATAAAATTCAGTTTTTTATTTTTAGCAAAATCGACCAACGGTTTATAATCAGTGGCATAGTTATTCCATAAACGGGCAGAATCTTTGAAGGTCTTAGCATCAAACTTCCCTTTTAAATACTGATTCAGCTGAGGCTGGTTATCTCTTTCAAACATTTCAGCTCCCAAAATCAGCTGTCCTTTTTTCTTTTCATACAAGGCTTCAGTAATCTTTAACTGAAGCCAGTGGTTGACAGAACTGTTGTGATTTTCACCAAAGAAAACAACATCATAGTCTGCTAATTCTTTAACGATCTTATCGGTATTTACCTCCTTCCCTTTTTTATCATAAAACTGATATGCTTTAAAATTCTGCGCCTGTAAAGTACAAAATCCCGTCAAAAGCATTCCTATGAGAATATTTTTCATTTTTGTTTTTACTATTATTTAGTACATTTTATATTTTCATCATTTAAATATATTACAATAACCTCATGATCACAAGGTTTATCCACCATAAAAAAGACCGCTTTGAATCTTATAAACAAAACGGTCTTATTCAAATCATCTAATTATTATTTTTCCAGGCTTGCCACCAAATCTTTCCATTCCTGAAGTTCAGGGATTCCGGGCTTTCTTTTTCCGAAAAACTGAACGATAAAGTCTCCGTCTGCATTGAATACTTCAATTGCTGTCACTTCCCCGTCTTCTGTAGGTTTTTTAACGATCCATGCTTCAGCAATCTTGGTAACATCCAGGTGAAGGTTAAAGTCAGGATCCATTACATTGAACCATTGCTGGTGCCAAAGTGTCTTCTTTACATTTCCGGTGTGAATCTGAATGATTCCTCTGTTTCCTACAAATGCCATAATAGGTGTATTTTTTTCTGAAGCTTCCTCCAAAACATTCACCACTTTAGCATTATCAATTTTTTGGGTAAACCCTTCCGGAGCCAATCTTAGCGCCTGCGTTCTGCTCACTCCGTATTTTCTGGTCATCATGAAGAAATCATGAGTATCTTTCAGTTCTGTCCATGCTTTTTTGAAACCTTCCACATCGATTTCTGAATCTGCTTTTTCCGGCTGCTTTGGCGCTACAGCTTCAAATGTTAAGATCTGATTCTGATCTTCAGCCTTGAATTTTTCGACAATAGCATCGAAAGCTTCCTCGGTACTGTTTTTAGTCAGATAGATTTTATGAAGAGCCAAACCGTCTTTACCGAAGAACTGAAGACTTTTTTTATCACCTTCCACGACAGCAAAAGCAAATTTCCAGTGGTTCAGGAAAATTCTCAAATCAATATCTTCCCCTACAAAAAGCTGTGCATGCGGGCTGCTGAAATCACCGTTAAGGTAAGTTCCTTTTCTTTCATGAACACATTCATCATTACGGGTAAGCGCCATTACTTTTCCTAATTGCTCTGCTTCAGTAAGGATGGCGGGAAAATCCGGATTCAGAATCGTTACTCCTTCTCCTAGGCTTGTAGCCAATAATTCTGCCTCACTTACCTCTAATTGCGCTGCTGCATTTCTTATTCTTAGATGTGGATTTTCAGCTTTCAAAGCTTCCCATTTTTCTTTTAGATCGTTAACTAATGTGCTCATTATTTACTTTTTAATGGTTAAAACTGTATAAATTCTTTGTATTGTTTCTTCTCCTGTTTTGCTTTTTATTTCTTCTTCTTTTTCAGAAGTTTTCATCCTTGTGAAGTGGCTTTTTGATACTAATTCTTCCATCTCATCATTGTTGTAGAGGGTAAAATTATAGGCTGTGAATGGTAATTTCTCCATAAAATCTCTTTGTCCGAATGTGAGGACAAATATTCCGTCATCCTTCAGAACCCTGTAGATTTCATTTAGAAATTCAATCGGATTTTCCCAGAAATACACGGTGTTGACGGTAAAAATTTTATCAAAAACATTGTTTTCAAAGGGAAGCTTATTTCCGTCGTATAAGACAAAATTGGCCTGATTTTCAAAATCTTTATTCAATTTCCGGGCTTCATGGTACATGGTTTCAGAAATATCAATTCCTGTATATTTCAGGTTTTTTGCCAGACTGAAAATACTTTTTACATGACCGCCATTTCCATGTCCTATTTCGAGGATTGTCTCGTTGTCTTCTATAATAAGTGCTTTGATGCTTTCCAGCGTCATTCCGATGTTGGTGGCATTCATCATTTCACCGATTTCTATCCCTTTTTCACCCTGAGGATGAGCAAGGTTTTGGGCAAGGATCTTTAATTCTTTTTTTTCCATAGTTATCCGAAAATGATCATTGGGTTATTGGTAATAGGATGATCGCAGATGGTACAAGGGAAGTTATAGGCATTAGTAATATTTTCTGCTGTAAATACTTCCTGTGGTGTACCGTAAGCTGAAACTTTCCCTGATTTCATCAATAAAATTTTATCGGCAAACTGTGCCGCAAGATTCAGGTCATGTAAAACAACAATCGCACTATTGGCTTTCAGCGTGAATTTTTTGATGATATCCAATGCTTTGTATTGATGTTTTATATCAAGATTATTGAGGGGTTCATCGAGAAACATCAGTTTATGGGCAATATCATTCTGCAGCTGAGCCATCACACGGGAAAGGTGTACCCTTTGCTTTTCTCCTCCTGAAAGGGTATTGTATTCTCTGTCTTTAAGGTGAAAAACATCTGTTTCATACATCATATTATTCATCGCTTCAAGGTCTTCTTTTGCAGGCTGGGAGTCAAAATAAGGATATCTTCCCATCATCACCACATCTTTTACTTCCAGAGGAATATCGTTGCTGTTGTGCTGGGAAAATTTGGCTTTATGTCTGGAGAGTTCTTTTACATTCCATTCGGCAATGGGTTTGTTTTTAAACAGGACTTTTTGTTTTCCGGTTCTCACCTCATCTGCCAAAACACTCAGCAGACTTGATTTCCCGGCTCCATTCGGTCCTACGATTGCCAGGAACTCACCATATTCCAGAGCAACATCTACTCCATCCAGAATATGAAAATCTTTATGCTTATAATTAATCTGGTGTGCCTTGATCATTACAATGCTTTTTTAAATTTAACTAATATAGCGATAAAAATAGGTCCTCCCATTAATGCGGTAAGAATTCCTATCGGCAGTTCTGATGGTGCTACAATACTTCTGCTGAAGGTATCTGCCGTTAACAGTAATATGCTTCCGCATACCGCTGAAAGTGGCAGAATGAATGTATAATTGGATTTGAATAAAAGCCTTAATATATAAGGTACAATAAGTCCTACAAAGCCAATTGTTCCGGAAAATGCAACGCAGCTTCCCACCATCAAGGCTACGATAATGATAATCTGTTTTTTCAGTCTTTCCACATTGATTCCTAAATGCTGGGCATCTTTTTCGCCTAACATCATGGCATTGAAAGCCTTTCCTTTCGGAAGCAGAATGATGTATGCAAGGATTAAAATAACTCCTAAAATGATATTCTTCGTCCAGGTAGCTGCAGCAAGACTCCCTAAATTCCAAAAGGTGAGGTCTCTGAGTTGCTCATCTTTTGAAATGTAGATCAGAAATCCTGTGATGGAGAATCCAACGGCAGTAATGGCCACCCCTGTCAGAAGCATCATGACTACATTGGTTTTTCCTCCGCTTGTAGAAATTCTGTACACCAGCATCATTGATAAAAGAGATCCTATAAAAGCGGAGATTCCTACCAGTGAAAACTGCACAGCTTCAGGAAGATACTCTTTGAAATATCCTCCTAAAACAATTGCAATTGCTGCCAATAATGTTGCTCCCGAGGTAAGTCCAATTAAATCTCCCGTTGCCAAAGGATTCTTGAACAATCCCTGAAGGCTCGTTCCTGAAACCGCTAGCATACTTCCTATTAAAACAGCCATTATAATTCTGGCTGCCCGAACGTCCCAGACCACATATTTATCACTTAAAGATAAATTGGGATCTCCTTTTATAAATTGCCATAATACTTTAAAAGCAGAGTTTGCGCCGAAGTCATAAACTCCTGTATTAAGTGACAGTACTGCTATGATAACAAGCAGCACTGCACTTACAATAAGATAAAAGTATAGTTTACTTTGTGTTTTCAATTAAAAGTTTGTTTAATCCAACTGCTGCTTCTCCCAGTCTCGGTCCGAAACCTGACACTAATCCTCCATCCATTGCGATGATCTTCTTATTTTTCCCGGCATTGGTCTGGGAAACTCCCGGCATTTTAAGGGCACCTTCATTTCCTCCCGCTCCCTGCAATCCTGTTTCAAAGAAGAACAATACATCAGGATTAGCCTTCACAACCGCTTCGGGAGTCAATGGTTTGAAATCTTCGAAATCATTAACGGCATTTTCTCCACCTGCAAGCTCAATAAGGGAAGCCATCGGAGTATTTTTACCGGAAACCATCAACATATTTCCTCTTGCATAGATGAATAATACTTTAGGCTTTTTAGCCATTGGCTGTATCTGTTTTAGGTCTGCATCGATTTTATCGTTTAACTTCTGATAATCGGTGTTTCCTACAGCTTTTGCTACATCAGCAATAAGCTTCTTAGTACCATCGACAGTAAACTCTTGTTTGAAGACTTCAGCTTTAATGCCTGAAGATTTAATTTTACCCATTAATTCAGGATTGATATCTTTATCAGAGGCAAGGATCAAAGTAGGATTAACGGCCATAATCGGTTCTATAGTGATCGATCTTACATGTCCTAAATCTTTGGCAGTAGCTTTTAAGGATGCGGGATATGTACTGGTAACATCAGTTCCTACGATTTCTTTTTCGTGGCCCAGGGCACTTACAATCTCTGTAATACCACCATTTAGTGTTACGATTTTATTATTGCTCTTAGGAGCTTCGGAAGTTGCTTCCGTTGTATTTTCTTTTGTTGAGCCTTCTGCTTTTTTACAAGAATATACTGCTGCGAGAACAGACGCTGCAAGGATGAATTTTTTCATAAGTACAGATTTATTTTTAGATCTGATGAAAATCACTGCACTCATATACGGTCGTGGGGTGATCTCATAAGATGGGGTTATTCGATTTTTTATAATGCTTTATACTGGAACATCGGATGTCCTCTTTCTCCTTTATCATCGGTAAGCTGTACAAATCTTAGCTTGTAATACGCTCCGGAAGAGTCTTTAATGATATAGAAAACATCTCCTTTTACTTTAGATCCTGAAGGTCCTACTTCTCTCCAGTTCCCTCCGATTACTCTTTGTTCATTATAAACCAGTTTTGAATCATTTACATCTGCTCTTTTAAACTTATTATAAGCTTCTACAGCAGATCCCGAGGTTATTTTCACTTCATAAGCCCCCACATTAGCGATATTGTTGATGGTGACGAAGTCTGCGTTCACATAGCTTCCCGCTCCCATCACAATATTGGTAAATACGGAGAAACTGATATCCCATTTATTCTTCTCAGGTTGTACAAGTACTTCTTTTCCTGTTTTAGAATTGAAGAAAACAAAGTTGTAGGCATTATTTTTCTTGATTACGACTTCTTTAATAGCATTTCCAACGGCATTAATATCGCCGTATCGTACTTTGTAACCATCTGCCTGTCTTGTCACCTGTATTTTTATCCAACCTCTTTCGTCTCCTCCTGTGATGGTAGATCCCACGGCAATACTCCCTTTGTAAAGTTCTTTACCTAAATTGACAAGATATACTCCATTGTCGGCTTCGTTGGCTTTGATTTCTCCAATTGCGGTATACCCGGAAGGATAATTTCCTTTTACATCATCAATATATATGGTATTTTCCGTATCAAAGTTGGCCACCTGTACCACTTCTTTCAGAGTAGCAACGTCGGATTCTTTTACAGCTTCTATATTGGTAATACCAGGAATTTTAGTGGCTGCCATCATGATAGATGAATTCAGGACTACCTTAAATTCAGCCCCGGAATAAAAGGCAAGATCCCAATCTGTTCGGACGTTAACCGTTTGCCTTGGTTGGCCATTCTGATCTACATCACTAAAATCAATCCACACCTGATTCGGTTGTGCTGAACCTCTTACATCCGGTTTTACGGATACTCCTTCGGAAGGAGCTACGGGTACCGGGTCTTCATTATCATTGACGCAGGATTGTGATACAAACGACACTCCCAGCAAAAGATAAAATAGTATTTTTTTCATTTTTAGAATTTTAAAAATTGTAGCTTAATCTGGCTAAATAACTTCTGCCATAGAAAAGGTTAATTTTCGGATCTGCTGCTTCATGGGCATTTCCCGGAAGTGTGGTATCTCTTATTGAAGAAACATCGAAGATATTTTTAATACCGAGACTTAGCTCCAGATGGTTGTTAAAGAAAGGTTGCGTTACAATGAAGTTCATCATATGAAAATCATCCCGTTCTCCGATTCTGTATTCCGGCTTTTTGAGGTCACCTGATAATACGAACTCCTGGGTTTTCCCGGTATATTTGTAGAATAGAGAAAGTGTGGTATTGACATTCGGAATGGTGTAATTCACCACAGCATTAGCCTCCAGCGTAAAGAAGAAATCATTGGGAGAAACGGCGTCTCCGTCTTTTAATTTTTTGGAAATTCCGTAATATGCAACGTTAGCCGCTAAAGCAAGCTGTTTTTTCTGTGCTTTGAAATTGGCTTCAAATAAGAAGGATTCATATTTATTCAGATTGAGATACTGATATTTCAAAGGCTGTCTGCTAACAGTTACCGATTCTATTCTGTCTTTTACATGAAGATAAGTAGCGCTTGCTCCCAGTCCCAGGTTCCATCCGGAATCTGTACTGATTCTTTTTTCTCCGTTTACAGAAACGGTCATTCCTTTTTCGGGAGTCAGGTCTTCATTTCCTCTGATATCGTGATTACTGTCTACCATGTAGGTATATAGTTCATCAAAATTCGGGAAACGGTTGGCGCTTCCTACTACTAATCTAAGGTTATCATTTTCCGTAGCTTTCACTCTGGCAGTCAATGAATAATTATGCTGGGCATCAAACTTATCGCTCAAAGCAAGACGATATCCGGGACGCAGTGATAACCAATCCGTGGCATTCCACTCGATGGACATAAAATTGGCATAATTAAATATCTTTCTTTTCACATTATCCGTCCCCTTGAAAGTGCCTGCTATATTGCCGGCATATCCTGAGGTATGATCCAATTCATACCCTAACTGGAAATCAATTTTCTTACTGTCTAAAAAGTTGCTGAATACTCCTCTTGAATAGAAGACATCTGCTTTATTATAAGATTGGTAGTCATCTTTATTTCCAATTACTTTTCGATTAGGAATATCGTATTTAAAATCTCTGAATTTTCTGTCCTGAGTCTGATAAGAGAAATCTCCGGTATAGTTTACAGCCCCCAGTGTAGTCTGTACATTAAGCTGGTGTAGATATCGTGTTGTCTGATAATCTCTGTCATTTGAAAAGTAGGTTCTGTCGGTTACACTATAAAAATGTTCTCCTACGGTCGGATTATAGTAATTGAGTTTTTCGTTGACAAAGCCAAATTTATAGAAGATGGATGTCTTATTTTTACTGTATCTCAGAACTCCGTCGACATTCAGGACATCTTTAGGCTGCCAAAGATATCCTCTTTTTCCGTCCTGTTCAAAATATTTATATCCTTCCTGCGTTCCTTTGAATCCCTGGAAGTCATTCCGATTAATATTAGCCCCTACATACCAGTTTTCGTTGATGTTGTATCCTACATTCAAAGTCTGAATATGCCGTCCTTCCCCTTTTTTCTTAAAATCATACTCTTTTCCTACTGTTTCTTCCTGCACAGAAGCATTAAGAGTCAATGCTTTCTGACTGTTTTTTCTGGTAATAATATTGATGACTCCCGCAACTGCGTTGCTACCGTAATCAACCCCCATAGAGCCTCTTACCACTTCTATTCTTTCAACATTATTGATATTCAGCTTGGTAAGATCTATATTATTTCCAAGGCCTATGTCTCCCACAACGGGAATATTATCGATCAGTACTTTCGTATATTCTCCACCCAGTCCCATCAGGTTGGCTGTAGAATTTCCTGATCTGCGATCTGAGATAATCAGCACATTCAAACTTTGGTTAAGAACATCTGCCACACTGGTAGCCGCCATATTCTTAATTTGTTCAGCATTAATAACTTCAACCTTATATATGGATTTATTAATAGACTGCTGAGTATATTGTCCGGTAACGACAACTTCTTCTATTTTTTTATGTTTAAGAGAATCCTGTTGCTGCGCATTCACCAGGAAAATGGATGACAGTGACAGTATGGAAAGTACTTTCTTCTTCATAAAGGCAAAAAATTTTCGACAAATATAAAGCTTTATTTAGAATAGTTAAAAATAAATATATATTTTTGTATAACAATTCTAAATAAAAATAAATATTATGAAGCTAAAACTACTCTTAGGAACTTTATTGCTAACAGCTGTTACAGCTAACGCCCAACTCACTTCTATCAATGAAAATTTTGATACATTCGTTGCCGGTCCGGCGGGTCCTGCAGCAGCGTGGCCACAAAAAAACTGGAATAGAGTTCAAAATGCAACGGACGGCCCGTGGGTATATGCAGCAGGGGGAGCTAATAAGACCATTCAGTATTATAGCTTCAGTTCTGCCAATACAGCAGGATATCTCATCTCGCCACAGATTGTAGCTCCGGACGGAACCAAGACAGTTTCATTTACTGCTGCTCTTACTTCGGGGTCTGCATCAGGGGCCACCGGAACTTTAGAGGTTGGGTTGGTTAACAGTACTTCTGATATGTCATCATTTACCCCAATAGGAAGTGTGATCAATTTAAATCCTGCAAATACTCAGTATTCTTTGCAGGTACCGGCTTCAGCTAACCAGTATATAGCCTTTAAAATGATCGGAAGCGCCATGCATACCGCTATCCAGATGGATGATGTGGTGTATGATAGTGCCACTCTGGCTGTTATTGAAAAAACAAAATCTGAAAACGAGATCAGATTCGCTGTTAATCCAAGCAATACAATACTGGAATTTATTACAGGGAAAGATCCTAAAAAGATACTGGTTTACTCTGCTTCAGGACAAAAAGTCTCTGAAGGTAAATTAAACGGAAAACAATTTGACATCAGTCATTTACAAACCGGAGTTTATTATTTGAACATTGAAACAGCAGATGGTAAAACTGTTCAATCGAAATTTATTAAAAAATAAGATTCATCAGACTGTTATTTATATTAAAAGCCGGTAGGGTCCTATCCTACCGGCTTTTTTGTTGATATTGCCCACTATTTTAAATGACAAACACGATAAAAATCATGTTTTTATTTAGAATCATTAAAAATAATTATATACTTTTGTAGAACAATTCTAAATAAGGATCTAAAAAATAATTTATGAAAACAAAACTATTATTGGCGTCGATGCTTGCCCTTACTGTTCAACAGGCAGTTATTGCGCAAACAGATGCATTAGGATACACACAGGTAAATATGACAATGGGAGCAGGATATCAGAACCGTGTATTCGTCAACCTGGCAGACGGTAATATGATTTCTCAGCCTGCCACAAGCTGGGATGTTGCATTCTACAGAAATTCTGCTTATCAGGTAGGAACAAGAATCAATGATGCTAAAGATATTGAGGTGTACACAGCTTCCACCAATTTAACAGACTGGGATACTATCAATATCAGCAATGAAGGATCGTGGGGAGAACCTCTTTACAACCCGGATCAGACCACTGACCTGAGCCAGGGAGCTTTTGAACAGGGTCCGATTACATCACCCAATCCTAATCTTCCTTCTACGGGATGGGGGCTTTACAACGGGGTAACCCACCATATTGAAGGAAAGGCCATTTTTGTTTTAAAATATGCGAATGGTACTTATATGAAATTTGCCATTCTGGATGCTTTTGCAGGATACACTTTTAAATACTCCAAGTGGAATGGAAGCTCATGGAGCCCTACTGAAACCAAAACGATAGCAAACGGAAATGATGATGCCTTCTTCAATTATTTCTCTTTTGATACAGGAGAAAAAGTTCCTGATCTGGAACCGTCAAGATCTGCATGGGATCTGGTATTTACAAAATATTATACATTCTATATGGGTGTTCAGATGTACCCGCTTTCCGGGGCTATTCAGAGCCCCAACATTAAAGTAGCAATGGTTCAGCCCGAAAGCCAGGAAACTGCAGCTTATTCACTTCCGGCTAGTAACAGTTTTTCAGGAAACATTACCACGGTTGGCCATTCATGGAAAGGTATCGGCACCGTTAAGCCTGATGTCGTTTATTATATTAAAAAAGGAAACGACTATTACAGGATGTATTTTGTAACCAACGGAGGAGCAAGTACCGGAAATATGTATTTTAAGTATAAAAAAATAACGGCAACCCTTGGAATTACAGAGGTGGGCAAGAAAGCTTCTTTCGGTATTTATCCCAATCCCGCTCCTGCTGACAAAAAAGTGACGGTTATCTTTGATATTAAAGAAAAATCTGGCAATAAGGGTAATGTAGAAGTATACGACCTTACGGGGAAAAAAGTATATGCGGCAGAATTGACCAATCAGGCAGGTTTCTACAAACAAGACATGAATCTATCACACCTTCCGTCAGGAAATTATATGGTGAAAATTACATACGGTGGCAGTTCGGAAACGAAAAAGCTTATCGTAAAATAAAACTTTTATTTTAATACTTTCTATTTTTTCTAATAAAAAGGCGGTTTCATTTTATGGAACCGCCTTTTACATGTAGGTATTTAATATATTTTAAAACCTTTATATACTTCTGTTGAGCTTTCCATCATTTTTGAAGCATCTCTTCTGAAATCCAACAAATGATCCTGCCCGATATGTCTGTTGTGGTGCTCTACACTTTCCCATAACTCGATCAGGAAAAAAGTGCCTTTGTTGTCTTTATCTTCAATAAGATCGTATTGCAGGCAACCCTCTTCCTTTCTTGTTTCCTTTACAAGATTCTGGAACAATTCTACAGCATCCATCAGATAATTTTCATTAAACTTAAAAAGTGCAATGATATGTAAATTCATTTTTTATTATTTAGTGATGTAAAAGTAAAATATTTTCGAAACCGAATGTGTTTTTTCGGGCCTTTATTTTCACTTCACTTCAGTATTTTTTAATTTAATATTGATTTATAAATAGTTATGGAGCTCATGATGATTACCAATAATCCTATGACAAAAAACATTTTTTTCACAGGAAGCTTTGCGGTCAGCATTGCAGAAAAAGGAGCTGTAATAATTCCGCCGATCAGAAGCCCTAAAATGATGTTCCAGTGCTGGATTCCGAGTGTAAAGAAAAAGGTAACGGCAGCAGTAATTGTCAGAATAAACTTGGCTACCGTAGAGCTGCCTACTGCAAACCTGGGAGTAAAAGCATTCTTTATCAATGTTCCAGTCACCAACGGGCCCCATCCACCTCCGGCAAAAGAATCTATGAAGCCGCCTATCACGCCTAATCTTGTGAGATTGGTTTTTCTTTTCATCGCTTTATTTTGTTTTTCCTTAAAAGCATTGGACAAGATCTGAAAACCCAGATAAAGCGTATAAAAGGCAATAATTGTTTTGGTGATCTTCGCGTAATATTCCCCCAGATAAGTGAGGCATATTGCTCCGATAATTGCTCCGATCACTGCAGGAATTGCCAATTTCTTCACCAGACTTTTGCTTACATTTTTCAGTTTAACATGACTGATACTTCCGGCAGCAGTAGTAAAGCTTTCTGCAGAATGTATACTTGCGCTTACAATGTGAGGCGGAATGTTCAGGAACATCAGCGTTGTTGTACAGATCACTCCATACCCCATTCCCATGGATCCGGCAACGATCTCGGCAAATACACCTACGAGAAGCATCCAGTAAAAAATATAATTATCTTTCGCTAAAATCGTAATGAGTTCATCCATATAACCAAGCTCGTACATAGAAAAACCTACAATTCCGAGGGCTGCCAGAGTCACAAAAAGTACATTAAGTCTGATCTGAATCTTTCTTGAAATTACCATATATCTTGTTTCAGTGTATTTGTCATTTCTCCTGAGTTATGAGCTCATTTGAAGTTCTGCAAATATCTGACAAAATAATTATCCTACCAAAGAAGTAGACTAATAATTCAAAAAAAAGGATCAGGTTAGTCGACCAGATCCATTAAAGTTTTCTTCTCAAGAATATTGAGTGAGGCATCGCGAACCTCGATCAGCACATCGTGAAGTCCGCAGTGATCTTCATTACAGTCTTCACACTTTTCATAAAAATTAAGACTTACACAGGGAAGCATGGCAATAGGACCATTCACAAGACGGATAATCTTGGCTAATTTTACATCTTCAGGATTTTCTCTGAGAAAATACCCTCCTCCTTTTCCTTTTTTACTATCCAGGATTTCTGCTTTTTTAAGTTCAAGCAGTATATTTTCTAAAAACTTTAAAGGAATCTTTTTGTGTTCCGCAATTTCGGAAATAAGAACCGGGCCTTCATTCCTTTTTTCTACAAGATATGAAAGTGCCTTAAACGCATATTGAGATTTTTTTGAAAGCATTAGTACAAAAATAAGAAAATTGTTTCAAATGTTTAAATGAAAAATAAAATGGCCAATTGCCTATCCGGTTATTTTGCCCTTTTACCCGTTGTCAACCTTGTCTTTTTGCCATTAAATCATTATGTTTGTCATATGTTCAGTAAACAAGAAGCTCAGCAGTTAAAAAAAGAATTTTGGACAGCTTTTGGAAAATCTTTTCCAAGAAAATGGATCCTGTACGATACTAAAGTAAAGGATATGGCATTTAAATTCAGCGCAGATAATAAAAAAGCCGAAGTATCTCTGGATATTGAGATGAAGGATGAAATCTTCCGGAATGCCTATTACGACAAGATCTGGTCCCTGGAAGACATGCTGAAAGAGGAGATTGGAGAGTTCTATAAAGAGGAATATTACACCCTTGAAAACGGAAAGGTGATCAGCAGAATCTGGGTAGAAAAAAGTGGGGTATCTATTTTTAACAAAAATACATGGCAAGAAATTTTTGAATTCTTTGTAGACAAAATGAACGGATTCGAACGTTTTTACTACGAATATGAGGATTTTATAAAGGACATATGAAATAATTATGAAATAAATACTGATTTCAATGTCTCATTAAGATAAAAAAGAAACTTATATTTGTCCTACCCACTTAAACTAATAGATGAAACTAAATAACATGACTAAAAATGAAAAAAGTGTACAAAAACATTTTTGGAGAAGTTATCTCCAAAAGTAATGCTGTGAAACTCGACGAGTATCATCTGCATTATTATGAGGAAGGAACAAACTTCCTTAAGGAAATTGAATTCATCAACGAGGATAGTGTGTATAACATTAACTATTTCCTTAGTGAAGGAGAAAATGAGGATGAAGTTTTGAATTATCTGAAGGAAAAATCTGACTTCTTCGACATTGAAAAGAAAGAAATGGCAGACGGGTTTATTATCTCTACCAACAAGCTGTATTCTTTATCTGTTGATGATCTCCCTCTCGTTTCCAAAACTGTTTTCAAAATAGATGATCCGGAAAATTTCATCTGTTCTCAGGTTATTGATAATGAAACCGGAGAACCTCAACTTGAAAAAACAGTCAAATGCTGGTATACCACCGATAAAAATGGTGAAAAGTATGCGGCGATAGAATGTAGCTATCAGGAAGACGGAAAGCTTGAACTAGCGATTGACAAGACGTCCGACCCTGAAAATGAGGAAAACTGGTCACATTATGATTATGATACCTTTGAGGATCTTCAAAATCAGATCGGAACAGACATGAGCTATTACAAAACAGCTATTTTACTGTCTAAAGAAGCTTCTCACGCATAGTCAGACTGCTACACACCCTTATTCAAACCGCGGTGCACCTTGAAACAGCTGCCCGGAGATTTAAAGAATGCGTTGGATGCGCAAAACATTGGAAAGATCTTATTCCGATATTAAAACTAGTTTATACTTTAAAAAAATAAGAAGAGAAACATCGCGTTTCTCTTTTTTTATTACTTGAAATCCCGGGTTAGAAAAAGTCATCATTATAAACGTTGAAAGGTTAAACCGCGAACTTTATTATTATAAAAAAAGGAATTAAGCTAAGTTTATTAGAGATTAGAAATAAAAAGAGAAGCCTTCCAGCTTCTCTTTTTCTATTTTTTATCCAAACTTCTTTTTCCTCAGCCAGAAGAATAATCCTCCGATAAGACCGATGATAGCCAGTGGAAGCAATAAGTTCAGCCACTGCCAGTTGGTTTTTTCTTCGGTAATTCTCTGTCTGTCCAGAAGTCGTTCTTCGATGTTTCTGTTTCTTAATTCCATCAAATTGCTGTCGTCCAAAAGATAGTCTAAAGCATTTCTCAGAAACTGTTCGTTTCCAAACTGCTCGTTGGTGAGTAAATCTACTCCTAAAGGAAGAGGTTTTCCTTTGATTACCTTATTTCTGCCTACATCCCCGTCTGCAATCACGATCATCTTATTTTCCGGACTTACGGCTTTGAAACCCGGATAAGATTTTCTTTCTATCCTTGATGCATATGCGGAATTAAACTTTCCTTCCAATGCCACGGCAAATATCTTCGGGGTACTTGGTTTTTCCATTTGACCAAGGCTGTCTACCGTTGCAATTTCTTTTAAATCCACATAATTGGGAACCTGCTTCAGCAATGTTCTCTCACTTGATTCGAAAAGAACTTTTGTTTTGATATTTTTTCTTCCTCCCAGGGTATCAATAGAAGTTGGGAATTCAAATTTTACAGGATTGATATTTTTAGTAACAGGATTATTATCTTCAGCTATTCCGAGCGGATAATATGGCCACGGCAAGCTCGTATATTGTGGGTTGCCGCTTACCTCTCCCGTTACCAGCCTTAATAAAGCAAATTTCTTAAGATCCTTTACCAGTGCCGGATTGATTCTTAATCCATAATTGAAAAAGAAATCGGTCATATTCACATCTATAGGGAAAGGCATTACCTTTTTCGATCTTGTCAGCGTATCCATTTCAGCATTTACCGCATCAATCATCCAAAGCGTTTTCCCACCATTCATGATGTATTGATCGAGAATTACTTTTTCATTATCGGTAAAAGCTTTTCTAGGTTTTGCTATAACCAATGCACTCATCTGCTTTAAGAGAGGGACATCAGCAATGCTCAATTCTGTCTGATTTTTAGGAATAACAGGACCGGCGTCATAGTTTTCGAGTGCAAGATGCATGAATCCCTGAAATTCATCGGGGCTCAATTCATCGTGATTGACCAGGATACCTATTTTTTTCTTCTTAGCAGCTGCTATATTTTTAATGTTAGAAACTAGGCTATATTCAAGGCCTTCGATTGATCTTGTCAATTGCTGATCAGCATCAATACCGGCCTGCTGTACAACGAGAGGGATAGAAACCCCGTCATTTGCATATTTGATAACAGCATAAGGAAAAAGGGTAATCTGAGAAATCTTTCCGTCTTTTACATCCGGCAGAATGGAAGGTTGCATTCCCATCGCCATCAGAGTATCCTGAGACATTTTGGTTTTAATCGGATCGATGAATTTAAAATCAATCTTCGGATTTATCTTTCTGAATTCTTCGAGCATAAACTTGGTTTCACTCTGAAGCTGCTTAAAGCTGGCCGGGAAATCTCCTTCAAGGTACACCTCAACGGTCAATGGCTTTTTAACGGATTCCAATACTTTCACTGTATTGTCAGAAAGGGTGTATCTTTTTTCTTTTGTTAAGTCTAATCTGATTCCGGAATACACAAGAATAACAACCAAAGGAATAATGACAAATAAGAATATTCCCAGTGGAGATTTAGCATTGATCTTCTTCATGCTTCTACTTCTTTTTGTTAATAAAATGATTGGACAATACTAATGACGCACCGATGACCAGGATAAAATAAGCAATATCTTTAGAATCGATGAGACCTCTGGTGAAACCTAAGAAATGTTGGTAGAACCCAATATTCTGGAGAATAAAATCTGCTCCGCCCAACAATTTATAGCTCGCCAGCTGTTCGATTCCAAAATACATGATAAAGCACATAAAAACACCCAACAGGTAAGCCATGATCTGATTCTGAGAAAGTGATGATGCCAGAATTCCAACTCCGGCAAATGCTGCAATCAGCAGGATCAGTCCGATATAGCTTCCGAAAGTCATTCCCAGGTCAATATTTCCTGCCGGAACTCCTAAAACGTAAACGGTGTAAAGATAAATGAGTGAAGGGATAAGGCATAAAATACCCACAATCCATACGGAAAGGAATTTTCCGGTCACAAGATCAGAAACTTTTAAAGGTTGTGAAAAGAGCCAGTTTAACGTTCCTGTCTGCTGCTCTTCTGCAAAAGTTTTCATTGAAAGTGCCGGAATGATAAACATCAGCAACCATGGAACCAATACAAAATAGCTTTGCAGGGAAGCCATTCCGATCTCAAAAATATTAGAATCGTTGTCGAAAAAGAACAGGAATAGGGTTGCGATCAGACTGAAAGCAGCAATAATCACCCATGCGCTCCAGTTTCCAAAGTAACTCCAAAGTTCTTTCTTTAAAATTGCAATCATAGTTTTTTTTAGTACCGTGTCAAGGGGCGAATATATTAAGAGATTCCCCTATTCCACAATTATTTGTTTTTTTTATTTTTATTAACAAGTTTAACAGTCATCATAATCAGAAATACAAGAACGAAAAATCCTGCAATTAATTGCCACCAGTATTCAATTACCATTGATTTTAAGATGACAGTAAATACGACGAGAAATAAAATGAAGGTGGCGATCTCATTAGCCTGTCTCAGTTTAATATTAGGGATTCCCAGGATATTCCCGTTCAGTTCTTTTAATTGAAGAACTTTTTTCCAGCACCAGTAATGATAGGCAGCGAGTCCGATCAGGAATGTGAGTTTTAAGTGAAACCATCCCATTTTCATAAGCCCCGGATTTAAAAAGATCATCACAACACCACATACAGCCATAATAACTCCTGCAGGAACCGTAATGATATTCCACAACCTTCTGGCCATAAACGTATACTGCTCTCTGAGAATTTTCTTCTTTTCTTCCGGAAATTCATCGGTATCTTTATAGTACACGAAAATCCTCACGAGATAAAAAATTCCCGCAAAATAGCTTACCATAAAAATAATGTGCAGCGCTTTGATTATTGTATAAAGCATTCAGAAAAAATTAAAAGCAAAGATAAGCTTATTATGTAATTGTTAAAAATAATTTTCTTTTGATCAGGAAGATATAAGTAAAACAGAATTATATAAAAAATACTTCGGCTCGGGCAGCGAAGCTGCCGAGCCGAAGAGTATATTTTTATTGTTCGGATCAGGTCGTACTGCTAAGCGATCACTCCAAGTTCCTTCCCTACTTTTTCAAAAGCAGCAATAGCCTTGTCCAAATGTTCTTTTGTATGGGCAGCAGATAACTGTACCCTGATTCTTGCTTTTCCTTTCGGCACCACCGGATAAAAGAATCCGATTACATAGATTCCTTCATCCATCAGCTTTTCAGCCATTTTCTGGGAAAGCGGAGCATCATATAACATCACCGGAACAATGGCAGCATCACCATCAGGAATATCAAAACCTTTTGCTTTCATTTCTGTTCTGAAATAGTCTGCATTCTCCATTACTTTATCACGAAGTGTAGTATCATCCGAGATCATATCCAATACTTTCAAAGCTGCCCCTACAATTCCGGGAGCTAATGAATTAGAGAATAAATAAGGACGCGAACGCTGTCTCAACATATCGATGATCTCTTTCTTTCCGGAAGTAAACCCTCCTAAAGCACCTCCCAGAGCTTTTCCTAATGTAGAAGTGATAATATCCACTCTGCCCATCACCTCATTCGCTTCATGAGTTCCACGACCTGTTTTCCCGATGAAACCTGTAGCATGAGAATCATCTACCATTACCAAAGCATCATATTTATCAGCAAGGTCACAAACTCCTTTTAAGTCTGCCACAATACCATCCATTGAGAACACTCCGTCTGTTACAATAATTTTAAAACGGTGATTCTTTTCAGAAGCTGCAATTAACTGAGCTTCCAGGTCAGCCATATTATTGTTTTTATATCTGTATCTTGCCGCTTTACAAAGACGCACGCCATCGATAATAGAAGCATGATTCAGTTCATCTGAAATAATCGCATCCTCTTCGGTAAATAAAGGTTCAAAAACTCCTCCGTTGGCATCAAAAGCCGCAGCATAAAGGATTGTATCTTCAAGACCAAGGAAGTCGGCAATTTTTTTCTCCAGTTCTTTATGAATATCCTGTGTTCCACAGATAAAACGTACGGAAGACATTCCGTATCCGTGAGATTCAATCATATCCTGAGAAGCTTTCATCACTTCCGGATTGTTTGATAATCCCAGGTAATTATTGGCACAGAAGTTTAAAAGCTTTTTTCCGTTCGCCTCAATTTCTGCGCTTTGCTGAGAAGTGATGATTCTTTCTCTTTTGTAAAGTCCGTCATTCTCAATATTTTGAAGTTCATTCTGTAAATGTTGAAGATATTTTTCAGAGATCATTTTTAGTAATTTTTTAGATGTGCTAATTTACTAAAAAGGCCGTAAAATAAAACCTTTTATAAGCTTAATTCTAAAAATGTCATTTCAAACTCAGTTTTAACATTATTAGTCTACAAAAATAGTAGGATAATAATTATATTTGTTTAAAATTTGAGAACATGAGATTAGAGCCGGTACAAAAAGCAAAGAAGTTGAATTCGAAAAATTTCATCAACAATTATATGAAGCCAAGACTTCCCCTTATTATTGAAGACTTTGTCAGTTCGGAAAGTCCGGCATTTGAAAAGTGGAATTATGATTATTTCAAAAAGATAGCCGGAGATCATAAAGTCAATATTTACGGGAGCGAGCTGGAATCTATAGACAGGGTTGCCAGTGATCCTATTGCACAGACAACTTTTTCTGATTATTTGAATGAGATCAGTACGGCCCCCACGGAACACAGGTTATTTTTATTTAACCTGCTTACCATTAAACCTGAACTCAAGAAAGATATTCTTTATAATGACCTTACCAACGGTAAAATTTTAAAGTGGCTTCCTTTCATGTTTTTTGGCGGCCAGGGCTCAATTACCAGGAACCATATCGATATAGACATGTCCCATGTTTTTATGACTCAGTTTAAGGGCATCAAAAGGGTCTGGCTCTTTCCCTGGGAACAGTCTGATCTCATGTATAAGCTGCCTTATAATTTCCACAGTTTACCTAATATCAAAAATCCTGATTACCGGGAATTTCCGGGATTGCTCTATTTAAATGGGTACGAGGCAGTATTACATCCCGGTGAAACACTTTATATTCCCTCCGGATGGTGGCATTATATACAGTATGAAACAGAAGGATATTCGGTATCAGTCAGAGCACTTCCCACAGCACTTATTGAAAAGTGGCGTGGTTTTAAAAATCTGATATTCACCAAAAACTTTGACACGGTAATGCGTCGGCTTTTTAAAGAAAAATGGTTTCAATATAAAATAAAAATAGCCAAATCACGGGGAACAAGAGCCTCAAAAAAACAAAGAAGCTTTCAAATCTGAAAGCTTCTTTGTTTTTTTACTGTTTAATAAATTTACTATTTTTCTCTCTAATTGTAAAGACATAAGCTCCGGGCTCAAGATCTGAAACTCCGATTGTTTTTCCGGGCTGATAAATACCTTCTCTCACCAATCTCCCATCGATCGCATGAATAGAGAATTTCGTCTCCTTTTTAACTCCTTTCAGATATAATTCGTTTTTCGCAGGATTCGGATATAAAGCAAATTCATCTTTCTGTACGGAAGAAACACTCAACGTATTATCCTGAGTAACGGTAGAGTTTTTTTCTAACAGCTGATAGTCATAATTGAACTGAACACTCGCGATCGGGAAAGGTACAGCTTCTACAAAATTTTGATTATTTGAATTATTATTTAAAACCAAATAAGCGGTTTGCCCTCCTGTTCCATTCACTTTTACCGGTAAAGGCATTTCAAAAAAGCTCACCGATGAATGGCTTTGCGTTTGGGAAACATTTAGCAGAATCTGATTTCCTGTCTGCTTCCATTTAATAGTATAGGTAGGATATCCCTGACCATAAATCCAGTCATTAAAAAATTCAGTAAAATCTTTTCCTGTAGATTGAAGAAAAGATGCATTTAAATCTGAAGTCCGCACATAATTATAGGCTAACGCAGGTCTGGCATGATAGTCTTTAAGGGCCTGATAAAAAACATCATCACCCAATATCCATTTCATCATTCGCAACACATAGCCTCCTTTTGCATAGCTTAATCTGCTGTCAAATATTCTGTTGACATTGGTAAGACTGGCATCAGGAACATATGTACTTCCTCCGACACTACCTGTTATGTAATCAATCTGACCGGCTAAATAACTCATAAATTCAGCATTGGTCATGATTAGTTTTTCATAGGCAACATGTTCTCCAAAGGTAGCAAAACCTTCATTCAGCCATATATCGTTCCAGGCACCACAGGTTACCTTATCACCAAACCACTGATGGGCAAGCTCATGGGCAATAAGTGTCTTACTCCATCCTCCCATGGATGACATCGTCTGATGCTCCATTCCTCCCCCGTTAATGTATTCCATATGGCCATATTTTTCATTTCGGAACGGATACGCACCAAAATAATTTTCAAAAGTATTCATGATCTGTTTGGTCCATTGAATATTGGCCAGACTCGTATTATCATTATTGGTAGACGGGAAAATATAGTTTACAAAAGGAAACGGAGGATTTCCAATGGTATCGGTGGACTTCACAAAATTAGTAACCGCTAAAGCGATCAGATAAGCCGGTGTAGGATACATAGTTCTCCAGAAAGTAAGTTTCTGCCCGTTCTGAATGGTTTCAGACATCAATTTCCCATTGGCTGCCACGCTATATTGCTGAGGGGTTGTAATTTTAAAATCAAACTTTTCGATCTTATCATTCAAACTTTGCTTGGTCGGGAACCAGTCCTGGGCTCCATAAGGTTCACTTAAGGTCGAAATGATAGGCGTTCCCCCCTGATTTCCTGCTAAAAAAGCACCGTAGGTTGGAGACGGAACTCCGGAATACGTGATTGTCAGCGAATCTGAAATATTGGCAGGAACAGATGACGGAAAATCAATTTTAATCTCTTTTGTCGCAAGCTGCTGAAAAGCAAGATTACCTCCGTGGTATTGTACCTGAGAAACCGTCAGGGTATTATTCAGGTCAAAATAAATACTTCCGATAGCCTGATTAGGTTTAAAATGTGAGGTAACTGATCCTGAAATACTGTTAACAGCAGGATTCAATGTGACATCCATCCTCTGGTACTGCAAATCATAGGTAAGTGTATTGGGATTGGTATTGCCTGCTGCCATTTTATTCGTAAAAGACTTCATTTCTTTTTCCCGTATCCCTTTCATTTCAATATTAAGCTCGTTTTTCTGTCCGTAAGCCTGTTGAAACATTAGCCATCCCAACATCAGAAAGTATATTTTTTTCATTTTAAAAATTATAATTCAAATATAAAAAAAACCTTTTAATCAATAATTAAAAGGCTCTTATAATATATAAAATAATAATATTTCTAAAGATTCAATGCAGGTTCAAGAATTTTCTCCATTCTTTTCTTCACCATATCTACTGATCCGGTATAATTATTTACCATCAGGGAAAAGACCAACGTTTTTCCGGAATTGGTTTTAAGATACCCTGCTAAAGTCTTTACTTTATTTAAAGTTCCTGTTTTAGCAAAAATCTGCCCGTTTCCTTCTCCGTTAAACATTCTTTTTAAAGTTCCCGATTGTCCGCCAACAGGTAATGACGTAAGGTAAGACTTATAATATTTCTCATCCATCAAAGAAGTTAAAAACTTCACCTGAGAAATCGGTGTCACGTTATTCCCTCTTGAAAGGCCGCTTCCATCCATATAATTCAACCCATCCATATCAAAACCAACTTCTCTTAGATGTCCTGTTACTACTGTTCTTCCTGATTCTGAAGTCTGGTCACCCAACTTCTGGAACCCAACCGTTTTCAACAGAGCTTCAGCCAGTGAATTATCACTATGCTGGTTGGTGTAATATATAATATCACCCAAAGTAGGAGACTTGTATGCTGAAATCATTTTTCTGTTCTCAGGAGTCGCATCAGTCATTTTCGGGCTTACTTTTCCTGTAACGGGAATTCCGCTTTTCACCAATGTAGTTCTGAAAGAATTGGCCAGATAAGCCGGAGCATCAGGAAGTTTTGTTGTAAGAATACCTTCACCGTCATACTTCTCTGCGTACACCATCTGATGGGCGTAAGGTGAAACGTAGAAGAATTTCTTTTCCGGTGAGAAGCTTGCTTTTTTTACGATCAGTTTTTCGTTGGCCGGATTGATTCCTTGTGTTGTACCTGCCGGCAGATAATAATTATTATTTTCCAACCATACAACATTTTCCGGAAGCATTGAAATATTGCCTTTGAAAAGCGCTGTCTGAATGATAATATCACCATTTACCTTTCTGATTCCTTCACGCGAAAGTCCTCCTATAAAATCTGAAATAATGTCTCTGTATGACCATGCCCCTGCTTTATTGGTTCCTAAAGACGGGTCTCCACTGCCTACAACATACAGATTTCCATTTAATGTACCGTTTTCGTCCACTGTACCGGAATATTCCAGCTGGGTGATCCAACGGTAGTTTTCCCCTAAAAGATTCATCGCCGTTTCTGTGGTAAGCAGCTTCGTGGTAGAAGCAGGCACCAACGGAGTGCTTTCATTGTACGAAGAGATCACTTTCTTCGTTTTTGGATCATACACTACAAATCCCCATGTTGCATTTTTCAGCACAGGATCCGCCATCATTGTGTTTACATTAATATCTACGAGTTCTTTAGCCGACAATACAGCTCTCTCCGCTACCGAGCTAACGGGTGAAGGGAGGTTTAAACTGTTTTTCTGATTGTCATAATTTTGAGAATAAAGAACGGTAGAAACGGTAGATTGAGCCAGGAAAAAACCAGAAGCCAATACCGCCGCACTTGAAATATATTTTCTGTAATTTACCATCTATCCTTTTTTTGTTCTATAGTTTGAGGCTATAAAAAACGATAAGTTAAATCATTCAATATAACGGTCAAACACTTAATCAACGTCCAAAAGTAGAAATTATTGTGAGAAAAAGGGTTATGGGGCTCTTATAAAAGAGTGTAAAATTTGTTAAATTTTGTTAAAAATCAACAAAAACATCTTTTTTAATGCTTTGATAAGCAGTAATTTCGTCAAATTCTTTCAAACTTAACAAAACCATATTCTTGAACTTCTCATAGTTTTTTCCACGAGGTAATTTAAGCAGAATCTGGAATTGATATAAGTTATTCAGCCTTGCAATCTGTGCTCTTTCAGGGCCTAAAATACAGTCTTCCGGCAGGTATTTTCTTAATACAGAACCTAAGAATTGTGAGGCACGGTCTACTTTATCATCTTTTATATGCTTCAGTTCGATCATAATCAGCTTGGTAAACGGCGGATAATGAAATTTTTGACGCTCGGTAAGGATATACTTATAGATTTTTGCCGGATTATTCAGCTTGATGAGCTGAAAAACGGAATGATCAGGATTAAAGGTCTGTATCAGAATCTTTCCTTTTCCTGAAACTCGTCCCGCCCGCCCGGATACCTGTGTAATCAGTTGATAGGCTCTCTCCTCAGCTCTGAAATCCTGTACATACAGCATAGAATCAGCTTTCGGAATGACAACCAGCTCAATATGATCAAAATCAAGCCCTTTGGAAATCATCTGGGTCCCCACGACGATATCTGTTTCTCCCTCTTCAATCTTTTCGTAGAGTTTTTCATAAGCGAATTTCTTACGCATAGAGTCTACATCCATCCTATCCACTTCATGATCGGGAAACAATTTAGTAACCTCTTCATGGATCTGCTCTACTCCTACTCCTCTTTCGTTCAGGTTTTCAGAGTAGCATTTCGGGCAGGTCTTCGGTTTTGAAGCGCGTTGGCCACAGTAATGGCACTTCATTTCATTGGCTGCTTTATGGTACGTCATTACCACATCACAATTCGAGCAATAATTCACATATCCGCAGCTTTCGCATTCTATGACATTGGCATACCCGCGTCTGTTGTGAAGAACTATAGCCTGATTCTTTTCACCCAGAGTTTTTTTGATCTCTTCAATGAGTCTCAAAGAAAAGTTTCCGGACACTTTTTTAGAATCCTGTGCTTCTTTAAAATTTATCAGCTCATATTCAGGCAGATTCACATTTCCGAATCTTTCATTCAGGAAAACATATTTCATTTTATCTTTTCTGGCCCGATAATAACTTTCCACAGAAGGAGTTGCAGATCCCAGAATCACTCCTGCACCATAAGAACTTCCCAGCACCAACGCTGCATCTTTAGCATTGAAATAAGGACTAACCTCTCTTGGTCTGTACGCTGAATCATGCTCCTCATCCACTACGATTAACCCTAAACTCCGGAAAGGTAGAAACAAAGCATTCCGTGTTCCGATAAGAATCCGGATATCATCCTGCCTAATTCTTCTCCACAACTCGACCCTTTCAAAATCGGTCAGTTTTTGATGATAGAAGCCGAGCTGCCTGCCATATTTTTTTTCTAACCGTTGGGTGATCTGCTTTGTTAAAGAAATTTCCGGAAGTAAAAACAGTACATTTTTACCTTCTCTGATACAATCTTCAATTTTCTCTAAATAAATATGAGTTTTCCCTGAAGAGGTCACTCCGTGAAGGAGCACATTTTTACCTTCCTTAAAAGCTTCATCAATCTCGGACTTCGCTGCTTTCTGTTTGTCAGAAAGTTCTTCCAGTTCTTCTATTTCACCTTCATAACTTTCAATCCTGTCTTTCTGCATGTAATACTCCTCCACAAGGCCTTTATCTGTCAGTGCTTTGAAATGTGAGCTTCCAAAATAGCCATCTTCAAAAAGGTCAGACTTTTTAATATGCCCTTCCGGATCTTCCGTTTGTTTCTCCAGAATAGCAAGGAACAGGTCTTTTTGTTTCGGTGCCTTGTTAAGCTTCAACAGGATCTCTGTAAGATTTTGATTGCCTAAAACATCATTATTGATTCTGGCGTAAGCGACCTCTTTTGCTTTGTACTTTTCAGCTATTTTTTCATCAATTTCTATATACTGAAGATCAATCAGTGAATTGATGGTTTTAATAATATCTTTTTTCGGAATGAACGCTTCAATATCCGTCAAATTAATGAGCTGGCGTACTTCTAGGGCCTGAATCATGTACATTTCATTCACATCCAGATTTTCAAAATCAACCGTTACTCCAGGTTTTAATTTTAAATAGGTTTCACTTTCCAGTTTTAAAGAGGAAGGAAATGCAAAGCGGTAAATTTCGCCCAGACCACATAAATAATACCCTGAAAGCCAGTTCCAGAAACGGATCTGTTCTTCGGGAAGAATAGGTTTATCATCCAAAAGGCTGATCACTTCTTTTGCCACAAAATTTTCCGGAGTATTGTCATGAAGTTCAAAAACGATTCCTGTATAAATCTTTTTGCCTCCGAACGGAACTAAAACGCGCATTCCTGGCTGGATATCAGCGGCAAGTTCTTCCGGAACCCTGTAAGTGAAAGATCCTTTTAATTTTAATGGTAAAACAATTTGAGCGTACTGCAAGGGAAATATTTAAAATGTAAAATTAGATGTTTCTTCAGAGAACTGCAACTTTTGTACATGTTTCGGTGCTATGTAAATCTTTTATACTCCACTTGTTTAAAAGAAAAACTGGGTCATCTCATACCAAAATGCCGAGGTAAAAAATCCTACAATAATACTGACCCCGATGATAAGGTTCGTCAGTTTCGTATTCAGCCTGAACTGCTCCGCAATAATACTGGAAGTCACCAAAGTAGGCATTGCTGCTTCGAAAATTGTAATTTTAGCTATATCACCTTTTATTCCTAAAAGTAAAGCAAGTCCCAACACTATGGCAGGTGCTAAAATCAGTTTATACAGCATTGACGCCGACATTTGCGGGATCAATTTTCTCCAGCCGTTAAATTTAAGCTGTAATCCCACGGAAAATAAGGCTAAAGGGCTTACCGTAGCGGCTAATTTATCAAAGAACGGCTCTGCAGGGGAAAAGTCTATAAATTGTGATAATACCAAAGCAGAAATACAGCCAATGAGCGGAGGAAAGGTAACCAGTCGTTTCAGAATAAAGGCTGCACTCACTTTCCCTGATCTGCTTCCTCCTTTTACCGCAGCAATGATTCCTAATGTAGAAAGGGCAAAAAACATCGTCTGATCACAGATAATGGCAATACTCAAAAGGCCTTCTCCATAAAATGCACTGATCAAAGGAAAACCAATGAAAGAAGTATTGCTGTAACCACTTGCCAGTTCTAAAGTACTTCGTGAACGTCTTGAATATCCTTTGCTTCTGCTGTAAAACATTACGTAAAAGAAGCAGAACACAGAGACCAGAAAAGTGGCGACGATAGGAAAAAGCATTTCCGTTGTCCAGTGTACTTTTGGCAGATATTTAAATGATACTGCAGGCAGAGCAAGATAAAGAATCCAGGTATTGATCCCCTTGTGGGCATCGGGATGGATAGATTTTGTTGCTTTGAAAACCATTCCTGCAATAATGCATACCACGATCAAAACAAAATTTACCATAATTGAAAAGAATATGATGCAAATTTACGGCTGATTTTTTGGTTGAAAGGGTAAAATTCATCTTTTTTTGAGTAGAATTTCTATGCTTCTCATTATTATTGAATTCAAATTCCTTGAATACGTAGAACTCATAAGGTTTAAAAATCATTCATATCTATCCTTTGAGCTTCCTCCTTGATGTAATAATTGACAATTTTTCTTATTACTGAAAATTTCATAACTATTATTTTTATGATAATAAACTATATTTTAAATAATTTTTATAATATAAAATTATAACAGAAATTTGTATCGTTAATTAATAACAACAGATTATTCAGAACCTAACATATCTGTAAAGTTATAAAACAATAGTATTTATATTATTTTTTTAATACATAAAATTTCAAACTATGAATATTAATATTTTTAAAGAAGCAAGCATAGGTTCTCTGAACCTTAAAAACAGAATCGCTATGGCTCCTATGACCAGAGCAAGAAATGAAGACGGAATTCCGAAAGCTTTTAACGCAGAATATTATGCACAACGTTCTGATACGGGGCTTATCATTACAGAAGGAACCGCTATTTCCTCCACCTCAAAAGGAGTACTTCACATTCCCGGTTTATATACCGATGAGCAGGTAGAAGGATGGAAAATGGTTACGGATGCCGTTCATCAAAAAGGAAGCAAAATTTTCACCCAACTATGGCATGTGGGTCGTGTTTCTCACGTTACCAATCAACCGGACGGACAGGCTCCGGTATCTTCTTCAGACATTCAGGCAGGAGAAACCCACGCGTGGGGATATGATGAGAACGGAAAAGAGGGTTTTGTCATTAACTCGAAACCAAGAGCATTAGCAACTGAAGAGGTAAAACAAATCATTCAGGACTTTACTCAGGCTGCTATAAATGCTGTGAAAGCCGGATTTGACGGAATTGAGCTTCACGGAGCGAATGGTTATCTTATTGAACAGTTCCTGAACCCGTTTGTCAATAATCGCCTGGATGAATATGGCGGAAGCATCGAAAGCCGTTCCCGTTTTTTACTGGAAACCGTGGATTCTGTCATTGCAGCAATTGGTGCCGATAAAGTGGCTATTCGTTTAACTCCCTACGGAGGCTTGTATGAAATGCCTTATTATGATGAAATAGAAGCCACATACGAATATCTGGCAAAAGAACTTTCCAAAAGAAATATTGTCTACATCCACATCATGGATCAGAAATCCAGGGGAAGCTTTGCATTGCCTGAAGGCTTCATGAAGCGTTTCCGTACCTGGTACAACGGTGTGATCATCCTTGCCGGCGGAATGGACAGAGAAAAATCTGAAAAAATGATCAATGAAGGTATTATTGATATTGCCGCCTTTGGTGAAGCGTTTATCTCAAACCCGGATCTTGTCAGCCGTCTGGAAAACAACTGGCCTCTTACTCCTCCCAAAAGAGAACTTCATTACGGATTAACAATGGAAGGATATCTTGACTGGGAAACTTATCATGCAACACAATCAAATTAACATTTAAATAATTTAAAAATGGAAACAAATGTAAATGCTCAACAAGGAGCAAATTCGCAAACAGTAGCAAATCATTTAGAAATATTAAGCCAATTATCATCAAAAACGGCTGTGGGAAGTTTTCCTCTTGCTCAGTTTTTGAACGCGCCGGGAAATGAAAAGGTAAGAGACTTCTTTTTCACACCTGTAACAGAAAAAACACTTGAAGGAAAAAGAATTGCCATCATTTCATCGGATGGTTTTGAAGAAATTGAATTAACAGGGCCAGCCTGGTACTTCCGTCAATTGGGAGCACAGGTTGATATCATTGCCCCTAAATATGCTCCAGCTCCCGCCAACTTTGGATTGAGTATGCCGGAAGAAATGTCTAAAACCCACATAATGGCGATCCAATATCTGCAACCTGTAGGCTGGATAAAAGTAGACCGTACGATAGATCAAATCAAAGTTGAAGATTATGATGCAATCTTCATTCCCGGAGGGGCATGGAATCCGGATAACCTTCGTCACGACAAAGAAGTAGTAAAATTTGTGAAAGAATTCAGTGCTTCAGGTAAATTGGTATCTGCAATTTGTCATGCAACCGTTGTATTGATCAACGCTGAAATCATTAAGGGTAAAAGACTTACCGGATACTGGAATATTCAGATTGATTTGAAAAATGCAGGAGGTATCGTATCTGATGTGCCGGTTGTAGCAGATGGAAATCTTATTACAAGCAGACACCCGATTGATCTGGCTGATTTTTCAAAAGCCGTAGAAAACTGGCTGATTGAAAACTAAGATATGAAAACAATTGTTTAAATTTTCTCCTCACTATCGACGAAAGCTACCTTCACAGGTAGCTTTCTTTTATTATGACTAGTTCTCCACTACATCCCAGAGACTCATTACTTCAACTTTTTCCAATGGTCTGGAAATATTGATTTTTTTTGATGTTTTGGGGAGCATATCAAAAAAGTTATCACTAAAATTCGCATCTCCGGTTAGATAAACGTCTTTTGCCAGAACATCCGTTGAGACCTCAATTTCGGTTGGAGATATTTTCTTTATGCTGAGTGTTGGCTTTGATAATTTTAAATCTTTTGGTTTCTTAAAAAAGAAGAGCTTTTCAGTTGTAAATGCCTCATTTCCAAAATAGATTTTCAAAACAGCCGAAGATAAATCAACTGTAGAAAAATTCTCTTTTTTAATTTCTAAATGCTTCTCAGCAGAATTAGCTGCTACATGATCAGTTGCACCTGCAGCCCAAAGAACTTTTCCTTTAAAATCAATCAGTTCAGCTTTTGAAGTGATTTTTGCATCTTCAAGCAAGTCATTGATAAAATAAATATCATAAGATTTATCATTTTCAGAAACAGAAATCAACATCGGTTCAAAACTTCTTTTTGCCTGATAATGGAATGCTTTCCAATTGCCAAGATAATCGATGGATGACCATGAAACTACCGGCCAGCAATCATTCAGCTGCCAGTATAAAGTTCCCATATTATACGGTCTTGCACGGCGGTGGGCTTCAATGGCAATCTCCATACCTCTTGCCTGTAGCAGCTGAGAAACATAATTGTACTGCACAAAATCAGTCGGAATTTTGTAATCCCGCTTCATATATTCATTGATAATATCCCATCCCCGGCTATGTTTTTCATGAGCTTTAATGACAGGGTTCTGTAAACTTAAATCGTAAGTGCCGGAAAACATTGATTTGACTGTTTCCAGGGAAGGCATTCCCTGAAAGCCATATTCAGACATGAAACGGCCTACTTTTTCATTGTAAATTTCGAAAGGCTGTTCTCCCCACCAGACACCCCAATAGTGTGAATCTCCTTCTGTAAGGCTTTCCTTGTGCCCCCATCCGATAGAAGGCGAACTCGGCCAATAAATATTTTTTTCATTGGTAAGGTGTTCTTTTAATGAATAGGGAATCACTTCATGAAAAAGCTTTTTATAATCTTTCCAAACCTGTAAAGAATCGTTTTCAGAATACTTAAACTGCTTTTGGTATCCCCAGTTGACAATCGCTTCATCTATTTCATTATTTCCACACCACAAGGCTATGGATGGATGATTTTGCAGTCTGTTTACCTGATCTTTTACTTCTTCTTTTATATTGGTAAGAAATGTCTCGTCTGCCGGATAAAAACTTCCTGCAAACATAAAATCCTGCCACACCAGAATTCCATTTTCATCGCAGGCTTTATAGAATTCATCGTCCTCATAGATCCCACCACCCCAGATACGGATCATGTTCATGTGAGCATCCTTCGAATCTTTGATTAACTTCCGGTATTTTTCTTTGGTGATTCTTGGTGAAAAACTGTCAGCAGGAATCCAGTTTGTCCCTTTGATGTAGAGTGGATTTCCATTGACTTTAAAATAAAAAGATCTGCCCTTTTCATCTTTTTCCTGAACCAGCTCGATCGTTCTTAACCCAATTTTCATTGTTTCACCGGAAAGCGTTGTAGATTTTTGTTTCAGGGAAACTTTTATATCATATAAGTGTGCTTCTCCCCAGCCATTGGGCTGCCAAAGTTTCGGATCTTGAATATGAAAAGGAATATAGATCAGATTCTTACCCTTTTTTAACTGAACAACCTCAGCAGTATTATTCACCGATATTGTATATTTTCCTTCTTTATGGGTAATTATAGAGGTGTGTACAGCGAGCTCAGCATCTTTATCCGACAGGTTTTTCTGCTCGATTTTTACGTTTTCAATTTTAGCATTGTTCCAAAATTCAAGTTTTATATCTTTCCAGATCCCTGCTGTAACAAGCCTTGGCCCCCAGTCCCATCCGAATTGATATTGAGCTTTTCTCACAAAGCTTCTCGGGGATTCAGGCATTGTAAACGGAACTTTCTTCGCCAGTTCCTTTCCAGTAGTAACAGCGGATTTAAATTTCACCTGTAGAAGGTTCTCCCCTGTTTTCAGGTTTTGTCTGACCGGAAAAGACCACTTCCTGAACATATTGTCTGTTTTCTTTAACAGCTTTCCATTCAGGTAAATTTCTGAAAACGTATCCAGTCCATTAAATACCAGATCAATGTTATTGTTTTGTAATTCTTTGGAAGAAACCTTAAAGACAGTCTGATAATCCCAGTTTTCATTCTCTATCCATTGTACTTTGTGTTCATTGTCATCTTTGAAGGGATCCGGAATGATTTTATTGTTCATCAAATCCAGATGTACGGTCCCCGGAACCTTCGCGGGTAACCAGCTATTATCTTTTGAATTTTTAAACTGCCAGTTTTCATATGACAGATTTCTCTCCGAAAATTGGGCAAAAATGAAGTTCTGAATGAAAAAGAAAGAAAAAAGGATCGTTTTATTCATCAATAAGTTTATTTACAATTCTATGAATTCCATGTTTAATGAGTTCGCTGTTAAAATTAATCAGCAGTTCTAGTTTTATATGGGTCTGTTTCAGATAAGTTAGTGTCCGGGAATAAAAAATCGGATGTAATTCCAACATCGAATTACTTCGATAATAACTTTATCTTCAACAATCAAATCAATTTTATAGGCATTATCTGTGGTTATACTTTTATATTTTAAAGGTTGGGAAACCTATTGTTTAACATCGAATCCCAGCATTTGCTAATCTTAGCCGGCAGTAATGTCTTTCTTAAACGCAAAGTTTATTCTTATTACTGTCAAGGGAGCTAAGAATGATCCAATTTGCAATTGATTGGACGGAGCGAACGCTTTAACCATTCACTTCATTAGCGGCGTAGCCGCCTTCCTGGCTCACTTAGTTCTATATAATTTTAAAACTTTGCGTTTAAGAATAATAACAACATAATTACGAATAGTAAAGGAATTTCAATAGTATAAATTCCCTTACATTCACCTTCCGAATGATAAACTATATTATTTACTTTTTAAGGCGACAACTTCTGAAGCGTTCGCAAAGGCTCCCCCATCAGTGATTGCAGAAGAATGAAAATAGCCAGCTTTCGTCACTTCTCTTATTTCTTCAATATTGGAAGAGCGCAATCCTCCACCGACTAAGATTTCAATTCTTCCGTCGGAAAGCTCAACTAATTTTTTCAGATTTTCTTTACCATCTGAAACATTGGGTTTCTGGCCGGAAGTCAGTATGGTTTTAAAACCACATTCAATGACATTTTCTAATGTATTTTCAAGCCCTGAAGCTCTGTCGAACGCTCTGTGAAACGTACAGGGAAGTGGTTTTGCCATTTCTACCAACGTTTTGTTTTGTTCTATGTTTACCTCATCATTTTCATTCAGAATTCCGAAAACAAAACCGTCTACTTTTAAAGATTTTAAACGCATCAATTCTTCCTTCATCTGCTCAAACTCTTCATCTGAATAAATAAAATCACCACCTCTTGGACGAATCATTACAAAAATCGGAATATTTATTTTCTGCCTGAGCTCTTTGGTGGTATCAAAGCCGGGAGTTGTTCCTCCTTCACTTAAACCGTCACATAATTCTATTCTGTCCGCTCCGTTTTCAAAAGCAATTATTGCTGATTCGGGATTGAAGCAAGCTATTTCTATTTTTGACATTTTTTCTTGGTATACTTAATTTAATTTAGATTCTTCCTGCCAGACATCGGCAATTACAAAGGAGTCCTTGTTTTTGATCACCTTAACTTTTATCGGATATTTTGCCTTCATCTTTTCATCAGCAAGAACAACATCAAATAAAAAGTCATTTTTTTTTGATTCAAGCAATTTACATTCTGACACTTTGATCTCATCCCAGTCTTGTCCGCTTATCAGAAAGCCTACGCCAGTTCCAGCTTTTTTTATATCAAATTTCTTTTTCCACTTATCCTCAAATTCCTTTTCAGTAAGGCTTCCATTCACATCAAGATCAACATTGGTTGCGTCCGTTTTATAATCGAAGTACTCTTTGGTTGTTATTTTTTGCATTACTTTTTCCTGAGCCACAAGATCAGCTTTAAAATAATCTTCAATGTTTTTTTGCAGCCATTTTTTAGCCTCTTCAGACTCGTTAGCCTGAGATTTTGCTTCCTGAACCACTTCTTCCTTTACCTGAGGTCTGCTTTGAGTTATATTTTCCTTCTTTTCTTCCTTGCATGCAATGATTGAAAACAAAGAAGCGATAATCATTCTTTTCATTTTGTTTTTGTTCTATCAGTTTTGGCTAAAGCCAATGGATATTTTTTTAAATGGACTAAAGATCGTCTCTATAATATTTTTTGCTATTTTAAGGCAAATTCAGGTGTTTCAAGACGGTTCCCTTTCTGATCGTATACGGCAAAGTTGAATCCGTCCTGGATACAGTATGATCCGTATTCCCCTTTTTTATTAATAGCAATAAAGCCTACCTGAATATCTTTAAGGTTTTTATTTCTTCTCCGGTTGATTTTAACAATTCTTTCTACTGCTTCTTTACAGGCTTCCTGAGGATTTCTGCCCTGTCTCATCAATTCTACAACCAGATGAGTGCCTACTGTACGTATTACTTCTTCACCATGTCCCGTTGCAGTGGCGGCTCCCACTTCATTATCTACAAATAATCCGGCTCCGATAATCGGTGAATCGCCTACCCTTCCATGCATCTTAAATGCCATACCGCTTGTGGTACATGCACCGGAAAGGTTTCCCTGGGCATCTAAAGCAATCATTCCTATGGTGTCATGATTTTCAATATTGGCAACAGGCTTGTACCGGCTGGTTTTCAACCATTCTTTCCATTCTTTTTCTGATTCAGAGGTAAGAAGGTTTTCTTTTTTAAAACCCTGTGAAAGGGCAAATTGCAGTGCTCCGTCTCCAACCAGCATGACGTGGGGAGTTTTTTCCATCACTGCTCTTGCTACGGAAATCGGATTTTTAATGTGTTCCAGGCATGCTACGGAACCGATATTATAATTTTCATCCATAATACAGGCATCCAGCGTTACCCTTCCGTCTCTGTCCGGACGGCCGCCATACCCGACACTTCTTTCTTTTGGATCTAATTCTACAAGACGAACTCCTTTTTCCACCGCATCTAATGCTTTCCCTCCTTTTCCGAGGATCGTCCAAGCTTCTTCATTGGCTTTTAACCCGAAATTCCAGGTAGATAAAACAATGGGTTTGTTTACGGCTTTATAGTCTTCGGGTAGGTCTTTAGCCATTATATCTAAAGGGTTTACCGCAAGTGCTGCCGTTGCGATCCCCAGTTTTTTAATAAAACTTCTTCGGTTATTGTTCATCGTATTTTGAGATTATATACTACCTGACAAATATCTTAAAAAAAATCAATGAAATCCTCAATATGCCCTGACTAAGCCTTATATAATTTTTATTTATCTTTACGGGTGCAATGGATACTTTTACCATTTTCTGGAATATTGTTTTCTTTCAGGAACTGTCTTATGAGAAAATAAATATTTTGATTGGCATAAGTATTCCAAAATTTCTCCAAAAAAAGGAAAAGTTGGTTGAACCCGGACGTCCTTAATCAAATGCTTTGAATGAAGTGTAAACCTCATTGACCAATTTGCATTCAATTGAAAAACAAATAACATATAATCGAAAGGCAATCAGTGAGCTGAAAAATAATATTGATCTTACTAAAAAACAAATTAAAGTAGGAACCAGTAATAGCTTTATTCTGATCCAAACGCAGCGGGAACTTCTTAAAAACGAGATGAACCTCATCAACCTGGAGCTTCAGGACAAAATGGAACACATCAACCTTTATATGACTCTGGGAGCACAGAACTTCATTTTTTCATAATTTTATACTAAAGCCTGCCGGATAGTATCGGCAGGCTTTCTTTATGACTTTTAAATTCTATAAGGTCTATTAATGAGGTAATTTATTTCTGAAATATCCATATACCCATGTTCCGGCGATGGCACTTACCAGCGTAACAGATACCGCCAGGGCTCCTGTTCCGATCTGTGCAAAGAGAGGTCCGGGGCAGGCTCCTGTGAGCGCCCAGCCAAAACCAAAGATCAATCCTCCATAAATTTTTCCTTTATTAAACTTTTTGGGAGATAAGGTAACATGTTCTCCATTGATAGTTTTGATCTTCAGTTTTTTAATCAGAAATACGGAGATCATTCCTACTAAAACCGCACTTCCGATAACTCCATACATATGAAAAGACTGGAGCCGGAACATTTCCTGTATCCTGAACCAACTTATCACTTCAGCTTTGATGAATATGATTCCGAATATAACTCCTGCTGCAAGGTACTTCAACTGATGATACCATTCATTCTGGTCTTTTGTATTTTCCATCACACAAACTTCATCCTGATCCCGTATTTCTTTTTTCTTTTCTTTTATCATTGCTTAGTTTCATTATAATTATACTTACAGGGAAAGAATAAGGGGCAGGATAAAGTTCGCCATTAAAAATCCTCCTATCATAAAACAAATGGTGGCGACCAACGAAGGCCACTGTAGATTAGAAAGTCCCATGATGGCATGCCCGCTGGTACATCCACCGGCATAGCGTGTTCCAAAACCAACCAGAAAACCACCGATTACCATCATGATAAATCCCCGGATGGTAAAGAGGTTTTCAAAATTCATCAATTGTTTCGGAACGAGATTGCTGTAATCCGTAATCCCGTATCCTGTCAATTCCGCTTTTAATTCGGGGTTAACGATAATTTCGGAAGTATTCATCAGAAAATTGGCTGTAATTATTCCTCCGATAAAAATCCCGAGGACAAAGAATAAATTCCAGGCTTCTTTTTGCCAGTCATATTTAAAAAAATCAATATTGGCCGGTACGCAAGCTGCACATGCATGTCTTAAGGCTGAGCTTATTCCAAAGGATTTATTTCCCATGATCAGCAAAGCGGGAACGGTAAGTCCGATTAAAGGGCCTGCAATATACCAGGGCCATGGTTCTTTTATGATCTCCAACATATTTAATTATTTTAAAATTTTAGTCTGACAAACAAAATCACTTTTAGGAATACCCGTGGCAGAGATTGCTTTAAAACCACCTTCAATTTCGGTAAAATTCCTGTATCCTCTCGCCTGAAGAATACTTGCAGCGATAGTACTTCGATATCCACTGCCGCAGTGTATATAAAAATGTTCTTCGCTATTCAGCTGAGACACCCAGTCATTGATATATGCCAAAGGCTTACTGAATGCTTCTTCAATGTGTTCTGCGTGGTATTCACTTTCTCTTCTGATATCGATTATTTTTGCATATTTTCCTTTAATGTCCTTCTCCAATTCTTCAGCAGAAATACGATTGACTGAATCCGTTTCTTTTCCTGCCTGTTCCCATGCTTCGAAACCTCCTTCCAGAAATCCTAAAACATGATCAAAGCCTACTCTGCTCAGCCTGGTTACCGCTTCTTCTTCATCTCCTTTTCCGGTCACTAAAAGAATCGGCTGATTAACATCTTCAACTAAAGCTCCGACCCAAGGGGCAAAATCACCATCCAAACCTATATTTACAGATTGTGGAATAAAGCCTCTGGCAAATATATCGCTGTTTCTCACATCGAGAATTAATGCTCCAGACATTTCTGCGATTTCTTCAAAGGCTGCTGTTTCCAAGGCTTGTAAACCTCTTGTTAATACTTCATCAAAGCTATGATATCCTTTTTTATTCATCATGACATTCATTTCAAAATAAGCAGGTGGAGGCGAGAGCCCGTCTGTTACTTCTTTAATGAAAGCTGCTTTATTTTTCTGATTGAGGGCATAATTTGTTTTCTTTTGATTTCCCAGCGTATCAAGAGTTTCCTTCTGCATATTCTTTCCACAGGCAGAACCTGCGCCATGAGCCGGATATACAATAATGTGATCCGGTAAAGGCAGAATTTTTTCATACAAGCTGTCATAAAGCATTCCAGCGAGGTCTTCTTTTGTCAGATTTCCTGCCTTTTGGGCAAGATCCGGGCGCCCTACATCACCAAGGAACAAGGTGTCACCACTGAAAAGGGCTTTTTCAATTCCAAATTCATCAATCAGCAGATAAGATGAACTTTCCAGCGTATGCCCGGGAGTATGAAGGACTTTTATTGTAATATTTCCTACTTTGAATACCTGATTATCTTCTGCTATTATTGCTTTAAAGTCAGTTTTTGCTGTAGGTCCATAGACAACCGGAGCTCCTGTCTTTCTGCTTAAATCAAGATGGCCACTGACAAAATCAGCGTGAAAATGGGTTTCAAAGATATATTGTAGTGCAAGTCCGTCCTTTTTCAATTTTTCGAGATAGGGAGCTGTTTCCCTCAGAGGATCAATGATTGCAGCTTCTCCACCTGAACTGATGTAATACGCTCCCTGCGCCAGACATCCTGTATAGATCTGTTCTATTTTCATTGTACTTATTTTAGATTTTGTTCTTTGATATAAATTTCCGACTTCCCTTAATTCTCCACAGCTACTTTTGTTACATAAGGAGACTAGAAAAACAGTTCTCTGGTGATAATATAAATTCCCATTATCAAGATAAACCATCCAAATGCGGGCTTTAATTTTTTACCGTCAATTTTCTTTGACAGCTGAGAACCTATCAGAATTCCTATGATGGCAATGGCTGTAACAGACGAAAGTATATTCCAGTTTATTTTTGCATCGTTGACGGATGAAAGGAATCCGATCAGAGAGTTGAAAGAAATAAGCACCAATGAAGTTCCTATTGCTGTTTTCATGGAAACTTTCAATAAATTAACCAGTGCAGGGATGATCATAAAACCTCCTCCGGCTCCTACCAACCCTGTTAAAACACCGACAACAGCTCCCTGCGCCATTGCCAGTAAAGTTTTATTTTCTCCATGATCAACCTCTGAAATTCCTAAAGTAGCCTGAGTTCGGATCATTTTATAGGAGGCCAGAATCATTAAACCCGCAAAAAGTAAGAGTAAAAAAACATTTCTGGTTATGGCAAAATCATGGATCTTAATGAGGATATCGGGTATGAATGGCAGGAAATAGGTTCTCGTCAGAAAAATTGCCATAACGGAAGGAATTCCGAATATCAGAACTATTTTAAAATCGACCCATCCTTTTTTACAATAAGAGAAAGAACCGACGATACTGCTTGCCCCGACGATAAAAAGAGAATATTCTGTAGCCAATAAGGCATCCAATCCGAAAAGATAAACCAAGACCGGTACCGTGAGAATACTGCCACCGCCTCCTATTAAACCAAGTGAAATTCCTATTAAAACTGATGCTGTGTATCCTAAAATTTCCATTGTACTGCTTAAAGAATGTTGGTACAAAAATGGGATAGTTTGGGAAAGTCTACAGCTACTTTTGTTACATAAGACGTTTTTAATATAAACATCAGAGCTAATAAAAAGTAGTTCCGGCAAATCTTCGATTTGCCGGAACTACTTTTTATTATGTACGAATTCAATTACGGATTGAGCGTTTTGAGAAGGAGTATTTTATTTCTTCCCAGTTTCAGTTTTCCTTCTTCTTCAAGCTGTTTGAGAAGTCTCGACACAACGACTCTCGCTGTTCCCAATTCATTGGCAAGCTGTTCATGAGTGGTCTGGATGGTATCGGAGCCTGTGAGCTCAGACTTTTTATGAAGAAGGTTCAATAGCCGCTGATCTACTTTTTTAAAGGCAATGGCATTGATAATATCTAAAAGTTCCTCAAATCGTTTATGATAAAGCCTGAAAATATAGTCCAGCCAATCGGGATGCTCTTTAATAAACAAAGAAACTTTATCTAAAGGGAGAAAAAGTACCTCACTATCTTCTTCCACTTCGGCTTTTACTATACTTTTTTCGTTGTGCATTCCGCCGAGAAAAGACATAATGCAGCTTTCTCCGGCTTTAATGTAGTACAGCAGGATTTCTCTTCCGTCTTCTTCTGTCCTGATCACTTTGATCATTCCTTTCATCACAATAGGAATAGAGCGGATTGATGCATTTTCATCTAAGATAATGTCTCCTTCCCTATAGTTTTTCAACACCCCGAAACGATGCAGTTTTTCCACAAGATCGGGTGAAGAGAATTCTGAACATAGTATATCGTTCTGCATGGGTAAAAAATTCTACGTGCTAATTTACGCCAATTTCATCGACAAAAAGCCATGCTTTAGAATCTGCTCCCGGATTTCCGGCCGGAATTATCCCCGCATTTTCAATGGCTATTTTAAAATATCTCGAATTTTGTTTTCCTACGTTCAGCAGCATTTTTCCTTTGGCATTCTGAATTTCCTCTTTTCCGATCTCTTTGATCAGTTTAAAATTCTTATTGTCTTCGGAGGTAAAGATTTTTGCAGATTTTGCCAGGTGAATCCAGCTTCCTTTATTTTCAAGGGTATTGAAATACACTTGCGAAAAGTCTGTTTTTTGTCCGAAATCGATGGTAGCGACCACATCTTTACCGTTAAAGCCCAGCCATGTTTTACCAAGTTGTCTTGAATTACCTATTATACCGTCTACCAGAGTAGCTGCGCCCCCGAATGAATAGTTTTCACTCGGTTGATTTTCAAGATTAATTTTCTTTCCTGTTGTTTTTGAAATGGTAAATTGTTGTGAAGTGATTGAACTTTTCAGCTGACCATTTTCAAAATAGGCTGATTTTATTGTCATTGATGCAGGAACCGGAATAGCACCCTGATATGTTTTTGAATTGATTGTAGGATCAGCACCATCGGTTGTATACCGGATGCCGCTTGAATTTTGTGAGGTGGACAGCTCATAGGTAATTCCTGTGCCGGCCGGAACTACTTTTCCTGAAATATTATAAATACTTTTGGCATAATTGACGCCCATTTTATCCAACACTTTGAACTGACTGATGACTCTGTTTTCAAAATTTTTATAGTTTTCAGGATCTGATGTTCCCCACCCTACTTCCGAAAGTGCCATTAGCCTTGGAAATATCATATACTGAACCTGCTTAAAATTGTCAATATACTCTGTCCACAGATTCGCTTGTACTCCCATGATGTATTTTCCCTGTTCCGGAGTTAATTCTGAAGGAATCGGGTTATAAGAATATACTTTATCGAGTGGAGTAAATCCTCCAAAGGCATTAGGTTCTGACTGTGGATCTCCCTGATAATGGTCGAAATAGCAATACGCTCCAGGGGTCATTACGGCAAAATGTTTTGATTTTGCAGCTTCAATTCCTCCATTTACCCCTGTCCAGCTCATAACAGCAGCGTTAGGAGCCAACCCGCCTTCTAAAATTTCATCCCAGCCGATGATTTTCCTGCCTTTACTGTTGACATATTTTTCAATTCTCTGAATGAAGTAGCTCTGTAAGCCGTGTTCATCTTTCAGATTATTTTTCTTTATCAATTCCTGGCAATGAGCACATTCTTTCCATCGTGTTTTCGGGCATTCATCACCACCGATATGGATGTATTGTGAGGGGAATAACTGAATCACCTCATCTAAGACATTTTCCAGAAATGTAAATGTTTCATCTTTAGGACAAAATACGTCATCAAAAACACCCCATTTGGTGGCAGCTTCAAAAGGGCCTTTTGTACATGCCAGTTCAGGATATGCAGATAGTGCTGCCAAGGCATGTCCCGGCATTTCTATTTCCGGAACGACGGTAATATGTCTTTCCTGTGCATATTTTACGACCTCCTTAATCTGATCCTGAGTATAAAAATAAGGGCCGTAAGGTTTCCCGTCGAAGGTATTGTCAGCATAGGCACCTATCATAGATTCTTTACGCTTAGAACCAACCTGGGTTAGTTTAGGATATTTTTTAATTTCAATTCTCCATCCCTGATCATCTGTCAAATGCCAATGAAAAGTGTTCAATTTATACATGGCCAGATAATCAATATACTGCTTTACTTCATCTACAGTGAAAAAGTGACGGCATACGTCCAAATGCATTCCTCTCCAGGCAAACTTCGGCTGATCTTCGATTTTCATGGCCGGAATTTTCTTACTGTCTTTATATTGTTCAAAAATCTGAATCAGGGTCTGAAGAGCCAGAAAATGCCCCTGGTCTGTATAAGAGCGGATAACAATATTTGCCGGCGAGATTTCAATGGCATATTTTTCTTTTTTTTGTTCTTCGCTTAAAGGGACAACGGATGGAGGAAACAATGCGCTGATGAGCTGCATTTTTTCTTTTTTACCATACGTCAGTGTAAAAAATTTACCGAAATATTTTGAATAGTATTCGCGTTCTGATTTAGAAAGATTTTCATCTAAAATGATTTTTTCAGGCAGGATAAATTCACCCTGAGAAAATTCAATTTTTTGAGGATAAGGAATTAAGTTCAATTTATTTTGTGCAAGAATTACCGTTGACATTAACAGAAAGAATGTAAAAAAAGTCCGTATCATTAGATGTGGTTAAGGTTTTAGCTAAGATAAATATTTTCTAAAAATTATTGACTCATTTTCATCAATTATTCCAGATTTTAAGAAATAATCAAAGATATTGCACAGACTATTATGGGCTAATAAAGATCTAAGTCCTTTACGCTGAACTTCAATAAAAAAAACGCAACAATAAAATTGTGGTTTATTTTTTGCTAAGTGTAAGCGACTATACGTAAATAAACAATTAAATTTGTAAAAAAATACAATGAGAAAAAACATTTTATTAGCAGCCGGATTATTATTTTCAGTATCTGCTCAAGCACAGCTTTTCGATATTATAAAATCTACCGTCAAAAATAAAACAGGTGTGGATCTTGATGCTCCTGTCAAAACAAAAGGAACAACAGCTGCAACGACCACGACACCTCAACCTTCTACAAACGTTAATTCCACCAGCAATCCTGTAAATCTTGGAAACCTTACTTCGCCACAGATTTCGTCAGGATTAAAAGAAGCTTTAACTCTTGGAGTAACGGATGGAGTAAAAAAACTGGCTTTAACGGATGGCTTTTTTAAAAATGAGGCTGTAAAAATCCTGATGCCTGAAAAGTTAAGAAAAATTGATACTACCCTACGTTCTCTGGGAATGGGAAGTCTTGCTGATGAGGGAGTAAAGCTTTTAAACAGAGCTGCCGAGGACGCCGTTACCGAAGCTGCCCCTATTTTCACCAGCGCGATTACGTCAATGACGATCAACGACGCTAAAAATATTTTATTAGGAACTGATAATGCTGCCACCAATTATTTACAAAGCAAAACTCAGAACCAGCTATTTACGGCTTTCCAGCCAAAAGTAAAAGCATCACTGGGTAAAGTAGGTGCAGACACAGTATGGAAAAACCTGATCTCAAAATATAATACATTCACAGGACAGGCCGTAACCACCGACCTTAATGAATATGTAACTACAGAAACAATCAACGGGGTATTCAAAATGGTAGCCCAGAAAGAAAGCGGGATCAGAAATACCCCTGCAATGAGAACGACAAGTATTTTGCAGAAGGTTTTCGGAGCACAGGATAATAAATAAGAAATTATATATTTAAAGTTAAACTTTACAATATAAAAGGGCTGTTTCATAATGAAGCAGCCCTTTCTGCTACGCATCTTTGTCAGCAATTTTTTTTGAATACTCCTGTAACCTTGCTATTTTATAGAGCAGGCTTTTGCTGATCATCATTCTTTCGAATAAACTCCATACTGAACATTGACAAAAGAAAAAGCAGTAGAGGTGAATCTCTACTGCTTTATTATTTATAATCATTTATTTTCGTAATGGGTTACAATTGCATTTCAGGAATTTCACCTTCAATGATCAGATCTGCCTCTGTAGCGTTCACAATGTGTTCTACTGAAACACCCGGAGCTCTTTCCACCAGTTTGAACCCTGCGGGAGTCACATCCAGAACAGCTAATTCGGTAACGACTCTTTTCACACAGTTTACTCCGGTAAGGGGAAGGGTACATTTTTTCAGGATCTTGCTTTCTCCAGCCTTATTAACGTGCATCATGGCAACAATAATATTTTCGGCTGAAGCAACTAAATCCATGGCACCTCCCATTCCTTTTACCATTTTTCCCGGAATTTTCCAATTGGCAATATCTCCGTTTTCGGAAACTTCCATGGCTCCCAGAATGGTAAGATCTACCTTCTGACCACGGATCATTCCGAAACTGAAAGCAGAATCGAAGAATGAGCCTCCGTCTAAAATAGTAATAGTTTGTTTTCCGGCATTGATGATATCAGCATCTTCTTCTCCTTCGAAAGGGAAAGGTCCCATCCCTAAAACTCCGTTTTCACTCTGGAATTCTACAGAAATACCTTCCGGAACATAGTTGGCAACCAAAGTAGGGATTCCTATTCCCAGGTTTACATAATAACGATCTTTCAGTTCTTTTGAAATTCTTTTGGCAATTTGTTCTTTTGTAAGCATAATAAAAACTTAGACTGCAATTTAATTATTTTAAACTGAATACAAAAGGGCTTTACAGGTCTTAATAATTAACACTGTTAGTTAAAATAATATCTGTAATTTTGTAACATTATTTATCAGAATGAAAATACTTTTTAGATACCTTAAACCTTACCAGTGGCTGATCATTATTTCTTTATTACTGGCTACCATTAATCAGGTTTTTTCTTTATTTGCCCCGGCTATTACAGGAAATATCCTTGATCAGCTGGTCACTCATCCCAATTTTTTTGACAAAGAAAAACTTTTAGCCAGGAATCTGAATGAGTATTTATATGGCAACGGAGTCTATCATGGTGCTTTTTATTTTCTGGGATTATTGATCGGAACAGCGATGGTCAGCAGAATTGCCAAAGCCTTTCAGGATTATGTGGTAAGTGTGATCACACAGAAATTCGGAGCAAAAATATTCACTGACGGTTTACAACATTCGATGGCCCTTCCCTATCAGGAGTTTGAAGATCAGAGAAGCGGTGAAACGCTTTCTATTTTAACGAAAGTAAGAGAAGACTCTGTAAAATTCATTACCAATTTTATTAATATTTTCTTTGGTATTCTGGTGAGTATCATTTTCGTGTCCGTGTATGCGATCCGTCTGCACTGGTCGATCATGCCCGTTTACATCTGCGGAGTTTTTCTGATTGCTTTTATCACCAATTTACTGAGTAAAAGGATTAAAATCATTCAGAAAAATATTGTTTCAGAAACAACGGCTTTAGCAGGAAGTACTACTGAAAGCCTGAGAAATATAGAAATTGTCAAAAGTCTGGGGCTGACCAAACAGGAGGTGATCCGTTTGAATAATAATACTTACAAAATTCTCGGACTGGAACTGAGAAAGGTTAAAAGCATCCGTTCTTTAAGCTTTATCCAGGGAACAATGGTTAATTTCCTTCAACAATTGATTACTCTTACTTTATTATTATTAATATTTAAAAACATTGTAACTCCTGGCCAATATTTATCTCTGATGTTTTATGGTTTTTTCATTTTTGGACCGATGCAGGAAATCGGAAACATCATCATTTCGTATCGTGAAGCGGAGGCTTCTCTTCAGAATTTTGATCATCTGATGCAAAAAGAGGTAGAAGAAAAACCTCTTCATCCAAAGCAGATTGGTGCCATTGAGGAGCTGGAATTCAAGCATGTTTCATTTAAACATCAGTCGGCTCAGTATAAAGCTTTGAACAATATTTCTTTTGATGTCAAAAACGGAGAAACCATCGCCTTTGTCGGGCCAAGCGGCTCGGGAAAAAGCACCCTGGTAAAGCTATTGGTAGGCCTGTACAGACCTCAGGAGGGAAATATTTTCTACAATAAAGTGAATGGAAAAGAATTCGATTTTGATGAACTGAGAAATCAAATCGGCTTTGTAACTCAGGATACTCAGCTTTTTGCAGGGACAATTAAAGAAAATCTTCTTTTCGTAAATCCGAAAGCGACTGAATCCGAACTGGCTCTGGCATTACAAAAATCCAGCTGTACTGCACTTTTGGAAAGGGCAGAGAAAGGTATAGAAACCGTGATTGGTGAAGGTGGGCTAAAATTAAGTGGTGGAGAGAAGCAAAGGATCGCCATTGCAAGGGCTCTTTTGAGAAAACCTCATCTTTTGATTTTTGATGAAGCTACTTCAGCACTGGACAGTATTACAGAAGAAGAGATTACGACTACGATTAAAGATATTTCGAAAGAAAGAGAACAGATTACCGTTCTTATCGCGCACCGTCTCAGTACCATCATGCATGCTGACAAAATTTATGTCCTTGAACGCGGCCAGGTTATAGAAACAGGCTCTCATGAGAATCTGATCGCAGAAAAAGGGCTTTATTATGCCATGTGGAGACAACAGATCGGAGAAAGGAAGACGCTCAGTCCTCAAGCATAAAAAAAGCGCTGAAGTTATTTTCAGCGCTTTTTTATTGTAATTGGATTTACTTTATTCTTTAGTTCTTACTGTTCTCTGTTCGATTCTTTTTTCAAATTTTTCTCCCTGGAAAATTCTCTGAATCATGATGCCCGGAATATGAATTTCGTTGGGATCTAATTCTCCGGGTTCTACCAGTTCTTCTACTTCAGCAATGGTAATTTTTCCTGCTCCTGCCATCGGGTGGTTAAAATTTCTGGCAGATCCTTTGAAAATAAGATTTCCGACGTGATCTCCTTTCCAGGCTTTTACGATAGAAAAATCTGCATCAAAAGCATGTTCTAAAATATGAGGTTTTCCTTTGAATTCCTTTACTTCTTTCCCTTCAGCAATTTCAGTTCCGTATCCTGCCGGTGTATAGAAGGCCGGAATGCCTGCCTGAGCAGCTCTGCATTTTTCGGCTAAAGTTCCTTGCGGAGTCAGCTCAACTTCTAGTTCTCCGGAAAGCATTTGTCTTTCAAATTCTGCGTTTTCTCCTACATAAGAAGAGATCATTTTCTTAATCTGTCTTTTGTGAAGCAGCAATCCCAATCCGAAATCATCTACTCCTGCATTATTTGAAATACAGGTTAAATCTTTCACATCACTTTCCACCAAGGCATTGATTGAGTTTTCAGGAATACCACAAAGTCCGAATCCGCCAAGCATCAGTGTCATTCCATCCTTAATTCCTTCAATGGCTTCCTTTGCATTTTTTACTCTTTTATCTATCATGATAATATTAGATTTTTCTATTGCCTAAATTTAATAAATTTTCTCTTATCTCCCATGGCCAGAAATAACAGCGGAAATTGTTCCAATTTTGAATTGTAACCATAAAAGATTAACTATTTAAAATTCAATTAATTATAAATAAAAATGAACAGATCGGTTCATTTTTTACCTATTTTTCATTAAATAGACTTATATTTGGGGTTTTAAATGCTAAAAAACGCCTTTATACTACAGTATTTAGAATATTATTTATTTAAACACAATTTCAATGTAAAATTATTTTGCGACGACCTAATCGTCACTTCCCTTTCTGACCTTTATTTTCAACATCTGCAATCACATTAATTATAACATACGATCAAAACATGAAAAAATTATTCACATCTGCATTTATTGCCCTGGTACTCAGCATGAATGTATATGGACAGGAAAAAACTTATTTCGATGAAAACTGGGAGAAAACCACCCAAGATAAAATGGAGTATTACCGGGAATCTACTTCAAAAGGCAAACTTACACTGATCAAAGATTTTTATAAAAACGGAACGCTTCAAATGGAAGGACTGGCTTCAGATACTACGCCTGGTAATGAAGTTTTTGACGGTAAAGTAACATGGTATACTCCTGAGGGAAAAGTAATGAGTACCACCACCTATGCTAAAGGTACACAAATCGGACCTACCCAATCCTACGATGTGAACGGTAAGCTGATAGAGGATCTCATATACCATGGTGATGGTACCTTCAGCGGAAAGTCGTTTAGCTATAAAGATCCTGAAAATGAGATTTTTTATAACAGCATCACCGTCTATGAAAATTCCAATCCTGCCCAAACGATTATTTATGACGATGACATTAAAGGAATCAGAAGTGAATCAGTGATCAAAAACGGCAACTATGAAAATAAATATTACGGTGAAAAAGGTAAATATATCGGTAGTGCAACTTCCGAATCAGGGAAAGAAAGCACGCAGGTAGATTATTACTATAACCCGATGAGGGTTTCCAAAATCGATAAATACAAGAGCGACGGTACCATCAAAGAAAGTGTAATTTATTCTCAAATCGGGAAAATTATACAGGAACATAAGGTTGGCAAAAAAGACGGCTACAAAACCACTTATGACGAATCGGGAAAAAAAATTGCTCATCTTACCTATGCATATGATAAGGAAGGTGATGTCTTTAATCCCATGGATGGAGAAGACTATCATTTCAGCTATGATAATATCAATATTTCGACCATAGATATTTACAAAAACGGGGAGGCTATCCAGAATAAGATATTTGATGAAAATGGTAAACTTTCCAGTGAAGTATTTTTAAAAGAAGGTTCTACTCAGGAAATCAAATATTATTCCCCTGAAGGAAAATTAAAATCTACATTAACGTATAAAGATGATCTTCCCTATAATGGTATTGCGTATGATGGGCTGAGTGAAAGACATTTTAAAGAAGGAACCGTGATACATCTAAAAGCCTATTCTGAAGACAGCAAGCTGAAATCTGAGAAAAAGCTCAACTCAAAACAAGATGCGTACGACGGAACGATCTATAACAGCAGTGGGCTTATTGTATACACGTTCAATCAGCCCCTGAGCGCAGAAGGTGATGATTACAACTTTACAGGCCAGGTCGTACAATATGTAAAAGGAAAGCCTGCCGGCAAAGTTTCTATAAAAGAAGGTATTCTTCAAAGCGGAAAGATCAGACTGAAAACCGCTGACGGATCAAAAGAACTGGAACGCAGCGGAAAATGGATCCTTTTAAAAATATATAATGAGGAAGGAAAGCTGGTACAGGATTCCAAGGTTCTGGCACAGACAGGAGATGATTCTTTTTCTGTAGCCAATCAGACTATTATCCTTGAGGATGATTTACACAATAGCTTTGATTAATCAGAATCACTAGTATTACAAGCAGTTTCAATCGTTTGGAGCTGCTTTTATTTTTTCAGAGGGTTTTTGGTGATCAAAATTTCCCTAGCTACTCACAAAAAAGCAGGCTGTCGTTACCGACAGCCTGCTTAGCATTATCTTTTAATAAACTTTTTATTGAATAATCAATTTTAAAGTAAACAACTTTCTGGCGTGAACTTTTACAAAATACACTCCTTTCGGAAGATTTTCATTGACCAGCGAGAAGCGTTGGTTATTGATATTTTTCGTTTCATACAACAAATCTCCTGTGGCGGATACCAATTCGATTTTCTCAATAGGATAATCACTTTTAATGAATGTAGGTTCACCAGGTTTTGTAGGATTGGGGTATAATACTACATTTTTCTCTGTACTTTTAGTTTCATCCGTTCCCAGGGTTGAGGATGTCACCTGGAACTGCACCCTATTTGATACTTCCGTGTAAGAGTCATTGGTAAACATGACCATGTAATAGTTCCCCGGTGTACTTGGCACTGCTGTTCCCTGGATTGCTTTGGTTCCCTGCGTTATTCCGTCAAAATAAGTATACGATACAAAATTATCATCCGGAGACTGAATGCTTTGAGGGTAAATTCCCAGCCAGTCTTTGATAATTCCCGGAGAATCTGTCCATGAAGCGGTGATATTTTCGCCTAAAGTATAAACCGGTTTATTCGTCCACAGTTCAGTAACGATATCTCCTACTTTGAAGAATACTTTATTTCCGATTCCGTTGTATCCGTCTTCCAGCAGGTACTGGGCATAATAATATCCTTTTGGAAGCCCTGTAAAATTAACGGTTCCGGCAGCTGTGGTAACGTAGCTCCATTTGATTGAATTTGTGGTTCCCGGAGTTTGCCCCATTTTATAAATTCCGATCCAGTCTTTCTGAAGATTTGGCCCATCCGTAAAATTAATCGTAACCGTTCCTCCTACGGGATAATTATCGGCAGTTGCCTGCAGCTTTACATTGGGACCTACATAGAAATTTTTCCTTGGGGTAATTTCCGTATAACCGTTATTGGCAAAGAATCCTGCAAAATATTGTCCTTTAGTCGCCAAACCGTTGTTAAAGCTAGCTGTACCCGCTGTCTGCCCGTTAGTATAAACATATCCCTGAGAGGTTACTGAGGCCCCCGGAGTCTGTCCTTTCTTATAAATTCCTACCCAATCTTGCTGATTGCCCGGTCCTCCTGTATACGTACCGATTATCGGCTCATTTTGTGCATATTCAGTTTTATTTAAAGTAAATGTAGGATTGGAAACTACACTTCCTGTAATTTCAAATTGTTTCACGTCACTCCAGTCACTCCATTCCAGGTTTCTGTCTCTGTAACGCACTTTTGCATAATATATTCCGTTCGGAATTGAATTTCCCGGCAAGAGAACCTGAGTAATATCAACGCCGGCATTTAAGTTCTTAGTGACATCTGGATTTCCGTTTCCGTCTTTTCCAAACCAGTTTTCAAAATCGCGATAGATTTCTTTTTCAATAACGGAAAAATCCGGAGCCTTACTGATCAGAAATTGAGTGGTATTTAAAAGTTCATTATTTGACGAAGAAAATGTACTTCCGTTCAATGTCAAAGGCAGGGTTATTGCTCCAGAAAATGTATTGGTGATTGATGGTTTTGCCGGTTTGGGCTGGTTTTTATACCTATGGAAAGAATCGATTAATACATTATCTTTCTTGGTATATTTTCCTCCGATAGAATAGCATTCCACATCTACTTTTCCTGTCGGGATATTGACTTCAATGATTTGATACGTCCAGTCTGTCAATGTTTTCTGAACATCATCAAAATCCTTCTCATTAGACATTCCCCAATATTGATCCCAGGCTGTTCCTCCTGAAATAATCTGATAATTCGGGGTATCTTTTAATTGTCCCCTGTGATACAGGTGATGGTGGGCTCCGACATGCATCAGGTATTTATCGGAAGTCACCAGAAGCGGCACTGCATTATTCCTTACCCATGTAGAAATATCTCCTACATACTGTTCTGCCTGATACGGTCTGTGGCTTAAAGAAATAATCCAGTCTACCGTAGCATCATTATTTGCTGCATTCAGAACCTGTTGAAGCCAGGTTTGCTGTGCTGCTCCCGTATGCTCAGAACTTAAACTGATGAACAGCACATTTCCTGCCTGCTGGGCATAGTAATTTTCATTTCCGGAACTGATATTTTTATATTTAATCTCATCAATATAAAAGTGGGCATAATAAGATTCCATTCCCTGAATACCTCCGGGTACCGGAGCATAGGTTTCGTGATTTCCTACTGTAGTTTGGATAGGAAGGTAAGGTGATAATTTAATATTCTTTTTGAAGTGGACGTTTTCATAATGATCTAACGTTCCCACATCTACCTGATCACCTACCATAAAAGTAAGCGCGATATTATCAGAAGGATCGGTATTGGCTCCGAACTTTTCCTTTAATTTTTTATAGGCATTTAAAGTAAGGCTATCATATCTCGGTTCAGCTTTGATCTGATTGTCTCCCATGATCAGGAAACGGATTTTTCCATTGGCAGTAACTGCCTGTCCCGGTTGTGGAAGAGTTCTGAAGTTGTAGACCGCAGATTCACTCGTTCCTGTTTTTATCTTATAATAATACTTGGTGTTGGGCTGTAGATTGGTAATCTTTGCTGTGTGGTAATAGTAGTTATTATTGTATCCTGTATCCGAAAAGATATTGGTTGTACCGGTCACAGTGACATTCAGATTTGTGGGAGAATCTCCGTAGATCACGGTAGTCTCGTTATTGGAAGCCGTCTTCCAGTTGACGATCATGGAATTGGGTGTAGGGTTTTGCAAATAAGGAAACAAAACCTGTCCGAATGCCATCTGGACCGCGAAACAAAAAAAGAAGAAATAATGTTTCATAATATATTTATTTAAATAGTATATATTTTACAGATAAATTGGAAACCAAGGATTTAAAAAATAAGCATCCTATTTTTTATTTCGGGCAAAAGTAAATTACGTATATAAATCCTGGCTGATGGAATCTTAAACAAACTGTTAATTTTTTAACAAAATCGAAATTGAAAAATTATAGTTTTTAACACATTAATTGTTTGGTATATTCAAAAACTATTTTGTACATTTGCAACCTGTTATTCAACCTCTGACGAAAAGCGTGTAAGTTGCTTAGCTTTAACATTTTATTTTATTAATAATGGATTTATTAAAGTACGTACAAGACAAGTACATTGCTAAAAAAGAATTCCCTGAATTCAAAGCAGGTGATACAATTACTGTGTATTACGAAATTAAAGAAGGACAAAAAACCAGAACTCAGTTCTTCAAAGGAACAGTTATTCAACTAAGAGGTACTGGTTCTACAAAAACTTTCACTATCAGAAAAATGTCTGGTGATGTAGGTGTAGAAAGAGTATTCCCTATCAACATGCCGGCACTTCAAAAAATTGAAGTTGACAGAAGAGGTAGAGTTAGAAGAGCTAGAATTTACTACTTCAGAGACCTTAGAGGTAAGAAAGCAAGAATCAAAGACGCTGCTTACAAGAAGAAATAATTCAGACAACAATAAATGCAAAAAGAGGCTGTTTACCATGTGTAGACAGCTTCTTTTTTTTTGAGCTACAGCAATTTTATTTTTTACCGAGGCTGAGAATAAAGTGGATAAACCTGTCAGGTTTAGAATTGAGGTAATTCCAGAATAGAGAATTTACTTTTTTAAATATTGCATTGTACCAAAACGAGATGTTATTTTTCATACGGAGATCCTTTTCCCGTTTCTAAAAACTGCTTAAGGCTACCGAGAAACTGCACCCAGCCAGTAGAACATATTTCATAACATTCAACTGCAGGGCGTAATCCGATGTGAGTTACCTTTATCAAAGCATTGTTTTCTTTTTTTACTATTTCCCAAACTACCGTTGTTCCGATCCATTCGGTTTGATTTTTCAATTCAGGAAGGGCAATCAGTGAATCTTCCACATACCAGGCAACTTTTGAATCAGGTATCATCTCCTCTACTTTAAATGTTTTGTGAATATGATCTCCAAACCGTATGGTAAATACATCCCCAATTGCTGATGATGATCCAGTAAACAACGCAGACCACCAGAGAGGAATACTGTGAGTCAGGGCTTCATACACCCGATGCGGTGTAGTACTTACTTCTATTGTATTGGTATAATCGTTCATGACATTTGTTTTTATATGGTCATACAATGTTATGCAAATTATTCATCAACAGACTTTGCATAGGGCAAGAAACACTCTGAAACATTTTTGACCGGTCATTCCGGCACCCAACCGGCTTTCGGTCACTTTTCAGAAATAACCGTTGGTTTAAGGTATCAGTAAAAATTGAAGATTTACCCGTTCTGCATGAGGTATTGTAACGGTGTTGATCCTGTCTGTTTTTTAAAAAAATCAATAAAGGCACTATCGGAGGAAAATTCTAAAATATGAGAAACTTCCCCTATCGAATTTCCTTCCACCAACAATTCGATGGATCTCTGAAGACGCCATTGCTGCCTCCATTCCTGATAGGATAATCCGGTTTCTTTCTTAAAAATCCGGGTGATTGTTTTTTCAACCGCCCCTGTATTTTCGGCGAGATTTTTCAACATCGGAGGCATCGATAATCGTTTGGTCCATTCTTCTGAAATTTTTTTCAAACGTGTGTCCTGCGGCATTTTAAGGACCAGTTTTTCTTCAGGAGCTCCATTCATTTCATTCCAGAATACCTTTATAATATTCTCCTGATAATCGTCAGGAACACTCCATTCCCAGAAACACATTCTTTCAATAATCTCCTTCAGCAAAGGGTTGACATGTAAAACTTTAAGGCTTGAATTTATACAACCTGCAGCATATTCCCTATCAAAATAAATGGATCTGTAGGCTACCATATTACGGAAATTTACCCTGTGAACCTCATGGGCAGGAATCCACAACATTCTGAACGGCGGCAGCACAAACTGCCTGTCTGAAGTGGTAACCGTCATACAACCGGAAGGGGCATATAAAAGCTGGGTTTTCGTCACATGGCAATGAAAACCGGAATCATGCATTACCATATCAGAAGCGATTCCTATTATTTTCCCTGGTAGAGAATCTGCATCAAATTCCTGCTTTTGTTTGAGAATCGCCATGTCCTATTTTTGATATTTTTTGTTTTTATATCATTATAAATATACATTGAATTTTTGGAAACTTTGCAGAAAAAAATGAAAAAGACAAATCCGTTGTGGTTGCTGACATTACTGGTGATGCTTCCTCAATTTGTGGAAACTATTTACAGTCCGGTTTTGCCGTCGGTACAGGAATATTTTGGAGTGAAAGAAGAATCAGCGACACTGACGATAAGTTTATATTTTATAGCCTTCGCTTTAGGAGTCGCTTTCTGGGGAATACAATGCGACCGGATCGGAAGAAAAAAATCATTGCAATACGGATTAATAACTTACGGAATCGGAACAGTTGCAGCCGTTTTCGCACCCAGTTTCATGATATTGCTTAGCGCGAGGATTATCTCCGCATTCGGTATTTCAGTAGGTTCTATTGTTACCCAAACAATTTTACGTGATACTTATGATAGAGAACACATCAGCAAAGTATTTTCCTGGATCGGAATAGGTCTATCCGTCAGCCCTGTTATCGGTATGCTTACAGGGTCACTGCTGGCTTCAGTCTCCGGATATCAGGGTGTTTTTATCACCTTATGTCTTGTGGCCGCGCTATTTTATATATTGTCCCAGAAAAGAGTCTCTGAAACATTTCCTTTTCCAAAACAAATAAGCTTCAAAACACTGACCAGCTTATTAAAACAAATGCTTACAGATCATGAAATCATCAGGTGCTGTTTGTTGATTATGAGTTTTAATGTTTTATTATTTTCGTACTATTCTCTGGCTCCTTTTATTTTTAAAGAGCAGGAATATTCATCGTACGCTTTCGGATACAGCAGCATTGTACTTGCAGCAGGCACTTTTGCCGGCGCACAGCTCAACAGACGCCTGTTATTAAAAGGGCTTGAATCTTCAGGTTTAATAAAAATCAGTACTCTTGGCTCTTTCATTGCCTCTGTAATGGTCTGGATATTAACAGGAGAAGGAATTTATTTTGTAATTCCATACTTTTTTATTGTCATGGCTTTCAGTATGGCTATCCCCAATATCCTGAGCACGGCCCTGATACAATATAAAAATGAAACAGGAAGCGCTGGGGCATTATTGGGATTGATCTATTATGTGATGATTGGACTGGGATTGGTAAGTATAGGATTTATTCAGCACCTTGGAATTGCCTGTACTCTTTTTTCCGGAATCGGGGTATTTTCACTCTTACTATTTAGGAAAAGATAACCTGTGTTGCTTCATAATAGCATCAATATTTGAAACATTAAGATATGTATAGGCTGCCTGCTCTGCCTGTAACCGATAAGGAGATACACGTCTTAATGTTTCAACTTATTATATCTTATTTTATAAAGTCATATAATGCTTTAAAAAACTGAGGATAAACTTCAATGTGTGGCAAATGTCCTACATTTTCAATTTCCACCAGTTTAGAACCGGCTATTTCCTGTTGTGTTTTCTTGCCAAGTTCCTGATATTGTCCCATTTTTGCCTGAAGCTCTTTAGGAGCCCTATCCTTCCCTATTGCCGTCCTGTCTCTTGTCCCAATGATCAGTAATACAGGAGTTTTTATATTTTTAAACTCATAACAAACAGGTTGATTGTAAATCATGTCAGTGGTCAGGGCAGCATCCCATGCGACCTGAGGATAATCTTTATGTAATGTCCAGCCGGCAATAAGATCCAGCCAGGGCTGATATTCTTCTTTCCATTTATTGTCATAATAGAATGTAAGCTGATAATTTTTATAGGTTTCTGCGGTATTTTTAAGCTCCGATTGATACGCCTGGTCAATGGTCTGATAAGAAGCAAAAGTTTTATAATCTTCCAAACCGATAGGATTCTCCAATATCAGCTTCTGAACCTTTTCCGGGTATAATAATGTAAAGCGTGTCGCCACCATTCCACCCATAGAATGGCCCAAAACAATGGTCTTATCAATTTTAAGATCATCCAGAATTGCCTTTGTATTTTCTGCTAGCTGAGAAAAGGAAAACTGGTAAGCATGAGGTTTTGAAGATTTTCCAAATCCTATCTGATCCGGAATTATCACCCTGAACCCTTTTGCAGAAAGGTCTTTAGCTGTTCTTTCCCAATAGGCTCCGTTAAAGTTTTTCCCATGAAGCAGCATTATTGTTTTTCCATTACTTTTTTGAGGTTTTACATCCATGTATGCCATCTTCAAATCATTATCCTGAGATTTTAAATGGATATAATGAACTTCGAAAGGATATTTATAATCAGAGAGCAGAGCATCGAGAGGTTTTACCTGTGCGGAAATGCCTGCTGTTCCTGCAGCCAACATTATAACCATTACTGCATTCCTTACATATTTCATGAAAATTTATTTTAGATGATTAAAATTAAAAAAACCGTTCCATAAAGAACGGTTTTTTATCTGGTATTTTTATTTAAATTTCATTTCATTAAGATAGTTCAGGGACCTGGACTTCCTTTTCTTTTTTGGAAGGTAAGTTCATTAATACAATAGCAAAAAGGATCAGCACGATTCCTACCCACTGTATTAAAAACACTTTTTCGCCCAATAAAACAAACGCCATCGTTACAGAAACCGGAAGCTCTAAAGAGGAAACAATACTTCCTAATCCTAATCCTGCATTCGGGAAACCGACATTAAACAGAATTGGGGGAATAATGGTTCCGAACAGAGCTAAAATAATTCCGTATGTCCAGAAGATCGAATAATTAAAAGGATGAATATGCTCCGTATTTTCGGTAAAATTTAAATATAAAGATTGTAATCCGTCAAAATACATTGGCCCTATCTGAGCAAAGAATAAGAACGAAAAAACGATAATAGAACCTCCCGCAAGCATTACAAGGCTCTTTCTGAAAACCGGTAAATGAGTAGCTATTGTGTTTGAGGTAAACATAGTCAAAGTATAAGAGCCGGCAGCCATTAGCCCCCAGAACACCCCATGCCAATCCAGCTCTATTTCCATATTGATAAGATTGGTCGCCAATACTGTTCCCAATAATACTATAATCACCGAAATCACCTTTCTTGCATTGGGCAATTTTTTTGTAAGAATGCTCTCAACTACCACACTGAACCATACCGACTGCATCAATAATACAATCGCAATGGAAACATTGATATACTGCACAGCAATATAATAGAATAAACTGGTTCCTCCTAATGAAGTTCCTGCCAGAATCAGCATTCTGACTTCTTTAGAATTGGGTAATGATAATTTCTGCTTCGAGGTAATGGTCTGGATAAAATTAAGGATCAGTAATCCTGTCAAACCTAACACAAACTGGGATGTAGTAACTTCCGAAGTTGTAAAACCGTCATGGTAAGCCATTTTCACAAACGTGGCCAACATACCGTATATACTAGCTCCAATCCCAACAAATAAAACGCCTTTTAGTATATTTTGCTTCTTCATAATTTTTTTTCAGCCTGCAAAGGTACGACTTATAAATTAAAGTTTTGAGGAATGTAGCTGTGCCGGATAATAAAATCAATCATATCAATTTTACTTAAACGACAACTCTAACAGATTTTGAAAACCTGTTAGGGTTATAATTATTCCATATTATCTTACCAAATGTATAGCAGGACGTCTGTCATAGCCCCGATAGGAACGGTTACCCCACAGCAAAGGCTGGAGATTTAGTGGATTTAGGAGCGGAGTGAGAAGGCGCGAGGAGTATGAGTGGATAGCGGGAAAAAGCTCCTGAAAATAAGGTAAAAAAAAGCCGCTCAAATGAGCGGCTCCTTATTTATGAATGGTTCAAAGATTATTTACCTTCTTCCATTTTTCTTTTCAACTCTGCTAATGCATCAATGTCTCCAAGAGTAGATCTTTCTTCGTTGTTTGAAGAAGAAGATACGTTTCTAGAAGAAGATTCTTTAACGTTTTTCTTTTCTTCGTCTCTGAAGATCCCTGTGTGAGATACTACTACTCTCTTGAATTCTTTGTTGAATTCAATTACTTTGAATTGAGCTTCTTCACCTTTTTTGATTTTAGATCCATCTTCTTTCTCTAATAATCTTGAAGGGCAGAACGCTTCAACCTCAGCATCTTCAAACTGTACAGAAGCTCCTTTATCGTGTACTTCTACAGCTTTACCAGCGTGGATAGTTCCTTCAGCATATTTAGTTTCGAATTTATCCCATGGGTTTTCAGTCAATTGCTTGTGACCTAGAGATAATCTTCTAGCCTGGATATCTAGCTCAAGAACTACAACATCTAATTTATCACCTACTGCGCAGAACTCAGATGGGTGCTTGATTTTCTTAGTCCAAGAAAGATCAGAGATGTAGATTAACCCGTCGATACCTTCTTCTAACTCTACGAATACACCAAAGTTAGTGAAGTTTCTTACCGTTCCTACATGCTGAGATCCTACCGGATACTTAGCTTCGATGTTTTCCCATGGATCTTTAGACAATTGCTTGATACCAAGAGAAATTTTTCTTTCTTCTCTATCTAAAGTTAATACTTCAGCTTCTACTTCATCACCTACTTTTACGAAATCTCCAGCAGATCTTAAGTGAGTAGACCAAGACATTTCAGAAACGTGGATTAATCCTTCTACACCTGGAGCGATTTCTACGAATGCACCATAGTCAGCAAGAACTACTACTTTTCCTTTTACTTTATCTCCAACTTTCATGTCAGCAGAAAGAGCATCCCAAGGATGAGCTTCTAATTGCTTCATACCTAACTGGATTCTTGTTTTCTCGTCATCGAAATCAAGGATTACAACTTTTACAGTCTGTCCGTCCTCAAGGATTTCAGATGGGTGGTTCACTCTAGACCAAGAAAGGTCTGTAATGTGGATCAATCCATCAACACCTCCTAAGTCAATGAATACACCGTAAGAAGTGATATTCTTAACAGTACCTTCAAGAACCTGACCTTTTTCAAGCTGAGCGATGATTTCTTTTTTCTGACCTTCGATATCTGCTTCGATCAATGCTTTGTGAGAAACTACTACGTTTTTGAACTCAGGGTTGATTTTCACAACTTTGAACTCCATAGTTTTTCCTACGAACTGATCGTAATCTTTAATTGGCTTAACGTCAATTTGAGAACCAGGTAAGAATGCTTCGATTCCGTGAACGTCAACGATCATACCACCTTTAGTTCTTGATTTAACAAAACCGTTAACGATTTCTCCAGTTTCGTGAAGTTCGTTTACTTTATCCCAAGCTTTAAGCGTTCTAGCTTTTCTGTGAGATAATTGTAACTGACCAGTTTTGTCTTCTCTCTTGTCAACCATTACTTCTACCTCATCACCTACTTTAAGGCCTTGGTTGTAACGGAATTCGTTAAGAGAAATAACACCTTCAGATTTGAAGTTGATGTCTACGATAGCTTCTTTGTCAGTTAATCTTACAACTTTACCAACTAATACGTCATTATCGTCTAAGTTGTTTAATGATCCGTTGTAGATCTCTTCTAAATCGCTTTTTTCTTTTCTCGCATCTGCATCAAGACCTGATTCGAAAGAATCCCAATCAAATTGTTCTGGTGCTACGTTTTGGTTTAATAATAATTCTGCTGAATTTGTCTCTTTTGACATAATTCTAAATAAATTTGTATTCCTTCTCTTTCAACGGTCTTAACAAATGTGATTGAAAAATACGGAAGTTATTAATATTTAATATTTTACTTTCTTAGACCTTTAGCACAAAAAGTGGGTGCAAAGATATGTTTTTTATTTGAGATAAGCAATAGTTTTACATATTCATAATTTCCCGTTAAACAACTGAAGTTCAAAGAGATTTATTAAAAGATTGACGGATTTAAAAATAAGGAGAAGCCGGAAAATTAGCCCATAAAGGTTTTTTCCAGCGCCTGGTCAAATTCTTTTTCAGTTTCATGGTTATAAAACGGCACTGCCGTAATTAAATACTCATCCGTATGAATCGTAATGGTTTTCTTTTGATCGCCCATTTTTCTCAAAAAATCATCTTTCCATCTGTCGTAATCAATTAAATGGGTTCCCTTAGGCTCTATAAACACCTGGTATGTCAGCTGTTTATCTTTCTTCTGGCTGCAAAACAGAATAAAATCCGGTTCAAAAGCGCGTCCCAGTTTATCAAAGATCTTCACCTCCCTTTCATTACGGATCAGGTGAACATCCTGAAATTTTTGCTTCAGCCCCTGGAAGCGCCTGGAAAATAAGTCTACAAACCTTTTTTCTTCAATAGTTCCATAATTAGCATTGTAGGCATACCAAGCTTCATCTGAAACCACACTTTCCTGCCCATCTGCTCTTATACTGCCTTTGGTAACTTTGATCTCCTTATCTCTGAAAACCTTATGAATAGGCTGCGGCTGAAACGATGAACCTTCGTAATCCGGAGTATTATGTTTAATATCGGCTTCTATAGTTTGAAGTAATCCATTCAGAGCCTGGAGGTAATCAAAATGTGAAATTTCCTGAAGACGGCTTTGGGTTCCGTAGAATATGATTTCCATTCCACCCAAATAGGTTCTATCATGTATAAATTCCCAGATCGATGTTATATTGGGAAAATAGCGCGAAAGATTATCAAAGTAATAAAAAGGATTCCGGCTTAGGGCATATCTTACTACATGCTTCTGAATATCCTGAATTCTGACTCCTTTAGATTTTATTCCTTCATCAGGAGAGGCGGGTTTCTCCGGTTCAAAAAACATATTAGAAGTCCTGCCATTTCCCGAAGAAAGCTGGTATTTAAAATTGGGTCTGCTCATTCCCAGATCTTCAAAAGACTTTATATGAGTAAAGCTTTTGGGGATTTTGCTATTGGAAAATACAAGTCCGTTTTTGTATAATTCTGTGGTTTTAAATACAGGCTTCAATTTTAACTGCTTTGTTTCAAGATTGGCCTCATCTTCATATATTCCGGAGTCTACCAACGCTTTTTTAAGCTCTGAAATGTAGCGGCTGTCTTCTTTGGTATGATAATACAGCTCTTCCAGGATTTTCAGATCGTTTGAAATGTCATCATCATATTTCCTTACAAACTTATCTTCACCTTCCTTCACAGAAAAAGGAAAATATCTTGCTCCACGTCCGATGAGCTGTGCTTCGGAAAGGGTTGTCTTTCCGGGTCTACCATCTTTCCCATCCCGGTCTTCATATAATCTTACAATATCAAATAAATTGAGAACATCCCAGCCTTCATTAAGTTTCTGCACTGCAAATACAGCACGGATAGGATTGTTTTCTTCTTCCAATGTATTGAGTAAAATCTGGTTTTTCTCTGCTTCTGAGTCATTATTGGCACTCAGGCAATTTTCTTCCCGGAAATGATTCTGTATCCGTTTTACAATATCTCCTTTTGAAATATTTCTGCCTTCAAAGAAATCAAAAGCTTTCTGAACAATAGCAACGGTTGATGTTTTCCTGATCTTATCTACCATCGTTTCAGAAAAAGCACCGATCAGCTTGTGAAAGTTTTCCTTATTCTGTTCAGATTCTTTGATGGTCTTCTTGGCTTTAAAAAGAATAACGGGTTTCAGATTGATATGATGAACAGTAGCCAATTCCTGGCGATACAGATTAAGAATTAAAGCCTGAATAATTCTTTCCTGCTCATCATATAAGGAGCGGACAAGGTTGATTTCCTTAGAAAATTTATCTGTTCTGAACTGCGCCAGATCATATTTATAAATAACCTTGTCTTTGTACTTCTCTGCAATTTCCCGGCTTTCATAATCCAGAGTGGCCGTAAATTCTAAAAGGATATTTTCAAAATTCTGATGCAGAATCTCGAGAACGGTCTCTTCCCAGCTTCCAAACAGGTTTCCGCTTTTGGTACCACTGTTTAAATGATGGGCCTCATCGGCAATCAATACCATCTTTTTATCCTGAAAATCTTCATAGGTAACGCTGTTTTCTTTGGTGTTATTTAAATCAGTGTGAAGCCGCTGAATGGTGGTAAATTTGATATTGATGTTTTCATGGTCTGATTCATCAAAATTATCAATCTCCTTTAAAAAGACCTCTTTCCCATCAATAACGATTTTATTCTGAAATAAATATTTAGAAGTATGGGGATTGAGAAAATTATCCGTCGTTTTCTGAATTATAGTATTACTGTTGACAAAAAACAAAAAATTCCGATATCCTTTCTGATAAAGGTGAAGTATCAAACCACCCATCACCATTGTTTTCCCGCTTCCCGTTGCCATATTATAAAGAAGATGTAAGGGTTTCTTAGGCTTCCCATCAAAATCTTCCCTTTCCGTATACAAATAACGTCTGAATGCTTCTTCCTGATAAGGGCGAATTCCAAACTTCAGGTTATCGGTGATTCCATTAGGTAAAGAAACTTCTGCAAGAGCCTTACGGGCAAACGGATTATTGAATATTTCATGTAAAAATGCCATATGCCTAGTTTTTAAGTTGATAAAATTCCCGGGTTACTCTCTGTTCTTCCGGAGTACATGCAAAATTCCCATCCTTAAGAGAAGAAAGGTTTACATAGAGCTGGTTTTTATCGAGCAGTTCGCAAAGATGCTGCTTTTGTTCCTGCAAGCTTAATGTTTTGAAATCTTCAATATATTCCTCCTGCTTTTGGATATCTATATTATAATTAAGAAAAGACTTTTCTTTCATCTCTTCCCAAATCTGAAGGAGCGTTTTTGCATCTTTTGCTTCTTCTATTTTTTCTATGAAGGTTTGGTTGTATTTTTTAAGTTCGAGGTAGATGAAGGAGCCGCCGCCTTGCCAGTTGACGGATTTGGAGATGCCGCCTTGTTCGCCATCAATTACTTTTTTCAAGCGTTCTACTGCAACCGTTTCTATATAATCCATTTGCTCTATTCCGATATATTGACGATTCATTTTGTGAGCTGTGGATGCTGTGGTACCACTTCCGAGGTGATAATCGAGAATAATATCATTTTCCTGCGTTGATATTTCAATTAATTTAGCTATTAATTGTTCTGGTTTAGGATAATCAAATACTTTTATTCTAAAAATATCTTGAATAGTTTTTGCTCCCTGTCCAGAAAATGATTCATCAATCCAAGAGTTAAAAACAATTTGTTTGGTTCCATCTTTTTCGCGTATTTTTTCATACAATTCTTTCCTCCCTTCTTTTTCAATCAATATCACTTCTCCATTTTCAATTGAGTTTCTAAGTTTAGCTTTACTCCATCTCCAACAGCCATCGGTTCCATCTGGTAGAATAGGGAAAATAATTTCATTTTCAAATTCAATTCCATAATACAAATTAGGTCTATCAGCTCTTCTACTATTACTTCCCCATTTTCTAATCAATTGAGTTTTATAATTACCTTTCTCATCTTTTAATGAATATGTAGATGTATCCTCAACCGTAGTTTTAAACAGTTTTAAATTGGAAATATTTTTTGAAAAACAAATAATTGTTTCATGAATCTGTGCAATGAATTTGCTATCTTGTCTTCCACCTCTACCTTTCCAAACAATATTACTCACAAAATTTTCTCTTGCAAAAATTTCGTCCATTAATACTTTTAAATATGCCTGTTCATTATCATCACACTGAACAAAAACAAGCCCATCATTACTTAATAATTCTCGTGCGACACTAAGCCTATTCTTCATAAAACTCAGCCAGGTAGAATGGTTAAAACTATCATTATATTGAAACCCATCATTTCCTGTATTATATGGCGGGTCTATATAAATAAGCTTCACTTTTCCAGCAAACTCCTTTTTGAGAGAATGCAAGGCTAGCAAATTATTTCCTTTAATAATTAAATTATCAGTAATCGTTCCCTTTTCATTTCTATTGAATTGGACAAAATGATGTTCACCATCTTTATCAAAGCGTTTGGCGTTGGTTAGCACTTTTGGATCCAGCAGTTCGGTAATTTCATCCTGTGCCAGCACTTCATTGAAGAAAATCTCTTCTCTTTTATCTTCCTCACGGCTTTGTCCGCCTTCCAGGATACAGTCTTTAAATGGCCAGACCAGTGAAACTTCATTTCTTTGTTTCAAATGTTTACCATCGATAGTTAAGCCCACTTTGTTTTTAAACTGGGTATAGCTGTCATTCAGATAATTTTTCTGCTCAAGAAACTGGATGAAAAGGTTTTGTTTGAACACCCATACCTCTTTTACTTGGATGAAAAATTTTGCTTTCAAATCAGGGTCTTCCAGCAATAATCCAATGAGTTCTTCATCAAAGTTTTGTGCTTTATTCAAAACCACCCATTTTTTAATTTCTCCGTTATCAGAAATATAATTAGGTTCTTTCTTAATCTGTTTTTCAAGGGTTTGATAGAGTTTCATGACATTAAGTTTATTGCTTCAAAATTATTGGAAGGACATACAAATACATTACGGCTTTCCGTAAAATGATTTATATACAGTTTTGAGACTCTTCACTATTCCGTTCCGTTCAGAATGACACCAACATCGAAATACAAAAGATGCTATTCCCAAGGCTTCCCATTCACAATTTTCAAACCGTCCTATCCTAAAACTTCCAAACTCCAAAATTCACTATCTTTGCACCATGGAACTACAATCAATCTATCAAAAGCTGCAGATTCAGGATATGAATCAGATGCAGAAGTCAACTTATAAAGCCTCTGAAAACAATACGGACATTGTACTGCTCTCTCCTACCGGATCAGGAAAAACACTTGCTTTTTTATTTCCGGTTCTGAGAAACCTGAAGAAAAATGTGCAGGGAGTTCAGGCTCTGATACTCGTTCCGGCCAGAGAACTGGCTTTACAGATTGAGCAGGTTTTTAAAGCTATGGGAACAGACTTTAAAGTTTCTGTTTGCTATGGCGGGCATGATAAAAAGATTGAAGTCAACAATTTAATTGAAGCTCCTGCTGTTTTAATCGGAACTCCGGGAAGGGTAACTTACCACCTGAGAAACAACAATTTTGACCCAAAGACGATTAAAACATTGGTTTTGGATGAATTCGACAAAGCTTTGGAACTGGGATTTCATGATGATATGGAATTTATCTGCAATTCTTTGAAAGGACTTTCTCAAAGGATTTTAACGTCTGCAACAGCAATGGATCAAATCCCAGCATTTACAGGCTTACAAGATGAAAAAGTAATCAGCTTCCTTAAAGAAAATGAAGTAAAACCCGATATTCAGTTAAGAAAAGTGATGACAATTCCTGAGGAAAAGCTGGACACACTCTTCAATCTGGTTTGTAAAATCGGGAACAAAAGAACTTTGATCTTTTGTAATCACCGTGATGCCGTTGATCGTATTTCTGAGCTTCTTCATCAGATGGGGATCGACAGAGAAACCTTTCATGGTGGTATGGAACAGGATGAAAGGGAGCGTGCCTTACTGAAGTTCAGAAATGATTCTGCGAGAATTCTTATCACTACCGACCTGGCCGCCCGCGGTCTTGATGTTCCCGAAGTAGAATCTATCGTTCACTACCAGCTTCCGCCAAAAGAAGATGCCTTCATCCACAGAAACGGACGTACGGCAAGAATGAATGCCAAAGGATTTGTGTATCTGATTATGACTGAAGAAGAAAATTTCCCATTCATTAAAAATGATACTCAGGAAGAAAGTGTAGCCGGTTTTACTAAAGTTCCTGAAAAAACACCTTTCCAGACTATTTATATCAGTGTCGGCAAAAAAGATAAAGTTAATAAAGTTGATATTGTAGGATATCTGATCAAAAAAGGAGACCTTCAGAAAGAAGACATCGGATTGATTGAAGTAAAAGACACGACCTCTTATGTAGCCGTTTCCAGAAGTAAAGTCAATGCTGTGTTAAAAAAGCTCCAGAATGAAAAACTGAAAGGGAAAAAGATAAAGATGGAGGTTGCTTATTAAAATACTCCTCAATAATATATAGTCATTGCGAGCGAAGGGAAGCAATCTCTTATCATTCAATATAATTGTAGGTGTGAGATTGCTTCGTCGCTATGCTCCTCGCAATGACACGAAAATTATTTTATTCCTCTCACTCTCATCGGAAAAGTATACACCGATTTTGAAGCTGTAATGAACAAGATATCATTGTTTTCCCCACCGAAAGTCACGTTCGACGTCCATTTTTCAGGGATAGAAATATGGTATATTTTCTTGCCATCTCGGTTAAAAATATGTACTCCGTCTCCTGTCAAATAAAGGTTTCCGTGCTTATCGAGCGTCATTCCGTCAGAACCCATTTCACAGAATAACCTTTTGGGAGAAAGTTTTCCATTTCCGAGTATATCGTAAACATAAGTTTTTCCGGCATCAATGTCTGAAATATATAGCTTTTTTAATTTTTCACTACCAATAATTCCGTTGGGCTGCGTAAATGTTTCCAGTTTGACGATTTTGCCCTTGTTATCCCTGTAATAAAGACTTTTATGGGATAATTCCTGTTTAAAATTAACCCAGTAGTCTCTTTCGTATAGCGGATCGGTAAAATACATACCTCCTGAAGTGTCATTCCAGACGTCATTGGGGCCATTAAATCGTTTGCCTTCAAAACCTTTGAACAAAACCTCTACTTTTTTATCTTTTGAAATTTTCCACATTTCTCCCTGATCATCCGAACAGGTGATCAGAAAATCATCTTTATCAAAATGAGTTCCGTTTGCTCTTCCCGTTTTGTCCAGGAATTTTATGATCTTATTCGTTTTCCAATCCCAATAATAAATTTTATCATTGGGCTGGTCGGTAAAATATACATTTCCTATTTTATCTGCCGATGGTCCTTCGGTAAAACTAAACTGGTCCGATACCCTTTCCGGCTGTACACCTTCATAAAACATTTTACTACTATTTACTGATTGGCAGTTTACCAATGCGAAAACCAAACCAATCCCAACTATTGTACAGATATTCTTCATACTTCATTTTTAGATCTGCAATTTACGATATGCCCCACAGGATCTCAAAATATTTTCTCATTTTGATCTAATAAAACAGAAAAAGAAAAATGTCCTAATTGTCCTATTGAATAAGTAGATCATATTAGGAGACCACTGATATAATTCAGAGCTTTGTGCCAAAGGGATTGATATTATTTGTTCTATAAAAAACAGCACAAAATCAAAGAATTGATCCTGTGTATAAATACTACCATAATACTTTTATAGCATACAATAATGAGTGCAGAGTCCAACAACATCAAATCCTTGGAGATTGAAAATGAAGATTTCAGAAATTCAGTGGGAACCATGGATGAAACCGGAAAAAGAAAATGGATATTCCCCAGAAAACCTAAAGGAAAATACACCAATTACAGGAATTATACCAGCTATATCCTTCTTGCTCTTTTCTTTGGGCTTCCTTTTGTAAAAATCAATAATAATCCTTTTTTACTGATTAATGTTATCGACAGAAGATTTTTTATCCTTGGTCAGCCATTCTATCTTCAGGACTTTTTTATTCTGGCATTGGGAGCTGTGACTTCTGTAATATTTGTGATGCTGTTCACGGTAGTTTTCGGAAGAATATTCTGTGGATGGCTTTGCCCGCAAACCCTTTTTATGGAGATGGTTTTCCGTAAAATTGAATATTGGATAGAAGGTGACAGAAACAAGCAGATGAAGCTCGACAGACAGGAATGGGATGCTGAAAAAATAAGAAAAAGGCTTACAAAATGGTCTGTATTTCTTTTCATTTCATTGGTCATTTCTACCTTCATGTTTATGTATATTGTAGGCTATGAGCAGGTATTCCGTATCATGATTGAAGGCCCTTCCGAGCATCCTCTGAAGTTTATCACGATGATTTTTTTCACGATGACTTTTTATTTTGTTTTTGCATGGCTTCGTGAGCAGGTATGTACTTTGGTATGCCCGTACGGAAGGCTTCAGGGGGTATTGATTGATAAGCAGACCATTAATGTGTACTATGATTTTAAAAGAGGCGAAGGTCGTTCAAAATGGAGAAATAATGAAAACCGGAAAGCAGCAGGAAAGGGAGACTGCATCGATTGCAACCAATGTGTTGTCGTTTGCCCTACCGGTATTGATATCAGAAACGGGCAACAACTTGAATGTGTCAACTGTACAGCTTGTATTGATGCATGCGATGAAGTGATGGACAAGGTAGGTCTGCCAAAAGGTCTGATCCGTTATGCTACAGAATCTGAAATTGAAAACCAGGATCAATTCAGATTTACTCCGAGAATGAAGGCTACCTCGGTCATTCTTGCTCTTCTTATCGGATTCCTTGGATTCCTGATGTATGACCGTGGGTCTATGGAAGCAAAGTTTATCAAACCTGCAGGTTCTACCTTTTTTATTAAAGACGGAAAGATTACGAATACCTTTATTTATACTCTGTTAAACAAATCCAATGAAAAGAAAACCCTAACCATTAAAGTTATCACTCCGGATCATGCAGAGATCACCTATTTCGGAAATGAAAAAATCATATTGAAGGGTGATGAAATTCTCAAAGGAAATATTAATATTACATTTCCTGAAGAAGACATCAAATTTTCAAAACAAAATATGGTCATTGGTGTTTTTGATGAAAAAGGAAAACTCGTAGACTCTTTTGAAACCACTTTTGAAGGACCGTTTAAACTGGCATTATAGGCATGGAGTGTTTGAGTGTTACAGGTTACCCATATTATCTTATGTTCTCAGAAAAACCTTCAACTCCCTGTTTTTTAATTAAAAACTTTCAATTATCAATTCTTTTAAGCCTTATATTTCCTCATAAACTGCGTAGGGGTCATTCCGGAACTTTTCCGGAAGACTCTTACAAAGTAGGAATATTCTTCGTAGCCAAGTCTGAAAGCAATTTCTACAAGGCTTTCATCAAGATACATCAGCATTCTTTTAGCTTCCAGGACTACTCTTTCTGTAATAACATCGGTGGCGGTTTTCTGAACCACGGTCTTTACGATTCTGTTAAGGTGCTTTGAGGATATTTCCAGTAATGAAGCATAGTACGCAATCGATTTTTCCTCTGTAAAATGTTCTTCAATAAAGGTTTCAAAATCCTGATAATGTTTAAAATAGGAAGGACCGGCTGAAGATTCCAGAAAATCAGTATCTCTTGAAAACAATCTGGCAGCATAGATAAACAGCTGAGACATCAATGAAAGGATCAGACCTTCTTTCATGATATGTTTAGATTGATATTCGTTGCCTAATTTTTCAAACAATCTAACGGTTTCCTCTAATTCCACAGTATGCAGCTGAAGTTTTCTGGGAAAAGTGACAGATCCGAAAAATGGAAAATTCCTCAGCTTCTGATTGACATAATGTATCTCGTAAAATTCCTGTGAGCAAAAGAATATATAACCATCGATATCTTCTGAAAGTTCCCAACTGTGAACCTGTCCGGGTGACAAAAAGAAAAGACTTCCTTCCGAGACCTCATATTTCTGGAAGTCGATTTCATGAGTGCCTTTTCCTCGGGTAAAAAGTACAGCGGCATAAAAATCATGCCTGTGGGGTTTCTCTATATGCTTGTGACCTACAACCAAATGATTTTTCATGGTATTAAAATAGAAATCAGAGGTGCTTCTGCCCGTCTGGAATAGGTCAATATGAAGAACAGAGATAGATTTCATCATCTATATTTTAACAAAAGGAGTGATAACATTTATGAAGGTACTATAAATAAGGCCTCACCACAAAGTTAAACAAAAAAAGGACCGGCAGAAACACCCGTCGCTGCTTTAATTTTTGATTGTGTCTGTTATTTTATAATCAGTTTTCTTCACAGCATCCCTTGCAGTACATTCAAAAGGCTCCTTATCCTGCCCTCTCCTTGCATTGGAATCAAAAACAGCATACACCATTCTATCTTCCGTATACGGTTCTATAAATTCAGAAATTCCGGAACGGGTAAGCATGGATGAAAATCCTTCGGGAGACAGACTAAACCTCAAATACACCCCTGAATCGTCTAGCCCCGTTCCTACATATGATCTGATATCCGGAAATTGAGCCTGCAGCTGAGGAGCCATATTCGAAGATTCCCAGACCTGAAACTTTTCAAGTCTTCCATGGACATTGGGAAGTGAAATAATGACTCCTTTGGAACCGGAAGACCTCTGCGGAGCATTTTTCAAAATTTGGCTTAACTTATGAGAGTCTAATGTATAAAGTCCTGAAAATTCTAATTTTTCCTGAGACTTTTTAACTCTCTGAGACCTGAGCTCGGTTCTCGTCCACTGTGAAAATCCTAAAAAGGGAATCATCAGTGTTACAATAAAAAAATAATGCTTCATAATCATTGCACTTTTTCGTCATTCACTAAATTATAAAAAATGACTTGTTATTCTGATTTTTTTATATGATTCTGATTTTTTATTTCTAACGTGTTAAAATGTATGTAATACCAGGACTTTGCCATATATATTTGGATGCAAGTTTAAAAAATTTTTATCTTTGAAGTTTAGGATTTGTAAAATGAAAATAAATTTACCTGATAAACTGTATTATTCTATAGGGGAAGTGGCTAAGGCTTTTGACGTAAACACTTCATTAATACGTTATTGGGAACAGGAATTCCCTATCATTAAACCTAAAAAAAACAGGAAAGGAAACCGATATTTCACTCCTGAAGACATCAAAAACCTTCAGATGATCTACCATCTGGTAAAGGAGAAAGGATATACACTGGATGGCGCGCGGGTAGCTTTAACGACCAACAGCAGGATTTCAGAAACGATTACCATTATTGACCGACTTGAATTTGTAAAAGCAGAGCTTCTTAAATTAAAAGAATCTTTAGGCGACAGGGATTCTGAAGAATAACCTGACAAAATTTGACATATGATACTTCCTCCTCCGACACCCATTGGAGGATTTTATTTTATGTATAATATATATTTTATTTATATTTTTTGGGAAGTTTACTCAATTATATTCTAAACTCAACCAATTTATATCTTCCCATTGCTATACTTTTGTTTTATTGGTAAGTTTACTTTATAATGAGAAAAAGCTATTACCAAAAATTAGCATTTATGATAATGCTGCTGACAGTTTTATTGGTCTATCAGCAATATACGAGCAGGGAAAAGGAACCTTTCCCTGAGGTTAACTTCATCATGAATTCTTCAGCTTCCACTGCATTCACAAAATTTGATCCCAATGCTTTACATCGTACCCAATGGCAGGCCCTTGGGTTTTCTGAAAAACAGGCATCCACAATTCTTAAATACAAGGATATTGTGGGCGGAGCATTTACTTCAAAAGAACAATTGAAAAAATGTTATGCTATTTCAGACGAAAAATTCCGAGAAATAGAATCATTCATCTTGCTTCCGGAAACCGGTAAGGAATCTTCGTCAAAACAATTTAAAAATTTTGAAAAAAGCGCCATTGCTGTTGCCCATACATTTAATCCTGATCAGTATTCCGGAAGTGACTGGATAAAAATGGGCTTTAGCGAGAAGCAGGCAGAGGCAATTTTAAAGTATAAAAATTATCTGGGAGGAAGCTTTATCAGTAAAGAAAAGTTTAAAGAGTGTTTTATCATCTCTCCGGACAATTATAGAAAGCTGGAACCTTATTTAATGCTACCGGTGAAAACTCCCGAGAACTTCAAAAATATTTCAAGAAATTATCCGGGAAAAAGTAAAATAGCCTACCATTCATTTGATCCCAACAGTTTAAATCTGGAAGGATGGAAAGCCCTTGGTTTTTCGGAAAAACAAGCTACAACTATTGTAAATTATCGGGACAGAAACCTGCATGGCAGCTTTAAAAACGCAGAAGATTTACAAAAATGCTTTGTAATATCACCTGAGAAATTTGAAGAATTAAGGCCCTACATTAAGCTCACTCCTATTCCTGAGAAAAGAGAAAATAATCAGCAACAGAAAACAGATTTTTCAAAAACTGATCTTAATTCAATTACTTTTAGACAGCTGATAGAATTTGGTCTGGATGAGAAAAGTGCCGGATCCATGATAGGATTCAGGAAGAAATTGGGTGGTTTTGTCAATAAGCAACAGATTCTGGACACTTATAATATAGACAAAGAAACCGTTCAGAAATTGCTCAGTATTGCTCCGCTGGATGCTTCGGCTGTTGCTAAATATACTTTAGCGGACGCTCCAGAAGACTGGCTTAAAAATCACCCGTATTTTAAATATTCTGCCGAAAAAATCATATTCTACAGGATCAGTAATTTCGATGATAAAAAAATATGGAAGTTCCTGAAACTAAAGCCTGAATATGAGGAAAGAATGAGATTATACCTAAAATAAAATCATTCAGTATGGGAGAATAATCTGAGTTCCGGGTAAAATATTTTACCCGGAATTCAGATCAGAATATTACCACAATATTCAAAAATTTAGTGATGCATATAACTGCTCGGACCGTTGGTTCCTTCAATGGATTCAGGCAGTATTCCATATCGCTTACGTAAATCGACTGTACCTAATGTTTTTCCGGTCTCAATTTCAATGACACTAATGGTACCGGAATTTAAGTTAGGAATATTCAGAAGATTATTTTGTACTGCTACAACTTCTTTTCCTTTTTTGGTTTTAAAGAAAACCATATGATGTGCTCCTTTATCTGCCGTAAGGGTCTTTAAAAGTTTCAGTTGCGGAAGATTACTGATGTCAAAGACCAGGACTTTTCCCGGATCTGCAAAACTTACGTAGAGCCTGCTGTTATCATCAATATACATTTCAAGAGTCCAGCCTAAACCTTGCGTACTTCCGTCAAATATTTTGGTAAAAGCATCATATTTTTTGGTGGTGGAGTTGTACGGGGCAATCCAGATATCACCTCCAAGCATTGTAGTGGCAAGGGCATATTGTGGAAATTTCCCACGCAATAATAAGACTTCAACAGGAGCTGACAGGTCTGTCGGAGAATCTGCTACCTGATAGGTCTCCTTTATTTCGTAGGTATTCAGATCCAATAAGGTACAGGTGTTTCCCATTCCTGTGGTAAGATCCGGGTGGATGGTGGAGGATACCATCATTAATCCCTTTTCTTCATTAATTGAAATACCGTGCGGATACATTATAAATTTATTGGGATTTTCCTGAATGGGTGCTTTGATTGTTTTAATAAGCTGATTGGTATTGGCATTAAAAACTCCTACACTGCCGTCTTTTGGTCCTCCTGCACCTCCCATAAAGGTCATAAAGAACCGTCCGTCACCGGTAAAAAATAAATTTTCCCCTACCGTATTCTCTCCTGTATCAATGGGGGAAGCGCTTACTAATTTTGGTTGTCCTATTTTGTCTTTTTCGGTTTTTATCTGATAGAGATAACTGCCGCCTAATGCCGTGGTATACAATTTATTTGCATTCTGGTTATAATAGAGATGATGGGGCAGAACACCAATGCCTAATTCCAGCTTACTACTCATGTTACCAAAATCCGGAGCATCGGGATCAAGCTCTATAACGGCTATTCCATCCGGCTGCCCTGTCAGGCTTCTATAATCAATATAAAAAGCAGTGTCATGAGGAATTTCGGGGTGATTATCGTTTTGGCAATTGGAAAATATGATCAGAATGCTGATAAACAAGGGAACTTTGTTAAATTTTAATTTCATGGTTTTCAATTATTTGTTTTATAAAAATAACAAATAATTGTAAAATAACGAAAATATTACACAAAATAGTGAATATTTAATGGAGGTTTCAAAATTAAAAGCCTGGAATATTGATACCTGAATGTTTAAACTTTTCATTCTATATCGAGTAAACAAAAACAGGAATCACCTCATAACAACAGATACATTCAGTACAGACTATAAAAAATAAGCAGGAAAATATTCCTGCTTATCATATATAGGTTGCTAATTATATAACATTAATCGAATGTTTTACTGGAGTCTGTAAGAAGACTGTTTAAAGTATTCAGCTCTTCTTCCGTAAGGTTTCTCCATTTACCGATGGGAAGATCAAGTTTAATATTCATGATACGGATTCTTTTCAGCTTTTTCACTTCATATCCGAGATATTCACACATTCTACGGATCTGCCTGTTTAGCCCTTGTGTAAGGATGATTCTGAAATTCATTTCATCAATTTTCTCGACCTCGCACTTCCTGGTTACCGTATCCAAAATAGGAACCCCGTTTCTCATCTTTTCCAAAAATCTTGGTGTAAGAGGTTTGTCTACCCTTACAAGATATTCTTTCTCATGATTATTCCGGGCACGCAGAATTTTATTAACGATATCACCGTCACTTGTTAAAAGAATCAAGCCTTCACTGGGTTTATCGAGCCTTCCGATCGGAAAAATTCTTTGAGGATGATTAATATAATCTACAATATTATTTTTTTCACGTTTTGTATCCGTAGTACAAACAATCCCTACAGGTTTATTAAAAGCGATATATACAGGTTTTTCCTGCTGTTCTCTGATTGGTTTTCCGTCTACTTCTACAAGATCCTCATCGGATACTTTTGTTCCCAGCTCAGGAATTTTTCCGTTTATTTTGATCCTTCCTTCTTCCAAAAGTTTATCTGCTGCTCTTCTTGAACAGTAGCCAACTTCTGATAAATATTTATTGATACGTGTCTTTTCCATTAGTCTCTGTAATACGATCGAGTTATTTTTTTATAAACCTTCGAATCTGTAATCATTATTTAAAAACTGGTCTGTAGCATCTTCAATGGCATAATCACCGATTTTGGTACGTCTCAATTGCGTCAGGTAAGCCCCTACTCCCAATTCCTGTCCTATATCATGAGCAAGGCTTCTGATGTACGTACCCTTTGCACATCCCACCGTAAAACTTATCAAAGGAAAATCTATTTTAATACCCCGGATATAGTAAATGGTTGTTTTTCTGGACTTCATTTCTACTTCCTCTCCGGCTCTGGCCAGATTATAGGCTCTTTCACCGTCAATTTTAATAGCGGAATAAATTGGCGGCTTTTGCTCAATCTCTCCTACGAATTTTTCTAAAGCCTCCGTAACATGTTCTTCCGAAATATGGGCAATATCCTGATGAAGAATTTCCGGTTTCTCGGTATCGTAAGATTCTGTCTGCACTCCTATTTTAATCTCTGTCCAGTATTCTTTGGGGGCATCCTGAATCTCAGGAATTTTTTTTGTGAATTTACCACAGCACACGATAAGAAGTCCTGTAGCTCTCGGGTCTAAAGTTCCGGCGTGGCCTATTTTAAATTTTTTAGGAAGATCAAATTCCCTTTTAAGTTTATATTTCATTTTATTGACAGCCTGAAAGGAAGTCCAGTCTAAAGGCTTGTCTAATAAAAAAATGTATCCTGATTTCAGTTCTTCAGCAGTCATGTGTGGAGATATAAAAGAAAAACCTCTTATTTAAAAAAATAAAAATAGATCAACAAAGCTACCCCCACAAAGATACGGTACCATCCCCAGGGTTTAAAACCATACTTGTTAAGGACTCCAATAAAGGCCTTGATAGCAATCAAAGCGACAATAAATGCGACTATATTTCCTATTACAAAAATCATGATGTGATCTTGTGAAGCCATAATCATTTCGTAACCTTTCTGCGGAGTTGGAGTTTCTTTGCCCCATGTTTTAACAAAAACAGAATATACCGTTACCGCCAGCATCGTAGGAACTGCGAGGAAGAATGAAAATTCAGCCGCCGCTTTCCTGGTAAGTCCCTGTGCCATCCCACCGATGATCGAGGCTGCACTACGGCTTGTTCCCGGCATCATGGCCAGACATTGCCAAAATCCGATGGTCACAGCATTTCTGATGGTAATTCCTTTTTCGTCATCAATTTTAGGATTTTTAAACCATTTATCTGCAAAAAGCAACACCACCCCTCCCAGTACCAACACCGAAGAGATAGCAATCTGATTGCCCAGAACAGCCTCAATTTTATCATCAAATAAATATCCCAAAACCAACGCGGGAACTACCGCAAAAGCCAGTTTGTAGTAAAACTTAATATTATTCAGATCAAAAAACTTCTTCCAGTAGGCTACCACTACAGAAAGGATGGCTCCAAACTGAATGGAAACCTGAAACATTTTTAAAAATTCTGTTTCTTCCAGACCCATAAGATTCGCTGTGAATCCCATATGTGCAGTAGAAGAAATAGGAAGATATTCTGTAAGCCCTTCTACAATGGCAATGATAATTGCTTTGATTAAATCCATATGTTTTAAAATGTAAAAGATTAAGAGACTCGGAAATTTAGAATGTTCCAAATTTCCTGATCTCTTAATCTCTTCGTATACGTTTTATTTTATTTCCTTTTTAAGATCGCGTAAACTTCTATCACAAATCCAATGACAACGAATAAAGGTGCTATCCTGATTCTTCTGATTGAGAAGATATCGTCATTCCATGAGTTCGGATCAAATTTACCGTCTACCGTATTGGCATCAGGTCCCATCATCAGGAGGAATCCTACAACGATAAATGCCAGTCCGATCAGCATCCATTTGAAGTTTTCCTTTCCGAAATAGAAGGTATTTTCCTGGGGTGCTTCTGCTTCATTTCCAAAATTTGAAGCGGAAAAATTATTTGTTTTTTTGCTCATTGTTAAGAGTAATATAAATCGTCAACGTTTGATTTTAAGAATCTCCATGTTGCAATGATAGTACTTAGGACGGTAATAAAAATACCTACGCCCAGTACCAGCAGCACCAACCAAACATATTGCTGGTTATCCTGTACAAATGCAGATCCGATCTGATTTGTAAAATAATACCAAACACCGAATAATGCCAAAAGACCTATTACTGATCCAATTGCTCCTAAAACAACAGCTTCGATAATGAAAGGTTTAAGAATAAATCTTCTTTTTGCTCCCACAAGCTGCATTGTTTTAATAATAAATCTCTTGGAGAATATTTTCAGACGGATTGAATTATTAATCAATACGACAGCCAATACTAAAAACAGGATAGAAAACCCTAAGATCCATTTTAAGATCCTGCTCAGGTTATTGTAAACGTCTACCATCAGCGTGCTGTCATTCTTCACATCAATAATTCCCGGAACGGACTTGATGACTTTGATTGCTTCATCAATTTTGGTCGGGTCAACATATTCCGGTTTCAAAGCAACTTCGATGGACGAAGGGAAAATATTTTCTTCAAATAACGCATCGCTATCGATTCCCATACTTTTCTTGGCTTCCTTGGCAGCCATACTTCTTGAAATATAGGTTGCTTTTTTTACAGGAGCTAACGTCTGGATCTTTTTAAAAGTTTCTTCCTCTAGTTTTGCAATTTTTACAGAATCTTTAGCGTCATAATTTTCATCAAAGTAGGCGTTCACCACCAACTGCTCTTTGATATAGTCAGAATACTTTTGGGCATTGATTAAAATAAGCCCCATTAACCCTAACAAAAATAACACTAAGGCAATACTTATCACTACTGTAATATTGCTGGACCGAAGCCTTTTCTTATTAAACTCATCTACAGATTTAGCCATTAATATTAAAATTTTTGGCTAAAATAGAAAAAATCTTCCGAAATTTGGGACGAAATAAAGAAAATCATTGTTAATAAAATCATAAAAAACCTTGAGTGTAAAAGCAAAAAAACATCTCGGCCAGCACTTTCTGACAGATGAAAACATCGCAAGAAAAATTGTAGAAGGTCTTAGTTTTGAGAACTATAATAACATTATGGAAGTTGGTCCCGGAATGGGAGTTCTTACCAAATATCTTCTGGAAAAGGATCAGAACATTTACCTGGCTGAAATCGATACAGAGTCCATCGAATATCTGAAAAAAAATTATTCAAAGGTTACGGAAAATACTTTTGTAGGAGATTTTCTGAAGCAGGACTTTAATTTTATCGGAGAGGAGCAGATTGCCATTATCGGTAATTTCCCCTATAATATTTCTTCCCAGATCTTATTCAAGATCGTTGACCATTATGAACTCATCCCGGAAATGGTTGGTATGTTCCAGAAGGAAGTTGCTGAAAGAACTGCTGCAGTACCAAGAACTAAAGACTATGGTATTCTTTCCGTACTGATACAGGCCTATTATGACGTTTCTTATATGTTTACGGTACATGAAAACGTCTTCAATCCTCCTCCTAAAGTAAAATCGGGAGTGATCAGACTGACGAGAAATCCAAAAGAAGGTCTTGCAGGTAATGAGGTTCTCTTTAAGCAGATTGTAAAGGCAGGTTTCAACCAGAGAAGAAAAAAACTTTCTAATGCCCTAAAAATTTTAAATATTCCTGAAGCATTAAAGGGACACGAGTTTTTAGATAAAAGAGCAGAAGAACTTAGCGTATCAGACTTTATCCATTTCGCCAACCTCTGGAAAGAAAATCCATAAAGTATAAAGGTTCTTCATCAGGAATTTCCTAAAGGGAAGTAAGAACTGTTTAATCATATAAAATTAAAGCCTTTCAACTGAGTTGAAAGGCTTTAATTTATTAGTCACATATCCTGTTTATTCTCTGTTCTTCAGCATAATCCATCCGGACCAGTTCATCTGGGTTTTGGATTTCGGATACTCAAAATTAAACTTGTACCAATAGGTCGCTGTAGGGAGCTTCTTACCTCCCACACTTCCATCCCAGATTGGGTTGTCTTTTGAGAATCTGTATATCTCTACACCATAACGGTCAAATACTGAACCGGTAAAGTTTTTAAACTGTCCAAGAGAAGTGAGATCCAGCACATCATTGATCCCATCGTTGTTCGGGGTAATGATATTATTAATTTGCAGTGTAAAGAAATCAAAAGTTCCTACACAATGTGTTCCTACTCTTCTTACTAAGATAGTGTAGTTCAGATTATCTAAAAGATTGGCAAATATATTAGACTGTTGCCAGGTAACTCCATTATCTATAGAATATTCCAAAGTACTTGGTGTATTATTCATCGGAGGGTTTTCGGCAATAACCGTCAGCGTCTTTTTAGAACTTTGATAATCTACTGCTGTAACATAAGGCCTTGCGGCAGCCATCACTTTTACAGGGAAAACCTTTTTACAGATGCCATTATCAATTTCCACTGTATAAATTCCCCATTGGTCTACATTGATCTTCTGGGTAGTAGCTCCTGTACTCCATAGGTACTTATAATTGGGACCAGCTCCGGCATCCAGGGTAACGATATCTCCCACGCACATTTCAACATCCGTTAAAGGAGAAGTAATTTCCGGAGTGACTTCTATTCTGATCGTAGCAGGATTCAAAGATTTACAACCTTTTGTTCCTATGGCATACACGGTGAATACCGTGGTCTGATACAAAGTAACCGTTTGGGTATCTGCTGTTCCTGAAAAGTTACTCCACAAATAGGTATTCCCTCCCTCAGCACTAAGCGTTACAGATTCGCCGGGACAGATTTTTATTTTGGAAGTTTTCAGTTTTGCCGTCGGCGTTGCTTCTTTTAATAATTTAAGTTCTACCATTTTGCTACAGAACCCACCGTTCGAAACGACAACGTACAGAATCTGTCCGTCATTGCCATTATAATTCAATAAATTTTGAATGTAGTTATTATTTTGTGCAGTAGCATCAGCCTGGTTTTCATAAAATTTGAAAACCGCTCCTGCCGTTGTACTGATCGACGGCTTTACGGCTTCCAGATCAAAAGTTGTTATATCAGGAGTCGTACACAAAAGCAATGTTGCATCGTTGGCCTGAGGCGTAAATCCTCCGTGAATTTCTATACTGGCCTTACCGGGACAGGGGTTCCCCGGAACGCTTACTTCAATAGTATATGTTCCCGGTTGTGTAGCCGTAATTGTATTGGTATTGGCTCCAGGAACAAGAGTTCCGTTAAGAAACCACTGATATACTAAGTTCGGATCGCTTACAGATGCTGTGATTACCTGAGGTACATTGTCACAAACATTGATATCAGAAGGTAATTGCGCACCACTAGGATCTAAAAGTTCTACCCCTATATTAAATGATCCACCTTCTAAAAATACAGCAGAGTCGTAATTATGGTCACTATAATCTGCAATCACCATTTTAAAGTGATATTGCTGCCCTGCCGTTACAGTAGCGGTTGCAGTAAGCGGCACTGTTCTTCCGTTAAAATTAGTTTCTATATTGGCCGTATTGTACCCTCCGAAATACTGTTCGTTAACAGCAGCACATGATCCCGGTACTGCAGGGTGAATATTGGTAATACTTACAGGCCCTGCTGAATTGGGCAGTACTGCCATATTTACATAAGGTCCTCCCGATGTAGGCCTCAACAAAATTGCAAAAGCATCTGCAAAGGTACAGGGAAAAGAACCGGTATATTCTTCAGATGCAATTAAGTAATTAAATTTAATCTGAGTAGTAGTAGGTACAAAGTCAAATTCCAGCAATACAGCATCATTCAATCTGCTTTCCTGAACACCGATAACCTGTGCCAAATCAGCATCAGAACCTCCTCCATTGGTATCTCCCAGGGTAAAACTTTCGAAACTGTTACCTGCTTTCCTCGCATATCCGGTTGAAAGAATAATACCATCTTTGAAAGGAAAATTCGTTGTTGCTTTATTAAAATATCCCCATGCTCTGTCTGCATCACCTACTGCATGATTAGGAGTAATTTTTACATTACTCACATTTGGGGTCACACAGGTATTGGTTCCGGATGAAATTAAAACATCTTTTACTAATTTTTCAATATTGTAAGTAGTTTCTGTATAAGCTGGAGCGTTTACATCAATGAAATTCCCTGCCCTTGCGGATAATGAGGATTTATGTTCCTTGACAGCTTTTCTTGGTTGGGGTGTTTGTGAAAATAAGAAGGTTGATACGACTAAAAAAAATAGACAAAACGGTAGGTTTCTTATCATAATATTTTTGTTTCAACAAATTTAATTTTTTTTTGAATATACCATATACATATTTAACTTTTTTACAACAAAACAATAAAAATATAAAGCACTAATGAATAAAACCCATGAATATATATTTTTTTTGAAATGAAAGATTCCGGATAGTTTCCGGCAATTGATTTCTAGTATAAAAAGTATACATCAACCATGTCATATCCGGGGTATTAACATCTATAAAAGTTCCCGCTCTTCCGAACATTTCTGATCCGTATTCTCCTCCAGTTGCCCTTCGCCAGGGAATTGGTATATATAAAATCGTAACGAATAAAAGGATCAGACAAAATGATAATATTTTCTATTAACAAGTCATTATGTCAAATACATCAGCCCCTATCCAAATCATAAAAATAGAGAATGGTTTACTTTTTAAACCACAAAATCTTTCATTTCTGAAAGATTTTGTTATTGTTTTTATATTTTAATACTGATTTAGTTTCTATTTTTCAGGAGTATCCAACCTGAGCGTTCCTCCAGCCTTTTACTTGCCGGGTTTTCCCACTGTACTCTATACCAATAGGTACCGGTAGGCAAATTCGAACCTCTTAGCGATCCTCTCCAGACGGCATCATTCCTTGTAGCCTTAAAGACTTCTGCACCATATCTGTCGAAAATAGAAGCTGCAAAGTTCTTATATCCGCTGATTCCCGTAAAATCTATCGTATCATTGATGCCATCCATATTAGGGGTAATCGCATTATTGATAATTAATGTAAAGTAATCAAGTGAAGTACCGCATTTGGCATCTTTAACCCTTACCATTAAACGATAGTTGGTATTATTAAGTAGTCCGGTAAATATATTGGACGGTTGCCATGTCAGCCCTCCATCAATAGAATATTCCAGTGTTCCGTTAGTTGGATTACTTGCCGTAAGCGTAAGAACATGGTTTTCATAAACAACATTGGTAAACTGTGGTAAATCAGGGTTAATCAGCTGGGCTGAGAATACCTGAGAACATACCCCGTTACTAATCGTTACAGAATAGGTTCCGGCAGTGTTCACTGTTATCGTTTGAGTCGTAGCACCTGTACTCCAAAGGTAGGTATAATTCACTCCAGGCCCTGCATCCAATACTGCATTGTCGCCGGCACAGGCATAGACATCTTTTAGTGTAGAGACAATAGCTGGAACGACTTCAATACTGATTGTCGCAGGAGCCAGCGAACTACATCCGTTTCCTCCTAAAGCATATACCGAATAAGTAGTTGTACCTACTGGAGGGGTTACCACCTGAGTGTTTCCGTTTCCGGTAAGACCTACCCAATTATAAGTAATACCTCCGGTAGCGGTAAGTGTAACCGATTCTCCGGCACATATTTTTGTTTTAGAAGCTGCAATTCCTGCAACAGGAGGTCCTACCTGAACCGTAACTGTAGCGGGAGTAGCGGAAATACATCCGTTCGCTCCTACGGCAAAAACGGTATATACCGTCGTATTTGTCGGGGAGACAACCTGGGTATTACCATTTCCGGTAAGACCATTCCCCCAGTTGTAGGTAGCCCCTCCTGAGGCCGTTAATGTAACTGATTCACCTTCACATATACGAGGTTGCGATGACACAAGGGCAGCTACAGGAACCACCCTATCTTCCTGTACAGTCACATTTGTGGTATAGGTACAGCTTAGATTTCCGGGTTGGGAGACATTGGTAACTGTCAATGTATAGGTCCCTCCGGCACTTACCACTGGAGAAAGCGTTGTTCCTCCTGAAACAATGGTTCCTCCTGTTGTCGTCCAGTTAATGGTAGATCCCGGAGGAACTACAGACGCAGAAGCGTTTAATGTCACCTGCGGAGTGGTACAAGTCACTGTTTGTGGTGCTGCAATCGTCAATGTGGTTTCAGCAGTTCTCAACAGTTGTAAAGAAACCACATAACTACATCCTCCGTTGCTCACCAAAACAAATATGGTCTGATTTCCACCCGGTGGTGAGTATGAAGTAGGATTCGCTATAAAGTTACCATTGGCAGCGTTAGCATCTGCCTGATTTACATAATATACAAAAGTGATAGTACCTGTAGCGGTTGTTATCTGGGGCTGAGCTTCTGTCAGATCATATACCAGCCCGGGTTGATAACATTTGTGTAATATCGCGTTTTGTGCTGTAAATGGTTCTGATACTTCAATGGTAATCGTCCCGGGATTTTGAGAGACACATCCATTGGCCCCTACTGCTGTCACAGTATATGTGGTGGTAACGGTAGGTGAAACAGTCTGGGTATTTCCTGTTCCTGTAAGCCCACCTCCCCAATTATAAGTAACTCCGCCCGTAGCAGTTAATATTACAGATTCACCTTTGCATATCTTTATTTTTGTAGCAGTAAGTCCTGTATTTGGGGGTGCACTATCTCCGGTAACAGTTACATTGGCCACTGCTGTACAGGTAACATCTCCCGGTTGATATGTTTTTGTTATAGTTAAAGTATAGGTACCCGGAGCATTGATAACAGGATTGAGAGTATTCCCTCCGGAAACAATATTTCCTCCGGTTGTTGTCCAGTTAAAAGTCGCTCCTGCAGGATATACTGAAGCTGAAGCATCCAGGGTAATCTGGGAATTGGTACATGTCAGTTCGACCGGAGGTACGATAGATCCTGTCATCTGCGGAGCTTTTATTAGCTGGAGTTCTGCCACTTTAGCACAGAATCCGTTTCTCACCCTTACATATACCGTCTGACCTCCCGGACTCGGATATGCTGTAGGATTCGGAATGGTATTGGTATTCCCTGCATTGGCATCTGCCAATGTTGCATAATATGAAAACACGGCTCCAGGCGTAGTACTGATAGATCCCTGAGCTGATTGTAGATTAAAAGTAGCGTTTCCTGCTGCATAGCAAGCAGTCAAAGTAGCATTCTGCACAGTGGGGGAAGTTCCGCCTACGACAGTAACAGTGGCTTCACCAGGGCAGCTATTTCCGGGAACGTAAACTTTAACGGAATAAACACCGGGTTGTGTTGCCGTATAGCTGGCATTCACTGCTCCATTAATCGGATTGTTATTTAAAAACCATTGATAGGTAACGTTAGGAGCCTGAACAGAGGCTGTGAAAGTCTGTGGAGTATTGTCACACATGTTCACAGAAGCCGGCAGCTGTACTCCTGCCGGATCTAAAATCTTAACTCCAATATCGAATGATCCTGCTTCAAGAAATACAGCGGAATCAAAATTAGGATCCTGATAGTCAGCCAGCACCATTTTAAAATGATACGTCTGTCCCGGTACAACAGTAGCTTTTGCCGTCAACGGAATTGTACGTCCATTAAAATTGGTTTCGATCTGAGCGGTGTTGGTACCTCCGTAGTATGCTTCATTCTTTGGCCCGCAATTGGGGTAAGCCGGGTGAATATTCGTTACACTTACCGGCCCTGCCGTTCCGGGTAATATCGCAAGATTCGTATAAGTAGGATCACCTACTTTTTTTAACAGGAGTGCAAATCCATCGGTAATAGTACACGGAAAATTCTGCTGATATTCTTTAGATGCAAATAAATATCTGAATGTAATTTCTGTTGAAGCTGCCACAAAGTCAAATTCTATATAGGTAGCATCTCTCAGGTCTGTAGCCGGAATATTTAATGCGGCTGCCAGGTCATTGTCGCCTCCGGTTCCCAAAGCATCGCTCAGATCCGGGTAATTTGTATTTCCTGCTTTATAGGCATATCCTGTGGAGAGAATAATTCCTTTACTGAAAGGAAAATTTGTAGTGGCTTTATTAAAGTATCCCCAGCTCCGATTCTGGTTGGTAGGTTGTAAATTAGGAGACACTGTTACATTGCTTACATTGGAAGTAGCGCATCCTCCTCCTGAGATCAGCACGTCTTTTACCAGTTGGGTAATATTGTAGCTGGATTCAGGATAACTGAGGGCATTGACATCAATAAAGTTTCCGGCTCTCATTGAGGCAGCAGTAGGTTTTACGGCTACTGCTGTTCTTTCTCTGTTTTGGGCAAGAGCGAAGCATCCTACAAAAGCAAAAAATAACGCTAAAAATAAATTTTCCGTCCTCCTATTTAACATTTTATATTATTTTAAACAAAAATACTATTTTTTTTGATTGAAATTCAACTTAACATAATTTACATTGCTACTAACGCAAATTTATTTATCGTAGGATATCAACTTAATTTTTCTCAATATAACAAAAAAAGACTGACAAAATAGTCAGTCTTTTAATCATTACTTAAAATTATTCTATATTCTTAAGCAGAATCCATCCGGTTTTCACGGTGAGTTGTTTACTCGCCGGATCTTCAAAAGTAATCTGATACCAATATGACGAGGTCGGTAAGCGTTTACCCTGGAAAAAGCCATCCCAATAGGGTCTGATTTTTTCGGCTTTAAACACTTCTTTTCCATAGCGGTCAAAAATCTGACCTTGGAAATCTTTATAATTACTAACTCCTCTAAAATCAATGATATCATTAATATTATCTCCATTTGGGGTAATCACATTTCTCATGACAAATGTAAAATACTCAAGGAAACCTTCACAACTTGTAAATTTAACTTTCACACGAATGGAAATAACTTTATTAGGAGGTACATTTGTAAATACATTGGAACTCTGCCATGTAGAGCCATTATCTATCGAATACTCCAAAGTACCATTACTAGGATTACTTGCAGTAAGAACCATCATTCCCTTATCGTTATAATCCACTTTTATAATTTGTGGAATAACGGCTTGTATAACTTGCGCTTTAAACTCTTTAGAACATGTTCCATTGCTTATAGTAACGGAATATTCTCCGGGAGTATCCACCGTGATTGTCTGGCTTGTTTCGCCTGTACTCCACTGGTAGGTATATCCGGGGCCGGAACCGGCATCCAGAAGAATTTTATCTCCTCTACAAATATATCCTCCTTTTACATTGGAGACAATAGCAGGTATCACTTCGATTGTGATCCGAGCCGGTTGTAAAGACTTACATCCTTGTGCGCCGATCGCATACACGGTGTACGTTGTCGTCTGGGTTGGGCTTACGGTTCTGGTTGCTCCTGTACTTGATGAATCTCCCCACTGATAGGTTACCCCTCCTGAAGCAGTTAATAATACTGATTCTCCTGCGCATATTTTTAACCTCGGGGCGGTAAGCTGGGCAACAGGGGTTTCCTCTTTTCTTAATGTTAAAGTAGCTATTTTACTACAAAAAGCACCGTTGGAAACAAGTACGTATAGTATTTGCCCGTCGGTTCCGCTATAATTGGTGAGGTTGGTGATATTATTGTTATTTTGAGCTTGTGCATCTGCCTGGGTGGCATAGAACTTAAATACGGCACCGGCAGTGGTACTGATAAGGGGTTTTGCATCTTCCAAGTTAAAAGTAGTAAGAGCCGGAGTTGAGCAAAGCTTAAGTACAGCATCATGTACGGTAGGGCTTGTTCCTCCCACAATGGTAATGGAAGCTTCTCCCGGGCAGTTGTTCCCTGGTATCATTACCTTTACCGTATACACTCCCGGTGCAGCGGCAGTATATGTAGCATTGGTTGCTCCCGGAATCAGAACGCCATCTTTATACCACTGGAAAGTCATACCAGGAATTGCAGCTACCTGAGCCTTTAATACTTTCGGGGTATTGTCGCACATATTAATTGTTCCCGGCAAACTTGCTCCTGCTTCATCTACAATTTTGATCCCGATATCGAAGGAACCTCCTTCCAGGAAAACTGCCGAGTCGTGTCCGGTATCAATGGCGTCTGCCAAAACCATTTTAAAGTGATAAGTCTGACCCGGAATAACATCAGCAACGGCTGTTAACGGAATTGTTCTTCCGTAATAATTAACTTGAAGGTGAGGGCTGTTCATTCCTGCAAAATAAGCATCATTCACCGGTCCGCAATTGAACACATTTCCTCCGGGAATAATATTGGTAACGCTTACCGGCCCTGCTGTTCCCGGTAAAATAGCTAAGTTCGTGTAGGTAGGATCTCCTGCTTTCTTTAATAGCAGGGCAAAAGCATCAGAAAATCCTGTACAAGGATAGTCATTCGTCGGCTCATATTCTTCGGAAGCGAATATATAATTAAACTTCACCTGGGTTGAGTTGGGAACGAAGTCAAATTCAAGAGCTACGGCATCATTCAATGTGGAGGTATTACCTGTAGCTGCCACAAGATCAGGATCGCTTCCCGTCCCTACACTCTTACTGAGCATATTGATAAAGGAATTCCCTGCTTCTTTTGCTTGTCCTGTTGTTAATACGATTCCATCCGTAAAAGGAAAATTTGTGGTGCCTTTATGGAAGTATCCCCAAAATCTATTGGCATTATCCACTGCATGATTAGGACTTACCGTAACATTGGTAACGCTCGCTGTTGTACAGGTGGTTCCTCCATTGATTAAAACATCGGTAACGAGCTGTGCGGGAGAGTATCCTGAAGGAGGATATGACGCCACATTTACATCAATAAATGCTCCTGCCCGTAAGCTTTCAGCAGAAGGTTTTATTTTCGACACTTTTCTGTTGGGTGCAGTCTGCGAAAGTACAGAAACTGAAGTCAATAAAAATATGAAAAGAAAAAAGTAGCTTTTTAATCTATATTTTAACATTTTGTTTTCATTTGTCCAAATGTAACAAAATTATTCGTAACATTTCAATGTATAACCTGCTTTATCTCTATTCCAACACAATTATCAGCAATAAATCTTTTTTATTTTTACAATTTTCGCAAATGACCAGATAAAATCCCCCAAATAAAAAACAGATCCCAATAAAAAGATCTGTTTTTCATGTTTCATTACAATAATTTATCTCCGGTATATTCTAGTCTTCATTTTTTTTCAACTGTTCAATTTCGTTCTGGAGCTTGTTGATGATATCTTTTAAAGATTTTATTTCGTTTTTATTCGAGCTTACATTACTTTTCAGGATGACATTTTTTGCTCTTTCATTATGATGTTCTTCGTCCTCATCTTCGTTGATCTCTTCAATATCTTCCTGGATATCTTCAATGTCTTCGTTGATCTCCTCAATATCTTCGCTGATTTCTTCAATGTCTTCACTGATCTCTTCGATATCTTCCTGAATATCTTCAATATCTTCACTGATCTCTTCAATATCTTCCTGGATATCTTCAATTTTTTCGTGACTTTTATTTACAGACATCTGGATAAAGATGGCCAGGTATATTGCTTCCAGGGAAAGTACAGTGGTTAAAATCAGTAACATTTTATCAAATGAAACCAGATTCACCATCGGAAGCAGAAACGAAGTCATAAAAAGCAGCGTATGTACAATCAGCGATTGAATGGAGCCTATCCAAGAGGTAATACTATCTGCTATTTTTTCAAGAATTTCTGTTTTCTCGTTATATTTTTTCATCCTATGTTTTTTTACAATAATTCCTTAGTTACTCCCAATCCAAACAGGGCAAAATCATATTTTGCAGGATCCTTCTCATCAAACTTCCGGATTGCTACATCCAGTTCTTCTACAGTCTTCCAGTCATTCTGCGTTCTTGAAACCAAGCCTAACTTTCTGGAAATATTCCCTGTATGTACATCCAAAGGAATCGAAAGGTATTTTTGGTCTATATTTTCCCAGATTCCGAAATCCACTCCGCGTTTATCTTTTCGAACCATCCATCTCAGAAACATAATAATTCTTTTGGCGGAGGAATTTTTATATGGCGAGCTAATATGTTTATGGCTTCTGTGTTTTTCAACTTCCAGAAAATTACTTCTGAACCTTTCAATAGCATGGTAAAAATTGTCTTCCGGATCTTTTACTTTAAATAAATTTTCCAGGCTTTCATTTTCATTATAAATCCTGTGAAACTGTTTAATGAAATAAGAAAAATCCTGCCCATTAAATGTTCTGTGAATACTTTGATCTTCAAGACTTTTCAAATCTTTTTCAGAATAATTCAGTACGAAATCATAGGGTGAGTTTCCCATGATATCCAGCATTTTATCTGCAGATTTAATAATCGACTTTCTATTTCCCCAGGAAATGGTTGCAGCCAGAAATCCGGCTATTTCAATATCCTGTTTTAATGAAAAACGGTGCGGAATCTGTATGGGATCATTTTCAACAAAATCCGGAGCGTTATATTGATCTGCTTTTTCATCAAGAAAACTTCTCAGTTCTTCAAATTTCAGCATATTGAGTTAAATTTTTACACTTTCCAAAGCTTTCGGTAAGAATGAGTTTGGAAAGACAGTTCTGGCTTCATCGGTAAATACTGTCAGATCAGCATATCTATTGGAAAAATGTCCTAAAATTAATTTCCCGACCTGAGCTTTCTGTGCAATAGTGGCAGCCTCCAAAGCTGTGGTATGTCCTGTATAATCTGCCATTTCTTTCAGGTCATGCAGAAAAGTGGATTCGTGATATAATACGGTCACATTTTTTATAATCGGCAGTACACTTTCCAGATAACGGGTATCACTGCAGAAAGCATAAGATACCGACGGGGCCGGATCTACAGTCAGTATTTCATTTTTAAGGACATAACCGTCGCTTAAAACAAAATCTTTTCCTGCTTTTATATTGTGGTAGTCACAAGTTTCAATTTCGCTGTACTTGGCAATTTCCTTCATATTAAGATGCCTGTCTTTAGGCTTTTCCTTAAACAGATACCCATTGCAATAGATTCTGTGATCTAAAGGAATGGTGTACACCTCTACCCTGTTGTCTTCATAGATTTTTTCGGAATAGTCTTTATCCAGCTCATGATACACCACTTCAAAACCGCGGTGTGTTTCTGTAATCTGGAAAATAGTTTCCATCATCTTTTTTATTCCTTTGGGACCGTAAACATGCAAAGGGTTTTCTCTTCCCAGCAGACGGAAAGAAGCAATAAGCCCCGGAAGGCCAAAACAGTGATCCCCATGAAGATGGGAAATAAAGATATGATTGATTTTTGAAAATCTTGCTTTTGCTTTTCGCAGCTGAACCTGTGTTCCTTCTCCGCAATCGATCAGGAAATGCCTTTCTTCCATCTCAAGCAGTTGTGCTGTGGGGGAAGAATTGATCGTCGGAATTGCCGAATTAAAGCCTAATATCGTTAAATAAGTACTCAAATCAATAGTTTAGGATAACAAATGTACAATAAATTTTATCAGAAAGAAGACTAATCTCCCCCGTCATATCAGAGTTTTACCTGTTGCAGAAGGGGAATGATCAGCTTGTTGAATGGTATTTAATTTTTCAATCTGTTACTTTCAGAAAATCCATAAATAAATCTAATGCCTGCTTGCGGTGGCTGATTTTGTTTTTATCTTCAGGATCCATTTCTGCAAAAGTTCTGTCGTATCCTTCCGGAACGAAAATAGGATCATATCCGAAGCCCTTCAATCCTTTGTTTTCGGTAAGTAAATTTCCATGAACCCTGCCTTCAAAGTATTGAGCTCCATTTTCGTCATAATAACATAAAACGGTAACAAAATATGCTTTTCTGTTTTCTATGCCCTGCATTTCCTCCAAAACTTTCTCAATGTTTTTAGCAAAATCATGATCTCCGGCATATCGTGCTGAGAATATTCCCGGTCTTCCGTCCAGAGACTCTACCACCAAACCACTATCATCCCCTAAACTTGGAATTCCTGTCCTTTCAAAACAGTATTTTGCTTTAATTAAAGCATTGGCATGAAAAGAATCTCCGTCTTCTACGATTTCCTCATGAATATCATAATCTGTAAGGCTTTTTACGATACAATCACCGCCTAGAATCTGCTGAATTTCCTCTTTTTTATGCTCGTTGTGTGTAGCTACCAATAATTCCATATCTATACTCATTTTCAATTTTATTTTTTAGCTGTAAATGGTCTACAGTTCAGCGTAATGTACTTTGTATTTTTTCATAAAAAGATAATAGAACAATGAAAAAATCACAAGTCCTACGAGTAATATAAGCCATTCTGAAACATTAAAAACTTTTGCAAAACTTTCTTCTTTACCGTAAAGAACCAGTACTGAGAGCACCAGATTGTTAAATCCGTGCAATAGCATCGGCATTAATAAAGATTTTGTTTTATAATATACCAGTCCGAGAACACATCCCAACATTACAGCGCTGATAAACTGCCATGGGTTTCCGTGCACGACTCCAAAAATTATGGAAGCGTACAGAATAGCTTTCCACGGCTCTACCCCTTTATTAATCAATCCTTTCTGAATAATTCCCCTGAAAATTATTTCTTCAAAAACGGGGGCCAGCAACGCGGTCATTACAATCATGACCACAGGATCATCCGTCAGCTGATTCATAAGCCGCATGAAATATTCATAAAGTTCTCCGAAAAAAGATCCCGTTGTCGGAATAAGAGAGGTTACAAATTCTGAGATGAGCATCATCCCGGCCATCATCGGAAAGATTAAAAGATAGGTATAAAAATTAACTGACGACAGGTTAAAATTCAGTTTTTTCCCTGTGGTGCGTCTCACCATAAAATAGTCAAAAAAAGCAATAGCCGATAAAAAGCCTGCTGAATTAGCCAACATAAAAAACCATTCTTTAAGCTCAAGGTTTTCTCTGAAAGCAACTTTCCAAAAAAGGCTGAACAGCGAAACAGCCATTGTTCCTACAAACAATCCCACCACCAAAGTAACAGCGCCCCACCATGTGAAAGTAAATTTCGGATATTTGCTATTTTCCATGCTTTTTTCTGTAAAAATTTAACGAAAACAAAGATAATTTTTTTGATTGCTACAGGCAACTAAAAAAGAAAATACTTAATTTAGCCCGATACCATGAACATTACAAAAATAAATACAGAAGTCATTTTTCCGGGGGTTGAGTCTAAAATTAGCAAGTTCGGTACATTTATGCTACAGATAACGTTCTGGGGAATCCTGGTTTTATTTTTCTGTCTTTTTGTTGTCGGCCCTGCTTATGGAATTTATAAAAGAGGATTTCAAACGATGCTCTCTACAGCTCTGATATGCTGGGCCATTTCACTTTTCATTCTTATTCCTGTCACACGACAATACATCATCAAAAGAAAAAGTATTGCCCGAAGGATTGTTGTAGACAGTACAGGAATTTTATTTTATAACTCAAAAAATGAAATCACAAAAAAAATATTGTATACAGCACTACGGCCTTCGAAGCAAAATTTTGATGTCTACACCATATCACCAATAGGATCCGGAATCGCGCCGTTATTGGAAATCACTGTACAGCCGGAGAAAAAAAATGAATCTACCCAACGAATCGATATGAATCTTCCGTTTCGCATCGTAAAAAATAAACCCAGTTTATATGCCCATTTCATGCACGGAATCTCCGTCTTCCGCCCTGATTTAAGGATAGATCCGTCAGCCCTTAAAAGCTTTTCCGTTAATTCAGATACCTGGAAGGTTGATCACAAAGGGGTTTCATTGGCCGGCTGGTTACTTATTCTGATGGTACTTCTCATTACCTTTGTCATTATCGGGTTTGTCATTTTATTAGCTGAAACAAAAAAATGATATGACAGAAAAATTCCAATCCGTTACGTCTAAAATTAATCAGCCGGTTACTTACTTTCTGACCGGAATCCTATGGCTGGTTATCACTATTATTCTTATTGTAGTAGGAGTTATTGCCGAAGATATGTATAGCAGCTTCAGAAGATATTTACAAGAGGATCAGGGTACTTTTTTCATTCTTATTCTGGCCCAATTCCTGCTGATGTTCTGTTTTGCAGCCCTGATGATCGCTTTAACCTATCGAAAGGAAGAAAAAGTACAAAAGGCTGTCATTAATGAGAGTGGTGTCACTTTTTACAACAGCCGGGATAATATTATCAATACCATTTTATACCGTGAACTTCAACAGTCTGGAAATTCGAAAGCAGACTTATTTATGTATACTACAACAGGAAGGTATTCGAAAACGTATCTGAAAATCTATCTTAAAAATACAACCGGGGAAATTGTACTAACAAGTATAGATTTCAACTTTGAATATGTTATTCTGAGTAATCAGTTTGAAATGTACCGTCAGTTTCTGAGAGGAGTCCAGTGCTTTCGTCCGGATCTGACTATAAGCCGGCAAACTATTGAAGAATACAGCCTCACACCAGACTTTCCACCGGTAAAAAACTTTGAAGCATTTGAGTATATCATAGCCGGATTCTTCACGCTTGCCATCCTTGGATTAATTTATGTTGTTTCGTTGTTTATTTAAAGTGCTATTTAAAGACAATCACCCATTTCGATTGGTCTCCGATCCATATTGTATGAATTTAAATTTGAAAACCTCATAAAAAATCACGATTTTTGCAACTTCAAAATACGATATGTCAGACTTAATCAAAGAAATACAAAAAAGAAAAACCTTTGGGATCATTTCCCACCCGGATGCCGGAAAAACCACTCTTACAGAAAAGTTACTTCTTTTCGGGGGTGCAATCCAGGAAGCGGGTGCGGTAAAATCCAACAAAATAAAAAAAGGAGCTACCTCCGACTTTATGGAAATCGAAAGACAGAGAGGAATCTCGGTAGCGACTTCCGTATTGGCTTTTGAATACAGAGACCATAAAATCAACATTCTGGATACTCCGGGTCACAAGGACTTTGCTGAAGATACTTACAGAACATTAACTGCTGTAGATTCTGTAATCGTTGTTATTGATGTTGCCAAAGGGGTTGAGGAGCAGACTGAAAAACTGGTTCAGGTTTGTAGAATGAGAAACATTCCGATGCTGGTTTTCATCAATAAACTTGACCGTGAAGGAAAAGATGCGTTTGATTTGCTTGATGAAGTAGAACAGAAATTAGGATTAACGGTTTGCCCGCTTTCTTTACCTATTGGTATGGGAAGTGACTTCCAGGGAATTTATAATATCTGGGAAAACAATATCCAGTTATTCCTGGAAGAGAAAAAACAGAAAGTTGGAGATTCTATTAAGTTTGATGATATTAATGATACTTCAATAGATGATGTAATTGGCGAAAAAGCAGCAATTACTTTAAGAGAGGAGCTTGATCTGATCCAGTCTGTTTACCCGGAATTTAATCGTGAAGATTATATGAAAGGGGATTTACAACCTGTGTTCTTCGGTTCTGCTTTGAACAATTTCGGGGTTCGTGAATTATTGGATGCTTTCATCGACATTGCTCCGATGCCACAGCCTAAAGAAAGCGATACCCGTTTGGTGAAGCCTGAAGAAAGTACTTTTACAGGATTTGTATTTAAGATCCACGCCAATATGGATCCTAAGCACAGAGACCGATTGGCTTTCGTAAAAATTGTTTCGGGAACATTCAGGAGAAATGAAAATTATCTATTGGTAAGAGAAGGCAAAAAGATGAAGTTCTCATCTCCAAACGCTTTCTTTGCTGATAAAAAAGAGGTTGTAGAGGAAAGTTTTCCCGGTGATATTGTAGGTTTACACGACACAGGAAGTTTCAGAATTGGTGATACTCTAACGGGTGGCGAAAAACTAAGTTTCAAAGGAATTCCAAGCTTCTCTCCGGAGCATTTCCGTTATATCAACAACAACGATCCGCTTAAGGCTAAACAATTGGCTAAAGGTATTGATCAGCTTATGGATGAAGGAGTTGCCCAGTTATTTACCTTGGAAATGAACGGAAGAAAGATCATCGGTACCGTAGGAGCTCTTCAGTATGAGGTTATCCAGTACCGTCTGGAGCATGAATATGGTGCGAAATGTACCTATGAACCACTTTCAATGCATAAAGCATGCTGGGTGGAAGCTGATGAAAAATCGGAAGAGTTCAAAGAATTTGCAAGATTAAAGCAAAGATTCCTTGCCAGAGATAAATACAACCAGCTTGTATTTTTGGCAGACTCGTCATTTACGATTCATATGACGCAGGAGAAATTCCCAAATGTGAAGCTTCACTTTATCAGTGAATTCAGGGATAACTAATTAAAAGCGAAATTGCTTAAAGATATAGGTCCGCAGAAGTTTTTCTGCGGACTTTTTTATGACCACCCCGTCAAAAATTCTCTGAATTTTTGACGGGGTGGTCATAACGTCTTCGATTGGACCTTATAGCAAGTAGAATTTGAGCGTTTAAAATCCTGAGTTCAGTATAAGCATAGTTTGTAAATCTCTTGTAAAACAAATACAAAATACTGAAAATATAACAGTTACAATTTTACGACCAGAATACATTCTATTTACAAATGCTTCAAAGTCTTCATGACTAATTTTACTTCATCAAAAAAATAATGTTATGAAAAAGTTCATATTACTTGTTACAATATCCGGTGCTTTTATTGCGTGCAGCCAGAAAGGCGGAGTGTCTAAAGCGGAAGAAGCTGCCAATAGCATAGACAGTACAGCTTCAGTTGCATCAGATGCTATTGATAATGTCAGCAAAACAGCCAACCGGGCACTTGATTCTGCAGGTATCAGAATAAAAGATATTGAAGGAGCTAAAAACGATATTCAGGAGAAAATAGAAAGCACCTCCAAAATGGTAGATTCATTATCGGACAAAATTGCTTCTACAAAACTTGAATCAAAGGTTGAGAAAAAGGATTCCACAGTTAAGAAATCTGAAAAGGTTGCTACAAACGTTCCAGCTCCTAAAGTTATTAAGGAAACCAAAATCATTTACAAAGAGGCACAGCCTAAGAACGACAGCTATGAACTGAATATGTCAAAAGATAAGATGGTAAAAACAGGATATCTTGTGGTAAGAGCAGATAACGCTGAAACGGTAAAAGAAATCATCAGAGAAGAAGCCATCAGGAATAACGGGTATGTTAAAAGTGAAAACCAGTCTTATGCTGAATCTGCTAATCAGCGTGATGAGAACCAAAAGGTCTATAATCTGAATATCAAGGTTCCAATTCAGTATTTTGACGGTTTAATGGAAGCTTTAAGCAGCAATATAGAAGATATTGACACCAAAGATATCCAGGTTACAGGGCATAATTATACAGATAATACGATCTGCAGTATCAATGTCAATATTACAGATAAAACTGAAGTGGAAAAGGAACCTAAAACTTTTGGCGGAAAATCATTAGCCGCTATTGAATCGGGCTGGGATGTGATTACTTCCATCTTTCTTTTTCTTCTTCCCTTGTGGCCTGTGTTTTTGATTGGCGGTATTGGATATTATTTTTACAAAAAGAAACAAAACAGCATTCCTGATAAAGATTCCCATTAGAGTTTCAGGATCCATCCTTAAGGGTGGATTTTTTTTGTTTTGGTTGTATCTTAGTAATTAGGTTTTGGCTAAAGCCAATGGAACGGGGTTTATTTATTTGGGCATGCTAAAGCCCGCCGCTATTGATATTGACATTGATATTGACATTGATATTGATATTGATATTGATATTGATATTGATATTGATATTGATACAAATGGAAACTACTGATCTTATAATACCTGACTTGGATCCTTACAGGATGAAAAAAGTGGTTATGACACAACGGTTATGATACAAAAAACCTATCCATTGATACTTAACAGCACTATCATTCGTCATTCATCATTCATCATTCATCATTCATCATTCATCATTCATCATTTATTACTTATTACTCATAAAAAAGGCCTCCAATGGTATTGGAAGCCTTTCTTTATTTCATATTCACAACTTTATCTACGACAAACTTTGTGTTTCCTCTCCACGGTAGAGCGCCATTGTATTCTTTGTAATGAAGGTCAAAGGTTTTACCGCTGTTGGTTTCCAGTTGTTTGAAAACTTCCGGGTCATCTACAGAAAACTCAAACTCATAGCTTGTAATACCTCCTGTTCTGCCTTTTCCAAAGCCTTCCTGAATCAGTTTGCCTTCATAGGTTTTGAAAATATACCCTTTTTTCATGGCATAGTTCAGATATCCAGACTTTACTCCTTCTCCGAATACGAAGAAATATTTATACCATACGAATACTCCTAACAATAGCAGTACGACCCCAAGGGTGATCCACAAAGATTTTTTCATAAGTAATGTGTGTTTTATTCAATTGTTATTTTGCGATGCTTCTGGAGATCACGATTTTCTGGATTTCGGAAGTTCCTTCGTAGATCTGAGTGATTTTAGCATCTCTCATTAATCTTTCTACGTGGTATTCTTTCACATATCCGTATCCGCCGTGAATCTGTACCGCCTCAATAGTAGTATCCATTGCTACCTGAGAAGCATATAATTTTGCCATTGCTCCACTTTCAGAGATATCTTTTCCTGCATCTTTTTCGCATGCTGCCTTGAAGCACAACATTCTTGCTGCAGTAATCTGAGTCGCCATATCAGCTAATTTGAAAGCAATTGCCTGGTGGTTGATAATTTCAGTTTTGAACGCTTTTCTTGTTTTAGCATATTTCAATGCCAATTCGTAAGCTCCTGAAGCAATACCTAAGGCCTGAGAAGCAATACCGATTCTACCACCGTTCAATACAGCCATTGCAAAATTGAAACCAAACCCGTCTTCACCGATTCTGTTTTCTTTCGGAACTTTTACATTATTGAAAATCAAAGAGTGTGTATCACTTCCTCTGATTCCCAGTTTATCTTCTTTTGGCCCGATTTCAAAACCTTCCCATCCTCTTTCTACGATAAAAGCGTTGATCCCTTTATGTTTTTTCTCAGGATCTGTCTGAGCGATCACAATGTAGTAAGAAGCTGTTCCACCGTTGGTAATCCAGTTTTTGATCCCGTTTAAAAGGTAGTAATCACCCTTGTCTTCAGCTGTTGTTTTCTGTGATGTTGCATCAGAACCGGCTTCCGGCTCAGATAAAGCAAATGCACCGATCACTTTTCCGCTTGCCAATGGTGTAAGATATTTTATTTTTTGTTCTTCGGAAGCAAATTTCTCAAGACCGGCACAAACCAGTGAGTTGTTTACAGACATTACAACAGCTGCAGAAGCATCTATTTTTGCAATCTCCTCCATTGCCAGCACGTAAGAAACGCTGTCCATACCCGCTCCTCCGTATTTTGGGTCAACCATCATTCCCAGAAGGCCCATTTCTCCCATTTTTTTCACCTGTTCTGCAGGGAATTTCTGGTCGCGGTCTCTTTCGATAACTTCCGGTAATAGTTCGGTTTGTGCAAAATCTCTTGCTGCCTGCTGAATCATCAGCTGTTCTTCTGATAAATTAAAGTCCATAAAAAAAATAATTAGATAGCCGTAAATTTACACTTTTTAGACAAATATGAAAAATAAATTAAAATTGGGAAAACAGCTGAGATAAAGGAGGCCGGAAGTCATGAAAACAAATGTCTTTCCATTAGCTTCCGCCTCATATTATGGAAAAAAAAGGTGTAACAAAATAAGCTGAATAAAGACAACCTCATAATAAGTCAATTTTTTTCTGCCGGCGATATCCTTCATCTGATCGGAAATATTATGGCAGACATTCAACTTATTTCCGATTATCGAATTCTAGTTTTTACAATTAAAAAAAATGCTTATATTTAGAATTCTTTATAAATTACTTAAAAAATCATGACGATCAAGAGATTATTCGATATTCCACATTACGCTTTAGAAAAATATCCTAAAACGGACATGTTTGTAACCAAATATCATGGTGAATGGAAAAAAACTTCAACACAGGAGTTTATTAATGAGGGAAATAAAATATCCCGTGGATTACTAAAGCTAGGCATAAAGCCGGGTGATAAGATCGCTTTGATAACTACCAATTCCCGTACAGAATGGGCGATTATGGATTTCGGACTATCCCAGATCGGGGTTGTTTCGGTGCCTGTTTACCCAAGCATTTCCCCTGAAGATTACGAATTTATCTTCAATAATGCGGAGATTCAGTACTGTTTTGTTTCTGATAAAGAGCTATTGAATAAAGTTATGAAAGTAAAACATAATATTCCTACACTACAGGGTATTTTTACTTTCGACAACATAAGCGGTGCTGCCAACTGGAGGGAGATTCTTGACCTGGGTAAGGATGAGTCTACCCAAATTGAAGTAGATGACCTTTCTAATGCCATCAACACTGAAGATCTGGCAACGATCATCTATACCTCAGGAACGACAGGAAGGCCAAAAGGTGTAATGCTGACCCACAATAATATAGTTTCTAACGTCTTGGGTTCGATTCCGAGGATTCCGAAGAAAAAAAGTTTAGATTATAAAGAAAGCAGAGCATTAAGCTTTCTTCCGATCTGTCATATCTTTGAAAGAATGCTTTTTTACCTGTACCAATACAACGGTTTTTCAATCTATTTTGCAGAAAGCATTGATAAAATGGGCGAAAACGTAAAAGAGGTAAAGCCTCATTACATGACTGTTGTACCGAGACTGGTGGAAAAAGTATATGATAAAATCTACAACACGGGTTCTTCGGCTGGAGGATTAAAATCAAAAATATTCTTTTGGGCTTTAAATTTAATCTCAAAGAAAAAGGAAATTTCGAAACCTTCGGGGATCCAGCAGATTATTGCTGATAAATTGGTATTTTCTAAATGGAGAGAAGGTCTTGGCGGGGAAATTGTTACCTTAGTTTCGGGTTCTGCCGCATTATCTACCAGACTGAATCTGATATTTCAGAATGCAGGAATCCCTATACTGGAAGGGTACGGACTAACAGAGACATCGCCGGTAATTTCCGTAAACAGCTTTGAAAAAATGAAGGTGGGAACGGTAGGAGTTCCTTTGGATAATTTAAAGGTAAAAATTCAGGAAGATGGAGAGATTACCGTAAAAGGCCCTTCTGTGTTTAAAGGTTACTTCCAGAATGAAGAAATGACAAAAGAAGCATTTACGGAAGACGGATTTTTCAAAACGGGAGATATAGGACATATCGACAGTGATGGTTTCTTGCAGATCACAGACCGTAAAAAAGAAATGTTCAAAACATCCGGCGGAAAATATATTGCTCCGCAGACGATTGAAAATTTAGCAAAAGCATCCAAATTTATTGAGCAGATCATGGTGGTTGGTGATGGCGAAAAAATGCCATGTGCCTTAGTACAACCCGATTTTGAATTTGCCAAAAGCTGGGCGATGAGAAATAATCTGAACATCGGTTCTGCCCCTGAAGAAATTGCACAAAGTCAGGAATTAAAGCAAAGGATTGAGAAAGAGATTGAAGGAATCAACGAACATCTTGGAAACTGGGAGAAAATCAAAAAAATAGAGCTTACCCCTGAAGTCTGGAGTATTGAAGCAGGACTTCTGACCCCGACCCTGAAATTGAAAAGGAAAGCTGTCAAAGAGAAATTTATTAGTCTGTATAACAAGATGTATGAGCATCATGAATAACATAATAACCGCTTCAAAATGAAGCGGTTTTTTTCTGTGTATTTTTATCTTTTAAGTATAGCCAAGCAGGAGGATAATTCAAAGGCCCGTTTCTCTTAATGGTTATTTATCATTCCGTAACAAAAGTAGCCTTGTACTCCTGAATACTCTGTTGATATTCCTCCTTCGTCAGAATGACAAAAAAGCTTAAGAATAATCCGTTGCTATTTGTGAAGATATTGGTGTGGTACGTGTTTTAGCAAAATAAAAAAGCTGCTTCATTTCTGAAACAGCTTTGTAGTATGTAAAAAATCAGTAATTAGAATTTAATTACAGATTTCATTTTTTCGTTTTCTTCCATTACCAACTCGTCATCAACAAGGATTTTCCCAGAGTGCTCATCAATAATGATTTTTTTTCTCTGAGCAATTTCCATTTGTTTTTGAGGAGGAATGGTAAAGAAAGATCCTTTCGGAGCTCCTCTTTCTAATCCTACTACCGCTAAACCATTGATAGAGTTTGTTCTGATTCTGTTGTAAGAAGCTAATAATCTTTCATCGATCTTACCCGCAAATTCTTTAGACTGCTCTAAAAGATATTCTTCTTCTTTTTGAGTTTCAGAGATCAAACCATCCAATTCTTCTTTTTTGAATTTCAGGTGGCTTTTCAAATCTTCGATCTTTGCATTCAATTCGCTTAAAGTTTCGTTTTTGTGAGCAATTTTAGCTCCGAATTCTTTAATTCTTTTTTCAGCAAGCTGAATTTCCAGATCCTGGAATTCGATTTCTTTTCCTAATGCTTCAAACTCTTTATTGTTTCTTACGTTATCCTGCTGAGATTTGTATTTCTCAATTAAAGTTTTAGCATGGTTAATAACTTCATGCTTTGTTTTGATCTGATCGTCCTGATCTTTGATATCTGCATGAAATTTTTCAGCTCTTTTTTCAAGACCTTCAATCTCGATTTCAAGATCTTCAACTTCAATTGGCAATTCTCCTCTAGTATTTCGGATTTCATCCAATCTTGAATCAATGATCTGTAAATCGTATAAAGCTCTTAATTTTTCTTCAACTGAAATATCGTTGGTTTTTGCCATATTTAAATGAAATAATTTACTGGGTTTGTTTTTTCAATAGATTTTGAAATTGCAAATGTACTAAATTTTTGTGATAAAATTTCAAATAATTGTTGGGTTACCAATTGTTCTGATTCATAATGCCCTATATCGCAGATCAGCATTTTAGATTCAGCCAGAAAATAGTCATGGTATTTAATATCTCCGGTGAGGTAAGCATCGCATTTTTTAGAAAGGGCAGCTCTGATGCCGCTGGCTCCTGAACCGCCTAAAACCCCTACCCTTTTAATTTTTTTCCGGGTAAAGGAAGAGTGTTTTATGACTTCCAGATTAAATTTTCCTTTTACAAAATTCAAAAAGTCCTTTTCGTCCATTTCTTCTTCCAGGTCACCATACATCCCTAGTCCTGCGTGGTGATTTTTATTATCAAGGGTATAGATCTGATGCGCTACTTCTTCATAAGGATGGGCTGTCTTCATGGCGCCGACAATTTGTCCTTCTTTATAATTTTCAAAAATTACGGAGATCATATCTTCATCAGCATTTTCGCGGATATTCTGCTGTCCGGAAAAAGGATTTGACCCTTCAACCGGTCTGAATGTTCCGTTTCCGTTGATGGTAAAACTGCATTCATCATAGAATCCGATATTTCCTGCTCCGGCTGAAAACATAGCTTCCTTCACTTTTTCCGAGTGATCTTTAGGAACAAAGACGGTGAGTTGTTTGAGGTTGTTTTCTTTCGGTTGGAGGATTTTCATTTCCCTGAGCCCCAGTTGGCTGCATATTCCATAGTTTACACCAAAAAAATCATTATCAAAGGCTGTATGAACAGCGTAGATGGCAATTTTATTTTCAATGGCTTTCATCACTGCTCTTTCTACGTAATTCTTTCCTGTCAGAGACTTTAGTCCCGAAAAAATGATGGGGTGAAAACAGACAATCAGATTACAATTTTTGTCTATAGCTTCTTGTACTACATTTTCCAATGCATCGTGGCACACAAGAATTCCGGAAACATCGCGATCTGGAACACCACATAATAAACCTACATTATCAAAATCTTCTGCCTGTCTGATACTTATTTCCTCTTCAATTTTTGCAATTACAGTCCTTAGCTTCATGGGTTTCTAAAATTTACAATTACGGCGAAGATATTAATTTTACCATGATTAAAGAAAAAATAGTGCAGAATATATTATAAAAAACCGGCCTGCTGTGGCCGGTTTGAACATGAAAAATAAATATAACTAGTCTTTGAAAAGTGACACTCTGGTAAATGAATCTACTACTACAGTACAGCTTATATCAGATTCCATAAAAAGCTGATATCCTCTTCCGGGATCTAAACTTGCAGGATCAGCAATGGTATAAAAGTAAAATGTCAAAAGATTACCCACCCCGTTTGAACCGCTCGGAACAAGTTGGATCGAATTGACTTCAAACCCGGAATCGGGGTTTTTAAACGTTGCCTTTACCGACCCTGAGGAATTGGATCCCGGAGTAATATTGGCAATAAGTCTCCAGATATGAACCTGCCCGTGAATTTCATTTTCCCTCCATTTTCCGGTAGCAGCAGTATAAATATTTGCTGTAACTCCCGGAAAAGGAACAGTAGTTTCCGGCCAACTGGTCGTAGGGCTTGCAGCAAAGACCAATGGTACGGTATACGTTACCTGTTGTCTTGCCCCGTAGCCGCTGCCTGCTGCACTTAAACTAAAAGAGGGTTTTACATTTGCGTTTCCAGAATTCACCTTAACGACACCGTCATTACCAGCCTGAGAGGATGTGGGAACAAAAAGCTGTCTCCAGAGGGTACCGTCCCAATACTGGAAATTGTTGGTTGTCGTATTAAAAATAAGAGTTCCTGCGGTAAGATTAGCATTCACAACACCTGCAGGTGGCACTGTGGAAGCATTATTGTCAGCAAGGTATGTATCTCTGTCGGTATCGGTAAGCCGAGGGATAAGAATTCCTTTCTGATTGGAAACAATATCTAATACTGTCGCCCCATTGGGAGTGGTAGTATCAATACCTACTTGTGCATATACAAAACCATATATGAACAAAAGAATAAAAAATGTTAATATTTTTCTCATGATATTAGATTTTGTTGAATAAAATTACGAACTAGATTCTAAAATATGTTAAAAAATAAATTTTTATTTCTCATTTTTTATTCGTATTTTATATTATATAATCAACTGTAAATCAAAAAATTAAATATTAATAATTCACTTTTTAACGACTAAAAAACTTTTAACATTTGGAATTTCATTTTAACAATCATATATTTACCTTATACTTTATGTAAATTACTAACTTCGTTGTGAAATAACTTAACTTACATGGAAAGAGAACATAATCTTGTTCCTGAGGATAAACTTTGGAAAAGATATCTGTATAGAATTATCTACCGCTCTGATACCAGGCTCGGAAAACTTTTTGATATTATATTATTATCATTAATTCTTGCGAGTACAGCCATCATCATGATGGAAAGTGTACCACAGCTCGACAGAAGGTTCCATTATACGTTCATCATCCTTGAATGGATTATCTCAATCTTTTTTACAGCCGAGTATTCTATGCGTATTGCGGTATTAAAAAATAAGCGGTCCTATATCTTCAGTTTTTTCGGAATCATTGATTTCCTGGCGTTGGTTCCGTTTTATCTTAGCTTTTTCTTTCCGGTCACCAAATACTTTCTGATCTTCAGAATGCTGAGAATGTTGAGAATCTTCAGGATTTTTAATTTACTGGATTTTATGAACGATGGCTACCTCATCGTACGGGCTTTAAAAAACAGCTCCAGAAAAATATATATCTTCCTTTTATTCCTTATTATTTTTTCCGTGATCGTAGGCTCACTGATGTTTATGGTAGAAGGCGGCAGGCAGGGCTTTGAAACTATTCCACAGTCTATTTACTGGGCTGTAGTTACTGTAACCACTGTAGGATACGGTGATGTGTCTCCTATCACCCCATTAGGCAAATTTTTCGCGGTTGTTCTCATGCTGGCCGGTTATTCTATTATTGCTGTTCCCACCGGGATTGTAACTGCAGAAATGAGAAATAAAAGGCAGAACCTTGAAAAGATATGTGACCGTTGTGGTAACGAAGATATTGATGATGATGCAAGGTACTGCAAACAGTGTGGCAAGAAATTAGCTTGATATTTGATATCGATATAATTTATTCACCAAATACCACAAAATCATGGAACCACAAAAGAAAAACAAACCGAATAGTCTAGTCGTTATTCTTTTTGCACTAGTCGTGCTGATGATCATTATTTATTTCTTCCTAGTCATGTTCTTCCCTACCGTTTTCGATTGGATGAATACGGGACAGGTACAGCCCGTTCCTGATAAGTAAAGGATAACTCATAATATAAAAGGTTGGGCGAAAATTTTCGCCCAACCTTTTTTCTATAAACCAGTTAAGTAGTTCTACTACCTGATTGTTTTAATTCTATGTCTCGATTTGTCTTATAAAAAGCGAATCCTGAGGATCCACTTTTCTGTTTTTATACAAAAAGAGTATTTACTTTTTAATTCCTTTAACAGTCTGTTTTCCGCCGTCCTTCATTTCTAAAGTAATCAGATACAGTCCTTGTTTGAGATCGTTCAAATAAATTGTTGTACCTGGGTTTTCGATTGTTTTAATCAACCTTCCCGCAGCATCGGTTACAAAAGCATTTTTTACATTTTTACTATCAGAAATATGCAGTACATCTGTAAACGGATTCGGGTATACTTTAAGATCGTTCTTCTTCGGTCCAATCTCTGAAGTTGCCAGGTTTCCATTCGTGATAGTAATATCGTCAAGATAAAGATTATCCTGGTTCGCATCTGAATAAGCATTAAAACCGAAATAATATACTCCCGTTGCAGGAACGGTAAATGTTAAAGATGCTGTATTTACCGTATTATCATTGATTGACGGATAATCTGCAATTGGATTAATCATTGCTGAAGCATCTCTTGAGATTCCAAAAGCTACTTTCATCTTTTCAGTATAAGTAGTTGAATTATTTCCGTATTTATAGCTGATGGTATATTGCACTCCCGCAGTTAGACTTAAGCCCTGTGTAAAGAACCATGCATCTGCCGGGTTGGAAAAGCTATATCCGTATTTCAGTACATTTCCTGAGAACCCCTGAATATCAAAAGGTTCAGAATCTGTTTCCCAATCATTACCTGATCCGGCATTCACATTTTCTGTACAACCGGGAAGGTTAGGAATACTAGCATTTTCAAAATCAACGATATACGGAAGATTACCGGTTGAGCATAAGGTAGTTAAGGTAGTGAGTTCACTCCACGCACTTTTATCCGTTGCACTACATGCAGATCTTACCCAGATATAATACTTGGTGGAAGGGGATAATGACGGGATTGTGTATGTTGTACCGGTAATTGCTGTAGCATTAGGAGTGCTTGTTGCAGTTGGAGCGGTATTCGCTGTACTGTAATACATATCATATCCGTTTGCTGGAGCCGGAGTTGCTGCTGTCCAGGATACCGTACCTCCCGTTGTAGTTATATTTGAAACCGTCAGTGCCGTAGGTTCACTACATGTAGGTGTAACATCGATTGCAATATCATCCACATATAACTGATTCATATTGGCATCAGAATAGGCATTAAATCCAAAATAGTATACACCTGTAGTCGTAGGGGTGAAATCTACAAAATTGCTGGTAGCAGTACTTGTAACGATATCCGGATGATCTGCCAATGCATGGGTCATATCTGCACTTGTGGCGGAAGTCCCATAAGCTACTTTTAGTTTTTCAGGATAAACTGTAGTTCCGGTTGAATTGGCATATTTGTACTTTATTCTGTAGCTAACCCCGGCAGTAAGGTTTATAGCAGAGGTAAAAAACCATGTATCGGCCGCATTTGAGAAACTGTATGAATAGCGAAGTGTCTTCCCTGTAAATCCATTATCGTCGTAATTGTAAGTTTCCCATTCATTTCCTGTTCCACTATTCACAACTTCCGTACATAATGGTAAACCGGGCACTGCCGCAGATTCAAAATTTTGTACGTATGGAACATTCATTACCCCGCAGGCCGTAGTAAATGTCTTTTGCTGTGACCACGCACTTTTATCCGTAGTGCTGCAAACCGAACGCACCCATACATAATAGACGCTGGCCGGTGACAGTGATGATAAAGTAGCCGTCAATGTACTGCTGGCTCCTGAGGCAACGGTAGTTGCCGTAGGCGATGTACTGGAAGTAGAATAATAGTACTCATATCCATTAGCCGGAACAGTTGTAGATGCTGTCCATGAAAGCTGCGCAGAATTAGGCGTTATGGCAGATAAAGCTAACCCGCCCGGAGCAAGACAGCTTGGAGCCGCTCCAATAACAACCGTATAATCATGTGCTTCCCCATATCCTGAGATGTTACAAGGGATTGGCTGACTTGAATACCTGTCTGCGACCCTCATTCTGTAGGTGCCGGGAGTAACGGTAGCAGGAATGCTGATTGTACCTAACGTAACGTTTGTACCATTCACCTCTTCACTCGTTCCCAATGCTACAAGCTCAGGATCCGTATCATCAAAAGTTCCGTCATTATTGAAATCGATCCAAATACGTACGTTTTGATCTCCGTAATCATGCGTTACAGAAAAATCATAATTTAATCCGGCATTCAGATTAATAGTCATGGAGGTGTAATCTCCATAAGCACCTGTAGAACAGCCTGTCCCCTGATGGGTAAATCCTACTGAAGGAATTATAAAGGAGTCTATCTGGTCTCCCCCATCACAACCACTGGCAAATTCGGGAATACAATAGGTTTGGGCAAAGGATAAAGCTCCGATTGCAAGAAAATTAACAAGTAAAATCTTTTTCATATAATATTATTATTTTACTCAAATTTAAATAAATTAAGCAATAAATACATAAAAAAATTAAATCAAGACCATTAAAAATAAATTTTTAATTAATATGAGATAATTTCAATATTTAACCAATAGCATTAAAAATATTTTACAGATTTTAAAATTAAGGCAATAAAAAAAGAGACTCCCCTACAGGAAGTCTCTCATTTATGATGTTTATAAATATTATTTTTTAATGGTTTTAATCGTTTGTTTGGTGCCGTCCTTCATATTCAATACCACTAAATACATTCCTTGTTTCAAATCTCCCACATGAAGAGATAAAGAAAGATTTTCAATGGTTTTCACCACTCTGCCGGCCGCATCAACAATCTGAACTGATTTTACTTTAGAAACATCGGAAATGTTTACAATTTCAGAGAACGGATTAGGATAAAGTCTGATTTCGTTTTTATCCCTTGTCACCTCAGAAGTTGACAGATTACCAAGCTGGAAATTAAAATCATCAATCAACACACTATTGGCAGGAGATCCTGTATGCTTAAGCACAAGCTTATTAACACCGGCAGGAACTCCGGTAATATTCAACGAATAGTTATCAATAACCGTAGTACCCGTGGTTGTATAAGTACCCAATACCACAAAACTACCGGTATTGGCAGGATCCGTTAAATATCCTATCTGAACAACTCCACCTGCAGTAAGATTTGCTCTTCCTTTAAAGCTAATCATATAATTATTAGAATCCAGATTAAGGAGCTCAGGGGTAGATACCATTCCTGTACCAGAATTATCAGTATAAAGATACAATGCATAAGGAGCACTTATCATTGTTCCGGAAAGGGCATAAACTTTGGCATAGCTCGCCATAGAACCGATACTTAGCCAACATGAAGGAAGCGCTCCAACAACTGATGAATCAAAGTTTTCATTCAACGATGATACCGCTGCACAAGCTGTTTTGAAGTTAGCAGACACAGACCAGGCGCTCGTATCATTGGCGCTACAGTGGGATCTTACCCAAACATAGTATGTAGTTGCAGGAGTAAGCGTAGTAAGAACCTGAGATGTTCCGGTCACACCCGAAATAACAGGAACCGTAGATGCTGTGGGAGCCGTATTTGAAGTACTGTAATACATATCATAACCCGCAGCCGGAGGCGTTGTAGAAGCCGTCCAAGACACTGCAGCAGAATCTGCGGCTATATTTGAAACAGCAACTCCCGTCGGAGGAATACATGTTGCCGGTGCAACAACACTCAGGGTAAAGTCAACATAGTTTCCTGAAGGGGCCGGTCCACAAGATGTAATAGTACCACTATAAGACTGCCCGAATCTCACTCTGTAGTCTCCCATCGGCTGGCCGGCAGGAATTGCGAAAGATCCTGAAGCCGTTGCAGCATAGGCTGTGGTAGCAGCAAGCATAGTCTCACCCGCATCATTAAAGTCAAGGTCATTATTCCAGTCTACCCAGATATAATAGTAGTACGTACCTCCTCCTGATGCTTTTAATGAATAATCAATATTTCCTCCTGCAGTTCCGGAGAACGATGTAGATGAATTATTTACGTATGCCGAATATGATGCAGCCGTGTAGGCAAGGTTATTATACCCTAAAGTATTCGTGGTAATATTAGTATAGTAATATAAGGTATTGCTGCTACCTCCTGTAGGAATGCAATGTCCCGTATAAGCAGACACGGCAGAGGTCCATACACTCTGATCTGAGCCGCTACATCTTGATCTCACCCAGATATAATAAGTGGTATATGGTAATAAGCCGGGAATAGTTGCAGATGTACCGGCAACAGCAGTAATACTTGGCGCCGTAGCAGGCAGAGGTGCTACGTTGGTCGTACTGTAATAAATATCATATCCGTTTGCCGGAGGTGTAGAAGGAGCTGTCCATGAAATATCGACAGAATTCAGGGTAACAGCACCAACCGTAACCCCGGTAGTCTCAAGACATGAAGGAATATCTTCCACCACAACATCATCAATATACACTGATCTTGAAGTACCTCCCAAGCCATGCTTGAAAGCCAGATACTGATTTGATCCCGCAGGAATATTAACAACATATGACGCCCAGGAAGTTGTGATCGCAATACTATTACCTACTGCTGCAAAAGACGCCGGATTAGAAGGATCAGACAAAGTTCCTACGAACATCGTATATCCTGTACTTCCGCCTTTTGCCATGAATTTAACTCTTTTTGTTCCGTTTGTCAAATTGGTTGTCTGCGGAGAAACCAACATCACATTTCCTGTAGTATCCGTACTGTTAAATAAAATGTAACAATTCGGAGTGGAAGATGGAGAGGTAGAAGATACATATCCGTAACCTGCACTGCCGGACGTTTCTACGTATGACCAGCACGTTGGTGCATTAACGTTTGACGATGAACCTGTGGGGGTAGTATCAAAATTCTGAGAATAAGGCGCCGAAGTAGGTAAGCATACTGTTGTAAAAATTTTTTCAGTACAGGATGCGGAAAGGCTGGTCGCCGTATATGATTTTACTGTATAGTAGTAAGTGGTGGCATTATTGAGAGAGGTTGGCAAGGTATAGCTGGTAACATTACCCATATCAAAATCATTGAGTACATCAGAACCTCCTGCTGTAGTTCCTATCCTCAACTTATATCCTGTCGCTGCACTTACGGCTGACCAGGTGAAAGTTGGATTCACCGATACATTTACAGCTGATGCTGCCGGAGCAGAAACAGCAGGACAAGGAACTGTTGTTGTGGTAAAACTGGATCCATTACATCCTGTTGCAGAACCTATAACATTTCTCGGAACTATCGTTGCATAATACTGGGTAGAATAACTCAATGCATTAGCTGCTGTAATTGAATAGCTGGTAACATTTCCTACATCCAATCCGTTGATTATATTGTTTCCGCCCGGCGTTGTCCCTAAATACAGATTATATCCGTTAGTTCCTCCTGTGCCTGCAGCCCAGGTGATAGTAGGGGTAACAGAAACTCCTGTAGCGGCATTGGCAGGAGTCGAAATCGTGTTACACGCCGGTGGGCTTATTATATCCTGGGTAAGCTGAACATCGTCAAATCCCATATAAAAATCACCGGTACCTACTGCTGTACTTTTGAGCCTAAGTTTAAAACCTGCACCTGCAGGAATCGTTCCTGCAGGAATTGATCCGGAAACTGTAGTACAGGGTATGATGGTATTGGCAGATCCACTGATCGCCAGCGGGCTAAGGATAGTGACCCAGGTTGCACCATTATCTACGGAATAATCCGCTGCTACCGTTCCATCAATTATGGCAGTGCTGTTATATCCCTTGGCGAGATATTTAAAAGAATAATTAAGCGCTGTAGCATTGGAAGCTGTAGAAGTATACACCATATTCCAACTTGGTACACCGTCATAAATATTCTTGTACACGGCCTTAGTTCCCTGACAAGCGGTTCCGGCACTTGATCCGTAACCTCCTGCTGCCAGAGTAGTCCCTGCCCCGTTGGTGCTTGTCCAACCGGAAGGTAAGCTTGAACCTTCGAACCCTTCATTAACTAAAATTTGTGCTGATGCCCCAATTCCCAGTGACATCATACACGATAGTAGAAGTTTTTTCATACATGTAAAAATAAAATTAGGGGATAAATGTAAAAAAATAATTAATCCAAAATCATAAATAAGTTAAAATGAGTAAATATTATTCAATAAAACAACATTATTTTTAATGAAATTTAAACAAATATTTAATTTTATTAATTATTTAATCAATAGATTTATTTTTTTAAACAATTGGAATACAATAAGTTAATATGAAACAAAAATTAAGATCCCAACCAACAGTCTACCAATTTAACATAATAAAAAAGTTGCTTTGAACTTACATTACGGCATAAAAAAAGTGGCAAAAAGCCACTTTTTCAGATATTTATAGATTCCTACTGATCAATTCAGATAGAACTCATACTTGTTCAGCAGTTGAATTTCTTTAATCAAATCTCCATTCAGGTCTACAGAATGTTTCATTGACTGCACTTCAATATGAGAATCATCTTCTATATTTTTAATGAAGAACTTCAGTTTTTGATTTCCTTTATTTCTGTCAAGAACTGTTCTGAAAAAATCCAGGTCTTCAGGTCGTACATCCATCACATCCATCACCAATGAAATACTTTTCGCAAACCTTTCGAAGGCTTCCTGAAGTTCTATGACATCATTTACATTCACGAAAACCCTTCCATCTTTCACCTGGGCAAATTTTATTTTAAAAATAACAAATCTCTGCACCTCGAGCTTTTCCTTCAATCTCATATAATCTCTGTCTCCTAAACGGAAAGAATATGAACCTGAATAATCTTCCAGCGTCACAAATGCTACTTTTTCACCGCTTCTGAAACCATCTTTTACCACATATTCGGTAATCAGCCCGGCTACAGTATATTCTTTTCCGCCACCGCCATTTTCTCTTTCTTTCTGAATGGTCTTCCAGTCTTTCTTTTTTTCTTCAAACAGCTCTTCCTGCTTATTGGCAAAAGCCTGTTCTTTATAAGCATCCACCTCATCAAGGTTCAGAAACATAAAGTTTCCTTTAGGCTCTGCTTTTTTGGTAACTTCTTCCACCACTTCTTCTTCCCCGGTTGGCAATTCATCGGAAACAATCTCAACGAGATCCACGGTATCATCTTGTGAATCCGGCTCCAAAACAGGAGTTTCATCCGGTGATACTTTAGCCTCTACATCCTTTTCCAGCACCGCTTTTTTTGAAAGCTGCCCCTGCATAAACTGAAACTGGAATTTAAATTCATCCAATGGATGGGCAGAAAGATAGAAACCAATGATTTCCTTTTCTTTATTAAGTTTATGCATATTAGGCCATTCAGGACAAGGGGCCAGTTTAGGCTGTTCGATCTGAACTTCCTCAGCAAAATCGGCGAACAGGGAATGTTCCATTTCATTTTTACTTTCCTGAAAGCTCTGTCCGTATCTTATCAATCGTTCCAGATTTGTTTTTCCGGCCATATCGATATCAAAATACTGGCCTCTGTGGAAAGAGTCCAATTCATCAAAAGCTCCTGCCAGCACTAAACTTTCTGCCACTCTTTTATTCATCTGGGAAGGTAGGATTCTCTCAAAGAAATCATAGATATTTTTAAACCTTCCGTTTTCTCTTTCTTTTGTAATGGCCTCACTCGGACCTTCACCAATCCCTTTGATGGCTCCTAAGCCAAAACGAACCTGCCCTTTTTCGTTTACAGAGAATTTGTACTGAGATTCATTCACATCCGGCCCAAGAACGTCTACGCCCATACTTTTACAGTCTTCCATAAACATGGTAATGGAGTCGGTGTTGTTGATGTTATTACTCATCACACTCGCCATATATTCTGCAGGATAATTTGCTTTTAAAAACGCGGTCTGATAGGCAATAAACGCATAACAGGTCGAGTGAGATTTATTGAAGGCATATTCTGCAAAGGCTTTCCAGTCGTTCCATATTTTCTCAAGCCTTTCTTCATTGAGGTTATTTTTTCTCCCTCCTTCAATGAATTTGGGATACATCTTGTTCAGGACATCGATCTGTTTCTTACCCATCGCTTTTCTCAGGGTATCGGCTTCACCTTTCGTAAAGTTGGCTAATTTCTGAGACAGAAGCATTACCTGCTCCTGATATACGGTAATTCCGTATGTTTCCTTTAAATATTCTTCTGTTTCCGGTAAATCATAGACGATCTCTTCAATCCCGTGCTTCCTGTTAATAAAGTTCGGGATATATTTAATCGGACCGGGACGATACAAGGCATTCATGGCGATAAGATCGGCAAAAACCGTAGGCTTAAGCTCACGCATGTACTTCTGCATTCCGGGACTTTCGTACTGGAAGATCCCAACCGTTCTTCCCTCTTTAAACAACTGATAGGTTTTGGCATCATCCAACGGAATAAGATCCGGGTCAATATCAACGCCATACCTTGCTTTAACGAGCTTCAAGGCATCTTTGATGATTGTAAGAGTTCTAAGACCTAAAAAGTCCATCTTCAGGAGTCCCGCGCTTTCCGCTACCGAGTTATCGAATTGTGAAACGAGAATATCAGCATCTTTCGCTGCTATGGTTACAGGCACCAGATTACTTACATCCTCCGGAGTAATGATCACTCCACAGGCATGGATACCGGTATTCCTGATACATCCTTCCATCTTCTTGGCACTTGCCAGCACTCCGTGACGTGAGTCATCAGGACTATTAAGAACATACCTCATCTCATCAACGAGCATCTGCTCTTCAGGTTTCAGCTTTTCATATTTTGCGAGTGCTTTCGCAATATTCATCCCTGGCGTTGAAGGAATAAGCTTGGCAATATTATTGGTATCCGGAATCGGAACATCAAGAACCCTTCCGGCATCTTTAATAGCCGATTTCCCCCCAAGAACCGAATAAGTAATGATCTGAGCGACCTGACTTTGTCCATATTTTTCAATGACCCACTTGATTACACGATCTCTTCCCTCATCATCAAAATCGATATCAATATCCGGCATCGAAATCCTTTCCGGATTCAGGAATCTCTCAAATAGGAGGTCATATTTAATGGGATCAACATTCGTAATTCCGATACAATAAGCTACTGCGGATCCTGCAGCCGATCCCCTTCCGGGACCGACCCACACCCCCATATTACGGGCTTCATTACAAAAATCCTGTACAATTAAGAAATATCCCGGATATCCGGTGTTAGCAATAACTTCCAGTTCGAAATCAAGACGTTCTTTAATTTCATCGGTAATCCCTGTATCAACATATCTTTTTTTTGCACCTTCATAGGTAAGATGGGTAAGATAAGCCATCTCCCCTCTTTTACCTCCATCTATATCATCTTCTGCATGGATAAATTCTTCAGGAATATCAAATTTAGGAAGGAGGACATCTCTTTTTAAAGTATAAGGTTTAAACTTCGCAAAAAATTCATCATAGGCTTCAAATGCATCAGGATAAGCAAGAAAAGCTTCTTTTATTTCATCAGAATTTTTAATGTAATACTCTCCTGTAGCCAGCCCTCTCCTTTTACCAAATCCTTTTCCGATAGGGGTTGTTAATTTTTCACCATCTTTGATACAGCTTACAATATCCTGGATATTCGCATCGTCCTTATTAGAATAATAGGTTTCGTTCTGCGCTAATATTTTAACATTATATTTATCAGCAAGATATAATAAAACTTCGTTCAAATGCTCTTCTTCCGGCAGCTTATGATTTTGAAGCTGAACATAAAAGTCTTCTCCAAAAGTATCGCTCCACCATTTGAAAAGCTCTTCCCCTTTCTGTTCACCGGTATTTAATATCGCATCAGGAATGTCGCCGTGAATTCCTGAAGTAAGGGCAATGACACCTTCTTTATACTGAGCAATCAGTTCACGGCTGATCCTTGGTACCCCAAAATAGAAACCTTTCAGGAAACCGATACTTGAAAGTTTTGCTAAATTCTTGTATCCGTTAAAATCTTTTGCCAAAAGTACCACCTGCGTTCTTCTATCCGGATCATCTTTGGTAAACTGCTTCTGTTCGTAACGTTCTGAGATATAAAACTCACAACCTACAACAGGAATCAACGGTTCGGAAAGCGGTTCTTCTTCATTAAATTCCAATCCGTTTTCTTCGGCCTCCTGTTTTTTTGCTAAATATTCTTTATGTTTTTTTGCCCTGTCTCCATTGGCCGCCTCTACTGCAGAAACGAATTTAAAAGCTCCCATCATATTTCCGAGATCCACCATTCCTACGGCAGGAAAGTTATCATCAGAAGCTTTTTTAATCAAATCGTTGATGCTTGTAGTAGCCATCAATGTTGAGAACACACTATGATTGTCAAAATTGAAATATTTACCTAAGTCAATTTCATCAATACTCCCGAAATCCTGTTGTTTCTTTTTATTATTAAAATCAGCAACCTGTCTTCTGACAACAATATTAAAAGGCTTTATCGGGTCCGGATAGAGGCTTTTGAAATAAGCCAGCTGGTCTTCAGAAATCTTGAGTACCTCAGCGGGAACGACACCAATCCTCATCATCTCAAAGAAAGCTCTTGCTGTAGCATTTACATCGGCCGCAGCATTGTGTGCTTCATCAAATTTATGACCATAAAGCTTCTCATAAAGCTCTTCAAGTTTAGGAGACTTATAGCGGCCTCCACGCCCACCGCCTAACTGACAATAATCAGTTCCAAGAATCATGGTGTCTGCTCTTGGTTTTTCCTGGAGGTTATCTTTTATATTTTTTCTGTAAAATTCTGCACCTACGATATTGTAGTCAAACTCAACATTGTGTCCGGATACTACCCTTACTCTGTTCAGTACTTCAGAAAACTCCTTAAGGATTTCTTCAAGATCACGACCTTCTTCATTGGCAATCTTGGTAGTAATCCCGTGAATTCTTGCTGCGTTAAAGGGAATATCATATCCTTCAGGTTTTATAATATAATCCTGGTTTTCGATCAGGTTCCCATCATCATCATGTAACTGCCATGCAATCTGAACCATTCTGGGCCAGTTATCCGAATCTGAAAGCGGAGCGTTGAAATTTTTTGGTAAACCGGTTGTTTCTGTGTCAAAAATTAAATACATATAATTTTCTAACTTTTTTAGGAAATAGAATGTAAAGTTACTTCATTTTTTCTAATTAATACTTTAATTGAGATATAGACCGTATCTATAAAATTATGAAATTTCTAATAACAACCATGAGATTATAAAAAATAAAATAACTCCAATCTATAAACGTTTTAAACTTTAACATTAAAAAATTAGAATTATTTAATGAAAATATTCGATTTTAAAATATTTTACCATACATTTGACAAATTACATTTTTTTAAATATTCAACAACTATTATGAAGAAACATTTACTTTTGATCAGCACTTTAGCCATCACATTGATAAGTGCGCAAAACAATGAAGGACTAAAAAGAGAGTTTGCGAAACAGAACCGGGAAAACAACGCAAAATTTGATAATTATGCGGCAAAACGCTACGGAAACACTAGTAGAGATTTAAAAGTTCAGCAGGAAATTGAAGAACAAAAATCTACTTTAGTTGGATTTACGCCAGATGGGAAGCCATTATTTAACAAAAATGAAGATATGGATCAGATCAAAAATTCAAATTCTGATTTTCTTCAAAATGGGACGGTAACCGGCCTGACAGGGTCTTTCAATGGTGAAAATATTAAGTACACAATATTTGACGGTGGAAGAGCTTTTGCGGGACATGTTTTCTTTAATAACGCAACCAACAGAATTACCAATAAGGAAGCAAGTACAATGAACTATTCTGCTCATGCCACTTCGGTTTCAGGATTTATTGGAGCTAAACCTTATACCCAGACAGTAACCTTTACCAATGGAACTACCAAAACAATTAATTTTCAGGGGATAGCAAAAAATTCAACTATTGACTCTTATGCTTTCCGAAGCTCAATATTACCTGGAGAAACTGCTACCAGTACAGTATTCCAAAAGATACTGACTGCACAGCCTAAGATTTCAAACCATTCATATGGTGTAAACGCAGGTTGGGATGTAAAAACAGTAAACGGATCCAACGCATGGGTTTGGGGTGGTATATTTGACAGTCCGAATACTTCAATGGACCTACAAGGAACTTACTTTATTAATGATCAGAATTATGACGCTATTGTCTATAACAATCCAACGTATATCATAGTAAAGTCATCAGGAAATTATTTTGGATATGGCCCTGATTATCCAACTCCGACTCCATTACCTACCTATTATACAGATAATAACAACGCTCCTGTTGCATTTGCTGCCACAGACACAAAACCAACAACCAACTGTTCTCAAGGATTTGACTGTATCGGACCTGGTTCTTTGGCAAAAAATATTATCGTGGTAGGTGCTACAGATATCATTACAGCCAATTCAGGAAGATATACCGTTCCCGGAGATGTCGTTCATTCAAATTACAGCAGCGCGGGTCCTAGAGATGACGGAGGAATCAAACCGGATATTACAGCAGTAGGAACAGGTGTAGGAAGCGCTTCTACAGCAGAGGATACTACAGGTAGCCAAAGCTTAACAGTTGGAGACGGAACTTCTTATTCAGCACCGGTCGTTACAGGGGTAATCGGTCTTTGGACACAGATCAATAAGCAATTATTCAACAATGCGGAATTAAATGCTGCTGCTGCGAAAACATTAATGATCCACTCTGCTGCAGAAGCTGGAAATGTAGGCCCGGATCCATGGTTCGGATGGGGTTTCATCGATGCTAAAAAAGGAGCTGAATTATTAGTAGGAAAATCTAACAATACGGTAATTTTCAATAATGAAACATTAAATAACGGAGCTGTAAACACGAAAAATATCTTAGCGACAGGTGATACTCCAATTAAAGTTACCATCTCATGGATTGACCCTGAGTACAAATTACCGGCAGCAGGCGTATCCTGGGATGATGCATACAACAACAGAGCATCAAGACTGGTTAATGACCTGGATCTTAAAATCACTGATGTAACTACAAATACAGTATATCTGCCTTGGAAGCTAAACGCCACTAGTCCGATGACTCCGGCGATTAAAGGAGACAACACGGTAGACAACGTAGAGCAAGTCGTTATAGACGCTCCTGTAGCAGGAAGAACCTACAAAATTGAAATATCACACAAAGGAACATTAAAGAATAATGCCACACCAAGTGCTACAGCTCCTCAGGATTATTCAATTATTGTTACCGGCTTCAATCAGGTATTAGGGACTCAGGATACGAAAACCAGCGTATTCAATGAGCTTGCTATTGCTCCTTCCATCACAAAAGATGTTACGAATATCCTGAAAGCTCCTAAAAAATCAACCTTCACGGTATATGATCTATCAGGTAAGAAATTACAAAACGGAGTGGTAAACAACGATAAGGAACCTCTTGATTTATCTGCTTACACAAAAGGAGTATACATCATTGAAGTAAAAACAGGAAAAGAAACAATTTCCAAGAAAGTAATCAAGGAATAATCATTTTCCGCACATAAAATTGATATGCGATATCGGCTAGTACCGATATCGCTTTTTTTTTAAACAACATCCTGAAATTTGCACAGAAAATTATAAAACATGATCGGCAGAAAAGCCTTTTTTTTTACTTTTTATCAAAGAATATCAGGCATTTAATACGACAAAACGAACAAAATACTAACAGTTGTTAGTATTTTGTTTTTTTAATGTATATTTGCTTTCTATGGAAAATGCACTTCACGAAAAAGTTTCTCAGGATATTTTACTTAAAGCGTACAATCATATGATGCTTGCCAAGGCTATGGCAGACATTTATGAAGAAAACCGAAATGTTTGCAAATACGTCCACAGCACCTCAAGAGGCCATGAAGCCATTCAGCTTGCCACAGCATATCAATTGAAAAAAGAAGACTGGGTATCTCCTTATTACAGGGATGAAAGTATTCTTTTAGGGATAGGATTTGAGCCTTATCAACTTATGCTTCAATTGCTGGCTAAAGCTGACGATCCATTTTCAGGAGGAAGGTCTTACTACTCTCACCCTTCAAGCAGGGATGAAAATAAACCAAAGATCATTCACCAGAGTTCCGCTACAGGAATGCAAACAATCCCTACAACAGGGGTTGCACAGGGATTAAAGTATATCCAGGACTTTAATCTTCAACAGTTTGAAAACAATCCGGTTGTCGTTTGTAGCCTTGGAGATAATTCAGTGACAGAAGGTGAAGTAAGCGAAGCTTTACAATTTGCAGCCTTACATCAACTTCCTATTATTTTCCTTGTTCAGGATAATGAATGGGGAATTTCCGTAACAAAGGAAGAAGCAAGAACCTGCGATGCATATGATTTTGTATCCGGATTCAACGGATTAAGCAGAATGCGGGTGGATGGAACTGATTTCACAGAAAGCTATGAAGCGATGAAAAAAGCAGTAGACTTCGTGAGAACAGAAAGAAAACCGTTGGTTGTTTGTGCAAAAACAGTACTTATCGGTCATCATACATCCGGAGTCCGAAGAGAATTTTATAGAGATGAAGAGGATTTAACCAAACACAGGGCGAAGGATCCGGGAGAAATTCTAAGAAAACAACTACTTGATTCAGGAGTTGATGAAGATCTGTTGAAGCAGATCACCAAAAAAGCACGTCTTGAAGCTGAAGAAGCTTTTGAAAGAGCTAAAAATGCTGAAGATCCGAAGCCTGAAACTGTAATGCAACATGTATTTGCTCCGACGCCAATTACCGAGGAGACAGGAATACGTGAGCCTGCCAATGGCGAAAAGATCGTCATGGTAGACGCTGCTATCCACGCCATACAGGAATTGATGTGGAAGCATCCTGAAGCTCTTCTTTACGGACAAGATGTCGGAGAAAGAATCGGTGGCGTTTTCCGTGAAACAGTGACTTTAGGAAAAAAATTCGGAAGCAAAAGGGTTTTCAATACCGCAATCCAGGAAGCATATATCATTGGCTCCACAGCCGGGATGAGTGCCGTAGGATTAAAACCTATTGTAGAAGTTCAGTTTGCCGACTATATTTATCCGGGAATCAATCAGCTTATTACTGAGATTTCAAAATCCAGCTATTTAAGTGGTGGAAAATTCCCTGTGAGCAATATCATCCGTGTTCCGATCGGAGCTTATGGCGGCGGCGGACCTTACCATAGTGGAAGTGTTGAAAGCATTCTTGCGAATATAAAAGGAATAAAAATAGCATATCCTAGTAATGCGGCCGACTTCAAAGGTCTGTTAAAAGCAGCTTACTACGACCCGAATCCGGTAATCATGCTGGAACACAAAGGTTTATACTGGAGTAAAGTACCGGGAACGGAAGATGCTAAAACTATCGAACCGGCAGAAGATTACGTTCTTCCGTTCGGAAAAGGTAAAGTTATCATCGAAGCCGATAAAAATGAAACTGAAAAAGGAAGAACTTTATTGGTTGTAACATACGGAATGGGAGTTTACTGGGCAAAAGAAGCTGCCAGAAATTTCAATGGAAGAGTTGAAGTGATCGATTTAAGGACTCTGATTCCGCTGGATGAAGAACTTGTTTTTGAAAGAGTAAAAGCTCACGGAAAATGCATAGTTCTTACTGAAGAGCAGCTTACTAATTCTTTTGCGGAAGCATTTGCACACCGTATTTCGAAAAACTGCTTCAAATACCTTGATGCCCCGGTAGAAACAATGGGATCCCTTGATGTTCCTGCCGTTCCTATCAATCTTATCCTTGAAAAAGAAATGCTTCCCAATGCGGAAAAACTCAGTAAAAAGATTGAAGAAATGCTACAGCAATAAAATTTTAAATAAAAATTTCAACCTCTAAAAATTCTTAGAGGTTTTTTTATTACTTTTATTCAGGATTATCAATCTCAATGTTAACAGATTACAACGAAAAAAAAATAACTGCCCCTCACTTCGCAGACATACTCTTCCCATACTCCTGTAGTTTGGTATTCATTTTGTCGGCAATCCCAAAACACATTCATCTTTTATGATCACTACAAAATACGTCAATTTTAAACAGGTTCTTAATTTATCAGGCGCTCATCTTATCTTAATCTCTATCTGGTGTACACTGATAGCGGTGCTCTTCTATTTTTTCAACTGGCAATGGATGACTATTCCATGGGTTCCCGTTGCATTGATAGGTACTGCTGAGGCATTTCTTGTTGGTTTTAAGAACAATCAGGCTTACGACAGACTTTGGGAAGCCAGAAAAATCTGGGGAGGCATTGTAAATTCCAGCCGTTCATTTGCCTCAATGGTCTATGCTTTTGATACTAAAAATGAAGAAATTGGTATTTTTGACCTGGAAGACCGGAAAAAAAGAATTGTCAATCGTCATATTGCTTGGCTGTACACCTTCCGTGAGCAGCTTTTGGTTCCAACCGAATGGGAACACATCAGCAGTGAAAATAAATTTGGAAACATCGACTTAAGAAGAAACAGGCTCATCAAAGCCGGCTTCCCTGATTACGGAAGAGCTCCTATCTTCCTGCACAAATATCTGTCAGAGGAAGAATATGACCTGAAGAGCCAGTATAAAAATTTTGCCACTTATCTGATTTCTCAGCAGGCAAAAGACATCAATGAGCTTAAAAATATGAATGCTATAACCGATTTCAATCAGACCCAGCTTCAAAACGCACTGAATGATTTCTATGGATTCCAGGGACAGGCCGAAAGAATTAAAAAATTTCCTTCCCCAAGACAATTTGCAAGTACAGCATTTGTTTTCAACATCCTGTTTATCCTGCTCCTTCCGCTAGGATTAGTGAATGAATTTGCCAAGCTGGGAGACTGGGGAATCTGGACATCCATCCCATTCTGTATCATTATCGGATGGATCTATATTATTATGGAACTGGTGGGAGACTACTCAGAAAACCCTTTTGCAGGGCTGATGTTTGATGTTCCAATGCTTTCGATATGCAGAACGATTGAGATTGACCTGCTTCAAATGGGCGGAGAAACAGACCTTCCGGAACCTATTGCATCGAAAAACGGTGTACTGGTATAAAAACTTTTAATACAATAAAATTCAACTTCTCAAAATTTAGATTTGGGAAGTTTTTTTATGGATGAATTATAATACAATTGCAGTCGTATTTTTCACTTCAGAAATCATAAAAGAGCTGTGTGTACTGGCTATATGCTGAAGTGTTGTTAATTTCGTCAGCATAAAATTCCGGTAATCTTCAATATTCTTCACTCCTATTTTAAGGATATAATCGTAATCACCGCTCACATGAAAACATTCGGTCACTTCCAGCAGATTCATTACTTCTCTTTCAAACTGTAGAACAAATTCTTTTTTGTGCTGTGTCAATTTTACGTGGCATAAAACAATAAAATTCCGGTCTATTTTATTCTTATCGAGCAGCGCGACATATTTAGAGATAACTCCCGAATGCTCCAGCTTTTTTACACGTTCATAAACAGCTGTCACAGACAACGCAAGCTTTCCGGACAGCTCTTTGGTGGTTTGTTTACAGTCTTCCTGTAAAAACAGAAGCAGTTTCTTATCAGTTTCATCAAGTTCCATAGATTATTTTTTGGTAAAAAATTAATAATATCGAATATACCAAATATATTTTCTAAATAAACAAAAATTTACAGTTTTATATTCTATAAATTCAAATTTACATTGTAATTATTAGGAAAATAGCGCAAATTAGGCGGATAAAATAAAAACAGATTTATATGGAAAACTTTAATGCAGCCAACGAAATCCAGGATCTACAATATTTTGGTGAATTTGGAGGAGTGAATCCTTCAATTTCTGACAGTTCTACCTACACATTCCTTTCTGCAAAGACAATGTTTGATACTTTTGAAGGCAATGCCGAAGGATGCTATCTTTATTCCAGACATTCATCTCCTATGAATCTCTATCTGGCACAGGCACTGGCTAAAATGGAAAATACAGAATCTGCAAATGTAACCGCCTCCGGAATGGGTGCTATTACTTCTGTGTTGATGCAGGTATGCAAAAGTGGTGACCATATTATTTCAAGCAGAACAATATATGGTGGAACCTATGCTTTCCTTAAAAACTTTCTCCCACAATTTAATGTGTCTACTACTTTTGTAGATATCAATAATTTTGAGAGCATTGAAAACGCTATAAGTCCTCATACAAAAGTTATCTACTGCGAAAGTGTCAGCAACCCGCTTCTTGAAGTAGCCGACCTGAGAAGGCTATCTGAAATTTGTAAAAAACATAATTTACAATTAATTGTTGACAATACTTTTTCACCCCTTTCTATTTCCCCAACCCTGTTTGGAGCTGATGTTGTGATTCACAGTCTAACAAAATTCATCAACGGAAGCAGTGACACGGTGGGTGGTGTGTATTGCAGTACACAGGCATTTATTGACGATACCAAAAATGTAAACTCCGGCGCTTGTATGCTTTTGGGACCTACGATGGACAGCTTAAGGTCTTCCAGTATTTTAAAAAACCTCAGAACCCTTCACATCAGAATTAAACAGCACAGCCACAATGCCATGTATCTTGCGGAGAGGTTCGAAAAAGACGGACTGAAAGTATCGTATCCGGGCTTACCTTCCCATAAAAATCATGACCTGATGAAAAGCATGCTTCACGAGGAATACGGATACGGAGGTTTATTGACCCTGGATGCAGGTACAACCGAAAAAGCCAACGAACTGATGGAGATGATGCAGACAGAAAATCTCGGTTATCTCGCAGTAAGTTTAGGTTTTTATAAAACATTATTCTCATGTTCCGGAAAATCGACCTCATCAGAGATCCCGGAAGAAGAACGAGAATCCATAGGTATTTCTGATGGCCTGATCAGATTCTCCATCGGTCTGGATCATGATATCGAGAGAACTTATCAAAAAATGAAAGAATGCATGCTGAAAACAGGCGTGCTCAGCCATGAAAATATTTCTATATTTTAAATTTTATTGTACAGTTAAGGTTGCTCTTTTGGGGCAACCTTTTTATTTATTTTTTATGGTAGTGATGAGGGAAAGCTTCCTCGGGTTTCATTTTCAAAACATTCAACAAGATCCAGGATTTTAAAAATCCGTATCCGTATGAAAACATTTGAATATAAGTGGAAATCACCGCCATTCCGGCAATGCTTATATTTTTAGTAATCCATAGAGCATGGAAAAGCACCAGAAATGTATACAAGCCATAGAAGGCAAGGATAATACCTCTTCCCAGCACAAAATATTCAATAAAGCCTAGAATATAGCCCAGCATAAACAAAGTAGGAAATGCAAAAGAAATCTTCACATAATCCGGATGCCTTTGGTTAAGAATTGGTCTTGCGCAGCCAAACTGATACACCTGCTTTGAAAATTTTCCAAAGTCTACCCTACGCTTGTGATATACTGCAATATTGTCAAAAAAAGCGGTAGTAAAACCATTTTCCCAGAGCGTCATTGATAAATCAGGATCTTCTCCTATCCGCATCTCAGAAAAACCTCCTACTTTTTCAAATACTGACTTTTTAACGCCCATATTAAAACTTCTGGGCTGAAACTTTGAAACCGCTTTTTTACTGCCCCGGATTCCGCCTGTAGTAAATACCGAGGTCATCGAATACGAAATAGCTTTTTGCATCAGATTAAACCCTTTATGGGCTTTATCAGCACCCCCAAATGCATCACAAGGTATAGCCAGGATATCACTTTTAATGTGTTCAATATAGTCTTTTTCAACGATCACATCACTGTCTACGAATACCAGCCAGTCATTTTCAGCTCTTGCCGCTCCATAATTTCTACTGAGTCCCGGCCCGGAATTATCTTTCCTGAAATACTTTATATCAAGAATTTCTTCAAAATTCCTGATGGTGGGTTTCAGATCAATCAGAGAACCGTCATCAACGATAATGATCTCAAATTCTTTATCTGTCTGCCGGGTAAGAGAAGTCAGCAACTCGAAAAGCTCATCTTTTCGGTTGTAAATAGCAACAACAATGGAAATACTAGGATTCAAATTGAAAATTTTTCAAAATTACTTATTCGCAGAAAAACCAGCAAACAGTTTAACAGCTTATTCGGAGAAATTAACTTTATCTTCTTAAATAAACACTTCTGATTTATAATAGATACATAGCACCAACGCAATAGAAAATACAATCACAGAACAACTAAAGAGAAGCCATTGAAAAGCACTTTTAAAATAATAAAGCTCCATGACATGCAAAACAAAGAAAAATAATGCAGAAATGATAACTCCTATCAGTGAAGCTCCCATTATAGCCTGCATTTGATCTTCTGGGCGGAATGGTCTATGAAAAGCAATAAAAAAGAGAACGACAGATACAAGAATAAATCCTGCACTGGCTTTCTCTGTAAAATATTTTGATCGCACAGAAGACTTCTTCTGAACGCTCTCATCATAATTAAGGCTTTTTCCTTCAGGAGCTGACTTTGAACCGAATAACTCAAGGATGCTCAAAGCTCCTTCCAATACATCAAGAAAACTCCAGGACATATATTATTTTAAGCTATTAATTATTCTTATCTTCTAATTTATGCACCTTCTTCGTCCCTTCATACATTTCATACTGTAAGAATCTCGTCTCTAATTTTCCGTTAAAAAGTTTGATTTTTCTAGACGGACGCAGACCGATCTTTTTCACAGCTTCCAGGTCAGATGAAATCAACCATGCAAGGGTATTGGGATAATGGGTTTTAAAGGTATCCCCTATCTTCTTATAGAAATCATCATCATTAATAGAAATTCTCTCATCATATGGAGGGTTAAACACCATTAATAAAGGGAAAAGTTCCTTTTTAGAATCAAAGAAATTTTGTTTTTTGATTTCAATAACATCTTCCATCTCTGCGGCTTCCACATTCATTCTTGCTGCGTTCAGCATTCGTGCATCAATGTCATATCCTACGATTTTTCCGTCAAACTGTCTGATTCTGTTGATCCTGAATTCTTTTATTTTCGAAAACAGTTCCGCGTCATAATTTTTCCAGTTCTGGAATCCGAATCTTTTTCTGAAGAGCTGCGCCGGAAGGTCCATGGCAATCATAGCCGCTTCAATCAATAAGGTACCGGAACCGCACATTGGGTCAAGGAAATTCCCTTTTCCGTCCCAACCTGCAAGCTGAAGCATTCCGCTGGCCAGAACTTCGTTGATAGGTGCTTCTCCCTGCTCTCTTCTGTACCCTCTTTTGAATAAAGGATCTCCGGAAGAGTCCATCGAAATCATTACCAATTCTCTGTCAATATGAAGGTGAAATTTGATATCAGGGTTTCTTGTTTCAACATTCGGCCGTCTCTTGAATTTGTCCTGAAAATAATCAACAATAGCATCTTTCATTTTCAATGTTACAAACTGGGAATGTTTGAAAGTCTCAGAATTTACGGTAGCATCAATAGAGAAAGACTGGTCTACATCCATAAACTCTGACCAGTCAAACTTGAACAAACGGTCATAAAACTGATGTTGGTTAAAAGCTTTAAATTCGTGGATCGGCACAAGAATCTTCAATGCTGTTCGTGCTGAATAATTGATTTTATAAAGAAAACCAAGGTCTCCTTCACAATTTACCGCCCTGTTTTTAATTTCAACGTTTCTTCCTCCCAGTTTTTTGATTTCTTCAGCCAGAATTTGTTCCAGTCCGAAGAATGTTTTTATCTGTATTTTTAAATTTTCTGTATCCATAAGTAATAATTAAAAGATTTAAAGTTTTAACAATCACGGCATTAGTATTAAATACTATAAATTAATTGAATTTTTCAATCTTGCCATGTTATAAAATACTTTGCTTTTAACCGCACAAATTTAGTTATTTTTGCATTATGGAATGGTTTGAATCTTGGTTTGATACCCCTTATTATCATTTACTCTATAGCAATAGAGATTATACGGAAGCGGAAAACTTCATTACAAAACTGACTGCGGACCTTCAGCTTCCGCCTCAGTCTAAAATCATAGATCTTGCCTGTGGTAAGGGAAGACATTCAGTTTTTCTCAACAAATTAGGATACGATGTACTGGGACTTGACCTTTCGAGACAAAGTATTGAATCAGACAAGCAATATGAAAATCAGACCCTGATTTTTGAAGTTCACGATATGAGAAATCCGATTGATGCAGACCCTATGGATGCTGTATTCAATTTATTTACAAGTTTCGGATATTTTGACAATGAAAATGATGATAAAAAAGTATTCCAATCGGTTTACGATGTGTTGAAACCCGGAGGATACTTTGTCCTTGACTACCTGAACGAAGAATATGTAAGAAAAACACTGGTTCCGGAAACGATCATTACCCGTGGTGAGATTGATTTCAGAATCCTTAAGAAGATTGAAGGAAGACACGTGATCAAAGATATCCGTTTTGAAGCTGACGGGAAACCTTTTCATTTCTTTGAAAAAGTAAAACTTCACACTCTGGAAGCGATCAATGTATATGCCTCCGAATGTGGGTTTGAAAGGGTAAAAATCTGGGGAGATTATCAGCTGAACGAATTTGAAAAAGAAACCTCTCCGCGTTGTATCAATTTATTTAAGAAAAAATAATGATAGCAGTACTTTTACTGATTTTAAGTGTCATTTCAGGAGTCTTTCTTGGAAAACACTTTGGTAAAAAGGAAAAACTGGCTAAAAATCTATTGATATTAAGTGCCGGCTTTCTGATTACCATCTGCCTTAATGAAGTTTTTCCCCAAGTTTACACATCAGGGGAAGGCAGTAATCTTGGCGTTTTCGTTATTATAGGTGTTTTGTTACAGATGATCCTTGAAGCATTGACCAAGGGATTTGAACACGGACACTTCCACCATCATAACGAACACAATATCCTGCCGGTTGCTTTGATGGTAGGCTTATTTGTTCATGCTTTTATTGAAGGAATCCCTTTAGCAAATGAACAACATGAAGTATCTCCTTATCTGCTGGGAATAGTATTTCATAATTTGCCGATATCATTTATTCTGGGAGCATTTTTATTCAATGGGAAAAAAGATTCAAAAAGTTCTTCGTATCCTTCCCTGCTCATCGTAGCCTTATTTGCCTTGGCTTCGCCGATGGGAATGTTATTAGGGAATTATTTTAATCCTGATTTGCAGCCATATTTCCTGGCTATTGTGGGTGGAATATTCCTCCACATTTCATCAGTGATTATTTTTGAAAGCAATAAAAATCACAATATCGACTGGATAAAGATCGGATTGGTTGTACTGGGAGTTACTCTCGCATTACTAATGCACCTTTTCCACCAGCATCCCCAGGTTCCACATTAGATATATAATAACAATTATAAAACAATATACCCTCTACATTTTAGAGGGTATATTGTTTCAGATTATATCAGTACAACTCAACAAATCCCGTTAGTTTATGTGTATTCATCTATAATGATATAAAAAACATAATTAATTAACAGCATTTAACATATTAAAATCACTAAAGTGTGTTTTTTTCATATATTAGCTGAAATAACAAATCATATATATGAAAAAACAAACTTACTTCTTCAGAAAAGTAGGCCCTTTTTTTATAGCAGTACCCGGATTGCTATATTCACAGAACACCAAGGAAAAAGACTCTCTTAAATCGAAACAAATTGAAGATATCGTCGTTATCGGATATAAAACACAAAAAAGATCCAGCCTTACGGCGGCCGTTTCGGTTATTTCAGACAAAAAGCTCAAAGATTCCAACACTCCTGATGTTGCAGGTCTCTTACAGGGAAAAGCTGCAGGCGCCCAAATATTGCCGGGAGGCGGTAGCCCCGGCTCTACAGCAAGCGTGAAAATCAGAGGAACCTCAACAATTAATGGTCCCAGCCAGGCTTTATGGGTTGTAGATGGAGTGATGATGAATGGAGTACCTAATCTTGATCCAAACCAGATTGAAAGTATTAATATTTTAAAAGACGCAACTTCAACGGCCCTATATGGTTCCCGCGGAGCGAACGGAATTGTGCAGGTTTTCACAAAAGCCGGAATTTCAGGCAAAAGCTCTCTTACTATTTCATTAAATAATTCGTTTAATACATTTAGTAACGGGCGTTTTAAATTGATGGATGGCATTCAGCTATATGATTACTTCACTTCATTAAAAAATGCACCGACCATTCCCGGGGAACTGAGAAACCCCGGCTACAACTGGCTGAAAGACGGCACCCAGACAGGAGCCGTGCAAAATTATACAATAGACTTCAGAGGAGGCTCTGAAAATTCAAAAACCTATATTTCGGGGAATTATTATGACGAAAGCGGAACGGTAAAAAACTATGATTATAACAGATTGTCCTTCAGAATTAACCACGAACAAACAGTAAAACCCTGGCTAATTTTAAAACCAAAACTCAGCCTGTCGTATACTGCAAAAAAAGACAGGCAGGGTTCTCTTGAGCAGATGTACCTCAATATGCCTTGGGACAACCCAAGAGACCAGAACGGGGATCTTATCAGACTTGATGATGCCTATACCGGAAAATGGTATGGGAGAGATTATAGCAATTACTTGTACGACCTGCAATGGAATTACGGTAAGAGCAACCAATTAGACCTTATCGGAAATTTTGATGCGGAAATTAAGCTTACAGATTATCTCAAGTTTGTCACTACTAATAATATCACATACAAAAACTATGATGATATGTATTATACAGATCCCAGATCTATCTCAGGAAACAGTAATAAGGGCGGACTGGCAGAGTCTTATGTGAAAGATGTCAGCAAATTCTTTAACCACATGCTGAGGTTTGACAAGGATTTTGGCGTGCATAATGTCAATGCTTTAGCGGCATACGAATATACTGACAGAATGTATAAAATATCCAAAGCAGGCGTATATGCCATTGTTCCGGGAGCAGAAATCTTCGATAACGGAGCTATCACAGGGCAGAAGCCGTCTGGAAAAAAATACGTCAGGGCCTTCAATGCATTTTTATTCAATGCCGAATATGTATATGATAAAAAATATTTTGTCCAGGGATCTTTAAGAAGCGAATCTTCGTCTGCATTCGGTACGAGTAAGAAAAATGGTTTATTTTATTCATATAGTCTAGGATGGAATATTCACAAAGAAAACTTTTTCCAGGTAAAGCAAATTAGCGAGTGGAAGCTCAGGGCAAGCAGAGGACTTGTAGGAAATACGCCCAGCCCCAATTACGGATGGCAGGACCTGTATGCTTTAACACAGGTATATAACGGGCAAATCGGAGCAACATGGAATCAACTGGGTAATAAGGATCTCACCTGGGAATCTATTTATCAGAATAATATTGGTACGGATATCAGAGCTTTTAATAACAGATTAAGTATCAATGTGGATTATTTCAATAATAAAACCAGAAACTTATTGGTGCTCGTTACCCTTCCTTCATTAACCGGGGTTGACAGACAATATCTGAATGTGGGAGATGTAAAGAATGAAGGATGGGAATTTAATTTCAATTATGCCCTTATTAAATCCCAAAGCGTCAACTGGGATGTAGGTTTTAATGTAAGTACCTACAAAAACAGAGTCCTGTCAACCAGAAATAACAGTACACAGCTGTTGTCTAATAACCAGGTGGCAATCGCAGGCAATGATGTCACTTCTTTCTATATGAGAAAATGGATGGGCGTAAATCCCGACAACGGTGCAGCGCAATGGGAAGTCGTAAATGCTGACGGCAGCAAAAGCATTACCTCCAATTACAATCAGGCAACCTTACAGATTGTAGGCGCAGCTACACCGGATTATTACGGGTCTTTCACTACAAATCTGAGCATCAATAACTTTTACCTTAACGCTAATGTCTACTTCTCACAGGGAGGACAGATTTATAACTCATACAGGGAATTATTTGATTCGGATGGTGCTTATCCGTATTACAACCAGATGGTATTAAAAAATGACTGGAACAGATGGGAAAAACCTGGAGATGTAGCCACACATCCGCTTCCCATTTTTAACAACAATACGTTGACAAATAAACCTTCTTCCCGGTACTTGGAAGACGCCAGCTATGTCAAGCTTAGATCTTTGAGGCTCGGATATAATTTTCCTCAGTCTTTAACGGAAAAGCTCCATGTCCGGTCTTTAAGTATATATGTCATGGGAGAAAATCTATTTACAATTACCAAGTTCTCAGGGGTCGATCCGGAAGTGGGTCCTTCTGATGCAGATAAACGGGATGGCAATCCGTATTCGGGAAATGCGGGAGCAATTTATCCTATTCCGAGAAGATTTTCTTTAGGCCTTAACTTTTCTTTTTAAAATGTAAAAATCATGAAAAAAATATTCTTACCATTACTATTATTAACTATAACATCTTGTAGTACAGATCTCTCACCTTATGATTCTCGGGAATCCGAAGTCATACTAACCGATCCTACAGGCTTACAAACCATTACCCTTGGAAATTACGCCCTTTTGAAGGGAGATGCATCCGGAGGAGGCTTTTTCAATAATCTTTACAGAATTGGTGAGTATGGCGGAGATAATATCGATATCAGCGGAACGACCACCGATCAGTTTTTCTATTATTATAATTACAGAAGTATTAAAAATAACGGGCGCTCCAATGTCATATGGAATGCAGGCTATAAGTCAATTATTGGGTGCAACAGGGTAATTTTAAAAACTTCTGAAGGAAAAGATGTCACAACGGATCAATTGATCGGAGAGAATTATTTCCTGAGGGCTTATGTATACTTCTCCCTGGTCAATGTATTTGGCAAACCTTACAATCAGGGAACCGGCAATCCGGGAGTACCGCTGAAAACTTCTGATGACGTGAACGATTTGCCACCAAGGGCAACAGTTGGGCAGATTTACGATCAGATAGTCAATGACCTGCAAAAAGCAGAACAACTCATGACAATCAATAAAGACAATATTTATGCCTCTAAAGGGGCCGCTCAGGCACTGCTTTCCCGCGTATATCTTTATATGGAAAATAATGATAAAGCCATTGAATATGCAGATAAGGTGATTAATTCAGGGAAGTACTCATTATTATCTAATGCTGAACTTCCTTCTTATGCGACCAAAACACCTGAAACCAACAAAGAAACGATCTTCGCGTTTAAATACAACAGGGATGGCGATTACAGCGACGGATGGTATACCATAGGATCAATGTATGCCACTATTCAAAATGTAGGCTGGGGAGAGATGTATGCATCTTCTTCTTATCTTGATCTCATCAACAAAAATCCTCAGGATGCAAGGTTGAAATTTATCTCTCCCAAATACACTACCCCTTTGACACCCGTTGCTTATTGGGTACAACAGGGAACCAACGCTTCTGGAGGAATAACCTATAATTATAGTTTCCAGAAGACCTTTCAGCAAGGCGGTAATACCTATTTCAGCATGAATAATGTGAATTATCAGATCTATCCGGAAGTACTCCCTAATAAGACAAATTATTATTTTATGAACTCGGGTAATACCAAAGTCTATGTCAATTTGGATAATGATATGGATAAAAGAAATGGATATCCTAAATTTTATATTTTAAAATGCTCATTACAGGAAGGTATTCCACAATTATGGTCGCCGGTTATTTTAAGATTGGCAGAGATGTACCTGAACAGAGCGGAGGCATTGGCCAAAAAAGGAGTAACGACTTCTGCATTGGCTGATGTCAATATCATCAGAACCAGAGCAGGAATTCCTGCCTACACTTCTCTTCCGGCAGGCCAGACCGCCTTAGACATAGTCCTGGAAGAAAGAAGACTTGAAATGGCCTTTGAAGCTCAACGTAAATATGATATTTTCAGGAATAAATTAGATCTCAACAGAAATTATCCCGGAACTCACCTGAATGGAAATAATCCATTCTACACCGTTCCTTACACAAACAATAGAATTATAGAATATATTCCGGAACAACAGATCCAGATCCAACCGAACCTGGTGCAGAATCCGGATTAACTCTTACAAAAAATAAAGCTCCGATATCGGAGCTTTATTTTGATATTATAAGTAAAATTTAGAATTTCCAGCCTACGGTCAGGAAGAAATTGTTTCTTTTGTTTTTTACCTTTAAGAAAAAAAATCAATATTCTGCTTATCAATAGTTTAAATACTTCTTATTCTAAAAAAACAACAAAACATTTCTTTACATTTTGAATTATTATTAATACTTTTAAAAAGCTATAATAACATAAATTCCAAATTTAAAATTCAAAAAGTATGCAAAAAATTAAACTGAAACAGGAACACCTACAAGGTTCAAAACCTCTATCCAGAGTTGAGTTAGGAAATATTTTTGGTGGAGCCCTCCTACATCTCCAGGAACCGGTAATGAAGAAGGAGTTATATGTGTTGTAATGGAAATGATTGTAGTACATGAATAAATGCTATTCCAGCTTGAGGATGTAACCGGAGCTTGACCGGCTCCTTGTTAAAGAAAATTAGATGGAGTGGGATGACAAATCTCCCTCTTTAATTTATTAAAGAAGCGACAATAATGATGAAATTTATTTTACTTTTTTTAATCTTAAGTCTTAATGCTCAAAATAAAAGATTTATTTATGAGTATCATTTTATACCGGATTCAACAAATTGCTCAGATATAAATATGGAAATAATGTATTTGGATACTTCTCCAAAAGGTTCAGTATATTATAGCCGCAGCTCTTTTGTTAATGATTCTATAATGATTGAAGATGCAAAATCAGGAAAAATGACAATGCCCATTGAAGGTAAAATTGATCAACGCATCATTAAAACTTATCCTGATTACAAAATCTTTCTTTTTACAAAATTTTATATTGAAAAATATAAAATTTCAGATGATAGAGTACAAAAATGGCAAATTTTGAAGGAAAAAGAAAAGCTAGAAAACTTTGAAGTACAAAAAGCAACTCTCGATTTTGCAGGTAGGAAATGGATAGCATGGTTCACCCCACAAGTGCCAATTCAAGATGGGCCATACAAATTTCATGGACTTCCAGGCTTAATTTTGAAAATAGAGGATGAGACAAAAAGCCACTCATTTGCACTAAAGGGAATTAAATCATTATCAGAAGATTTTATCTATCCTGAAGTAAACCAATCAAAAAAAACCATAGAAATCGATCAAAAAAAATATATAAAATTATTTAAAGAATATAGAGAAGATCCTATTAAAGATATAAGACAATTATTTAATGAAGGAAAATTAGTTAGTTATACTGATCAATCCGGAAATATAATTACTCCTTCACAAATAATAAAAAATTTAGAATCAGAACGAAAAGAAATAGTTTTAAAAGATAATAATATCATTGAAATTGATTTATTAAAATAAAATTTAATAGTATGATTTTTCTCTCTGCACAACCAGATGACAAGTACTTTATATGGCAGTTGGAAATACAATTAAAAAATTACCAATCTCTAGGAATACATTGGAAGCAATTTTCCTTTTTAAATAAAGTTGTATTTCCTATAACGACTCTGATATCTTATTAAGCAGAAGACAAAATATTATTTAGAAGGATTTTTATATCTTCTATTATCTGTAAAGCAAAGAAAGTATACAATACTAGAGAAAAAACTGAGCCATCTGAGTAAAAGTTTAAATATCTCATTGTTAAATCATTTTATATATAAAATTTATTCTAAAAATGATTTAAAATATTCGTCATTGCAAAATGATGAATTAATATTTTTGCTAACTAACTGTATAAATTCATAAACAAACAAAAAGCTCCGATATCGGAGCTTTATTTTGATATTATAAGTAAAATTTAGAATTTCCAGCCTACGGTCAGGAAGAAATTATTTCTACTGTTTTTCACGTTACTGACTGCATACGCATCATTTTCATACATAGATTTTGAATCTATTGAATAATATGCTGAATCAAAATTGCTTCCGGCTACACCTCTCATAAAAGGATTATTGTATTTGGAAGTTATATTCTGGTATGAAGCATCAATATAGAATGATTTGAAATCATACCCGATACCGAATGAAATAAGGTTTCGGTCACTCAACATAAGATTGTTGTAAGTTTCATCACCTTTAATGCCCGTACTGTTATCAAATCTTGTAATATTAATAGCATCTACAGGATTAGACAAATATGAATATCCACCTCTCAGTCTGAACTGTTGTAGTCTGTATTCTGCACCTACTCTCACTTCAGACATATTTTTATAGTTGTCCTTAAAGAAGTCATTCAGTTCTCTTTCAGGGTTTCCATAAACCTTGTAATCAGGTTTTGTAAGTCCTAAAGTATAATCTACGTTTAAGGAGAAGTTTTTGTTTGCTACAAATGCGGCACTTACGGTCGCCTTAAGCGGGGAAGTATATTTCCTGCTTTCAGCCGCCGAGCCGTTACCATAAGTAGGATGATTATAGAAAGTAAACGTTCTGTCTATATTCCAGAAAGTGGGTGTTTCAAGGGATGCTCCCAATCTGAAATTAGGGCTTAATTTTCCAATCACCCCTAATGAAGCTGAAAATCCTGAAGATCTTTCAGAATGAGGACTGTCCTGCTTACTAAAAAAATCAACAGCGTTGTTATTCAACATTCGGAATGCCAGTTCATCATATTGATCAACCGAAGCACTTAAGAAATTAAATCCGGCACCGATATAGAGATTGTGATTGTAATTTGCTCCAACCCCAAAACTCATTTTCGAAAGGTTTCCGTATCTTGAGTAGGCATGTCCGGCTAATGCAGCTTGTCCATCCGGTAAATCGGCTGTAATAGTAGCATTTCCCGGAGATTGTATCACGTTATCTAAAGATTGGTTTGAAAAATTGATCCCGATATTAATAAACTTCCAGGCTGTTTCCGTCATCAGCGGAAAAGCGATCACCCCTCCTGCATTCCCCAAATCACCTTTGGTCTTGGTATAATCTACTGTAGCCCCACCTAATGAACTGCTATTTTTGTTTCCTGAAATAGATAAAGTTCCAGAAACCTCCCCGGAAATAGCAACCCCTAAACCTGCCGGGTTGGTAAGAAGCGAGTTAGCATCACCTCCTAAAGCACCATTTGCACCGGCCATCGCATTAAACTTTGCTGATCCTACCATAGGAGAACCCGAGTACACTTCAACAGTATTTCTTATCACAGAGACATCCTGAGCCTGCGCAAAAAATGCAGCAGAAATACTCATGAATACTAAAGACTTTTTTAACATTATTTTTTTATAGTTTATTAGATTTTATATTATCTGAAGCCACCGCTACCACCTGATCTGAAGCCACCGCCTCCACCACCGGAGCCACCTCTGAAGCCGCCGCCTCCGCCACCGCCGAAGCCGCTACCGGATCTGAAACCACCGGAATCCATAGATCTGAACCCGCCGTTGTTTCTTGGCTGCTGATAATTATAATCCGGTCTTGATTGCGGTACAGAATTACGGAATCCTCCCGAGTTTCCTTGTCTGAAACCTCCGGAATTACCGTCTCTGAAGCCACCAGAGTTTCCTTGTCTGAATCCGCCGGAATTCCCCTGTCTGAAACCTCCGGAATTTCCATCTCTGAATCCTCCGGAATTTCCGTTTCTGAATCCTCCTGAGCTACCATCTCTGAAACCACCGCTATTATTATTTCCGTTTCTGAATCCGGAACCTGTATTGGCAGTATTCGTTCTATACACTGCACTACCGATACCCGGATTTCCAACAAAACCTCCTGTAGATCCACTTCTCATGTGATAGGGTCTGTTGTAGTAATTGTGACCCCAATAACCGCCACCATATCCCCAATATGGGTTACCGTAGTATCCTCCCCAGAACGGATCATAATATCCACCCCAATAAGGAGAATATCCCCAGTACGGGCTTCCCCAGCCGAAAGAGCCTCCCCAGCCCCAGCCGAATGATCCGCCCCAACCCCAGGACATGCCAAGACCCCAGCCCCAGCCGCGGTTCATACCCCAGTATGGGCTATAACCGCCATACCAGCCCCATGGAGATCCCCATCCCCATGAATTGTCGTAATAATTGGTTTGAGATCCAGCATATAAGCCCCAATCAGAGTCTGTCGCATTTCCGCTCCAGCCCAGATCAGTTCCTCCCCATTCATTATATTTATTTTGTTGTTCTCTTGAATTTGTTTGTGCATTCTGGATTATATTAGAATCCTGATAGTAGTCGTAATATTCGCCTACTCTGTTTCCGCCACCATTAATGATTACTCCTTCGGGCAGCGTATCCTTGTTGGGGTCATAATATACCCCATCTGTCTCGCTATACCCTCCCATCTGAGCACCACAAGACATAAGCAATAATCCGCCTGATATTGCTAAAATCCCTTTAGACCTTAGCAAGCCAAGCAAATTTTTATGTATATTTCTTTTCATGATAACGTAAAAATTTTTAATTTAAATTATATTTGCAATCTGTACCAAAAATGTACCAAAATACCGGTAAAAAAATCTATCAAAAATAGATTTTTATTTTTAGATAACAATATTGTACAAAAGTTAAAAAAATTTTAAAAGATAATGGCAAAATTAACCTCAAGAAGCGAAGATTACAGCAAATGGTATAATGAGCTGGTTGTAAAAGCTGACTTAGCTGAAAATTCAGGAGTGCGTGGATCTATGGTCATCAAACCATACGGCTATGCAATCTGGGAAAAAATGCGTGATGAAATGGACAAAAGATTCAAAGAAACTGGTCACGTTAATGCATACTTCCCGCTTTTTGTGCCCAAAAGCTTATTTGAGGCCGAGGAAAAAAATGCAGAAGGTTTTGCAAAAGAATGTGCTGTAGTAACGCACTACAGACTAAAAACAGATCCTGATAATCCTCATAAACTTATCGTGGACCCTGATGCAAAATTGGAAGAAGAGCTGATCGTTCGTCCTACTTCTGAAGCAATCATCTGGAATACTTACAAAAACTGGATTCAATCTTATAGAGATTTACCGATATTGATCAATCAATGGGCAAATGTTGTGCGTTGGGAGATGAGAACCCGTTTGTTCCTAAGAACAGCAGAATTTTTGTGGCAGGAAGGTCACACTGCTCATGCTACGAAAGAAGAAGCAGTGGAAGAAGCAGAAAAAATGAATGATGTATATGCTGATTTTGCAGAAAAATTCATGGCTATGCCTGTTGTTAAGGGATTGAAAACTCCATCGGAAAGATTTGCCGGTGCAGATGAAACGTATTGTATTGAAGCATTAATGCAGGACGGAAAAGCACTTCAGGCAGGGACTTCTCACTTCCTGGGTCAGAATTTTGCAAAAGCATTTGATGTGAAATTTACCAACAGAGAAGGAAAACAGGAATATGCATGGGCAACCTCATGGGGAACGTCTACCCGTCTGATGGGAGCTTTGATCATGACGCATTCTGACGATTTCGGATTGGTATTGCCACCGACGCTTGCGCCGATTCAGGTCGTTATAGTTCCTATCTTTAAAGGTGAAGAGCAGCTGAACCAGATCAGCGAAGTGGCACTGGATATTCAGGCTAAGCTTAAAGCAAAAGGTATTTCTGTTAAATTTGATGATGATACTCAGAACAAACCAGGTTGGAAATTTGCAGAATATGAATTGAAAGGTGTTCCTGTAAGAATCGCTATGGGCCCAAGAGATCTTGAAAACAATTCTGTAGAAATTGCAAGAAGAGACAATCTTACCAAAGAAGTGCGTTCTATTGAGGGAATCGACTCTTATATTGAAGAATTATTAAAAACAATCCAACAGGATATTTACAATAAAGCCTTCAATTACAGAAAAGAAAACATCACAAAAGTGGATACCTACGAAGAATTTAAAAAGGTTTTAGAAGAAAAAGGAGGCTTCATCTATGCACATTGGGATGGTACTGCAGAAGAAGAAGAGCAAATAAAAGACGAAACCAAAGCTACCATCAGATGTATTCCTCTGGATAATGATATAGAAGAAGGTATTTCTTTGGTTTCCGGAAAACCATCAAAAAGACGTGTATTATTCGCAAAAGCTTACTAATAAATTTAGTGATTTTTAAAAACTTCATTATTTTTTAAAGAAATATTCAAAAAAAAGTGACATTTGGACAGATTTTTTTTTAAATTTATCTCAACATTAATCTAAAAAAATTTATTATGTCTTTAAATGTCATTGATTTAATTAAAGGACAATTAGGTCCCGCTTTGGTTTCACAGGCTGCATCACAGTTTGGAGAAAGCGAATCCGGAATTTCTAAAGCAATTGGTGGCTTATTACCTGCTGTTGTAGGTGGATTGGCCAATAACGCAAACAATCCTGGTGTTGTGGATGCTATTACGAAAGCCTCTTCAAGTGGTATTTTAGGGAATTTATTAGGAGGATCTTCCAGTAACCCTATTATTACCAACTTGCTAACTACTCTTTTTGGAGATAAGGTAGGAGGATTAGTAAATTCCATTGCCAGTTTTTCAGGAATCAGCAACAATTCTGCAGGTTCTTTGTTAAACCTGGTGACCGGGGCTACAGTAGGCACTGTAGGAAAATACGCAGCAGACAACAATTTGGGTGCTTCGGGTATTTCCAGCTTACTGAATGACCAGAAAGGCATTATTTCTTCTCTATTGCCGGCAGGTCTTTCTTTAGCTTCTTTTGGATTAGGAGCTGAGAATTGGTTTGGACAGGCTAAAGAAACTGTTTCTTCAGTAACTTCCACGGCTAAAGACAATATCTCTGAAGGTGTTGCAACAGCCAGAGAAAATGTTTCAGAAGGAGCAAGAGAAATCAGAGAGCAATTCAATAACAACAATAATAACAATCAAGGCGGAGGGTCAATCTGGAAATGGTTACTTCCGCTTTTATTGTTAATTGCAGCCGGGTATTTCTTATGGAAACAGTGCGAGAAAAAGCAGACGACCACTACAACGACGACGACTACTGATTCTACAGGAACTGCAGCGTCCGGTGTTGACTCTTCTGCCACAACAGCTCCATCAACTTCTACCGCAACACCTGCAACAAGAACCGATGAAAACATTGATCTGAACGGCGTAATGTTAAAAGGTTATAAAGGTGGAATGGAAGATCAGATGATTGCTTTCCTGAAATCTGACGGTTATAAAAATGCCGCTGATGATTCAGCTTTGAAGGATAAATGGTACGATTTTGATCATGTAAACTTCAAAATGGGAAGTTCTACTGAACTGGAAGCTGGTTCGCAAGGACAATTGGATAACCTAGTGGCTATCCTAAAGGCTTTCCCTGACGCTAAAATCAAAATCGGCGGATATACTGATAAAACAGGAAACGAAGCTTCCAACGTAAAATTATCTCAGGCAAGAGCAGACTTTATCAAAGCTGCTTTAGCTAAAGCAGGAGTTGGAGCACAAGTACTTGGAGCAGAAGGATACGGAAGCAAATTTGCTACTGTAGATGCTAAAGCTTCTGATGCTGAAAGAGCTTCTGACAGAAAAATGTCTGTAAGATTCTCAAAATAATCTTTAGAATCAATAAAAATAGAATCCCGGAAAGCATTTTCCGGGATTTTTTCATGCTCTGATTTTTGTGTTTACATTTATTTAATTAAATTTGTTAGTCATTTCTAACATTTATGAATTTCAATTTAAAAAGCGCATGGCGACAAGATAAAACAGATCATTCTCTATCAGAGGTTTATTCTTCCATAAAAGTTCCCAAAAACGGATCATTCTGGAGGAAATATCTGGCATTTACAGGCCCTGGTTTAATGATTGCCGTAGGATATATGGATCCCGGAAACTGGGCTACCGACATTGCCGGAGGGGCGCAGTTCGGGTACACTCTACTTTCAGTGATCCTGATTTCTAATATTTTTGCCATGGTTTTACAGCATTTGTCGGTAAAACTTGGAGTGGCTACGGAAAGAGATTTGGCACAAGCCTGCAGAGATCACTTTAGCCCGACCACTAATTTTATTCTTTGGATCTTGTGTGAAATAGCCATTGCCGCCTGTGACCTCGCAGAAGTTATTGGATCCGCCATTGCACTCAATCTTCTTTTTCACATTCCTCTCACCTGGGGAATTGTCATCACCACCGTAGATGTTTTGGTCATCCTTTTGCTTCAGGCTAAAGGTTTCAGGTGGATAGAAAGTATTGTAGGTGGTCTTATTTTCATTATTCTCGCTTGTTTTGCTTATGAAATTGTCATTTCAAAACCCGCTGTCAATGAAATCCTGGGAGGATTGGTTCCTCAGAAAGAAGTTATACAGAATCCGGCTATGCTTTACATCGCCATTGGAATTCTGGGAGCTACCGTCATGCCTCACAATCTGTACCTCCACAGCAGTATTATTCAGACCCGTGATTATACCCGTGACAGGGAGGGGAAAAAAGAGGCGATCAAATTTGCGACTTTAGACAGTACCGTATCATTGATGCTGGCTTTTTTCATCAACGGAGCCATATTAATCTTATCTGCTGCCACATTCCATACGACAGGCAACGAGCATGTTGCAGACATTCATGACGCTTATAAAATGCTGACTCCTATTTTAGGGGCCTCCATGGCAAGTATTGCATTTGCTATCGCTTTATTAGCTTCAGGACAAAATTCTACACTTACCGGAACTCTTGCCGGGCAAATCGTAATGGAGGGTTTTCTGAATATCAGATTAAAACCATGGTTAAGAAGATTAATCACCAGACTTATTGCCGTTGTTCCCGCATTAATTGTGGCTATTCTATATGGAGAAAAAGGCACCACAGAATTATTGGTTTTAAGTCAGGTCATTTTATCAATGCAATTGAGTTTTGCCGTTGTTCCTTTGGTGATGTTTACCAATGATAAAGCGAAGATGGGAGAATTTGTGAATAAACCTTTCCTGAAAATCTGTGTCTGGATTATCTCTGCTATCATCATTGTTTTAAACCTTTATCTGCTCTATCAGACATTCACAGGTGAACAATAAAAAGTATCAGAAATTTTCAACTTCAACTTTCAATTTTTACCCTGAATTTTCATTTTCTGACTTAATGTCCTGATTTTTTTATTTGGCAGACCTTTTGTCAAACAATTCAGTAAATAAATATTGAATTATGGAAAACCAGGATATTAACGAAGAAAGCATCAATAATCAGGAAGAAAACAACGTTCAGAACGAAGCAACGTCTCAGGACAATGTGACAGCGACTCCTTCTGCAGAAGAACTTTTGGCAGAAGAAAAAGACCGTTACATCAGACTGTATGCTGAGTTCGAAAACTATAAAAAAAGAACATCTAAAGAAAAGATGGAATTTTTCCAGTATGCCAATCAGGACATGATGGTTTCTATGCTGGGTGTTTTAGATGATTTCGAAAGAGCATTAAAAGAAATCGCTAAAAACGGAAATCCGGCTGATTTGCAAGGAGTAGAATTGATCTATCAGAAATTCAAAAATAAACTTACTGAAAAAGGACTGAAAGCAATGGAAGTAAAAGCTGGTGACAGCTTTAACGTTGATTTCCATGAGGCTATCACTCAAATTCCTGCTCCATCAGAAGATTTAAAAGGAAAAATCGTAGACGTTATTGAAACGGGATATACTTTAAATGATAAAGTGATTCGTTTTGCAAAAGTAGTAACAGGAAACTAAAATTCATAAATGATAAATGATGAGTGATAATGGATGAATATTCACTTATTAAATTTTAAAATATCTTTTATCATTTATCAATAATCAATTATAAAATTGTCATGTCAAAAAGAGATTATTACGAGGTTCTTGAGATCAGTAAATCTGCATCAGCCGACGAAATAAAGAAGTCATACCGTAAAATGGCCATCAAATATCACCCGGATAAAAATCCCGGTGACAAAGAGGCTGAAGAAAAATTCAAAGAAGCAGCTGAGGCCTATGAGGTATTGAGCGACGATCAGAAACGCGCCAGATACGACCAGTTCGGCCACGCAGGAATGGGTGGAAACGGCGGCTTCGGAGGCGGTGGCTTCGGAGGCGGAATGAACATGGAGGATATTTTCAGCCAGTTTGGAGATATTTTCGGCGGTAGCTTCGGAGGAGGCGGCTTTGGCGGCGGCGGACGCCAGCAGGTGAAAGGTTCTAATTTACGAATCAGAATCAAGCTGAATCTTGAGGAAATGGTAAACGGAACTCACAAGACCATTAAAGTAAAAAAAATGAAGATGGCCGAAGGGGCAACTTCAAAAACATGTCCTACCTGTAACGGTTCCGGTGTTCAATTAAAAGTAATGAATACCATGTTTGGTCAGATGCAGACTCAAACAACCTGTTCCACATGTCAGGGAATCGGAAAAGTTGCTGATAAAATTCCAGCCGGTGCTAATGCACAGGGTCTGATAAAAGATGAGGAAGAAATCACCATCAATATTCCTGCAGGAGCAAGAGACGGAATCCAGCTTAATGTAAGAGGAAAAGGAAATGATGCTCCTTTTGGAGGAACTCCTGGGGATCTATTGGTGATTATTGAAGAAGAGGTTGACCAAACGATCAAAAGAGAAGGCGATAATCTTCACCAGGAATTGTACATTTCATTTGCTGAAGCAGCTTTAGGAACTAAAAAAGAAATTCCTACAGTAGGCGGAAAAGTAAAAATTACGGTTGATCCGGGAACACAGTCCGGAAAGATCTTAAGACTTGCCGGAAAGGGACTTCCAAGTATTGACAGCTATGGAAAAGGTGATATGTTTATTCATATCAATGTCTGGACTCCACAAAAGCTTACAAAAGAGCAAAAAGACTTCTTCGAAAATCAGATGTCCAGCGGAGAAATGGTTGCAGAACCGTCCGGAAAGGAAAAAACTTTTTTTGATAAAGTAAAAGATTTATTCAATTAATATAAAAAAGAGACTTTTACAAGTCTCTTTTTTTGTTTAAAGTTTCAAAATGACCTTTAAGCCAGACCATAAAAAACCTGCATTCTTTCGAATACAGGTTTTTTGGTTATTTAATTCTAATTCTGTTTTTATTTCTTTGCTACCAACGAATAGATTGCTTTTCCTACGGTGAACACAGCCACTGCAGCCAATCCGCCTATAATTCCGAATGTAAACTCTTTAAGCGTTGATGGCCAGCTTGGAAGAAGGTCATGCAAATAATGAATATTGTGAGCGAAAATACCTCCGGAAACTAATATTAAGGCAATTGTTCCTACGATTCCCAACAGTTTAATAATTACCGGTAATGCTTTCACCAGTAAATGCCCAAGCTTTGAAAAGAAACCTTTATCATGGCTTTTTCTGATTAAGCTAAAGCCCGCGTCATCCATTCTTACAATAAGGGCAACAATTCCGTACACCCCTACTGTCGCAATAAATGAAACAAAAGTTACGGTAATAATCTGTGTAAGAAGCGGATGTTCCTGCTGGATTACCGTTCCCAGGGCAATAATTACAATTTCAATAGATAAAATAAAATCGGTTCTGATCGCTGAATTTATTTTAGCTTTCTCAGAAACTTCTGAATTTTCTTCTTCCGTACTTTCTTTGATTACTTCATGTCCTTTTTTGGAACGATGAAATAAGAATTCAATGATTTTTTCTACTCCTTCGAACGCAAGATATAAGCCTCCGAGAATAAGAATCATCTCAATAGCCGGTTTGTACAACCAGTTCAAAAGAAATGCTATAGGAAGAATAATCAGTTTATTAATAAAAGACCCTTTGGTAATCGCCCATAAAACAGGAAGTTCTCTTGAAGAAAGAAAGCCCGTGGCTTTTTCTGCATTCACAGCCAGGTCATCCCCTAAAATACCTGCTGTTTTCTGGGTAGCGATCTTACTGGTAACTGCTACATCATCCATCAATGCTGCAATATCGTCTAAAATTGCAAAAAAGCCTGATGCCATATTTTAATAATTTTTTAATCTTTGTTAAGTTCAACAAAAATAAATATTTAATTCCGTTTTCGGATTCACAAATTGACAATAATTTTGAAAATTATGCGAACAATAAAGTAATACTTCAGTTTCAATATTTTATATCTTTGTTTAAAATCTATTCAATGGATGAAAACTGGGAAATCCTGTTGCAGGATATATGGCTGAGACTTGGCAGTATTCGCAGCGAAGAGTTTATTCAAGAGCTCAGAGAGCATATGAATGTATTTTCAGTTCCAAAGGCTATTGCTGACTTCGAAATGGCATGCGCCTATGACTCAACGGGACATGAAAAAGAAGCGGAACCTTTGTACAGGGCCGCAATAAACGCCGGATTATCAGGATTGCGGAGAAGAAGGGCAAGAATACAGCTGGCAAGTACATTAAGAAACAATGGAAAAACAGAGGAAAGCATTCATATTCTAAGAGAAGAAAAAGCAAATTATTCTGATGAGCTGAATGATGCAGTAGACGCATTTTTAGCTCTTTCTCTTTCTTCAGCCGGAAAACATAAGGAAGCATTATCATTAAGTTTAAAAGCCCTTTCTCATCATTTGCCCAGATACAACCGATCTGTCTGCAACTACGCAATGGCTTTGAATAAAGAATTGTAATAATATTTCTTTATTTTTACCTTATGAAAAAACTCATTCTCAGGTATCATTTTTTCGTTATGGGATGCATTGGCTTCATACTGCAGTCCTGCAATACGAAATTCAGAGTTTGGGTAGGCCCCGGCGGTCAGCAAAAAATCTATAATTTAAAATACGGAGACCATAAAAGACAGAAAATGGATATTTTTCTGCCGAAGGAGTATCCTGTAGATTCTCCGGTACTGCTTATCGTACACGGAGGTGCATGGACTTTAGGTAAAAAAGAACACATGATTCAGGTTCAGAAAATGCTTTTTAAGAATAATATCCCCAGTATCAATATGAACTATCGCCTGGTTTCGAAAAAAAAGAAAATAACCTATAAACAACAGCTAGAAGATATCAGCTCGGCCATTGACCGTTTTAATTCTTTAACTGAAAAAGCAGAGCTTCTTCCCAACAATTATATTATTCTGGGAGAAAGTGCCGGTGGACATCTTGCTCTTCTATACGGATACAAACATCCTGATCAGATCAAAAAAATCATTTCCCTGAGTGGCCCGACCGATTTCTACAGCCACGACTATTTAAAATCTTTTTACTCCAAATATACTTCACCCACGATTCAGAAAGTGGTTGGAATCCCTTTTAACCGGAAGAATGTTTCTGAAGCTTTTAGAGAAGCCAGCCCTATTGCCAATATTACCTATGTTCCTACACTGTTATTTCAGGGAAATAAGGATTTTCTTGTGAATCAGCATCAGGGAATCGCTATGGATTCTGCTCTCACCAGTATGAATATACCGCACAAATTTGTCTTCATGGAAAGAACAGGGCATGTACCGAGACTGTTCAGCAAAAGGAAAAGAGACAGTATTATCTATCCGAATATTCTGGAATGGATAAAAAAATAACCTGCTAAATGCAGGCTATTTGTATTTTTAATTTTATTGTTCAAAATCTTTATTCTCATATTTAGAGAGATCCTCTTTTTTTCCGAACATAAATTTGATAATCACCGGAAGTGTAGTCACAAGCACGATAACAATAATGATGTATTCCAGTTTTTCTTTTAAATTGATTCCAAACTGTTCCATAAACAGCTTGTCAAGGTAATGACCCGCAAAGATCAAAATAAAAGACCATAAAACAGCTCCGATCACGTTATCTCTCAGGAACTCTTTTTTATCCATTTTTACAATTCCTGCCACGATCGGGGTAAATGTTCTCACCACCGGTAAGAATCTTGCCATAATAATGGCTAATGCCCCATGTTTTTCAAAGAAATCATGAGCCTGATACAAATATTTTTTCTTAAAAAGCATTGAATCCGGTCTCTTGTATAAAGCAGGTCCGGCCTTCCTTCCAAAATAATATCCTACTTCATTTCCAACGATTGCCGCTAAGGCAACTCCAGAAGCTAAGAGTGTCGTATCAAGGAAATCGCTCCCTGTGGAGCCAAATGTCTCTTTGATGATTTCAACAGCATAAATTCCTGAAACGAATAATAATGAATCTCCAGGTAAGAAAAACCCTACAAAAAGACCCGTTTCAGCAAAAACAATAAATAAAATCAACCAAAACCCTCCCATTTTAATATAAAATTCAGGGTTTAACAAATCCTTCCAGCTATTGAAATCTTCCATATATATCGATGTCCAACAAAAATAAGTCTAAAATGTCTGAAACAAAAATTAATTATAAGATTTTAACTAAAATTCAGACATGATATGTTATAGATCAAGATCATCATCGGAAACCGCCGTACCATCAGCCATCAGGAAGGCTTTCAGGAAAGGAGTGAGATTTCCGTTCATCACGGCATCCACATCTGAGGTTTCATGGCCTGAGCGTACATCTTTTACCAGTTTGTAAGGGTGCATGACGTAGTTTCTGATCTGGCTTCCCCACTCGATTTTCATTTTATTGGCTTCAATTTCATTTCTGGCCTTCATACGTTCTTCAAGTTCCATTTCATAAAGTCTCGAACGAAGGAGCTGCATCGCTTTTTCCTTATTCTGAAGCTGCGAACGGGATTCGGAGTTTTCAATGATAATTCCTGTAGGTGCGTGGCGAAGACGTACTGCTGTTTCCACTTTGTTTACGTTCTGCCCTCCTGCTCCGGAAGACCTCATTGTTTCAAAGCTGATATCTGCAGGATTAATATTGATTTCAATCGTATCATCCACCAGAGGATACACGTATACGGAAACGAAACTCGTGTGTCTTTTAGCATTACTGTCAAAAGGGGAAATTCTTACCAACCTGTGCACTCCGTTTTCTCCTTTTAAATATCCGAAGGCATATTCGCCTTCAATTTCTAAGGTCACTGTTTTTACTCCTGCTACATCTCCTTCCTGGAAATTCAGTTCACGGATTTTATATCCCTGCTTATCTGCCCACATCGTATACATTCTCATCAGCATGGAAGCCCAGTCACAGCTTTCTGTACCACCGGCACCGGCAGTAATCTGAAGAACCGCAGAAAGCTCGTCGCCTTCATTGGAAAGCATGTTTTTAAATTCCAGGTCCTCGATTTTTTCAACCAACTGCGGAAAGGTTTCATCCAATTCCTTTTCAGAATCGGGATCTTCTTTGGCAAAATCTGCCAAAACCTGAAGGTCTTCAAACTGAGTGTTGATTTCTTCGTAGTCTTCTACCCATTTTTTCTTGGAACGAAGCTGCTTCAGAAATGTTTCCGCTGTTTTGGGATTATCCCAAAACTCCGGTGCCGCCGTTTTTTCATCATCATTGGCAATTTCTATCTTTTTTTTGTCAATCTGAAGGTATCTGTGCAAGTCTTCAATTCTGGATTGAACGTCTTTTATCTGGTCGTTGTTGATCACGAATATTTTCTTTTTGCAAAAATAAGGATTTCTTTTGGAGTGGAAAGGGGTTGATTGAGAGAGTTGGCGGGTTCGAGAATAAGAGTGTTGCAGCGTGTGAGAGTGTGATAATCTCCCCGTCTATTATCTATCTGTCTATTATCTACTCTCCGTCATATAATGTTTATCATCTCAGCAACCATCTCTCCAATCTTTGGAGCCAGGGCAACTCCCATTCCGGAGAGTCTTACCGCACAAAACTGTCTTTCAGAAACTTGCTTTACAATAGGTATTTTTTCTGAGCCCATCGCCATAATTCCTGACCATCGGAGAGCAATATCTACTTCTTTGCCCGGTAGAATGACTTCTCTCAAAAAATTTTCTAAATGATTCTGCAGAAATTCAGTGGTTTCAAATGCTGCAGTCTCTTCGGTTTTGAAATCCTGATTTCTTCCACCTCCCAGCAATACTCTGTCTCCCAGATTCCGGAAATAATAGAAGCCTTCATCATAGTGGAATGTTCCTTTTAATTTTAAATCTTCAACAGGCTCTGTTAAAATAATCTGCCCGCGAGCCGGAATTATTTCTTCATTTTTCAAAAATCTGTCACTAAAAGCATTCGTACAGTAGATCAGCCGGTCAGATTTCAATGTAAGATCATTTGAAAGGAAAATTTGCATCTCATCCGCTTTTTCTTCAATGGTCTTCACCTCTGTCCCAAATAAAAATTCAACTTTGAGTTCGTGGCATTTTTCAAGAAGTTTCTGCAACAACTTACCGGAATGCAGGCTTCCTTCACAGGCATTTTCAATGAGAAACCGAGACTTTCCGAGCCCGAATTCACTGATTTTATTCTGGGTGAGAGTATAGGTATGATCTGATCCTGTTATAGATTTCAATTGTTCATTGACGGAATCAAGATATTGTAAAGGCTGATCATCATTCAAAATTTCATAGCCTCCGTCAAGTTCAAAATCTATTTCATCCCTTGTAAAATAGTGTCTGATTTTCTGAAGTCCTTCAAACCTCATCCTGATCAGCTCCAATGTTTTATCCCAACCCATTTTCTGAGAATCGGCAATCACTTCTGTAAGACTGCCGAAGCAGGCAAAACCTGCATTTCTTGTGGAAGCGCCTAAAGGAATATGATTTCTTTCAATCACTAAAACTGATTTTTCAGGAAACTTTTCTTTAAGGGAGATCGCCGTCCAGAGTCCGGAAAATCCGGATCCTACAATGGTTATATTTCTCTTCCGGTAAAAAGTCTCAAGTTCCCAGATGCTGTTCATGAGTAATGGAGCAGTAGATTAATTCTTTACTTCTTTTTATTTTCCTCTTCTTCGTTGTGGGAGAAACCGATTGCCCTTCTGGGTTCCTCAACGACTTTATAGGTTTCCAGTTCTGTCTTGAGTGCTTTGATTCTGAACTGAAATTCATCAAAGTTATTGATCACGACATCGGCTAAAAACCGGGCTACCTGATCGAGATATTCGCCGGTAAGCTTTCCTGCAGCATCTCTCAGAGCCGCATTGAGAAGGTTCTGATCAATTTTAAGCTTTTCATTTCTGTTTTTCTGATACAGGTTTTTGATTCTCTTTTTGAGGCTTTGGGTAAAATCAATTAACATCGTATTGCTAAAAACTTTCATTTTTGAAGCAATGTCCTGCCAGAACGGAACTTTATCGGCTTTATTATTTTTAAGAATTTTATATAACAATGAATCTTCCTCAAGGCCGCGGGTCATCGCATATAGGATAATTTCTGAACGCTCTGACGCATTGGGAGGAAAGACCGGGATCATGACATCAAATCTTCCGGGAGCAAGAATCTCTTCGTCAATTTCTGATACAGAATTGGCAGATCCCACCATCAACACATTTTCTTTTTCAAATTTGGCGATATAATGAAGAATAAGCTCCTGTACTTCAAGATTGCAGGAAGCAACATCGGTTTCTGCCTTTCTCTGCATCATAATTTCATCAAAATCATCAAGAAAAAGAAGTATTTTATTTTCTTTGAGCATAGACAGCAGAAAATCGCTGAAGTTAACCTCATTTCCATCCACAAAGGAAGTTCCTAAATAATGTTTTTTAACTTCTTTAAATTGATAGCCTATGATTTCAGCAATTTTATTGGCCCAGAAGATCTTTCCGCTTCCGGGAGGACCGTACAATACAATTCCCGCAGGTTTATTGATCCCCCAGTCTTTGATCTGCTGAGGATTTAAAAAAGGTTCAAGCACAGATGAAGTGTAGAAGAAAAGATCCCTGTATCCTATAAAATCTCTTTTCTGCAGGCTTGTTTTATGCCCGAAATAGTCGTAGACAAACTGATAATTACCACCTATTTTATGATCAATCCCATAACTTGAGATCGAAGATTTAAAGAAACCGTTATCAAAAATATTGGGATTGTTCTCTTTTATGGCTTTTTCTACTTTCTCTTTAGGCTGATTGATAACTTCTGCAATCTGCTCTACCGTTTTATTTTTATCAAGATCTTTTTCATATAACCTTAAAAAATCCAGATTCTCACGGGCAAATTTTTCAAAATCCTCCTTTACTTCGAAATTGGTACTGATACAGTCTACCAATTCAAGGTCAAAATCCTGTATAAATTGTTTTATAGCTTCTGCAGATACCTTCAGTTCTTCTGCCAGTTCGATTAACTTCATAAATCCTTATTAGTTCTATCAAATTTAATGTTTTAATCTTAAAGATGTTATGAAAACTGATATTCTTTTTGAAAAGTATCATCATACAATTGATGGGCAAAGAACTTACGGGAATACTGAACTATTAAGGTGCTGTTACCTTTTTATACATGTCTTTAATTGCATTCTCAATAATTATTTGTTGATCCTGGTTAATATAATGTCCACTTGATGTAGCGATAACCTGTTTGCTATCTGTAGACATTTTCAACAGATCTTTCTGCATTTTATCCCATGCTCCAAGCATTTCATTTTTTAATTTCGGATCCTTAATAAAAGCATCAAATCGTGTTGTATCACCTGCTGTGATCACACAGAGCGGAATCGCACCGAAGGACTTTATTTTCGTGGCCTCTTTTTTAACAGCACTCATCTGATCCTGCTCTTCAAGTACGCCATAAGCACTTTTGTGTATCAATGCAGGCATTATGGAATTCTGATATTTGTACTGTGGTTGTGGAGGAAACATATTCTTAAACATCAGTCTCGCCAGTCCGAAAGTATTGGCAAATTTCAGCAATCCTCCCGGCAACCCCTGGTTAACGAGAGTATATAGTTCAGGCGAAAGGTATTTTTTATCATCCGGACACTGGCTCTCGACTAAAATAATACCGGCAACATCTTTTGGATATTTATTAACAAAAAACCTAACCAATGTTCCTCCAAAAGAATGACCAACAAGCACATAAGGCTTGGGAGCTCTTGCTTTCTCCAATAATGTATGAAGTTCTTCAGCCGTCTCTTCACCGGTTTTGGGTGCTTGGCCTCTTTCGCTCCACAAAATTCCTGATCTGTCATAAGAAAAAGTAGTAAAGGTATCAGGTAGTTCCTGTTGGATATGATACCACTGCAGATGCCCTGCAGGGTCAAAAGCTGTTTCAAAAACAAAGGTGGGACCAGCGGTTCCTTTTTTCAGATAATGCATTTGGTGACCTTCAACTTCTACAAGCTGACCATTAGGCTGAATTGTATCTGCCTTTGAGCGGGAGATTCTTTCAAAAACAAAACCGATAATTAACCCAAAAATAAGGATAGCCAGTACTATCGGGAGTAATTTTTTTATCCATTTAAATATTTTCATGGGTTATTTATTTTTTTGATGTGATCTTAGGATTATAAAATTAGATATAATTTCATGTGTTTTAACTCCTGTTTTCTAGGTATATTTTTTTTATTATTTTTATCAAAAAACTAAGTGAGGAAAATATATTATGTCCCTGGACTTATCAGTGCGATTCTGATTCCATTATTATTTTGGTACTATGGAAATCAAAAATTTGAAGAAATTAATGTTTCAGTAGTAGATATTGGACTTCCGGCAAAAGTCAGAAAAGAAACCTCATCTCTCTATGTTACTTTTGAACCCTATAGAAATTGGGAATATAAAAAAATAAATATACTTCCCGGAACTGCCAAAGATCATTCAAAGCTATATGTTTCTGAACTAAAAAATCTCCAAAAGAAAAATGAGAAAAATACAGGAATTGAGTTTATTTTAAACAATGATAATACTTATGGTGATTTTGTATCTGTTTTAAATGACATGAATATATCGAATCATGAACAATATGCCGTTGATATGGAAAAAACGGGACATATTTTTGCTACCGTACTTTACAAAGATCCCAATGTAAAGGAATCTGAATATGAATGCTTACTTTGTAATGATGTTCTCACTACTGAATATAAACCTGATTTTTTTGAAAAAATGCAGTCAATGTTTACGATCCTTCCCCAAAATGTATATTATTTTGTTTTTGGATTTCTTTTATTTTTAAACCTCTCAATGCTCAGTATCAAAGAAAGATTTCAACTGCAGCATTAATTCAGAATAAAAGGCTGCCGATCGGCAGCCTTCTTTCACATTACTTTTTATCTAACAACGGAAGATATTTTCCGTATCCTTTAGATTCCATTTCCGCTTTTGGAATAAATTTCAGGGAGGCACTGTTGATGCAATAACGAAGTCCTCCTTTATCCTGAGGGCCATCTGTAAAAACGTGTCCCAGATGGGCATCTCCCGTTTTACTTCTTACCTCTACCCTGTCCATTCCGTGGGTACGATCCAGCTTTTCGTTAATCAGACTTTTGGTAATCGGTTTTGAAAAGCTCGGCCATCCGCAGCCTGACTCAAACTTATCCGTTGATACAAACAGAGGTTCCCCTGTGGTAATGTCGACATAGATTCCTTCGCGGGTTTCATTCCAGTATTCATTCTGGAAAGGTCTCTCCGTACCATTTTCCTGAGTGACATTATATTGTTCTGCAGATAATTTTTCTTTTAAGACTTTTTTATCCTGCTTCTGGTAGGTTGTTGCTTTCGGAAGCGGATTGGCTTTCTTCGCCATTTCAAAAAGTCCCGGTTCTATGTGGCAGTAGCCTCCCGGATTTTTATCCAGATAATCCTGGTGATAATCTTCTGCTTTGTAGAAATTTTTCAAAGGAATTGTTTCTACCAGAATTGGTTTACTATAATTTTTAGACAATTTCTGAACTTCATTCTTTACAACCGCTTCATCAGTTTTGTCCGTAAAGTAAATTCCTGTTCTGTATTGATTTCCTCTGTCATTTCCCTGTTGATCTTTACTGGTGGGATCAATGGTTTTAAAATAAAGGTCAATCAACAGTTTTAAATCCACCTGTTCAGGATCATATTTTACTTTTACCGTTTCCGCAAAGCCTGTCGTATGGCTTACCACTTCTTCATAGGTTGGGTTCTGAGTATTTCCGTTGGCATATCCTACTTCTGTACCTACTACTCCACGAATTTGTTGAAAGAAATGTTCTGTTCCCCAAAAACATCCGCCTGCAAAATAAATTTCTCTAGCATTTTTAATATCCATAATTTCCTGTTTTTCTTCTTTTACCTGTGTAGGCTTATTTTTTTTAAAAAGCCCCGATCCTGCAGCAAAAACTGCTATACCCAGAACGATTCCGAGCACAATGAGTATATTTTTCATTTTATTCTTTTTATTCATGACTTTTTATTTTGGAGCAGCATCAGTCCAAATCCTAAAAACATAAGGTCTTTGACGATAAAGAAGTCCGTTACCGGAACTCCATCTACTATTTTCCACATTCCGGGAGTTGTAAAGAGATAGCTTAATGTCACCGTAAATGTTACCACCATTCCTATTCCTGCATATCTTTTTAATACAGCAAATTTCGCACTAAATATGAGAAGTAAGGCAATGATAATTTCTATCGCTCCGATAAGATTTGACACTGTCTGGACGCTCATAATCTTATATACGAAAAAGGTCAGAAAATGGTTTTCGACCAAAGGTTTTATTCCTGCTGCCTCAGTAGGAGTAAATTTGAAAATACCTATCCACAGTAAGATAAGAGCTGCTCCGAAAAGCGAAATATAGTATCCTGACTGATACGTTGCATTCTTGTTTGAAGTGTTTTGAGTTCCGACCATATTTTTTAAGATTTTGAATGAATACTTATGTTGTTTTTCAAAAGTATAGTCGGAGCTGTTTCAAAATCCTGACAAAATTTTTCTTAAAAATCTAATTTTTTAATCATTTTATCTTTAAAATCCTGAATTTCAACGTCATTTATTTCAGCTGTATTTTTGGATAAGGTCTTTTTAAATACCTTATCCAGTACTTTCAGTTTTTTGTTATACATCTTACACCATTTACAAATCATCAGGTGCATGCTCAGTTTCCTGTCCTCTTTTGGAGAAATAGAACTGGCATTCCGCTTTTCCATCAGTAAAGTAGCTTCACTGCATGGTAAGAATAAAATATGTAAAATTCTTCGTATCATTTTAAATCATTATCTGTTTGAGAACCAGTTAAATTCAAGACATTCTCTCAGCTGCATGCGGCTCCTCTGTAAGATCTTCCATAGGTTAGTCGTAGAAACATCTAATTCCTGACTGACTTCGGGTGCTTTTTTCTCTTCGATGTAATACATTTTTAATAGAATCTTCCACCTGGACGGCAATTCTTCGATACATTCCTCCAATGTTTTATTGAAGTCCTGATCATCCAGCAATTCAGATTCTTTTCCCGAAACATTCCAATCGTTTAAAACATCGTTATTTTTCCATGAACCTGTTTCATCAAAAAAATGATCAAGCCGTATATTAGGCTCAGATTTATATTTTTTACGGTAAAAGTCTGCAATTTTTCTGTGCATAATACCCATCAGCCAGGTCAGCGGCTGGCTGTTTCCTTCGAAAGAATCATATGCTGAAAATGCAGCCAGAAAAACTTCCTGCACTACATCCTGGGCATCTTCTTTGTTGGAAAGCATATAGAGCGCTCTTTTCAATAGTGCCCCGGAATACTGTTCTATCCAACTTTTAAGAATTTCATTTTTCATCATCACAAGGAAATTATAAACGAAGATAAGATTTTTTTTATTGTAGAATTAAAGTCCGGAATTGCTGTTTTAATCAACTCATTACCTGTTATGTTTCAATTTTACCAACCTAACAGGTTTCTATAAACATAAAAATCTATTCCTTATGGCCGATAACCAATTATAAAAAAAAACGATGATTGACTATGAGGTCAGATATTTGATAAAACGTACTTGAAAATATCAAATAGTAGATATTAAATCGCCTAAAAATCCTAAATTTGCATCTTATCAAAATTTGATATTTAAAAAAGCAAAAGCAATACTATGACATCACAAGAGATACGTCAAAAATTTTTAGATTATTTTAAAAGTAAGGATCACCTTATTGTTCCTTCGGCGCCTATCGTGCTGAAAGACGATCCTACCCTTATGTTTTCCAACTCAGGAATGACGCAGTTCAAAGACTTTTTCCTAGGCTACAAAACGCCTACCGCCCCTAGAATTGCCGATACACAAAAGTGTCTGAGAGTTTCAGGAAAGCACAATGATTTGGATGATGTGGGTAGAGATACCTATCACCACACCATGTTTGAGATGCTGGGAAACTGGTCTTTCGGGGATTACTTCAAAAAAGAGGCTATTGCTTTTGCCTGGGAATTACTGACTGAAGTATACGGAATTCCAAAAGAAAATTTATATGTTACAATTTTTGAAGGTGATGCTTCTGAGAACCTTAACAGGGATCAGGATGCATTTGATTTCTGGAAATCTCATATTTCAGAAGACAGAATCATCAACGGAAATAAAAAAGATAACTTCTGGGAAATGGGTGCAAGCGGACCTTGTGGACCTTGCTCGGAAATTCATATCGATTTAAGAACTCCGGAAGAAAAAGCTAAAGTTTCTGGTTTGGAATTGGTGAACAACGATCATCCACAAGTGGTGGAGGTCTGGAATCTCGTTTTCATGGAATTTAACAGAAAAGCAGATGGATCTCTGGAAAAATTACCTGCTCAGCATGTAGATACCGGGATGGGCTTCGAACGTCTTTGTATGGCACTTCAAGGGAAATCGTCCAACTATGACACTGATGTTTTCACTCCGTTAATCGCTAAAGTGGAAGAACTGTCAGGAAAGAAGTATACCGGAATTTTAGAAGATGAAAAAGATATTGCAATTCGTGTAGTTGTCGATCACATCAGAGCGGTTTCTTTTGCCATTGCAGACGGCCAATTACCTTCCAACGGAGGAGCTGGTTATGTTATCAGAAGAATTTTGAGAAGAGGGATTTCTTATTCTTATCGATTTTTAAATATGAAAGAACCTTTCCTTTACAAATTGGTGGCCGTTCTTCAGGAACAAATGGGTAGCTTCTTCCCTGAACTTGGAAAACAAGGAAAACTGGTAACAGAAGTGATCAAAAGTGAAGAAGAATCATTCTTAAAAACAATTGAAAACGGACTGATCAGGGTTGAAAAATTAATTCAACAAACAATTGCTGACAATCAGAAAGTATTGCCTAGCGAAGAAGTTTTTGAACTATACGATACTTATGGCTTCCCTGATGACTTAACAAGAATTATTGCTGAGGAAAAAGGATTAACCATTGATGAAGCTGGATTTAATGCTGAAATGGAAAAACAGAAACAGCGTTCAAAATCTGATTCTGCTCAGAAAGTATACGACTGGGTTGTGCTGGAAGAAAAACCGGAAACATTTGTCGGGTATGACCAGATTGAGTCTGAAACTTATATTACAAGATACAGAAAAGTAGAAAATAAAGACGGAGAATTTTATCAGGTTGTCCTGAGCAGTTCCCCATTCTATCCTGAAGGAGGAGGACAGGTTGGTGATAAAGGAGTATTGGAAAATGCTGCCGACAGCTTCGAAGTACTGGAAACCAAGAAAGAAAACGGATTAATTATTTCATTAATCAACGGTCTTCCGAAAGATGCAGGTGCTCTTTTCTACGCTCGTGTGAATGCAACGGAAAGAAAAAATTCACAGGGAAATCACTCTGTGACTCACCTTCTGCATGAGGTATTACGGGAAGTTTTGGGAACGCACGTAGAGCAGAAAGGATCTTATGTAGGGCCTGATTATTTACGTTTTGACTTCTCTCACTTCAATAAAATCAATGAAGAGGAGCTTGCTTTAATTGAAGATAAAGTCAATAAAAAAATCAAAGCGAGCATTGCTTTACAGGAATTCAGAAGCATCCCTATTCAGGAAGCTTTAGAGAAAGGAGCAATGGCTTTATTTGGTGAGAAATATGGTGATAACGTAAGAATGATCCAGTTTGGAAGTTCAAAAGAACTTTGTGGAGGAACTCACGTGAAAAATACCAGCGAAATCGGTCATTTCAAAATTGTTTCCGAAGGTTCTGCTGCAGCAGGAATCAGAAGAATTGAGGCTATTTCCGGAGATAAATCTGAGGAATACTTCAACAATATTGAAAAACAAATGGCTGAACTTTCCCAGTTGTTAAAATCTAAAGACGTTGTAAGATCTATCGAGAAACTAATCGAGGAAAATGCTTCTTTAAAGGCTGAAGTAGACGCTCTTAAGAAAGAAAAAGCAAAAGGAGAAATCAGCGACTGGAAGGATGCTTACGAGCAAAAAGGAAACAAACAGCTTTTAGTGAAGAAAACATCTTTGGATGCTGGATCTGTAAAAGATATCGTTTTCCAGCTGAAGAGAGAAATACCTGCTTCTGTAACGATCATTCTTTCTGATGCGGACGGAAAACCAATGATTACTGTTGGAGTTTCTGATGATCTGGCTGCTGATTATCAGGCTGGCGCTATCGTAAAGGATCTTGCAAAAGAAATCCAAGGTGGTGGTGGTGGAAACCCAGGTTTTGCAACTGCAGGCGGTAAAAACCTTGAAGGATTAGAAAACGCTTATCAAAAAGCGTTGAATATCTAAAATAGAATACCTTTTATAAATATTAGAACAGGCTGTTTCATTTGAGACAGCCTGTTTTAGTTTTAACTATTATCTTTTATTTAACGCTAAGGACGCAAGAAACCCTCATATCATCATAGATATTTTCGTTCGCAGAGGCGCTACACTCAGCCATGAAATGATTGCGTTTTTTACTAAATAGAATACCTTTGCGAACAAAAAAACAGATATCTATAAGCCTTAGCGTCTCTGCGTTATAATAGGGCATTCCTTATTATTCAGATATTCATCAAAGTCTCTCTATTTATATCCATTCTAATTATTGACCTTCGCTTAACAAACCATGAGCGAATCTTAAACTATTTGTTTTGTCTTCGTAAAGTCCAGTTAACACGAGAGTTTTAGTTTTGTCTCAATCGAAATTCAAAAAACAATTATGAAAATTAACAAAACTATCGGTGCTCTGTTATTTGCAGCTCTTGTATTTCAAGGCTGTAATGATGATAACGGAGACGGAAACACTCCGGTTAATGACCAGATTAAACTTGAAAATTTTTCTAAAGAATCCGCTTTTGTGTACGCTATGCAGGGTTTTGAAAACTTAAACATTACCACTCTTATTTCAAGTTCTGACATTTTACCCGGATCTCCTGACTTTGTCTTTGGTGGTCAGCCGGACGGAATGGGGATTATGAAAGATCCAAACTCTGACGGTTACCTGATGATCACAAACCATGAGATCAAGCAATCGGTATCCAGAGTGTATTTAGATAAAACATTCAGACCTGTAAAAGGTGAATATATTCTGAACGGAACAGGAGGCATAACAAGATTATGTTCGGCTACCCTGGCTACTCCTCAAACTCACGGTTTCAGTGCATTCCTTACTGCAGGCGAATCCGGTGAAGAGAGTATGGTTCATGCTTTAAATCCCTTAGCACCAGCTTCTCAGGCTTCGGATAAATCGAGGGTAAAGCCTGCTTTAGGAAAAGCTTCAATGGAAAATGCCGTTCCGCTTCCTAAAGATGTATCCAACGGAAAATCTTATATTATTATTGGTGAAGATCAGTCGTATTCTTCTTCTCACCAGTCTGCAGGACAGCTGATCATGTATGTAGCTGATACTCAAGGCGACCTTGATAACGGAAAATTATATGCTTTAAAAAGAACCAACGACAACTACACGGAAACTGATATGACCAAAGGAAACAGCTACGATGTAGAGTTTGTTGAAATTCCTAACGCCAAGAATCTTACAGGAGCCGAAATCAACCAAAAAAACATTAATAATAAAGCGATACGCTTTTCAAGGGTTGAAGATGTAGATTACAGAAAAGGAGCCGGAAAAGGAAGAGAAATCTATTTTACCGCTACCGGAGAATCGTCCGATGGAGTGAATCCAAAACCGGGATTAACAATGTGGGGAAGAGTTTACAAACTGGTTCTTAACTCCAATAATATGCTGACAGGAAAACTGGAAGTCGTTGCTGAAGGAGATTCTAATCCTGGTAATAACCTCATCAACCCTGATAACCTTTGTGTAACTGAAAACTTCGTTTACATCCAGGAAGACGGAGACTCTTACTACAAAGGAGCTAATCATGATTCATACATCTGGCAGCTTAATATTGCTACAAAACAGTACAAACCATGGTTGAATATGAAGCACAACAGAAATGATCAGGCATGGCAGACAGCGTACAACCAGTCCGGTGATCTTCAGAAATTCGGTTCATGGGAATTTGGTGCCATGACAGATATTTCTGACATCATAGGAGTTCCAAACACCTTTACCGTAAATATTCATTCGCATACATGGCAGTTGGATAAATTCAAAAATCCAGACGGATCCGGAGTGAACACCAACAAAGAAGGAGGACAGGTTGTCATCATCAGAAACGTAGAAAAATAGCTTTAATTACTCATAAAACTTCAAAGTATCAATGGAAATTCTTCTGTTGATACTTTTTCATACCTATGAAGAAACTTTCAAAATATCCGATACTTCTGTTTTTATATTGTGCAGCCGCTCTTTTCATATTGTCTTATTGTAAGAATGAAAAACCTCAGGTTGTATATGAAGATCTAGGCTCTGTAAAAAAGGAAATCCTCAACAACAATTCCGTATTTGAAAAACAGATCAATGAATTGATTGGCCTGGTATCTAAAGATGCTGACGAAAAGGCCCTTCAGCAAAAATTTCAGGATCTCCGAAAAACCTACAAAAAAATGGAATGGGCCGTTGAATATTTCCTTCCTCATTCGGCAAGATTCATCAATGGAGCTGCCCTTCCTGAGATTGAAATGGATGAGCATACTGAAATAGAGCCTGAAGGTTTGCAGGTTTTGGAAGAAATGTTCTACCCCTATGAAAAACAGAATAAAGAGGAAGTAATCAGGTTTCTCAGGAAATTAATCAATAAAAGTAATACGATCGCTACGAATTTCCAGGTTATTACAGTAAGTAAAAATCAGGCTTTCGATGCTGTGAGACAGGAGGTTTTCAGAATTTCCAGTTTAGGGATTTCTGGCTTTGACACCCCTGTTTCCGGTACTTTCTTAGAAGAAATCCCCTACTCTCTTAGCGGGGTACAACACACTTTAGAGCAGATTTCAACTCAGCAGTCAAAAGATAAATCTTTACAAGCCATTATTTCAGAAATCAGCTCTGCCAATGCTTTTTTAAAGAAAAACACTGATAAAAACACCTTCGATTATGTGAATTTCATTCCCGATCATCTCAATAAAATTACAGCCTTACTTCAGGAATTTAAAAAACAGGAGCAGATTCAGGATGTAGAGGTGACCACTGCTCTGAATAAAAATGCGGCTACTTTTTTTTCTAAAAACGCGTTTAATCCTAATGCGTTTACTCCCGGAGAAGAATTTGCGTACTCGGATGAAAAAGCCCGTCTCGGACATCAGCTTTTTAATGATAAAATTCTCTCCAACAATAACAACAGAAGCTGTGCAACCTGTCATATTCCTGAGAAAGCATTCACAGATGGCCTGGCGAGATCAATGTCTCTTGAAAATGCAGAATTGGCAAGAAATGCTCCTTCCCTCAATTACGCGGGTTTTCAACACGGCCAGTTTTGGGATATGCGAAAAGATGACCTGGAGGGCCAAAGCTCTGATGTGATTTCCAATAAGGAGGAAATGCATGGTGACCTTAATGTAATTCTTGCTAAAATTAATCAGGATAAAAAGTATAAGGAAGCTTTCCAAAAAATCTATCAGACTCAGAAAACAGAAGTCTGGCAACTTCAGAATGTACTGGCAAGCTATATTCGTTCCCTGGCCACATTTAACTCAAATTTTGATGATTATATGAGAGGAAACAAATCGGCGATGACAGAAAGCCAGAAACGAGGTTTCAATCTTTTTGTCGGGAAAGCCCAGTGTGCTATATGCCATTTTCTTCCTTTATTCAACGGAACTGTTCCTCCTACCTTCAAAAAAACGGAGCAGGAAGTTCTTGGGGTAGCCGTCAAAGGGGATAATAGGATTTTTGACCGGGATCCCGGGCGAGGAAAATTTCATGAAACTGTAGCTACATTGCAGCATTCCTTTAAGACACCAACCCTCAGAAACATCAATAAAACGGCTCCCTATATGCATAATGGAGGTTACAGAACATTGAAAGAAGTCATGAATTTTTATAACAAAGGCGGTGGTAAAGGTTTTGGGTTTGCCGTAGAGAATCAGACCCTTTCAGATACTCCTTTACAGCTTACCGATAAAGAAATTGATGATATTATTGATTTTATGAAAGCGCTGGATGACAGATAAAAGTTGAAACCGTAAACAGAAAGCCGGGTGATAGGGTAAAAAAGATGATTTTAATATCTGTAATCCAGAATGCCGGTATCATCAATACAATTTTTCCCTGTTCAATTTTTCCATGGATAAATTAGATCAAATCAATGTTATACTATGTTAAAAACTTTTCCAGCACAATAAATATGATTATTTTTGACCTAGTTTTTTCACATGAAAAGAGGTTTAGCATTACTATTTTTTTTACTTTGCTTTTTGGGTCATTCACAATCGAAAATTAAAGTTGTTGATGATGCCAGTAATAAGCCTGTCTCCAACGTTAAGATATCCTGTAACGGCAGTATTCTGGGCTATACCAATGTTCAGGGCGTTCTTGAATTTAAGACATCCTGTAAAAACATCGATATCGAAGCAGATACGTATCAGAAAGAAACGGCGTCAGTAGACAGCAGTTTCGAAGTATCACTGGTAAAAAAGTCTCTGAAGAATACCACAGCTATTGAAACGGTAATCATTGAAGATAAAAGTGATCCCCGAGCCCTGGAAATTCTTAAAAAAGTAAATAAACTGTTCAGCCAGAATTCTCCCAAGAGCTTAGGTTCCTATTCCTACAAATCTTATGAGAAAGTATCTTTGGATATTGATCAGGACAGCCTTACACAATTCAAGCAGTATTTTAATGATTTAAACCTTTTCAAGAAAAAAAGGGAGAAAGACTCATTAAACAACAGCAATGCAAGAAAGATATTTTCAAAAAGCAAACTTTTCCTCTGGGAAAGAGCACAGGAGTTTTTATATTCAAAAAAATATGGTGAAAAAATAAATATCCTGGACAACAGGATCTCCGGCCTGAAACAACCTGTCTATGAAATGATCGCCCTGCAGCAAAGCAACAGGGATGTGGTGCCTGAACAGATTAAACAGGAAAACAGAGGGCTCTACAGGTTTTTTCTTTCGGATACGATTGAGCTTGACGGACGAAAAAACTTTGTGATCCGCTTCCGTGAAGTGAATTACAAAAAAATGGATAAGAAAAGGAAATACAACGGTGCCATTTATGTAGATACTGAAACCTACGGAGTAAAAAAGATTGAAAATTTCAGTAAAAACAAGAACGACGGAATCATCACCAGTACCTGGGTATTTTATAATAACAAATGGTTCCTGGCTCATGAAACCGCCAAGCTTAAAATGGGAAAAATGGCGATGGGCGATAAAGACCGTGAAGACAAGAAGGATAAAAAAAGCTTCGGAACCTACGCCTTCCTGACATCCAAATATTTTGACTTCCAATCTCCTATTGAAGAAAATCCAAAAGATTTCAAAGGCTACACTTTCGATATCAAAAGTATTGATGGCCATTCCCTTGAGTATTACAGGACAGACCCTTTAACTGACAGAGAAAAGAATACCTATAAAACGATCGACAGTTTAGGTAAAAAATATAAAATTGACAGCAAGGCTCAGATCATCTCAGGTCTTCTTAACGGACAAATCAGGGTTAATTCTGTAGATTTTGCCGTTGATGAGATCGTGAACTACAACTCATATGAGGGTTTCAGATTGGGATTAAAAGCCAAAATGAATGAAAATTTCAATCCCTATTTCTCTCCTGATTACTATTTTGCCTACGGAGTTAAAGACAGAAGATGGAAATATGGGATGGGGCTTGATATGAAGACGACACTGGATAAAAATTCATTCTTCAGATTTGAATTTTATGACGATGTAACGGCCTCCGGAGAATTCTACCGGCGACTGTGGACGTTTAAAATGAGGATGATGAATTTCGGGAATAACCTTAATAATGATAGATATTATCACTTTAAAGGGGCTTCCCTTTCTTATCTGAATGATGTGACCAACGGACTTACCATGGCTTTTGCCGTGAGAAGAAATATTGAAGAAGCTGAATTTGATTATCAGTTTAGAAACGGTGGATCTTCATTTAAAAACTTTAATACGTTATTCACGCTAAAATATTCTCCGAATTCTACCAATATCATGACGCCGCAGGGCAAATCTCTGATTGATCAGAAGTATCCTGAGCTGTATTTCAATTACGAGCAAAGCTATAAAGCATTGGGAGGAAACTTTAATTATTCCCGCTTTGATGCTCTTTTCCTTCACAATTTTAAAACCCCGATCGGAACTACAGGTTTCAGATTGTACGGAGGGATGGTTTTCGGGGAAGCACCGATATGGAAGAACTTTACGATGAACGGTCTTGCGTCTCCGGGTAAAGATTTTAATTTTAACCTTACCTCTTTCCTTGGTTTTGCAACACTGGAAGGCGGGAAGTATTATAACGACAGGTTTGTAGCCTATTATTTTACCCACAGGCTTCCTTTCTATTTCAAAAGCTTCGGGCATAATGTTTCCAGCTTTGATTTTGTTCTTCGGGGAACTATCGGAGATATGAAACATCCTGAATACCACCAGTTCAAATTCAAAAAACTGGATCACCTGTATCAGGAAGTCGGTCTGGAATGGAACAATTTCCTTTCAAGTTATTTCAACCTTGGATTCTTTTATAGAGTCGGATATTACGCAACTCCTGATTTCAGACAGAATTTTGCCATTCAGTTTAAACTTAAATTCCTGGAATTCTAGTCTCGAGATACCTTTTTCAACAATTATATTATTCATCATACAACAACATCGCATGCAAAAAATCGAAATAAAAGCAGAACAGTTCTTTGAATTATTAAAATTAAAAGACACTTCCATGTGGGCGATCTTCTCCCAAATGATTGACGGAAATGAGAAGGAAATCATCTTCCTGGATAACGAAGATAAAATCCTTTTTAACTATATTTTGCCTTCTGATCCTGAAAAACTGGAAGAAGACAGAAAAGAATTCTCAAAGCAGTTCTCAGACAAACTGGCTAACCTGAACTAAAGAAAGCCCATGAATAAAAACTATATTTTTTCTGTACTGAGCTTAGTTTTATTCAGTATCGGAAATGCCCAGAATTACAAAAAGCCTCTGGTGTCGGCCATCAAAGAAACCGATCTCAGAAAGGATATGTATGAACTGGCCGCAGATCAGTTCTGGGGCCGTGAAGCAGGAACTTTAGATGAATTGAAAGTATCGATGTGGCTCGCAGATAAAGCTAAAGAAGCAGGAATGAAGCCCGCCGGTGATCATGGAACTTTCTTTCAGTTTTTTGAAATGTACAGGCATCAGATCACGCCTCAAAGCAGTCTGAAGGTTGGTGATAAAAACCTGAAATTATGGAAAGATTTTCTGGTTGCGGAACCAGTAAATACGGCTTTTGATGCTGAAATTGTCTATGCCGGAAATACAGAACCCGAAGGCCTTTCCGCATTGAACATTAAAGGGAAAGTACTTGCCGTTAACGCTTCCGATAAAAATATAGATAAGGATATGACCCTTTTTGTAAGAAGATATCCCGGATTTGTGCGAAACAAGTATTATAACAAAGCCTATGAACTGGGAGCCAGGGCAATTGTCTTCATTACCGACGATATCTCTGAAAAAAGCTGGGTCGAAGTTCTTCCTCAAATGACAAGAGGCAGCTATGGGGTGGAAGGTTTACGGGAAAAAATAACCCAGAATATCCCTGTTCTATGGATCAAAAGAGAAAATGCAGATTGGGTAAAAAGCAATCCTAAGGTTTCCCTGAATCTCGTTACGGAAACTTACAAATATCCTTCGGTCAATATCATCGGAAAAATAGAAGGTACAGATCCCGTTCTTAAGGATGAATATGTTTTATTAAGCGGACACCAGGATCACGACGGGATCAGACATCCAGTGAAAAATGACACCATCTACAACGGAGCTGATGACAATGCCAGTACCTGTGTTGCCATGCTCGCTATGGCCAGAGCCTACAAAAAGCAACCGGGAAAAAGAAGTATTCTGTTTGTGTTCCACGGTGCTGAAGAAAGAGGTCTGCTGGGATCGAGATGGCATGCAGCCCACCCTGTTGTTCCGAAAGAAAAAATTGTAGCCGTCCTGAATGGGGATATGATCGGAAGAAATGATAATAATGAAGCAGCTTTACTGGGCGGAAACGCGCCTCATAAAAATTCTGAAGAATTGGTAAGAATGGCTGAAGAGGCTAATAACGAAAGTACAAAATTCAACTATTTAAAAGATTGGGACTCCCCGAATCATGCGGAATATTTTTACTTCAGAAGTGATCATCTTCCTTATGCTAAAGCCGGAATTCCTGCTATCTTCTTTACCAGTGTGCTACATGATCAGTACCATACTCCACAGGATGAATCTGAAAACATCAATTATAAAAAGCTCTATAAAATGACTGAATGGATGTACAGAACATCCTGGAAAGTAGCTAATGAGACCGGACGTCCGAAGGTTATTACTAACTTTTCGCTTGAACGATAAATAAAAAAGCTTCACAAGAATTTGTGAAGCTTTTTTCATCATTGTGTTTTTAGAATTTCGTTGAACTAACCGAATGAGCCCCTCGCAGATCAAGCAGATAACACAGATTTTTTTCAATAAAAATTGTGCTTTATAACGCTACGATCGCTAAGTGTCTGGGTATATTCTCCTATTTTACGTTTGCTAAGGCGCTCTGCCCAGCAAAGTATCATTGACGATTAGTTGAGTGAAAGCCCTTGCGAAAATTTTTTTTTAATTCAGTAAAAGATCTTTGCGACTATAGCGTTAACTCACTTTAAAAGAAAATCAAAGGTTTTCATAAACTTTAGTGAACTTGCTATCCACAAAGTTTGTCACTTTTAAATAACTTAAGTATTCAAAAGCTTTTGTGACTTTTGTGGTTTTAATCAGAGATTCGCGCACTAGTATTGATCCATTTCAGGAATTACAAACATCCAAAATGTATTTCGCCTAACAGTACTTCCAACTTTCCTCTCCCGGCTTCCAGCTTGCAGCTTGCAACCTTCTCAAATAAGAAGGTTCATCAGAGACGGGTCATTGTTCAGATAATTGACAAAGAAATCGTACTTTTTCATTTTATGGATCAATGGTGTAAAATCTCCGTTTTGTTTCAAAGCGATTCCTACGACAGCGATTCCTTTTTCTTTTGAGTTTTTCTGGGTGTATTCAAAATAGGTGATATCATCATCAGGCCCCAGTACATCCATTACAAAAGTTTTGAGTGCTCCCGGACGCTGCGGAAACCTGACCAGAAAATAATGCTTCAATCCTGCATACAAAAGAGCTTTTTCTTTAATTTCCTCCATACGGGTGATATCATTATTGCTTCCACTGATCACACATACTACATTTTTACCTTTTAATTCATCTTTATACTTTTCCAATGCGGCAACAGAAAGCGCTCCCGCAGGTTCAACGACGATGGCATCTTTATTATATAAGGACAAAATAGTTTGGCAGACCAATCCTTCATCTACAGTAGCCATTTGGTGCAGTACATCTTTGCACCGTTCGAAAGTAAGGTTTCCCACTTGCTGTACCGCGGCTCCATCAACAAAACGGCTGATCTTCTCCAGCAATACCGGTTTACCTTTTTCCATTGCCTTTTTCATACTGGCAGCGGCAGAAGGTTCTACGCCAATAATTTTTGTTTTAGGGGACAACTCCCGGAAGACGGAGCAAATTCCTGCTGCCAGCCCTCCTCCACCTACCGGTACGAAAAGATAATCTACAGAATGCTCCGATTGGTCAAGAATTTCCAGTGCCACTGTTGCCTGACCTTCAATAATCGCAGGATCATCAAAGGGATGAATAAATACACCATCGTGATCTTTACAAAACCTCAACGCAGCATCTTTAGCCTCATCGAAAGTATCTCCGTAAAGAACAACGTCAATATATTCACCGCCAAACATCCTTACCTGCTCCAGTTTTTGTCCAGGTGTCGGTAAAGGCATGAAGATCGTTCCTTTCACTTTCATCGTATGGCAGGCAAACGCCACTCCCTGGGCATGATTCCCTGCACTCGCACATACCACTCCTTTGGCCAGGCTTTCAGGAGACATACCAGCCATTTTATTGTAAGCTCCTCTGATTTTATAAGACCTTACCCGCTGAAGATCTTCTCTTTTAAACATGATATTGGCCTGATAGAGAAATGACAGGTTATTATTTACTGCCAGAGGGGTCTTTACAATAACATTCTTAAGACGCTCCTCCGCTTTGCAGACCTTCTCCAAAACGGAGGAGCTTATTTCTTCCTTCATCATTTTTTTACGATTGATTAATTGTTTTCCGGTCGCAGGCTGCGGACCGTTTTTCCGGCCTGCCACATTTCACTGTCTCTAAGCTCGGTCAATTCGACTTCCAGTTTTTCTCTGTAATCGGGTTTGCTGTTGCTATCTATAGACCTTTGGGCTTCATTTCCTTTGGCAACATTATCGTATAGTTCCTCGAATAAAGGGGATGTGGCGTCTCTGAAGCGTTTCCACCAGTCTAATGCTCCTCTCTGAGCGGTTGTGCTGCAATTCGCATACATCCAGTCCATTCCGTTTTCCGCTACCAATGGCATTAAAGACTGGGTAAGTTCTTCTACCGTTTCGTTAAATGCTTCTGACGGACTGTGTCCATTTTTTCTCAACACATCATACTGGGCAGCAAATATTCCTTGTACAGCTCCCATCAATGTTCCTCTTTCTCCTGCAAGGTCGCTGTATACTTCTTTTTTAAAATCTGTTTCAAATAAATATCCGCTTCCGATGGCAATCCCCAAAGCGGTTACTCTTTCCCTTGCTTTCCCTGTAGCATCCTGATATACGGCAAAACTGCTGTTCAAACCTCTGTCCTGAAGAAACATTCTTCTCAAAGAAGTTCCTGAACCTTTAGGAGCTACCAGGAAAACATCAACATCAGCAGGAGGAATGATTCCCGTACGTTCATTGAATGTAATTCCGAAACCGTGAGAGAAATATAACGCTTTGCCAGGTGTAAGGTGCTGTTTTACTTTTGGCCAGTATTCAATTTGTGCTGCATCACTTAAAAGATAGCAGATAATGGTTCCTTTTTGTAAAGCTTCTTCAATTTCGAACAGGGTTTCTCCCGGTACGAATCCGTCTGCTACTGCTTTATCCCATGATTTTGAATTTTTACGCTGTCCTACAATGACATTAATTCCGTTATCTTTCTGATTTAATGCCTGGCCCGGTCCCTGTACTCCATATCCGATTACGGCTACCACTTCATCTTTTAAGGTCTCCTGGGCTTTTTGTAATGGAAACTCTTCTCTTGTTACTACGTTTTCTTCAACTCCTCCAAAATTCAATTTTGCCATTTTTCTTGATTTTAATTATTATATATTATTTTGATGATAAAGATTCTTTGATCTTATTTTTTCACTATTCATTTTTTCTTAAGCGCTTCACCTTACTTTAAATAAGGCGAAAATCAAAGGTTTCTAAAAGCTTAAGTGTTCGTCTTTTAAACTCCACTGAAATGTTTCATTGTTACGTTCAGCTGGCATATTCCATTGCTGTGAAATGTGGATTTTTGTGATAATGCACTTCCAGTACATCGACCTGTGTTTCCATCTGACGGGTAATCTTCTGAACAGATTCTTCAGTTTCTCTGATGACGATGATGAACTTTTTCACCGTTTCTGTTTCTGAAGGTCCTACATGAAAGGTCTGTATGGAAATCCTTCTTCTTGAAAAGATAGCATTGATACGACTGATCAATCCGAAATAATCTTCTGTATAGGCTGTGATGGTATATTCTTTATGTTCTGTTTTCATATGCAGATATTTAATGTTTTTCAATAGTCATATGGAATCGCTTCACCTTCATAGTGTTTATGTTATGCAGTCATGGCGATTTCATCTTTTTCTTTTTTAAAATTTGTTACTCAATACAATTTCTGAGACACTTTTTCCCTGGGGAATCATAGGAAATACATTATGCTTTTTCCCTGTCATGACTTCAAGGAGAAAAGTTCCGTGGTGATGAAGCATTTCACGAAGTCCGTTTTCCAGATCTTCTCTTTGGGAAATTCTCTTTCCCTGAATATGATATCCTTTGGCGACCTGTACAAAATCTGGACTCTGAATATCTACTGAAGAGTATCTTTCTTCATGAAATAATTCCTGCCACTGTCTTACCATACCGAGATAGCAATTATTCAGGATTAAAATTTTCACCTCCGGATGATATTGCATGATTGTTCCCAGCTCCTGGATATTCATCTGCGCACCTCCATCTCCCATGATCGCTATCACCGGGCGACCTTTTGCGGCATAGCTGGCCCCAATTGCTGCCGGAAGACAAAATCCCATTGTTCCCAATCCCCCGCTTGTGACATTGGTACGGGAATGCTTAAAACTTGAGTATCGGCAGGCAGCCATCTGATGTTGTCCTACATCTGTGACAATAATTGCTTCTCCTGCAGTCATTTCGTTGAGACACCTGATCACTTCCCCCATCGTAATTTCTCCTTCCCTAGGGTACAATTCATCCTGAATCAGATTAATACTTTCCACTTCATGGCAATCTTTAAATTTTGTATGCCAATCCTGATGTGCTCTATTTTGGATCAACTCAGTAAGAAGAGGGAGCGTATGTTTACAATTGCCAAGAACCGGTACATCTGCTTTTACATTTTTATTAATTTCAGCTTTATCAATATCAAAATGAATAATTTTTGCCTGTTTGGCGTATTGATCGAGCCTTCCTGTAACCCTGTCGTCAAAACGCATTCCTACGGCAACCAATACATCACATTCATTAGAAAGGACATTGGGTCCATAGTTTCCATGCATCCCCACCATTCCTACAGCCTGAGGATGATCAGTGGGAACAGCACTCATTCCCAACACCGTCCAGGCAACCGGAATTCCTGATTTCTCGACGAACTGAAGGAATTCTTTTTCGGCTTTTCCCAACAGAATTCCCTGACCAGCAATTACAAAGGGCTTCTTTGCGGCATTAATCAAAGCTGCGGCTTTTTCGATGCTTTCCGAATCCGGAACCGGATCAGGCTTATAACTTCTCAAAGAATCACAAGGAGTGTATCCCTGGTATTCAACAGTTTGCAGCTGAGCGTTTTTAGTGACATCAATTAAAACCGGACCCGGACGTCCTGATTTGGCAATATAAAATGCTTTGGCCAAGACTTCCGGAAGTTCACGGGCATCAGTGACCTGGTAATTCCATTTGGTCACAGGGCTGCTGATATTCATCACATCTATTTCCTGAAAAGCATCCGTTCCCAGAAGGTGTTCGAAAACCTGTCCTGTAATGCAGACTACTGGTGTATTATCGAGTAAGGCATCTGCCAGTCCTGTTATCAGATTTGTAGCACCCGGGCCACTGGTTGCCATTACCACACCGACTTCTCCCGAAACCCTTGCCAGCCCCTGCGCCGCGTGTACTGCGGCCTGCTCGTGTCGTACCAGAATGTGCTCAAGCTTATCTTTATAGTCGTAGAGGGCATCATAAATAGGAATGATAGCTCCTCCGGGATATCCGAAAATGGTCTTCACCCCTTCCTGAAGAAAAGCTTCAAGAATGATCCGACTGCCGCTAAGCTCTTTTTCTGTTGATAAATTCCAATTCGTCATTATTCTTTTATTTACATGATTTCGTCTGTCACACAACCTTCAGCTGCTGATGATACAGTGAGAGCATATTTATACAACAGTCCTTTTTTTACTTTTAATTCAGGCTTTTGCCATCCTTCCCTTCTTTTAGCGATTTCTTCTTCTGAAACTTTCAGTTGTATCGTATTGTTTACGGCATCGATTTCAATAAGATCATTGTCCTCTACGAAAGCAATCAATCCGCCTTCATGGGCTTCAGGAGTAATATGACCCACTACAAAACCGTGGGTTCCTCCACTGAATCTGCCATCGGTAATGAGTGCTACGCTGTTTCCAAATCCGGCTCCGATCAGTGCGCTTGTTGGTTTCAGCATTTCGGGCATTCCGGGAGCTCCTTTCGGGCCTTCATGCCTTATTACAATCACGTCTCCATGTTGTACTGTTCCGTCTCCAATACCCCGGATCAGATTCTTTTCTCCGTCAAAGACCCTTGCTTTTCCGGTGAACCGCTCACCTTCCTTCCCTGTTATTTTTGCAACACTTCCCTTTTCTGCAAGATTTCCGTATAAAATTCTGAGATGTCCTGTTTCTTTTACAGGTTGAGAAAGCGGTCTTATAATTTTTTGCTGACTAAAATCAAGATCAGGAACATTTTCCAGATTTTCTGCTATTGTTTTTCCGGTGACGGTAAGGCAATCTCCATGCAGTAATCCTTCCTTCAGGAGATATTTCATGACAGCCGGCGTACCTCCGTGGTCGTGCAAATCCTGCATCAGATATTTTCCGCTTGGTTTGAGATCTGCCAGAACAGGTGTACAATCGCTCATTTTCTGAAAATCATCCTGGGTAACGGATACTCCGACACTTTTAGCCATAGCAATAAAATGTAAAACGGCATTTGTACTTCCACCAAGAATTACAATTAAGCGAAGCGCATTTTCAAAAGCCTTTCGGGTCATGATATCGGAAGGTTTAATATCTTTTTCTAATAATATTTTAAGATATTTTCCTGCCTCCAGACATTCTTCTTTCTTTTCCTTACTTAAGGCGGGGTTTGAAGATGAGTACGGAAGGCTCATTCCCAGTGCTTCTATGGCCGAAGCCATGGTATTGGCTGTATACATTCCTCCGCAAGCTCCTGCTCCCGGACACGAGTTTTTAATAACTCCTTCAAAATCTTCATCCGTGATCTCCCCTGCAATTTTTTTTCCCAGCGCTTCAAATGCTGAAACAATATTCAATGATTCTCCTTTATAACAGCCCGGAGCGATTGTTCCTCCATAGACCATGATCGAAGGTCTGTTGAGTCTTCCCATCGCTATGAGCGTGCCCGGCATATTTTTGTCACATCCCGGTAAGGCAATGACGCCATCATAATACTGGGCTCCACAAATTGCTTCTATACTGTCTGCAATGACATCTCTGCTGACCAGTGAGTAGCGCATTCCGTCTGTGCCGTTACTCATTCCGTCACTTACGCCGATTGTATTAAAAATCAATCCAGCAAGACCATGATTCCAGGTTCCTTTTTTGACTACTTTTGCCAGATCATTCAAATGCATATTGCAGGTATTTCCGTCATATCCCATACTTGCAATGCCAACCTGGGCCTTCTGCATATCTTCCTCTGTAAAGCCTATTCCATACAACATCGCTTTTGCAGCAGGCTGCTCATTATTTTGGGTGAATGTTTTTGAATATTTATTCAACATATTTATCCTTTTTTTTTTTTATTTCTTCCTCTAAATAAGGTTCTGTTAGCGTTAAACAAATCCCTAGCTATCTATGTCCGTTCGTTATAATCCGGTTCTTTTTACTATTCCCCGAGTTTCCTTACATGCGTTGTCTATTTCTCAGTAAAATTTTGAAAGTTTTAGATTTTCACAACGTATCAATGAAGCTTTTTCCTAAATTTTGGTTCAAAACTACAGCTTGTCATATTTTCCTTAATTTCGATTTTATTGAAAACTACAATATTCAATCGTTTACAAATAACACATAAAAAATTAACAATCAAACACTTATACTTTAAAAATCTACAATGACTAAAATCTTACTAATTTTAAATAAGCCTCCTGTACTTTATGACTTAGCGTATCTTCCCAATTTTTGGTAAAGGAAACATCATCCAATGAATCAAGAGCAACAATTTCTGCTGCGGTACCACAGAAAAAGCCTGCATCAGCACCACGCATTTCTTCGGGTTTAAAGAATGTTTCTTTCACGGGGACCTGAAGTTCATGACAGATTTCCATCACTGTTTGTCTGGTAATTCCGGGAAGGATACTTCCTTTGGCGGGTGTGAATAATGTACCGTCTTTTTCATAGAAAACATTGGCTCCTGAACTTTCGGCAACATTTCCGTTTTCATCCAGAACCAAAGCTTCATCGTAGCCTTTGTCTTTGGCATCCTGACAAGCAAGGATCGAATTCACATAATGCCCTCCTACTTTGGCTTCCACTTTAAAAGCTTTGGGATTCGGGCGTTGAAATTCTGAAGTCACGATCTTCATTTTATCTGCCAGATAACCGTTATTCCATTCCCATGCTAACAGGGAGAGGTAAGATTCTTTCCCTTTTGAAAGTGACATATTGGGTGAGCAGGTCACCAACGGACGGATATAAGCATCTGAAAATCCATTTTTCTCCAAAAGTTCATAGGTAAGATCTGTAAGCTGCTCTACAGAATATTCAAACGGAATATGCATCAGGTCGGCGGACCTTTTTAACCTTTCGTAATGTTCTTTTGCTTTAAAAATTTTCGTTCCGTTATCGGTACTGTAAGATTTAATTCCTTCGAAAACGGAGTATCCGTAGTGAAGAGATTGCCCGTAAAGATCGGTTCCGGCTTCTTTTGCTTTTCTGAAGTTACCGTTAAAATAGATGACCGTGTCGTCGTTGTAATACATGCTGTACTGGTTTAAAAAATTAACAAATGGAATAAAAAAAGCCCTCTCACGCTGTGAGAGGGCCCGATATATGTAAAGTCATACACTTTCCTTCTCACAGACGCAAGGGAATAATAATGACGATAATAACTACGCTTAATAACTGATACATACTTTGTACAATAAAAAATTAAAATAAAAAAAGCCGTTTCAAATTGAAACGGCCTGTATATAATTTAAATTTAAAATCTATTTAAAATGCCGTTTCCTTACTGTTGTTAATGACAACAGCAATAATAGAAATGACGATGATATTTTTCTGATTCGTAAAATTCATGTTGCAAATGTATAAACTTTTTAATTACTCACAAGTTTTTTTAACACTTTTTATTTTTTTTGTAAAAAGTGCACTAAAGTTTCCTTTGCCTGAGCGACATCATGCACTCTCAAAATTTTGGCTCCCTGTTCAAGGACTGTCTGATGGAGTTTCTGAGTTTCTTCATTGATATCCATTGGTGACTTCCCTAGGGGTTTATAAATAAATGATTTTCTCGAAATCCCGATTAATAAAGGGAAATTTTCAAATCCAAGATACTTCACTTCATGGATCATTTTCATCTGATCTTCTACTGTTTTTCCAAAACCAAAACCAGGATCAAGAATTATATCTTTTACTCCCTTTTGCAAAAGTTCTGCTATTTTTTGAGAGAAATACCTGTTGACTTCTAAGGTAATATCTGTAAATTTAATTTTGTCATGCATTGATTCGTAAGACGGATTTACATGCATTAAAATATAGGGAAGACCAGTTTCCGCGGCCGCATCAAACATCTGTGCATCATATTGTCCACCGGAAATATCGTTAATAATATCTATGCCTTCATTAAAGCCAAAGCGTACGGTCTCTGCATAAAATGTATCCAGAGAGATCAATGTGTGAGGAAATTCTTTTTTGATCTGGGAAATGGTATTCCCGATTCTTTGTATTTCTTCCTGACTGGTCAAAAACTCTGCATTCGGGCGTGTGGATTGTGGTCCAATATCCAGAATTTCGGCGCCTTCACTCAATAGCTTTTCCGCATGTTCCAATGCCCTTTTTTCTGTGTTAAACTTTCCACCGTCCGAAAAGGAATCAGGAGTCAGATTGAGAATTCCCATGATTTTTGGAGTATCAAGCTGTACCAAACGGCCGTTGCAGTTGATTGAGTAAGTTGGGTTGTCGGAGGGTTGGAGAATTGGAGGATTGGAGAGCATAAGAGTAAGATTTATCTGCTGCAAAATTAATAAATTGTACCTGAAACACGAAGATCAGTGTAAAGAATCGGATCCTTTTTACCGGTGGCTGCAAACCCTTACAGCTTAACGTTCCTATTCTCAGACTCTCAAATACTCCCACCTTCCCTCTCACCTCCGTACTTTGCTACCAATCTAAAACAATTCGTATATTTGGAAGATTAAGAAAATTTATGCTAAAAACATCAGTACAGTTCGAGAAAGTTATCAGTCAGTGTCGTGACCTTTTCAGTAAAAAGCTACAGGATTACGGGGCAGCATGGAGGGTTTTGCGACCGAGTTCCATTACGGATCAGATTTATATTAAAGTCAACAGAATCCGTACATTGCAAATGACCGATAAAAAGATGGTAGATGAAAGTGAGGAGGATGAATTTATTGCAATTGTCAACTACTCTATCATTGGTCTTATTCAGCTTGAAAAAGGGTTTTCCAATGATTTCAACGAAAATAAAGAAGAGATCATAAGTCTGTATGACAAATATGCTCATGAAGCCCAGGCTTTAATGGAGCGAAAAAATCATGATTACGGTGAGGCGTGGAGAGATATGAGAATTTCTTCCATCACAGATCTTATTTATCAGAAAGTACTGAGAACGAAGCAGATTGAGGATAACCAGGGCAAAACGATTGTTTCTGAAGGTCTTGATGCCAATTATTTCGACATGCTGAACTATGCTGTTTTCTGTCTGATTAAGTTCTCGGAAAAAGAAAATCAATTCGAACCCAAAACTATTTAATATGATCAAAGGTTTATTACGCTTTATTATCGCAGTTATTTTTATCCTGTCCGGCTTTGTGAAAGCTGTGGATCTTGTGGGATTCTCTTTCAAAATGGAGGAATATTTTTCACCTGCTGTATTCAACATGCCGTTTTTTGAAAAATTTGCGTTGCTGTTTTCAATTATTGTTGTTGTACTCGAGCTTTTCCTCGGATTTATGTTGTTGCTTAAACTGAAGCTAAAATTGACCTTATCAGCATTGATAGCGCTTTGTGTGTTCTTTGGATTCCTTACATTCTATTCTGCCTATTTCAATGTGGTTACAGATTGCGGATGCTTCGGAGACGCTATTAAATTTACGCCTTGGCAGAGTTTCTTTAAAGATGTTGCTCTTTTGGTGGGACTTATCCTTCTGTTTGCTCTGTATAAAAAAGATTTCCGTAAAACGGATGAGTACGGAAGCAGTAAAAAAGAATCTACAGGCAAGTTCAAATATGCTCTTTTCGCTGTATTTTCTTTGGGAATGATTTACATTATGGCTCAAGGAATTATGCATGAACCGATCATCGATTTCCGTGATTATAAAGTTGGAACAGATATTAAAGGAGAAAAAGAAAAAATCAATAAAAATCCTTCTGAATATAAGACCTTTTATTCTCTGAAAAATCAAAAAACAGGAGAAATTTTAAAGGTAAACCAGGATGATTACATCAAAGAAACGAAATACTGGGCAGAAGGTTCTCCATGGAAGATTGAAGAAGGAAAAAATGAATCTGTTCTTGTAAAAGAAGGATATAAATCTGAGATTGTAAAATTCAAGATTGAAGATCCTGCGGGAATGGAACTTACGGATGAGATCATCAAAGCTCCGAAAGCTGTTTTAGTATTTTCTTATCATCCGAAAGAGGTTTCTGCCGATCTTCTTCAAAAGGTAGAAACCAAAGTCAATACTCAGAAAGGAGCAGTTATATATGGCGTTTCAACAGATCAGAATACTTTTAAAACGATTAAAAATGCCATGATGGACGGTACTGCTATTAAAACCATTGCAAGAAGCAACCCGTTTGTTCTGATTCTTCAAAATGGAAAAATTGTAGATAAACAGCCTGCAAAGGATTATATAAAGTAAGAAATAATCGGGAGACGTAAACACTAAACTATAAATTCAAAAAAAACAATGCAAAAATCAAATAAATCAATTGCAGGATACCACTTATTAATGATCCTTTCTTCTGTAGACGGAGAGTTTGCTCCGGAAGAAGGGATGCTTGTACAACAATATCTTGCTGACGAATTTCCTTTCAGAATGAATCTTGACAATGAACTTGAAACCCTTGCTCTTTTACAGCCTGAGGAATGGAAAGATCATTTTGAATTTCATGCAAGATGCTTCCTGGATGATTCTACAGAAGATGAGCGTGTAAAGTTTGTTCAGTTTGCCAAATCACTTATCAAAGCAGATAATAAAGTAACTGAAGAGGAGCATACATTCTATATTCTGCTGAAGAATCTTTGGGGGATTGCGTAATATTTTGCTCGTAGATTTCGCAGATCACGCAGATTATTTATTATGACAGAAAACGAAAATTCATATATCGTACGAAAATCTGTTTTCAATGTATATAACCAGTTAGGACCTGGTTTATTGGAATCTGTATATCAAAAAATACTGATTTATGAATTAGAAAAAAATGATCTGAATGTTAAATCCGAAGTTATACTTCCTGTTTATTATGATGACAAAAGTTTGATATCAATTTTAAAATTGACATTTTAATTGAAGATAAGGTCATTCTGGAATTGAAATCGGTAAAAGAATTAGATAACGTTCACTATAAACAATTGAATACTTATTTAAAGTTATCTGATAAAAAATTAGGATTATTGATTAACTTCAATACGGCAAATATATTAGACAGTATAAAAAGAGTTGTAAACAATCTATAAATGTGTATTATGACTCCAATACTCTGCTCAATCAAACTAATCAGCGAGAGATAAAAAAGCCCCCAGATTACCTGGTGAGAAAGAATAAAAAGTAAATAAATCAATATAATAAATCTTATGAGAAGAAAAATAGTTGCAGGCAACTGGAAAATGAACAAAAATGTAATTGATGCACAACAATTGATGATTCAGTTACTAAGCTATAAAAATAACAATACTACCAACTGTGAGGTTTGGATTGCTCCCCCTTCATTATACCTGATGATGGCCAAAGACATCTTTGAAAAGGATGAAATCGGGGTATTTTCCCAAGATATGAGCGAGCATGAGAGCGGTGCCTATACCGGAGAAATCTCTGCAGATATGCTTGAATCTATCGATGCAACCGGCTCATTAATCGGACACTCTGAAAGAAGACAATACCACGGTGAAACAGATTCTCACTGCAACAGAAAGATTAAACTGGCTCTTGACAAAGGTCTTATTCCTGTGTATTGCAACGGGGAAACTCTTGAGCAAAGAAAAGCAGGAGAGCACTTTGAGGTGGTAAAAAACCAGACTGAAGTTGCTCTATTTACCCTTTCTGCTGAAGAAATTAAGAAAGTGGTTATCGCCTACGAGCCTGTATGGGCTATCGGAACAGGAGAAACAGCGAGTCCTGAGCAGGCTCAGGAAATCCATGCTCACATCAGAAGCATTATTGCTGCGAAATACGGACAGGAAGTTGCTGACGAAGTTTCTATCCTTTACGGAGGTTCTGTAAAACCGGATAATGCTAAAGAAATTTTTTCACAACCGGATATTGACGGTGGTCTTATCGGTGGAGCTGCCTTAAAACTGGAAGATTTCTCTAAGATTATTGAAGCTTTTAACTAATCCTGTCATGGTAAGTTTCGGCTGAAGCCGATGGAATATTGTATTTTCCAACTCCAAATAAAAACGGCGAACATTTTGTTCGCCGTTTTCTTTAAAAAAAATCTAATTACTGAATATCGACTTTATCGAAAGCTTTTGATAACGATAATTATCAAAAGTAAAATATTATCTAAAGTTACATTTACAAAGTACTGAAAATAAAAAAGATTAAGATCATTTTTATTTATTAAGCTTTTGATAATAAATTGTGAAGAACTTCAAAATTACATATGGAATCGTCTTCAGTTTCTTGACTATTAATCTTTAAAGTCACCTTTTATTTTTTAATTTGAATGTTTAAATAACTATTCTATACATATTTTTTCAAATTTTATTCTCACGATTTTTTGTCTTGATCATCAATTACGATACCCTTTCTCTGTCACAGGCAATTTCGGCTGTACATTTCTTAGGTAATATCCTGTAGTAGTAATTTCACATTTTTGTAATAATAATTCCGCAGAATTCTTTTTTTCCTCACCTTTTTTAATAATTAACTTTATAGTATTAAACTAATTATTTATGAAAACTAAATTAATATCTATGGTGGTTATGTTTTCCACTTTTGAAGTTTTCGCTAAAGTTGATATTAATAATGGTACTGTAAATGAAGCACTAAAAATTGTAGACGAAGCTCAGGCAGACGGCAGAGTGTTAACTTCTGATGCTAATAGCCTGGGAACATGGAGAAATGCAACAGTTACAAATCTTACTAGGGTTACTCCAAATGTCAGCACTCCTTATGGTACTACAGCTGACAAATATATGAATGGAAAGTTTTACCACTTATTTGAAAAGATTTACTCCCAAAAGAAAAAAAGATTCTAAACCTTCAATCAGAAATTCTGATCTTAGAAGAATAACAATAGTGAAAAATATTAAACCTATTCACTTTGATAAAAGAACGAGCGAAAACTTTAATGTCGGAGATAAAGCTTGGATTTCATGGAATGGTAGAAAAGCCTTTCCAGTAACTATTACTGAAGTAACCGACCGTAATTATTCATTCAATATTGAAAGACCATTAAAGCATAAAGGAAATAATCATTTTCTTTTTTTAGATGAAGTACGTAGCACTCCAGAGCTTGCTTGTATTAATTATGTAACATTGTAAATATACGAAATAATAAAACTGGTTTGATGGGTATGGTATTTTAAAAAAAAAGATGTTTTCGAAAAGATCTTTCTGACATTACAAAATAATATCTAAAAAATCCTAACTTTAAAAGTTAGGATTTTTTAGATATTAAGTAAGGTAATATTGAATACTAGTAATCGTGAGGCTTCACATAATTATTGAAAAAAACAATGTGTGCAAAAACATTGCGTAGTAAGATATTACCTTTGAGTATTATTTGAAATAATATGAATAAAGAAGTAGAAAATTTGATTAATGAGATTTTAAGTGATTTTTACTTAAAGACAGATGTAAAATATAAAATACACAATTCTGTAAACTTGTCGCTAGTTAGATATTTTAATTTTAGATTGAAATATATTGCAATAGTCCCAAGAAAAATAATGATTTCGAAGGAACTTCTAAAATCAATTGAAAATAATAACAGTGTAAATATTTTGTCTTTAATACAAATTTTCAATAAAGCGAGTAAAGGTCTGGATGTAAATCCATTTCAAAGTAAACAGTCTTTTAATAGTAATGTTCATGATAGTTTATTTAATGATTGGGGGATACACCACCTTCATATTTCGCATGAAAAAGCTACTGATCAAGATTTCTTTAATAGAAGAACTGGTCCACTATTATTTGTAAGATTTACTAATGATACGGCATATTTTATAGATATAAAACCTCATAATGATAAGAATGTTTGGAGTAATAGGGATTTTATTAGGATCTTAAAAAACAATTGGCCGGAAAGTATCGAAAGATTTGAAGCAGGCTTCAGAATTTATCCTGATTTAGATGACTCAGATATTGGTATTTTAAGAAATAAAGGTTATTTATTCGGAATAAATGTAGATGATAAGTCTTATCTTTTATTAGGACATGGACAAGCAACTTCCGGTGATAATATGATGGCAAGTAGGCTTGCAAATAATGTTTGGAGGTGGGTAGGAGAACATATAGACTTAATTCAAAACAATAAATCATTATTTAAAAAAAAATTAATAGAGCAACTTTATATGAATTAATAAGAAGGAAATATTTCAAACTAAGTAAACTATACAAAGGATTAAAAAACTTTAATTTACGATAGATGAATAAGCAATCTCCCTGCATAATACTACCAATAAATTATAAACCATGAATAACACTAATCCAAAAGAGAATACTAAAGGTTTACTATATTCTGCTTATCACAAGCTTTATAGTGCTTTAAGCAGCTTGGAAAAATTTGAAAAAGGAATTAACTTTTTCGACAACATCTCTCACTTAGATAATTTTTTTTCTGAGTATAGGAATGTGACATTTATGCTGCAAAAGTCATTAGCACATACACAATTTCTCAAAGTTTATGAAGAAAACAGACAAAAATATCTGCTTAACGATGTGTGTAAGTGGTTTATCGAAAAGCGCAATGAGATTTTGAAACAACAACCTTTTGATTTAGAGAAAAGAATACGAATTGTAGTATATACTACTAACAACAATGTTGCTTTACCTGAATTGTCTTTTACAATAGAAAATGATGTAGAATTTTCTACATTGATTGACTCAATGCAAAATTTTTTCATAAAATTTAATTTGATTGAAGTAATGTTTTCTGCTGAATTTTCATTTTATGAAAGGGGCAGTAATGAAGAGCTGTATGATAATTTCATATCCGGTATTAATAACATGAAATTATTTATGAAGGCAATGAAGGAAGCGCTAAACGAAAATGATATACTGTCTGATCAACTTGAAAAAAAGATTGATGACATGAATTTTCACCGTATTCCTAAAAATATGTTGCTAACTGATGACTATGTATTTTATACTAGAGAAAACCGTTTTGAAAAAGCTTCAAGGGCAGAATTCAGCTTTGGACAAACTGATTTAAAAGTCCCTGTGACAACTTTTGAAAAGATGTTTCCTGGATCGAAAGATTTATTTAGCAATTTCATTATGATGCACTTAACTGTATTTAAAATGCAAAAAATAATAATGCCAACTTGCTTTATTATTTATAATGATGAGAAAATGAAATTTATATCATTTGATAGCTCAATAAAAACTACTGTCTATAGAAAACTCGATGAAATAGCAAATCGTATTGAAACAGAAGGAATTATTGAAGTTTTATATGTTGGTGAAATGTATCTGTATTCTAATAACGAAAATATTCTTAATTTGGAGAGCAGAGAGAGAATAAAACATAAGCATTCTGAATCACTTGTATTCTTCAAAGCAAGCCATGATGAGTTGACAAACAGTTGCTATTTGTTTGATTCAGACAAGATAGATGATATGGAATATATTGTTTCTGTTTTACATCAAAAGGAGTCTGAGATTAAAAGTTTAGCATTTATGAATCCGGTAATCAATGAATTTAAGCGGCTAAACGCTAAAAAATAAATATTACCCTTTTTAAAATTAGTTATATGAAAAGAATCATCTACAAATAATAAATGCTATTACAATTAAGGTTTTCTAAACTTTTGAAAATAATTTTTAAATAAATATTAAAAATATGGATATTAAACACGAGAAAATTACAGTGCAAAAATTAGTTGATATGTACGAAGATATAAGATTTATCTTTTCAGATGCATTAAATATCGTTAAGTCATATGGATATGATGAAAATAAAGATTGTAGAACTGTTTTCTATAAACTTGCAGGTCAAGCAACTCAAACAAATGTAATATTATTTCATCTAATCGGTGAACATTTTGACGATCTTGAACTGTGGAATTTGCAAAAATTTGAAAATGAAGAACAAAAACAAATTTTCTTGAGAAATCAATTAGATTTTATAGTGTCTGATTTAAGAGAAAATTTATTTGTAAACATCTTTCTGCGGTTTGAAAACTTTATAAAACTAATTGCACGAAGTCAAGGACTAAACGGTGAAAAGTTGAATAAATTGACAAAAGATTTAATTGTTAAATTAAATGTTGATGATCAGTATAAAGCTTTAATTGATTTAGTAACTTATATTAGAAATACTATCCACACAGAAGGATTTCATACGAAACCTGATGTTACAATTTCATATAAAGGACAGGATTTTGAACTAAAGCAAAATAATCCAGTTACATTCTATAATGAAGACTTTCTCCATTTTTTGATAAGTGAAATAAGTGAATTTGTAATGACAATTATTAATACAAATGATGTTAAATCTATTTCATTAATTGAGCATACTTATGTGGGATTGAATCATATTTATGATAATGAAGAATAAATTTAATTAGTATTAATGAAATAATTAAAAAAAATGTTAGGGCAAAATAGCTTATCAGAAGAACTGGATACTATATCCAAAATTATTTTAAACGCAAAATCAAGTTTTGACGTAGTATTATTTTTGAATAATGATAATCATAAAAAAGCGAATTTAATAAATCATGAAAAAATCTCAAGTGATTTCTTCAGGTTTGTAGAAGTGAATTTCTTTCGAATCACAATAATTGAATTATTTAAACTATTTAGCTCAAATAAAAATGATTATTACTCCTTTTATTCTTTAAATACGAGATTTAATTCAGGACAGAAATACGATAAGCTAACTATGTCTAACGACACTCGTAAAAGTATACGTATTTTGCTTAAAAAATCAACAAAGACTATTAAGAAGCTAGTGGATTTAAGAAATAAAGTTTATGCTCATAGTGATCAGGATTTCAAAAATTATATTGGAATCATGAATATCAAAGAAATTAACAATCTTATTTCAATTTCTAAAACAATTTTTAATAATTTCTATTCTGAAGCCTCTAAAAAAGAGTTCTTTTTTGACTTTCCTCTTGGTACACCTATTGACAGTTTGGATCACTTATTTGAAAAAATTGAATTTTATAATGTAAACTATGAGAGCTTGATGCTACAGCAGTACGATCAAATGAATAAAGTTATAGATTAGTGAATTTATATCATAAATGATTAATATTTCATTTCAAAATATCTAAAAAAGATTTTATTTGTAACTTTTTAAAACTAATATTAAACATAAATGGAGTTAAAACATAAATTAACCAGTACACCTGAGCTATTTGAAATTTATAAATCTGTATATATAAAAATCAGTACTTCCTTTTATTCTATGAATCGCTATCAAGATAATGATTGCAGAACTCAATTTTATAACAGGCTGATCTCTGATGTTGAAACAACAATGCTTTTAGTTGAGTTATTAGCTACATATTATCCCCATATCCCATCAATAGAAAAAATTAAGTTTAAAAGTAATGAAGATATGGCTTATTTTTTAAATTTAAAACTTAGTACAGTTACTAGTAGTATAAGAGAGAGCTTGTTCCAACGAGTATTTTTGAGATTTGAAGGTTTTGTTAGAACGATAGCAAAATACCAGAGCTTAGAGAATCATAAACTTCTCGTTACTATTGAAAAACTTATTGAACATTTAGATATTAATACAAAGTTCTTAGAATTTTCAAAACTACTACTTTACACTAGAAATACTATTCATTTCGAAGGATTTCAGACTAATTCCAGTACTAGTATTCACTATAATGGAATAGAATACCAATTTATAAAAGACAAACCATTAGCCTTTTATAATACTGAATTTTTATCATTTTTAATTACAGAAATAGATTGCTTTACATTAGCAATCATTAATTCTCAATTAATTAATAAGATAAATTTTATAGAGCATATTTCAACAGGGATAACTCATAATTTTGTAGATTAAAAAATAAATATATATTAAAATTATGGCTAAAACTTCGGATAGAGACAATTTCAGCATCATTACAAAGACAAGCCTGGCAAAACGATCCGCATACTTGTGCTCAATGTGTAAATCTTTCACCATTGGGCCAAGTTTTGAATCTATTATTTCAACCAATAATATCGGAGTTGCTGCACATATTTCTGCAGCTTCAAGAAAAGGTCCCCGTTATGATGAGACGATGACTTCCGCAGAAAGATCAAGTATATCAAATGGAATTTGGTTGTGTCAAACTCACGCCAAGATGATTGATAATGACACAAAAACATGGACTGTAAAGAAAATAGTTCTTTGCAAAAAAAAACATGAGGAATTTGTTGCTAATAAACTTGGAATTCCTAATTTGTCCATTTGTAATGTGATTCCAAATAAGCAAATCTTTATCCGAGAGTATGCGTTTGTAAATATTGGAGAATTAATTGAACCATATAAAGAGTTTATAAAACCTATTCTTCAAGATAAAAATTTAAAAAATAATTCTAATATTGGTGTCTTAATGTGCGGCTCAGATAATGAACCTTCTTGGACGTTTTTTGTCGATCGAATGTTGTTGCGTTGGCTCGTCGAAGGAAGTGTTTCTGGTTTTAACATTGGTAAAGAATTGCCTTATGAGAAAATTTTTGGTCAAATACCAGGGTGGCCCGACAATTTTTTTGAATTTATTGAAGCAATTGTTCGAACAAAAGCAGCATTTATTTGGAAAAGAAATGAAAATGACTATTTAGTATTATCTCAAATATAAAACGGAATTTATTAATGTTATTTATGGAAATAGCTTCTTCAAACTTTTGCGTTGATTTTATTAGTCAGAAGTTGTAGTTTTCCGAAGAAGATTTTTTTTAAAGTGAATAATTTCTTTTTGTCGGCAACACATTTGCCAGTCTAATGTAATCATAAAATATCAAGTTTCAAAAACGATAATTAAGCTATTATGGATAAAGGAAAAAAAATAGGCTACAGTTCTCCACTAAGGTTTTATTGGGATGAACTCTATAAAAATCAAAAAAAACTTACTCCGCAATTTTCGAATGATAGTATTTTCTCATTATTGAGACACAATATTTTATATTCTCCTCTTTTACCTGATGAAAGTCCTGAAAAAAGAGACCTATTAATAACTGGCTTAGAACTATGGTCGCAAGATTCAAAAGGAGAATTACTTCATATTTTCTTTCTAGAAAAATATTTACAGGATTTCCTCGAGAGTACCAACCTATCGGACTTAGACGGAATAAGAAAATATCTTTATGATAATGGAGAAAAGAAACAAATTACTTACACTAAAGTAAAAGGAAGTTCAAATTGTGTTTATTATTCTTTTGGATTACATATTCCCAATGAGAAGAACGGTTATGCTTTTGCCTTAAGCTTATTTGATAATGACACGTTAGAATTATACTTTTCTCATGGAAAAAATAATGGTGTTTTATCAGACATATTTTATACGGATTTGAGTAAAAAACAAGATTTGCAATCTAATACATTATGTAGAATGTTTAGGCTTGCTATCAACACTATTGCATATATGAAGTGTTTTCCTGAGTGTATTACAGAAGGTGTTCCCAAAATTTCTTTTCCAAGAGGTGAAAATAGATCAGATAATAATGTCATATTTAAAATGTCTGATAAAATATATGATGAAATCAATTATCAAATTTCTAAAATACCCCACTTCAGAAAAGGATATTTTAGATTACTAAATTCAGATTATTATACTCACAAAAAAGGGCAGTTGATTTACATTTCCGAAACTATGGTTAAAGGAAAAGCTAAAACTATGTCAACATCAGATAAAATTAAAAATTCAAATAGTAATTAATCTAAAAACGATAACAAATGGAAAATATTGAAAGTAAAATTAAGGTGTTCACATTATATAGATACTACCTTTATGCCGTTATATGCAGGATAATTTAAGAAAAGAAAATTTAAAGGATTTTATAAAAAGCTTAAAAGATGATGTATCTTATGTAATATTGATTTTTTCTTCTACAGTAGGTATTTACATGACATACTTCTACTCTTGTCTTCTCTTCTCTTTATTTGATAATTGAAGGTTGGAAAGAATTGAAACTGTCTGATGAAACTATAGATAAACTAATAGCTTCCTCTTATACTGAAAAGTTTGACTTTTTTAGAAATGCAACATTTCACTACCAAAAAGAACCAATAAGTCCTAAACTTGTGCAATTTTTAGGGACAGAAGAAGAAGAAGAAGCTTCAGAAAAATGGATAAATGCTCTATACACTGAATTTGGGTAATACTTCAAGGCTAATAGTTTTGAAATTCCGGTAGAATTAATGAAAGAGATTGAAGGGAAAGGTCATCAAGAAATGACCTTAATCGTTCAAAAGTATTTTGTTAAAAATGCCAAATAAGATTTACAAACTGTATCATTAAGAATTAAATAAGCGAAAATTATACTAAAGCCTTATTATTTTTATCTAAATTATTTAGTCTTTTTATAATTAGATAATCTTAAAAAACGAGCAACTATTAAAAATGACCTTCCTAGAATATGCTATTGGTACGGTTTCCTAATTCTGTTGTTGCTATTTTTTTATGTTTTTGATTAAACTATGGCTTTTAATAAAAAACTCTACCACTTGAATGGTAGAGCATATAATATTTTTAGAAAAAGAACTGTTCAGACTTTGAAAACCCTGCCGAAACTGTTCAGATTTTGCTCGCCCTGTTCGTATTTCTAAGACAAATATAGATATTAATTTTTTAAGTTTGAGAAGTGAAAATAAATTTCATAATTTTATAGAAACTAATTTTGTTCATATATTTCATTCCTTCAATGATAGCTCTACTTCGTCTTCCGGTTTATGTAGTAAGCCAGATAAAACCATATTTGTTATTTAAGCAAAGAACGGGGTGTGACACCGAATGAATATAGAAGTTTTAATTAATTTATCTGCTACATATGAGTTCCAAATATACGCCGTAATAGATGAGTAAAGACTAAGTTATAATATCCCCAAATTATTTAAATCATTCCTAAGTTTGCTGTCTTTTTCCCATGACCCTACTTTTCCTTTTTGTGGAATAACATCTTCATAAACAGATTCTAAAGCCTCTCTTTTTTGTTTTGAGTCAGCACGGGCATATATTTCAGTAGTTATTACACTTGAATGTCCTAAAAAATCTCTAATAAAAATCAGATTAATTCCAGCTTGTACCAGATGCATCGCTTTAGAATGCCTCATAGTATGCGGACTTATACTTTCTGGAATTAAATTACTATCAATTAATCTGGCCTTTCGAACATATTTTTTAAAAATGTATGTTATACCTGCAGTAGTTAATTTTCCTCCAAAACGATTAGTAAATAAAGGATTCATTAATTTTTCTGATTTATTAAGATTATTTTCTTTAACATATAGCTCCAACAATTTCATTTGTTCCTTTAGTAGTGGAATTTCTCTCTCCTTATTTCCTTTACCAGTAACTTTAATAAAATATGGTTCTTCAAACCTTATACAGGAAACTGTTAAATCAGCAATCTCTTGTACACGAGCAGCACTATCATATAAAAGTGCTAACATTGTCAAGTCCCGTCTAGAAGCTATAGTATCATCAGGTATTTGCTCAAGTAATAATTTAATCCCTTCCATTGTCAAATATGTAATTGCTTTACGTAGTTCTTTTTTGGGGCTAATTGAACGAATACTTTGCCATTCTATCATTCTATCGGGTTCTTCATATTGAAGATATTTACAGAATGAACAAATAGTAGCATATCTTTGATTTCTTGTAGATATTGAATTCTTATGTTCTATCTCTAACCATTTAAGAAAATCTAAAATGACATTTTTATTAAGATGCTTTAACTCTATCTTATCTGGAGCAATTTTTTTCTCATCTTTCATAAATATAACAAGTAATCTAAATCCCTTTTTGTAACTTCTAATAGTATTTGCACTAACTCCACATTCACCAATGAGATATAAATGTATATAGTTATGTAAATGCTTGGCAAAATCTGTCATATACTTTCAATATTTAAAGATTCAACTGTTGGAAAAATTTGAGCTGCCAATTTCTCCATATTTATTAATTCAGGAAATGCCTCCGCAGTCATTCTAACATACATTTCCGTTGACCTTACATTTACATGTCCTAGAAAAGCCGAAATTATTGGTAAAGCACAATAAATATCTATATCATTTCTTACCATTTTTATAAGTGCATGAACTGCTGCTGTGTGTCTAAGATCGTGTAAACGAGGTGGATTCCCACCTGTTTTTTGTTTAATTCCTAAAAACTTTAGAATTTCATTAAACCAATCTCTAACTCGATTAACACAACATTTTTTTCCAAGTTGGGTTATAAAGAAATGATGGTTAGGTAATAAGATATTTTCAACTCTAATACAATCTCTAAATTCTTTATATTGTTTCAAAACTAGCAGTAAAGAATCATTTATTGCTGATAATCTTTCTGTATTATTTTTCTCTCCTATAATACGTATACATCTTTTTTCAAAATCAATATCTTCATTTTTTATTTCTAATGCTTCGCTAATTCTAATACCCGTACTATAAAGTAATCTAATTAAAGCAGGAACTACAAATACCATAATTCGAGGATCTTTTTTCCATATCCTTATTTGGCTAGATGTTGAAAAAATTTCTTCCATTTCTTTATGGGTAAATACATATGGTAAATACCTATTCCTTCCTCCATTTTTAGGGAGTTTAGGAATATAGCATTCTACACCCAAAGAGCACATATATTTAGCAAGCTGATTCCATGCAGAAATTTTTGTGTAAAGACTACGTTCGCTATCATTACTTCTGCTATTCTTCCATTCAACAATTGTCTCTTGTTTTATATACGAATCTCGAATGTTATACTCATTATAGAATTTGTCGAATTCTAACATTATCCATTTTAGCCCATCTCTTTTTAAAAAACCTTTTTGTTCCTTCTCTCTTAAAAAGCTTTCAATATAAGGTGCTAATTTACTTGTAAAAACAAATTCTTTACTCATGACAATAATTAATTTGTGAATAAAATTCTTTATCTACAATTGGAACATCTAAAGAACATAATAGTAAGTTCTCAATATTCAAGTTTAGGTAATCCGTTGTTGAAGTTATATTTGAATGTCCTAAGGAACCTGATATTATTAATAAAGAAGTACCTTTATTTAACATATTTGTAGCTAAGCTATGCCTTAAGGAATGACTTCCCGCTTTTTTATTTTTAAAATCAATATGAGCTATTTTAAAGTACTTTTTAATTGCCGCATAAAATGCCCCATCACTTAATGCATTATAAGGTCCCGATGCCCTTAAAAATATATAAGAACTATTTGACTTTGGCCTTCCATGCTTTATATAATCAATAATAGCTTCTCCAATATCTATTAGTAATGGTAACTCTATTATTTTCTTTGTCTTAAACTGTTCAAGCCGAATAATATTTTCATTCCAATTAATATTTGAAAAATTTAAATACCTAATATCTGAAGATCTAAGCCCTAATCTAGTTGCTAATAATATCATTGCATAATCTCTTTTACCGACAGCTGTTGTCCTGTCAATATTAGCCTCAAGTTGTGAAATTTCAATAGGAGTATAATATGATGGTAATTTTTTGAACCTTTTTTTCTTAAATTGATCTAAAATGTGTGAAGCATGATAATCTACAATTTTTTCTTCATACAATTTTTTTAATATTGCTCTAAATATTATCGCGTATTCATTAGCCATAGAATTTTGGCTTGATAAGAAGGAAAGAATTAAATCAGAAGTAACGTTTTTTAGTGAAATAATATTGTCTATTTGTAATCTTTCACAGAATGTATAAAGACATCTATAATAATTTTTCTTTGTACCAATAGCTAGTTTTTTTTCACTACAATAATTGTTAAGAAAATTCATAAAAAAAACACCAAGATCACCGGGAAAAGGTATATCATAATTTCTTCCCCGATATTTATATACCCATTCTTTCTTCAACATTCCATTTAAAAGAATGATATATCTTCTGTCATTGCGGTAATTTTGTTTAGCCTTAATACTAATGATAGAGTCCTTGTATTTTAGATACAAATCCCCAATTTCTTCACAATAATTAGTAAGTGATTTGCTTTCCATGTATTTAATTAGATTATTAAATTCAGTGGAAAATCTTTTCAACATACTACTTGAATTACCATTTTCGTTTATGTACTTTTTAAGCGAAGTGTGCAAGGTATATATACTTTCTTCCATGATAAATTATTTATCCTGAAGAGATAGCTTTAATTCATAGTCAAATTTTTAAATAAATTTACAACAATATTTTAATAGTCAATTACTTAAAAACAAAATATTTGATTTTGCAACATAGAGATTTAGAAAATATTACATAAAAGTGTAATTGTCATTGATTACAAATTTATGAATTGACTTGGCAAAATAATATTGCCCCCTCAACTTCATGCATGATAAGGGATACAATTAGAAATTATGATTTTCGGAAAGCTGATTAGAATTAGAATAAAATATAATAATCTTATTTACATAGAAAATTAACAAAAATATTGGAAACATAGAATTGCTAAATCCAGTCACCAGATAAAAGAAAATTTTAATTTAAGCTTTCGTTTTCGAGCTGGATAATTATAATAAAAAGAAGTTCTAAATATGGTGTATTTACAATACATTTATGACACTCATTACAATTACTTTAGGATTTACCTACAATTTATTATACAAAAATAATAAGTGAGACTGTTTATTTTGATTATATAAACTTTTAATTTTGATTTTATATATTTGCTTACAAATTAAATAACGTCAAGCGTAAGCTATCGTTTTGGTACATAAAGCCGCGAACTTTAAAATGATAACCAAAAATGATAGACTTACGCCCATGCTTATACGGCGTGGGCTAAGTCTTTCTGGTTATCGGGTACTTCGCGGCACCTATGTACGGATTGATATTAGTTCCACGCTTTTTTATTAAATAGGCATGATACAAATTTTAACCGTAACTACTCAACAAGAAGAAGGAGGAGCATTATTTCTAAAAATAATTTTGTTCATATATTTCATTCCTTCAATGATAGCTTTACTTCGTCTTCCAGTACTAAAGTTCAAATTTCTAATCGTTTTATTAATTAATGTATTCTTTGGATGGACAGTCTATGGTTGGTGGCTTTCTTTTATAAAAGCGGTATCTAGCAAAGGATAATCTATAATGTAAGAATATTAAATAATCCGGTATATGATGATAAAGGTAATTTTAAAGGTACACAAAACTGAAGTTGATCAAGTCTTGAGTAAGCTGGTAAAACTGGGAATTAAAAATATAAAAATTAAAAAGAAGAGGAAAAGATTAAATCTTTTTCGTTACAAAAACACGTTTGAAAATCCCGACGGTAAAATAGACGGAACTATTAAATAAAATAAGCAATAATTTCCCAATCGATTAAACATAAATACATTTCCGTTGTCATATTTCATCTAAATAATCTAAAAACATATTCTTATCATTAAAAAGAGTAGCCTTTTCACATATACTAAATAAAATCTGAACTAATTCACCTTGGAAAACTTGTAGTTCGTAATTATCAATATACAAGCGAATAGATTTATGAGTCATTTTATGCCTGATTTGATACATATTATCTAATATTAGTTCTAATTTATCGTTAGAGTTTTTAGAACTAATATTTCTAAAATTCAAGAATCGAGCTTTGCATTTTTGAACCATGCCATGAATTTCAGTATCTCTTAGAAATATGCTTTCAAGAATCATAATGAACTTAGATATTCGAAGATGTAAATCATCTTCAGATATACATTTAGAATAAAAAATAATAGAGTTTTTAACTAAAATTTCTAGATGAACTTTACTATGAAATAAACCTCCAAATTGGTCATAAATGGGCATATATCCATTAATCATTTCTGCAGTGTAACTTATTTGATGACATCTATTTACTTGTTCATGTATTGCCAGCCCAAATTTATTCCCCTCTTTAAAAGAAAGAAAATCAAATTTCGAAGGCATTTTACTTGCAAGCTCTAGAAAACACTTTTCAAATGGTATAACCACCGTAGGAGATGTAAGTTTTAATACATCTACAATGTAAGATGCTTTTTCAGAAGCTAATTTGCTAGCTAGCCTTTTCTCTGCAATAACCTCTACGCAAACAAAAACCTGACCCAAATATTTTTTATATAATTTATTGAAATCATCTTCACTGATTCCTTCGGATTTTTTTTCCTGAAATAATTGTTCAAAATATTCTTTAGTAAAATATGTTATTTTAGCATCGCCAATGGAAAACTCTTCATCAACCTCAAGATTTAAAATCGGGTAGTAAAACGAATACTTTTTAACATCATCATCTACTAATCTATTTAAGTAATTTAATAAGCCCTCCTTGGAAAACTTATTTTTATAAATATCTACTATCCAAATCAATACTTTCTCCTTCAAATATTCAATTGAAACAAGATCAGATAAACCTTTGTGTTCATTGAATTGATAAATAAATTCATAAAATTCTTTATAATTTAATTCAGAAAAGCCATAACGGATTCCTTTGCTGAAAATGAAAATTTTTCTATCTGATAAATCAGAAAAATACTGTGTAACTATTGCAATACTATTATTAATCAAATCAGAAAGGTCAGTAATCTCTCTTGTTGAAAGCGAACCTTTTAAAGACACATCTTCAAATTTCTTAAAACTTTCATCTCTGATCTCTATTATTTGGGGAACAAAAGTATAGGCTTTTAATTCAAAATCATTATCATTCATATGCTAAGCAATTTAAATTGTGTAATTTATTTGTAGGTTTCTGAATAAAAAAGAAGCAAAGTGATTAACTTTGCTTCTAATTTCTGTGCTGACCAGGTCTAGACCTGCAGTGTTGCATTACATTCTCTAAACGGCCTAAGCGCATTCTTTGATAAGCTCTAACATACACCGGTTTCCAACCAGCGCAACGTAAACATTGTGGTGTCATAATAAACGATTTAAATATTAATAATTATAACTTTAAATCACTATGACATGCTTACATTTACAAATGTATTTTATTTTAATAAATGGACAAAATAAAATACTCATTTTTCTATTTCAAGTTTTGAGTATTTTTATATAAGTCAATTAGATGATGAACAGACATATCAATTAAGGGCTCATACATAAAAGAGTTAATATGGATATTTTCAGGTGTCATCAAATTTACTCGATCTATTGTTCCTAGGTTAATACTTACAGGATATTTCTTCTTATACATATTGGATAGGACTCTTGTTTGAACATAATTTATTTTTGTAACATCTGCTTCTGGTAGCTTAGATATCATATATTGTTCAGCCTTTAATCTACAAGCAATTGCTAATGTAATTTTATTCTCTAATAAAATTTCGTTTATTTCTTTTTCCGCTACAATTGAGTCAGCAGTTGAAAAGATAAAATCCTGAATATTAAAAGCTTTATCAAAATCAATACTCTTATCACTAAGTTTGATAATTCTGTTTTTATAAATTGTAAATACTTCATCAACAATAATCCCTTTAGAATCAGATTTCTCATGGAGACAACTAGTAAGTTTTTTATAATCGTCTGTATTTGAAGAGTCTGAATACTCTATTATATTGCGCACAAATGAAATAAGACTTATAAATGTTTTTGCATCATTATAATTATTTAAAAATTCTTTAAACAGATCTTGCTTATACAGCCCTGGGATAATTTGAATTTTTCTATTTTCATCCTTAGAAGTCATAAAACATTGTTTACCCATATTCAAACGAGATGCAATTGTTCTATAAAAATCGAAATTATGCGTTAAGATAAGTGATTTGAATTTTTCTGATTGATGAAGATCAATAATATATTCTATTATGGCATACTTATTTTTATAATCAAAAGAATCTGCTATATCATCAAAGATTAGCAATGTTTCTTCATTATTATTTTTCCTTGATTCTATCTCAAATAAAAACTGTAAAATAAAATATGCTCGTTGTTCACCTTTACTAAGTATTTTTAATAAATTTTCTTTTGTTTGGGGTTTAGATTCTTCATTTTCATCTGTAAAAATAAACTCCAAATTAGCAGTCTCCCTTTTTAAAATTACGTCATGTAGATTCCCCATTTTTACTTCAAATGGTACATAAAATCTATCATTAAATTTGTTGATAATATCATTCCATAGCTCTAACTCTTTTTTAGATTCTGAGATAATAATATCTAATTCTTTCTTTTTCTCTTCATACATTTTAGATAATGCTTCTGCATCATCTTTAACCTCGGATACGAAGCTAGTCCAAACCTTTTTTTTGAAACCTTCATAATCTTTTAAATTTACCAATAAGGAATTATCTTGCTCAATAACTTGTTTAAATGCTCTTAAATCTATGTTTGCTCCAATAGCTTTGTCGACTTTGTTAAAAGATTCTTTTAACTTTTCATCAGCTAAAATTCTTGCAAGCTCAGCATTATATAATTCTTTTAATTGTGATGATTCTGTAATTTCTGTTCCATCTTCCAAAACAAATTTATGACCGGCATCAAAGTAAGAGTTATCCTCTGTAGATTTCATAATTTCATTTGCCTGATAGGTTCCGAAAGTATTATTACCGGATAATTTAAATAACTTAGAATTTGAAAGGATTTGATTATAGTTTTCTACATAGTCATCTAATAAATCCTCATTTTTATCTAAGAATTTTTTTACAATTCCTTTAGTATCAAATACTGTATTATACTTAAATGTAATCTTATCAAAGTCCTCAGTAAGCTGATCCACATTTGAGGATAATATGTCAAAGAAGTTTTTCTGAGAATCACTGCTAAAAGTTCCCATATATTCAACTTCACAGTCAGTACTCTTTGATATTGTTTTAAGCTTTTTTAAAAGTTCAGCTTTAGCATTATTCAAGTCAGAATAAATTTGATCATATTTTTCTTTAAGTTCCTTACGAGCTATAAATGATGTTATTTTATTTGTAGCATCATAAGAATTGTCTTCTGCATTAATAACCAAAATTGAATCTGGATTTATTTCTACATCATCAGATAATATTTCAAATTTTGACTTCTTACTATACACAACATCTTTTGGAAGATTTTTTTTATCATTCTTAGAAATCAAATCAAATGTTTTAGCGAATGAGGTTTTCATTGTCCCGTTCGGTGCATAAATAAGGTACGAGTTGACTTTATTAAAATTAAATTCATGCTTTAGTTGCCCTATGCCGAAGCAGTTTTCAAAATCAAGCTTTAAAATTTTCATAGTAATTTAATTAGTTTTTTAGGTTGCAATAATATGAATTATGTTATCATACAGAATATGGGTTTCCGTAAAAAAAACAACATTTTCTATTATTATTTTGATGTTTTTAAAATATTACAAATAAAAGTAAATATTTAATAGCACGCAAAATGATTGCGCACTAAGTTTCTAATTTTGAAATCGTAAGTTATTAAGAATTTAAAAAGGAAAAATAATTTTATGAAACTATAAATGTCATGTAATTGTAATGTTTTAAAATACTAAAGAAATGAGATCACAGAAAAAAAAGATAGATTTAGAAAATTATATTGTAGAAGACAGACCATCTATAAAGGAAATTGATAAATTAAAACTTTATACTAAATCCGGAGGCAGATGTGCAATATGCAACAAATATCTTATTGATTTAGGATATGGTGTCAATATTGGTGAAATGGCCCATATTGTTGGATGGACTAATAAGCAGAAATCTCCAAGAGGAATTTCTGCATTGCCAATAGATAAAAGAAATACTGAAGAAAATTTGATACTTCTTTGTGCAGAACATCATAAAATCATTGATGATAAAAAAGCTTTAGAAGAGTTTACTGTTGAAAGATTAATTGCTCATAAAAATGAGCACGAATCTAGAATACATCATCTTACAAACTTACATAAAGATTCTGATTCTGTTGTACTAAGAATGTTGGGCAACATCCGAGGGATTTCTGTTGAACTTTCTCAAGAAAATGCCAGACATGCCGTTTATAATACTGATAAGAAATTTGCTCGTTTTATTGATAGTTTTGATAAACAAAGTATCGAAATAGATCTATCTGCACTTCCAGAACCAGAAATTAACTGGGATTCTTATTGGCAAATGGGAACAGGAATTATTGATAAAGAACTAAGATTATTTGAGCAGGGAATTAATAGTGGCTCTATCAGACATTTATCTGTTTTTGCATTAACTAGAATACCTTTATTAATATACTTAGGATACAAGATTGGAGATAAAGTTCCTGTATCGGTATATCAAAAGCAGAGGGGTAATGAAGAAAGCTGGGCATGGCAAGGTAATGAAGACATACAATTTGAAATAGAAACTAAACAAATCAAAGCATCGGATGATGTTATCTTGATTTTAAGTTTAAGTGGAAGTATTGATTTAGATAAACTTCCCGCAGATCTCATTTCAAGTGCTAGCATTTATCTAATTAAACCTGTAAATACTGTTCCCAATAGGGATATATTCCTTTCAAAAAAAACTTATGAAAATTTCGTAAAAATGTATCATCAATTTTTAAGTTCATTAGAAATCGAGCAAAAATCTTGTAAAAACCTCCATCTTTTTCCAGCAATACCAATTTCCGCTGGAATTGCTTGTGGTAGAGGTCTAATGAGGAATATACATCCGGCATTAATAGTTTATGATTTTGCAGAAAAAGAATATTTACCAACAATTAAAATAAACGCTTATGAAACTAATTAATTATTTTAAAAATTTTCTTGACAATCAGGTCAATTTAAATTCAAGCAGAATAAAAACGCTTGATGAAAGAACCGAAGCAATTACTCAATTCCTTAAAAATAGCGACTTATTGGAGGAAAATTTTATCGATGTTATTCCACAAGGATCTTATGCACATAAAACAATTATTAAACCAGTAAGAACGACCGATGAATATGATGCAGATATACTACTTCAATTGGAAGAATTTACAGATTGGGAGGCACAAGATTATGTAGAAAATTTATATACATTATTTCGAGGAAGTAATGTATATAGAGACAAAGTAAGTAGAAAGACAAGGTGTGTAACCATTACATATGCGAATGATTTTCACATGGATATAGTTCCATTTATGGAAAGACATGGTCAAAAGTACATTACAAATAGGCATGAAAATATTTTTGAATTAACAGATCCTGAAAAGTTTACAGATTGGCTTGATGAAAGAAGTAGAATAACTAAACATCATTTTGTAAAAGTTGTCAGATTAATAAAATATATTCGTGATTATAAAAGAACATTTTCAGTAAAATCCATAATATTAAATACTTTACTTGGAGAACAAATTAATGATGCCGCATTACTCGAAAATGAAAATTGTTATGACGACGTTCCTACTGCTTTATATAATATCATGAAAAAGCTTAAAAATTATGTAGAATCAAATTACTATATGCCTACAATTGCTGATCCTAGTGAAACTGGAGAAAACTTTGGTGACCGTTGGGATCAAGATGGTTGGTTAGTTTTTCGTGACAAAATGATTTATTACAGTGATAAAATTACAGATGCTTATGAAGATCAAGATTTAAACTCAAGTTTAGAAAAATGGCAGTCAATTTTTGGAGAAGAATTTAAAAAAACAATATCTGAAAATTCAAAATTAAAGCAATTATCCGATGGAAGTGTCTTATCATTTAATGATACTGAAGAAAGACTTGAAGATCATAATATTCAACGAAAAATTAATCCTCGTTATAAAGTTACATTGAAAGGTCGGGTAACTCCTAAAAATGGATTTAGAACATATAATTTATCAGAAAGGGGTAATAAGGTCGACAAAGGACGTTCGGTTGCATTTTCTGTTACTTGCAATGTTCCTCAACCATACACTATTTATTGGAAAGTTTTAAATCGTGGTGATGAAGCTTTAAGGAATGACTGTATTAGAGGTCAGATTAAAATGGGTTATTCTTCACACACCGAGCCAACTAGTTTTCGTGGAAATCATTACGTAGAATGCTATATTGTAAAGGAAGGCATTTGTGTGGCAATGGATAGGCAATCTGTATTTATTGTTTAATAAAAATAAACAGCTATTAGCAGCTGTTTATTTTTTTATTATAAATTAAAAGCAAAAACTATATTATTATCAATACAATGTTATCAAAATTAAATATGATAATCAATGATATAGGCTCAAATATCATTACTGCTTTTGATAATAGTTATCTATTGATAATCGACTATGTACATAGTTCCTTTGTCTACTTTACCTGTTTTAGGTAATATTTTTGCTTTCGGGTTTCCGTTTCCATCATCTACCACTCCGAAATCATCATCATTGAAAACGGCCAGTTTATTATTTCCCAGATAAACTATTCCTTCAAACTTATCATGTTCATATCCCAGTTTTGCCACAAGATCTACCGCTAACGTTTTAGTTACAGTTTTTATTCCCGCTGTATTTAATTCGTCCCAGGTGCATTCTTCCAGTGCTTTATTATTCACTTTCATTCCGTCAACAGCATTTATATCGGTTCCTGTAACATCTGTAGCTACGCTGATATTGATTCTGTATACTTTTTTAATTCCTCCTTGTGATCCGAAGTTTCCATCTCTTTCGATTACCAGGAATTCGGTGTTGCTTAATGCTGTAATATCACAAACAGAATCTGAGCCACCGCCCTCCTGTTTATATAAAAACTGTTTGGTCTGACCTGTAACCGTGTCAAAAGTTACAATTCTGGTTAACGTTGTATTTTTTGCGGCAGCTTTGCTCGGGACATACATCATAGACTGGATTGTACCAACTAAGGTTCTGCCATCCGGTGTAAGGCAAAGTCCTTCCATTCCTCTGTTGGCTCTTCTTTTGGCCAATACAGCAGGAAGTTTTCTGGTGCCTGTATTCACGCCGACCGGGCTTATTCTTTCCATTTCAACTCCCTCTGCACTGTAATGTACGATATGAGGTCCGTATTCATCGGAAACCCAGAATGTACCGTCCGGAGCTGCGACAATACTTTCACTGTCCAACCCATATTTATCAGTTCCCAGAACGTTTCCGGATGCATCGTAAGCTACTTCACCCGTACTTCCCATTCCTACAGGGTTGGGTAATCCGGTGATCGGTTGACCGGATGGATTCTTAAGTTTTATATATTGAATGACTTCTACTTTTCCTTCTGCATTGATCTTAAAATGCATAATGGTTGGGGTAAAATTAGGAGTCAGAAATTTCTTTCCGTTTAAATAATCTGTATTGGGTCCTCTATCGGTAATCACATAAAATTCTCCCTTTCTGGAAGGGTGAGCTGCGGCTCCGGAGCCGAATCCGCCATTGATCACATCTACTCCATTGATTGTTGCCAACGTGGAAAAAGGAAATTCCTGAGGAAGTTTTGAGTAATTAATATCCTGGTTATTGGAATGGTCATCATCTTTGCTGCACGATATTCCTACCGTTACTACCAGCACTGATAATAATAGTTTTTTCATAATACTTTTTATGGCGCGAAAGTATAAATTGATTGTAAACTGATCTTGAACACAAGGATAATTGTATTTTAACAATATAGCTTTTACAATGAATTCAGTTTAAATACTCATATCCTGACTTTCAATCCGAAAATGGAAACAGATTCTCAAATTCCTGTATTAAATTTAAAATTAGGAATTCAAGCTTACGCAACAATAATATGGTGGAAAAGACCTATCAAACTTGCAGTATAAAGCTTATCTTTGCCAGCTTAGTTAAACAATAATGATTGGTAAGACTAAGCTTTGGAAAAAGATGACCTTTTACTCCTACAAAAACAGCCGATTTTACTGCTGTTAACAAATAAATATTCAGTATTCACCATAATCCTGCGAATGATGTTATACTGATTGATACTCCTGAAAAAATGAAAGAAGTGAATATCTATTCTGTTTCGGGACAGAAAGCAATAACTTCGCAGGAGACCGGAATTAACATTCAATCTTTAAGCTCAGATCTTTATTTTGTAAAAATTACAACTTTAAATCAAGCATTCATAAGATTGTTAAAAAAAAGAAAAAGCACCTTTTTTAAAGGTGCTTTTTAACACTATTGAGATTGGTATAACGGAGCAATATCCATATAAATAAGCGTTTGATCTATTTTATTATTTTTCAACATAAAAATATCTGTTACAGGTAATGTCACCGTACTTCCGTCAAGTCTTATATAAGTAACCTCCATCTGTGCCACAATTGAATCAGGTGCTTTCCAGGATTTCAGAACAGTGTGTTTTGTGCTTTTAACAGAAGCAAAAAAATCTGTCTGTGCTTTAAATATTGCTGATTTTCCTACGGCTGAAGGAAAATTACCAAACTTAAAAACCGAGTTCTCAGTGAGTAATCCAGCAAATTGTGATGGATCTCCACTATCGATCGCCTCAATGATTGTATGTAATTTAATTTTTTGTGAGCGCTCTTTGTTCTGAGCAATAGACAGATTTCCCAATAAAAAAATCGTCAATACCATAAGTACTTTTTTCATGTTCTCTATTTTAAACATGACAAAGGTAGTCTCATATAACAGTAGGAATCATTGAATTAATTCAAGAAATAAAAATGAGAAACATACATATGTTTACTGATATAGTTTCCTTCTTATTTTACTTACAAATTCGGCGCTTAGTCCTAAATAAGAAGCAATCATATATTGAGGAATTCTCTGCGTCATCTGAGGATATTTTTTTACAAAAGTCAAATAGCGAGACTCTCCTTCACTATTTAATGTATCTATAAAGTGTTCCTGTAAATTCACAAATGACTGCTGAAAGATCATTCTGATAAATGTTTCAAAACTTGGAATTTCAGTAATGAGAAGATTGTAGTTTTTATAACTAATTTTTACGACTTCCGAATTCTCCAATGCCTGGATATAGAAACGGGCTTTTTTTTCATTTAAAAACCCTGCCAAATCAGTGATCCACCAGTTTTCAATAGCAAAATGCAAAATTTGTTCTTTCCCAAGATCACTGATCAGATAAATTCTGAAGCATCCTTTGAGAATAAAATAATTGTATTTACACAATTCTCCCTCTTTCAAAAGAAATCCGTTTTTTCTAACCGTTTCCGTTTCAATCTTAGAGATAATTTTATCAACTTCCTCACCTAAAAGACTTGTATGTGATTCTATATATTGTATGAACTGTTGCATTTTTTATATGTATTGGTCGTTACGTGATTTCTTGAACTAAGTTAACATTTTACTGATTAGCATGTGGCAACTTTGCAAAGTTATTCAAACAAAAAGCATTTAATCAAATTTCTCTCAGATGAAACTATTTGTTCATATCATTATTTTACGGTGTTCTATCATATCTATCTTTACCCAAGAAATCAACCATTTTACTGTACCCCCACCTTCCTCTTCTCCAATTCCTATAGAAGTCATGTTAACTGGTAGATCGGTTAGCACACAGATAATGCTGAACAAAAAATTCACAGGCAACAGCAAGCTGGGTTTTTTGGGTGTGGTTAACTCTTTAAACACGTATCAAAACAATAAGGATCAAAATGAATTCATGACCCTTTCGATGGTCTCTTACAATCTCATCAATGAACTTTCAATCAATACCGGTGTCTGGATGCATAACAAAATTGGACTAAGACCTACTGTCGCTGTACATTATACAAAAGCAAATGAAAATTTTGTCTTGGCAGATATCCTTCGTATTGATATGATCAAAGATCATACGATAGAAAATGTCCTGATATTGGAATATTTTCCAAAAATTTCTGAAAATTGGAGCTTGTACAATCGACTTCAAACATTATACAGTTATAATACCAAGCAACAAACTCATGAAAGAAGTTATATTAATGCAAGAATGGGTGTCTCTTTTAAGAATTTTAGATTTGGAGCAGGAGCCAACCTAGATTATTACGGGTCCCTTCCCATACATCGATTAAGTATAGGAGTGTTTGCAGGAACTATTCTTTTCTAATACTAAATGTATATTTCTTGAACCGGAGCTATTTTATTCTCTCAAAGTTATATTATACAAAAACGATATCTTACAAACATATGTATTATATACCTTAATAAAAACACCAAAATAAATGACGCGCTGAATCAGCGCGTCATTTATTTTGATCTTAAAGATTATCACTTATTTTTTCTCTGTAGATCTCTGTAAAACCTCATCTACCATTCCGTAGCCTTTAGCTTCTTCAGAAGTCATCCAGTAATCTCTGTCAGAAGATTTCTCCACCCACTCATACGTCTGTCCTGAGTGGTGACCGATAATTTCGTACAACTCCTGCTTCAATTTCAGCATTTCTCTTAAGTTGATTTCCATATCAGAAGCGACACCTTGTGCCCCTCCTGAAGGTTGGTGGATCATTACTCTTGAGTGCTTAAGAGCAGAACGTTTTCCTTTTTCTCCGGCAACCAGTAATACGGCTCCCATTGAAGCAGCCATACCTGTACAGATTGTCGCTACGTCTGGTTTAATGATCTGCATTGTGTCATAAATTCCAAGTCCTGCGTATACACTTCCTCCGGGAGAATTAATATAAATCTGAATATCTTTTGAAGGGTCTGCACTTTCCAAGAATAAAAGCTGCGCTGTAACGATATTTGCTACCTGATCATCAATTCCTGTTCCCAGGAAGATAATCCTGTCCATCATCAGACGGGAGAAAACGTCCATCTGAGCAACGTTTAATCTTCTTTCTTCCATGATGTACGGAGTAAGATTCGTCGGGCCATACATGCCCATATACTGATCGGTAACCAAACCGTTGTTTCCTAAATGTTTTACAGAGAAATCTCTGAATTCCTTTTTAATGTCCATATTTCTATTATGTATTATTTTAACAAATATTCGTGAAGGTTAAATTACAATATTTATTCCTAAAATTTAATAGGACTTTTTGTCACAATATCCTTCAACGTTTTGCTGATCTATCTTTTTCTATCCATATAGATTCCTTTGATAGGCGAATACTCGATGATATTGCTCAATCGCATGGAAGCCTGTTTCAGTAGGGTGATTTTTTTGATCAGCTCATAGTATTTTCCTTCATCGGTATTGCTGTATTGATCCAGTTCTTTTGCAGTTTCTTTGATCAGATAGTCAATGTACCTGTATTTATGCAGCAAAACATCGCCTGTAATCTGATCTGCTACTTTATCTCCGTAGTTTGGGGGATAAATATTCCGGGAAGCCCAATTTTCAAGCTCGTCTAAAGGGATCAGGGCATCTACAACTTTTGAGGTAATTTCTTCATCCATAAAAGATACGAAAAAGTTTCCACTCCTCAACTCCTCTTTCTGAATTCCCTCTTTTACCTGATTGATAATAATCTCATTTCCTTTAACTAAAAATGCATATTGCTCTTCTTCAAAATGATGCAGAATTTCTTCGATAACCGTGATCTGATATTCTTCATTATTTTCAGTCCTGCGTTTCAGAACAATATCTCCGAACGCAAGCATGTGCTCAACAAGCTTATTTTCCATAAACAATACCTCAAATAAGAAAGGATCTTCTTTTTCCTGATCCAAGGGAACAATCTCCATTTTCGGAGCTTCCTTTTCTTTTTGCTGCTGCTGAACATGATGGGTCTGGTTCTGAGTAATCTGTTTCTGAACATCCAGCTCATTGAAAAGACTTTGCTCTGAAAGTCCAAATTTATTGGAAACTTCCTTAAGGTATACTTCCCTTTTCAGGGCATTCTGTACAAAGGAAACAGATTTTACAATATCACGGATCGCTTCAGCCTTTTTTATCGGGTCATTTCCGATATCTTTCAGCAGGATTTCCGCCTTAAAATCAATGAAGTCCATCGCTTCATTTTCGATGTATTTCTCTACATAATCCTGCGGATGTTTTCGGGCGAAAGAATCCGGGTCATCACCATCCGGGAATAAAAGTACGCGGATGTTCATCCCTTCTGTCAGCAACATGTCGATACTTCGGAAACTCGCTTTAATACCGGCGTTATCACCATCGAAAAGAATCGTCACATTTTCTGTAAGCCTTTTTATCAGCTTGATCTGCTCTGTTGTCAGGGAAGTTCCGGAACTTGCCACCACATTTTCAATTCCCGACATATGAAGTGAGATCACATCCATATATCCCTCAACCAATAGACAGGCATTTTTCCTTGAAATAGACTGTTTACTTTGATTTAATCCGTAAAGGACATTAGATTTATGGTAAATCTCAGTTTCCGGTGAGTTGAGATATTTGGCTGTTTTAACATTACTTTTAAGAATTCTGGCCCCAAAGCCCAACACCCTTCCTGAAAAACTATGAATTGGGAAAATCACCCTTTCGCGGAAACGGTCAACTCCGGCAGGTGTATTTTCAGGAAAAATGGAAAGTCCCGATTTCTCCAGAATCTCTTTGGTGTACCCTTTTTCCAGGGCATATTGGGTAAAGGCATTTTTCTTTTCCGGAGAATATCCCAACTGAAATTTCCTGATGATGTCATCTTTAAGTTCTCTTTCCTTAAAATACGACAGTCCTATACTTCTTCCATCAGCATCATCCCAAAGCACTTCCTGAAAATAGGTATTGGCAACTTCGTGGATTTTATATAAAAGATCTTTCTCTGTCTGGGCATTTTTGGCTTCTTCGGAGATCTCTCTTTGATCTTCTTCGATTTCAATTCCATACTTTTTGGCTGCATGGCGCAATGCTTCAGGATAGGTAAAATTTTCAATTTCCATCAGGAAAGAGATCGCCGTTCCCCCTTTTCCCGTAGAGAAATCTTTCCAGATCTGTTTACTTGGCGAAACAACAAAACTTGGAGATTTTTCCTCATGAAACGGGCTGAGTCCTTTATAATTAGACCCCGCTCTTTTCAACTGCACATATTCACCCACAATCTCTTCAACACGGATTGTAGAAAATATTTTATCAATGGTCTGCTTAGAAATCATACTGCAAAAATACACATTAAAAAAAACACGGCAATTATATAAGTGTAGTATATATTTGATGTGTTTTATGATTATTTTTGCAACAAATTAGCCTATGCAATTTACAATACATACAATAGAAGACTGGCAGGAAGTAGTAGACAGCATCCTTCCTCAGCTGCAACATAACATCCTTTTATTAAAAGGAAATCTGGGAGCAGGAAAAACCACATTTACACAGTTTTTACTTAACAACCTAGGAAGTAAAGATGAAGTAAACTCTCCTACCTATTCGATTGTCAATGAATACAATACATCAAAAGGAAAAATCTACCATTTCGATTTGTATCGTCTGAAAAATATTGAAGAAGTTTATGATATCGGTATCGAAGAATACCTGGACAACTCTTTTCTATGTATTATTGAGTGGCCGGAAGTATACGAAGAAGAACTTTACGGTCTCAAGTACCACACAATGAGTATTGTGAATACCGGTGAAAGCAGAGAAATCTTATTCGATTAAATATTATGTATCTTTGCTTATTAATTCAACAGTAAATAACAATCTGTAAGACATAATTTAATTTAAGGATGAGTACAAACATTTTTACTCCTTTCACAGAAGAAGAATTGATGCCGAAAGAGGAAAAATTGGAGGTGATAAAAAAAGGGAAACAATTCAGTATTGGAATACCTAAGGAAACCTGTCTTAACGAAAGGAGAACCTGCATTACTCCTGACGCCGTACAGGTGTTGGTAGAGCACGGCCATGAGATCATTGTAGAATCAGGAGCCGGTCAGGGTTCATTTTTTACAGACTTACAGTATTCTGAATCCGGGGCAAAGATCACGAATGATCCTAAGGAAGCCTTCGGGCAGGACCTTATCCTAAAGGTCAATCCTCCTACAGAAGACGAGATTGATTTTATGAAACCTAATACCTATCTGGTTTCAGCGCTTCAGATCAACCTTAGAGAAAAATCCTATTTCTTAAAGCTTGCAGAGAAGAAAATCAATGCCATTGCTTTTGAATTTATCGTTGACGAATACAAACAACTTGCCTTGGTACGACTCATCGGCGAGATTGCGGGAACTGTTTCTATTTTATATGCATCAGAACTACTGGCTCTTTCCAACGGTTTAATGCTGGGAGGAATTACAGGAGTAAGACCTGCAGAAGTAGTTATTCTGGGAGCCGGAATCGTAGGTGAATTTGCTACAAAAGCAGCCATTGGCCTGGGTGCCAGTGTAAAGGTTTTCGATAATTCTTTATCAAAATTAAGAAGACTTCATACCATGGTAGACAGCCGTGTTCCGACTTCAATCATTGATCCTAAAGAGCTGAGCAAAAGTTTAAGACGAGCAGATGTAGTAATAGGAGCTCTTCCGAGATTGAATATGACCCCGATCGTCACTGAAGATATGGTGATGAAAATGAAAAAAGGCAGTGTCATTATTGATATTACCATAGACAACGGTAAGGTGATTGAAACCTCTGAACTGACTACCATGGAAAATCCTTATGTGATCAAACACGGGGTGATTCATTGCGGACTTCCCAACCTTACGTCTAGAATGCCTAGAACTACCACAAAGGCCATTTCGAATTTCTTCCTTTCCTATATATTAAATTATGATGAAGAAGGCGGTTTTGAAAACATGCTGATCCGCAAAAATGAAATGAAGCAGAGTTTATATATGTACAAGGGAAGACATACTAAAAAGATCATCTGTGACCGTTTCGGACTTACGTACCACGATATCAATCTTTTAATTTTCTAATGAAAAAACTGAAATTTTATGCCATAGGCTTCGTTCCGGGGCTTTTACTCGTATTTTTTATTTTAAACAAGAAGGGAGCCAGCTGCAGCGGATATTTACCGAATAGCCGTGTCATTGCAGAAACCCTTTCCAAAGAATTTAAATATTCTGAACAGGCTAAAGCCACTATGAGCACTTACAGAATTGATGAAAAATTTGTAAAAGACAGCATCATTACAGAAGGAAAAGTAGATTTTGACCGAAGCCAGGCACAAAAAAAACCATGTCCGGGATATACGATCGTCTACCCTGAAAAAAAGCCTATCTATGAGATCACTTTTGAAAAATGTGAAGAAAGTGTAACCATAAACGGGCTAAAAAAACTTAAATAGTCTTTATAACTACTGATATATGGGAGGCAATTACTACATGATCCATGATTATCTGATATTCATCGGAGTTTTTGCCATTTTCTTTTTTCTGACGACCAGTATTTACCTTTTTAATGAGCATCAGAAAGCCAAAAAGAAAAACACCCAGTTATCAGAAAGCAATAAAATTATTGAACAGCGTCTGAATGAAGTACGCCTGGAACATATCGGTACGAAACTGAATCCGCATTTATTTAAAAACATCCTTAATTCGGTGCAGTCTCATGCGTATCAGACGTATATGTCTCTGGATAAACTGGCTAATGTGCTGGATTATATTTTATATGAAAGCAATAATAAATATGTAAGTCCAAAAGAGGAACTGAATTTCGCTTTAAATCTGATTGAGATCAATAAGATCAAGATCAATCCTCTTTTTGATTTCAGGATTAAATCCAGGATCAATAAATCTGATTCTCTGTATGAAGAGAAGGTTTTTGCTCCTTTAATATCTGTGGATCTTATTGAAAATGCTTTCAAACATACTGATTTTCTTGCACAGGATTCTTTTATTTCCATTCATCTGGAGCTTGAAAACGGGATTTTCACGATGAAAGTGGGCAACAAAGCTTCCTTAAGAAATAGTCTGGAAAAAGAAAAAAGTGGCTTTGGAAGTCAGTCTTTGGATCAGAGGCTTAAGATGATCTACAGCTCTTATTATTCACTCGAAAAGAGTTCAAAAAACGGTATCTTCACAGCAGAATTAAAAATCAATTTAGGTGAATTCTATGATAAAATGCGTTATTCTGGATGATGAATTACTAGCCATCAGCTATTTAAAGCTTTTGTGCGAACAGATCGACGATGTGGAAGTGGTAAAAGCATTCAACGATCCTAAACTCTTTCTGAAAGAAATACATCATCTTGACTGTAATCTTTGTATTCTTGATATTGAAATGCCCGGGATGACAGGCCTTCAGGTCGCCGAACTGATCTCCGGTTCAAAAAAAATAATTTTTACCACTGCCTATAAAGAATATGCTGCAGAAGCTTTTGATCTTAATGTTGTCGATTATGTAAGGAAGCCCATCAAAAAAGAACGCCTGATGCAGGCATTTGAAAAGGCCAAAGAACAGATCGAGATTCCGCAGAAAAAAGCATTCATTGAGTGGAATACCAATATCGGGAAAACTATTATTCTTACTGAACAGATCGTATATATCAAAACCTCGGAAATCGACAGCAGAGACAAAGATATCACCCTGAACGACGGAACGACGATTGTACTGAAAAACCTCAATTTTAAAAATCTGCTTGAAATGCTTCCTGCCAAGGATTTTGCACAAGTTAATAAGAAAGAGATCATTGCCCTCTCTGTGATAAAAGTTTTTACCACCAGCGAAATAATAACCAGCATACACACCGAGGGTGAAAATTTCCTTAAACTACAGATCGGTGACACCTACAAAAACTCACTAATGGAGCTGTTTGGAAAATAGACTTTTCAAACATTTCAGGTTTCATTACAAAAAACTTTCGCTTTATTACAAATGCCTTTTTTAAAACATCCGACGGATGTACTTTTACTGCGAATTAATTGATTTTATAATGAAAAACTTCATGTATGCAGCAGGAATTCTCATATCCGGACTGTGTTTTTCGCAAGAAGCTTCTTCCGGAATTAAAGCTTCCTTTTTCGACGGAATCGCAGTAGCCGGATATGTAGATCATGGTGCTTTCGTCAACTTTACAGGGCCCAACGTAAGCCTCACCCACAAAAACATTAAATTTATTCTGGGAATGCTTCCCTCATTGAGAATTAAAGAAGACCGCTCTTCAGGAACCAGAAATAGTCCTATTACTCCTACTTTAGGAGCCGGTCTTACTACAGTTTATAAAAAGATTGCGCTGCAGATTCCGGTCTATTATAATTCCAAAACTGCAGATCAGAATGGAAAATGGAAAATAGGAATTGGTATAGGCTATTCTTTCAGATAGCTTTTATTACATTTTTTAGAACATTCATTACATTTTAAAAACCAGGGTATTTTAATATAAGTTTATTCTTATCAACTTTGCATCAAAATAAAGGAATCATGAATTTGGGGAAATATAAAAATATTATTTTTTACATCAGTACAATTGCATTTTTTTCATGCCTGATGTACTGGTTTTTTGTGGAAGGAAAAACACTGGAAATTGGGGAAAATATTGCGCTTCCCAAAACTACAGGTTCTACCATGTGGGAAAATTTTGCCGATTCATTCTTAACAAACCTCCATCATCCTCTGGCGCTTCTTCTCGCACAGATTGTTACGATTATCCTTGTCGCCAAGCTATTCGGATGGATTTGTATAAAACTAAAACAGCCGTCAGTAATTGGCGAAATGATCGCAGGTATTGTTCTCGGGCCTTCCCTTTTCGGATTATACTTTCCTGAACTTTCTGCCTTTATCTTTCCAAAAGAGTCATTAGGAAATTTGCAGTTTTTAAGCCAGATAGGTCTTATTCTCTTCATGTATATTGTAGGGATGGAACTTGACCTGAGTGTTTTGAGAAAAAAAGCTCACGATGCTGTAGTCATCAGCCATGCCAGTATTATTTTTCCTTTTGCGCTGGGAGTCGGTTTATCCTATTTTATTTAGTCATTCCTTAAAAAGCTAATTTTTCATTTTGAAAATTATACTTGCCTAAGAAGATTTTGAGAACAACTTCGAGCCAAAAAAGAATTTGTTGTTTGATTTGGTTCAATCTCATCTTCAAATTGTATCCAATCCCTGCTAATAGAGCGTTATGAATATCTCCAGCCACTCCTTTAAGGAAGTTTAATCCTAAGGAGTGGTTTCTTTTTAAATGTGAAATACAGGGTTCTATTGCTGCTCTTGCACGGAATCTTAATCTTGCAACTTGCTGCCCATATCTTGTTTTTTCTTTTTTTGTGGGAAGCAGAATTAAGGTGCCTTCTACTTCTTTGATTC
>NZ_AXUZ01000015.1:0-233289 GCF_000482305.1 Chryseobacterium sp. UNC8MFCol
CACTTGCTTAGTAGCGGGAACCGGACTCGAACCGATGACCTTCGGGTTATGAGCCCGACGAGCTACCTACTGCTCCATCCCGCGATATTGGATTGCAAATGTACGACTTTTTTTCGAAAATCCTAATTTTTCTTTTAAATAAAGGACTTTTATGAAAACTATTTTATTATTTGTATCTTTGTTCTATGGCAAAAATATTAAAAATATACCCCGACAACCCACAGAAAAATCTTGTGAATGAGGTTATTAAAACTTTAAATAATGGAGGCTTGATTATCTACCCTTCAGACACTATTTACGCGCTTGGCTGTAATATTTTTGATATAAAAGCCATGGAAAAACTGGCTCAATTAAAAAAAATGAAACTGGAAAAAGCAAAGTTTTCTATCATCTGTAATGATCTGAGCCATCTTTCGGACTTTACAAGACCTATTGATACTTCGGTTTTCAGATTTTTGAAGAGTCATCTTCCCGGTCCGTTCACATTCATTCTTGATGCCAATAAGAGTCTGCCTTTAGCTTATAAAGGTCATAAAACTATTGGTATCCGTGTTCCTGATCATCCCATTCCCCAGCTTATTGTTGAAAAACTGGGCCATCCTATCGCATCAACGTCCATCAGAGATGATGATGAAATCATTGAATATTCTACTGATCCTGAGCTTATCGCAGAAAAATATGACCATCTTGTAGACATTGTCATTGATTCTGGATATGGTGATAACGTGGCTTCGACGATTGTAGATCTTACTTCCGGGGAACCTGAAATTATCCGTCAGGGAAAAGGAATAATTTAAAGCAAGATTAGCATTCACGGTATACTGAGAAGACATGGCAATAGGAATTAATGGGAAATATTCTATAGGAATTTTATCCACGTTTATACTTCTGGCAGCTACAATGCTGTATGTTTTTCCTGCCATTTACATGATTACGGGAATAAAAAGTATTACAATACTCAGTTTTTCACTCAGCAGAATCGCATTGTGGATTATTTTGCTGCTTATATTTTTATACAGTTACTGTATAGAAAGAGGCTCTTTCTTACTGAAGGAAGAGAGGCCGTATAGCATATTGTTCTCCATAAAAGCTATTGTAAGCTTATATCTTATCTGTATTATCGGCGGGGCGTTTATCAATGCGGCGGTTCAGTTTCTGGCCCAGGAAAAAATAAGTGACAAGCTTTTTGAACTTACTTCTCTATTCAGAAATAATTATTTTTTAATTATTTTTACATGCTTTACAGCAGGTGCTGTGGAAGAGTTTTTGATGCGGGGGTACGTACAACCCCGGATTGAGAAAATATACAGGAGTCCTCTTGCCGGAGTTTTGGTTTCGGCCGTTCTGTTTGGAATTCTTCACAGTACGTACGGAACCATAGGCCAGGTTGTCATTCCTTTCTTTATTGGAGTCGTTTTTGCTGTATTTTATAAAATCTATTCAAATATTAAAATTCTGATCATCTGTCATTTTATGATTGACTTTGTGTCGCTGATGATTATGAATAGTCTTGATATTAAACACTTATCTGTATTTTAACATTATGAAAATTGTAACATCACCTGCGAAATTAATGAATGTAGAAAACTCAACAGACCTGTTGAAATCAACTACCCCGAAGTTCATTGAAGACGCGGCATTTATACAGTCTTATTTAAAAGAAAAATCACCTAAATATCTTTCTGAGCTGATGGAGATATCTCCAAAGCTGGCTGATGAAAACTGGGAAAGAAACCAAAAATGGAAATCCAAACCTACGGCAAAAGAATCTGCACCGGCAATGTTTGCCTTTACAGGAGAAGTTTACCGTGGATTGGACGCCAAGACCCTTGATAAAGACGCAGTAGATTACCTGCAAAAAAATTACAGAATACTTTCCGGGCTCTATGGATTGTTGAAACCATCAGATAAGGTGATGCTTTACAGATTGGAAATGGGGCGTCCCTTTGAATTTGATGAATATAAAAATTTGTATGCTTTCTGGAAAGAAAAGGTTACTGAACAACTGAATTCTGAAATGAAAAAAGGCGAAATTCTCCTCCATCTTGCCAGCAATGAATACGGAAAAGTCATCGACAGAAAGAAGCTGAATCATCCCGTTGTCGACTTTGATTTTTACGAGTTGAAGGAAGGAAAATTAAAAACCATCGTAGTGTACACCAAACACGCCAGAGGGCTCGTTGTAAGATATTGTGCAGAAACCAATGCCAAAACTTTAGATGATGTAAAAGGATTCAACTACGAAGGTTATCGAATTGATGAGGAAAAATCTACGGACACAAAACTGGTTTTTACAAGATAATGACAATTTCAACTTTTAAAAAATATTTCAAAACTGAACTTTCCGACCTTTACACTGAGTCGGAAAGCGCTTTTTTGTGCGCTATATTCTTACATAAAATCGTAGGTCTGGATACTTTCCAACAGAGAAGATTTTCAGATCAGGAGCTTTTGACGGATGATGAAAAACAGCTGCTCCATATTATTTCCGATCTGAAGACCGGCCAACCTTACCAACAAATCCTGGGCGAAACTGAATTTTACGGCATGAAATTCTTTGTAGACCAACATGTATTGATTCCACGTCCTGAAACAGAAGAGCTGCTAGAGATCGCCATCCGTGAAGTTCAACGGTTAAAACCCGCTACTCGGGAGATGAAAATTCTTGACATAGGTACGGGAAGCGGTGTTATTCCTCTTGTTTTGAAAAAACAATTTCCCGGTGCCAGCGTTTCTTCAATAGATTTTTCTGCCGAAGCTTTACAGACTGCTCGGAGAAATGCTGAGCATCATAAGCTTGACATCAATTTTATTCACGCTGATTATCTGAGTTTCGAACTGCAGGAGCAGTATGATATGATTATCTCCAATCCTCCTTATATCGGGATCGAGGAAGAGATTGAAATCGCTGATTCAGTCAAAGAATTTGAACCTAAAATGGCATTATTCTCTCCTACTTCCGATGCCTTGATTTTTTACCGGAAAATTGCGCAAGATTCTGAAAAGCATCTACATGACGGAGGTTTTTTATTTTTGGAAATCAACCAGAAACTAGGCTCCGAAACATTAGAGCTGTACCGGAACCTTCCTATGGCACAACTCTTAAAAGACTTGTCTGAAAATGACAGGTTTATTTACGCGAGAAAATAGGGTCCACTCTGCTTACAAATTATTATCTTTAGGACCCTAAACAAATTCACCATGGTCATCAAATCACACGAGATCAACAATATAAGAATAGCGGAAGTAATTTCCAATGAAGTCATTATACAGTCTGCTCAGGACGGGCTTGATCTTATGGGAAATATTTATTATCAGGGATTTGATAAAATTGTCCTGTATGAAGAAAATATTACCCCTGATTTTTTTGACCTGAAGACAAAAATTGCGGGTGAAATTCTCCAAAAGTTTTCAAACTACCGTATCGGACTGGCCATTGTAGGTGATTTCAGCAAATTTGAAAGCAAAAGTATGAGGGATTTTATTTTTGAAAGCAATAAAGCCCAACATATTAATTTTGTGAATATGCTGGAAGAAGCATTAGAAAATTTTTCAAGATAAATCAATTATATTTAGCTGAAATAAATTATAAAGACTATTTTTTTCGAATATCCCCATAAAATGTTTTTATGGGTTTTTTATTTTCATTACCCATAAATAAAACAGTATCAATATCTTATACTCCAACAGCAAATAAAATAAACATTATTATTGAATATTTTCATGAAAATTTAAATAATAATTGAAAAAGTAATTAAAATTTTAAACTAAATTAAATTTTACATCTGGAATACAAGGTGTTAAGATAATTTATTTGTACATTTGCAGCAAACACAAGGATTATGAACATTATTTATTTACCAGCCGAAATATTTCGATACGATAAAATCACGGCTATTTAAACCACATTTTTTTCACTCCGTCTTTTTACAGAATTTTTGCAGACTCTATTTTCATAGATGCTTCCTGTAATATCTGTTACTTTTTGCGTAGCACAAATTAACCTTATGCTTATCAAAATAAGCTGTTAAAGCTTCTTTTTTGCTATTCAAAGCCAATTCTGTATTAAAAAAACTAAATATCCTGTAAAAACACAAATTGTTCTAGAGAGAGCTAAGTTTAACATAAAATACACACTATGATCAAAAATCATTTCTTATCGATCACTTTTTTTTTAATTACTTTAATTTGCAAAGCCCAGGTAGGGATTAATACAGCTACACCAGACAACAGTGCTGCACTTGATGTGTACAGTCAGAACAGAGGAATGCTGATTCCGAGACTGACAACAGCTCAAAGAAATGCTATTACCAGCCCTGCGAATTCTCTCCTGATTTATGACACTGATAAAAAATGTTTAAGCCAGAATATCGGTACTCCGTCTACCCCGGACTGGTTATGCATCAGTGGTAATTCGGTAAAAATGTTTTATATGCCGAGCGTTTCGTTTGATACTTCCAGAAATGCCACTGCCCAGACTAAGGACTTATATACCTTGTACAAAAATCAGTTTGGCTCTCCGAAAGCGAAAAGTACGAGCGCTCCTGCCTCTATTCCCTTCTTTCCATCCAATAAAGACCTTTATTATTATGTGACTGATGCTGATTCCAGTGTATTCAGTAATATTTCAATTTCTGATAGCGGTGTCATGACCTATGATGTAAAAGCAGCTGCTACAGATTGTTCTTTTATTAATATTGTATTTGTTGTGAAATAATCGGGTTATGGTAGAAAGTATCTCAATGACAACATTCAAAAAGCTCTTGTTGACTGTAATGGTATTTATCTTTTCTCAAAGTATTACCGCACAGAATGAGCAGGGAACAGGTTATCCTTATTTTGTAAGTTTTACTCAGGGTTTACAGCCTCAGGAAGCTTATAAAGTAACGACAAGCGGGGTTCAAAATGATGCAACGTTTACCACTGACGGTTTAAGGCTTACACGAAATGTAAACAATACTTCCGGAGGGGTTATTCTTGCAGACAGGATATTTAAAAGTGACCAGGGTATTAAATTTGAATTTGAATATGTCATCTACGGAGGCGGCTCCAATGGCGGGGATGGAATTTCAATATTTCTGGTAGACGGATCAATTCCCAAGCAACAGCTTAATCTCGGCTATTTTGGTGGAGGATTAGGCTATACTTTTGTGATGAGAAACTCAAGACAGGGAGGAAACCTTGAGGGATTGAGAGGTGCCTATTTAGGCATCGGTCTGGATGAATTTGGAAATTTCAAAACAAGATTTCGCCAGGGAGACAGAACCAGAAACGGACTTACGGATGTTTCAATAGCCAGCTGGCGAAGCAATGTAACATTGAGGGGAAAACGGGGAAATCAATATCTTTCATATTCTGAGCCGGCCGGATACAACGGATATCCGTTACTTTACAGTACTGCCACCAATACTTCTCCTGCGAGCAATAACCGATCTGTATATCTGGATGTTCAGACCGGGAAACATATTGGCACTAAAAGTCCTGATTTTAGCCAGTTTAACTTAGAAAGTGGCGGAAACTCCATCCCTCAGAATGATACTGATGCAAGATTCCGGAAAGCCTATGTAACATTGGTTCCAAATCCTTCAGGAGGTTATAATATTACCCTTGAGATACAGCATGGTAATGTTAAAGAAAAGATCATCGATAACTACTACTATCCCACTTCTTTAAAATACACGGAAAATGCAATGCAAAATAACCAGGTCAGAACGCTGGACACTAGTCCTCCTGCAACCTTCAGAATCGGATTTGCGGCATCTACCGGTGATGCCAGAAATATACATTTATTAAAAAATCTGGGGGTAAGTAAGCCCTATGCAGCTGAAGTAACGGATGATTTGTTTGCGGGATGTCCTAAAATAAAATCAATCTACTCACCATTGCTCAATGATGCTGCGTATTCTAAAAAAAATGGACAAAATCCTCCAACGGCTTCATATGATAATATCGATTTCAATTCGTTCCGGTTTTTAGATATAAACGGTAATCCGATCCCTAATATTGTGGGTGGAGTTTATACCAATAACGAAGGTACCTGGACTTATTATTCCGGTACCGGAAAACTTGCCTTTAAACCTGCTGACGGGTTTACGGGGGTAGCTCAGATAAGATATGACATTAAGGGCGGAGGCAGAGACGGCAGTGAGGTTCCGTACAACAAGGAAGATTACAGATCAATGCCGGCATTGGTGCAGGTTACTATTTCAAATTCCAACAATTGCAGCAAATCATGTGTCATTTCCAACAAAAATGTAACTCAGAAGATAAAGACTGAATAAATATACGCAGAAAATACACTGATAAAAGCCGGTACTGATCTGCCGGCTTTATGTTTACAGGATTCTATTTGAGTACAGGATTCAGTAAAAGCCTTATCAATAAATTTCTTTTAAAGTAAAGTAATCAATAGCGTCATGTATCGCCTTATCCACAGGTTGATACCGAACGCCAAGTTCTTTTACCGATTTCTGGCCGGAATAATAATTATGAATCTGAAGGGCTTTCATATTGTGGGCAGAAAGATTGGTTTTAATGTTTGCTTTTCTCAATCTGTCTCCCATCCATCCCAGCAGATCCAGAACGGAATCAGGAATCGGGATCATGACCGGTCTCTGTCCGCTAATATTGTTTATTTTTCTGAAAAAATCTTTATAAGTGAGGTTTTCGTTTGCTAAAAGATATTTCTCTCCGTTCTTTCCGCCATCAATTGCTTTTAGTATTCCGTCAGCTGCATCTTCAGCGTGAACAAAATTTTTCCCGCCTTTCGGATAAAAAATTATTTTCTTTTTCCAGGCCCAGAAGATTATTTTTCCTGAGCTTGGTTTATGATCATATGCCCCGATCATAAATGTAGGACACAGAATAATAACTTCTGTATTTCCCTTTTTTTGCAACACATAGTTTTCTGCCTCAAGTTTACTTTGAGCATACAATGATTTTGTAAAAGGATAGCGTGGAGGATTTTGCTCTTCTCCGGGTTTCTCCCTAGTCCCGTAGCCCAGCGTATTGGCCGAACTTATCAATATAAATCTTCTTACCCCAGAGGCCTCCGCCTGGGTAAACAATTTGATCACTGCATCATAATTTACAGTTTTGTACTCCTCATAATCAAAATGATCCTGTCGGGTTTCTGCAGCAATATGAATAAAGCAGTCAACATCCGTAAGAAACTCTGAGATATCCGTAAATAAGTCTCCTGTAATCAGTTTCAGATTTTCGTCCTTTTGGCCCAAATAGCTGCTTTCCTTACGCACCAGAGCAATAACAAAATAACCATCTTTTAATAATTTAATAACAACATTAGCTCCCAAAAGCCCGGTGGCTCCGGTAACAAAGATTTTTTTCATGCTTCTATTTCTTTTTTTATCGCCTGGGTCATCAACGGAAGTTTTATCCAGATGGGTAAAATTTTCATGATCAACCAGCTGATTGGATTCACCATAATTACGGAATCTTTTTTAAATAACTGACGAATACTGTATGATGCCACATGATCCGGATCCAGAAGGGTCAGTTTGCCTAAAAAACCCTGCTTTTCAATTCTTTTACAGACATCTTTGTTTGTTTTCATAGCACCAGGGTTCACCACACTGACAAAGACATTGGTGTCTTTTAATTCTTCATGCAAACCTCTGGAAAAGGAGTGGATAAAGGTTTTGGACGCCGGATAGACCGTTTTGAATCCAATAGGAGAAAATGCTGCCATACTTGAAACATTTAAAATATACGCTTTGGGTTGTCTTAAAAGATTGGGTAATAACTGATGCGTAATCAATGAGGTTGCAGCTACATTAACCTGTAAAATGGTATTGATGTAATCAGAGGTTGCCTCTGTAAATTTTTTCGTCCCACCCAGACCTGCATTATTAATCAGAATATGAATATTAAAGGATTGATTGATCCATTTTGTAAGCTGCAGCACATTATCATTGACAGAAAGGTCCACTTCATAATAATGGGCCTTTATCTTGTAGTTTTCTTCAAGGTTCCGGCAAACATCTTCCAGACACTGCCCCGGAAGGCTTACCAAAATAACATTGATCTGTTTCTTTGCCAGGTTTTCCGCAAATGCTTTTCCTAAGCCCTGGCTTGCGCCCGTGACCACGGCATATGATTCTTTAGTCTCCATAAGATTAAATTTTATGGTACAAATCTATCATGATCCTTGTCTTTTTATGTTCCGGGTTATCCGGGCGAACTTATTTTTCACCCCAACAGAAATACAACCTAATCAAATGAATAACAATCAGTTAAAAAGATCAAAAAGTAAAAGTTTATAAATCGGAACTTATTTTTTAAATTCAGAAGGCGTCAATCCTGTTACTTTTTTAAAAGTGGTATTGAAAGAGGTCTTGGAATTGAAGCCTGATTCATAGGCAATGCCCAGAATGGAAAGTTTGGAATCTTTTTTTAGTAATATTTTAGCATATTCTACTCTGAACTCGTTCACATACTGGAAGAAATTTTTATGAAAACCGGTATTGATTACATAAGACAGATGATGGGTAGAAACAGATAGCATTTCAGCCAGCTTAATGAGGTTCAGTTCGCTGTCGAGATAGGGTTCCTGCAGCTCCATAATGTTTTCCAATTGTGTTTTAATCTTTAGTAATTCTTCGTCGGAAATCAGTTTACGCTTTACTTCTTCTGTATCAGAATCCGCATCGATAGAAATCAGCTCATTACGTTGTTGCTCTTCCACGGGGTAGATTTCTTTCTGCTTCAGAGAATAATAAGCTACAAAGTAAATCACCACCAGAAAAACTGCGTTAATGAAAAAATTCAAAGATTTGGGATCATAAAACAGATTATACAGTACGTAAATGATATTTACAATAAGAAGTACGAGAATGATATATTCCAGCCAGTTCAGGTTAATACCTTCCGTATTGGAAGAAAACTGTTGTATTTTCCGCTGATGTTTTCTAATTGTAATATAGGACAATAATGTATAAAACAGGGCCTGAATGAGTATCAATGCAATACTCAGATATTCAAACGGTTTTTCATATCCTAATGCGATGCCCCAAAGACAAATAAGAAATGTAAGCGGTAACAGTAAAAATTTAACGTCTGTAAGCTTAAATGTAAAAGAAGGGTTGGTAAAGAACAGAACACTGAAATAAAAAAATATGGGCGTCATGTACTGTACAAACCTTACAGGAAGCAGACTATGAACTTCAATCGCGGAGCCTGTAATTAAAAATAGAATCTCATCCAGCCAGAATGTAGACCATAAAAACAGGAAAAGTCCAAACCAGAAATTGGCTTTCTTATTTACCTGCAAGGGATTGGCCAACTTGAGTAGAGACAGCAAAACCAATGAACCATAGATAAGTATTACGATGAAACTGTTTAATTCTGATGTGTTCATTGGTTTTGATATTTTAGATTAAAAATAGTCTTTTATCCAATCCGTTTTCTCACAAATATTTCGTAGGCAAGATAAATTAACGGAAGTGACATGATTCCAATATAAAGTCCGTTATTCATTGCCAGAGCAGGCGCATTAATGATCGCATACAGCAACCCAAGAAATGCACCTCCTAAGTGTGCCGCATGACCGATATTATCATGGGGCCTTGGATTCATCATCATGTATACGGAATAACCGAAATATACCAATCCGAAAATATATCCGGGAATTGCTATGGGAATAAAGAAAATATAAATTCCGATGTTCGGATACAATGCGATGGAGGCAAAAAGAATTCCTGAGACTCCTCCGCTTGCTCCGACTGCAGAATACCAGGTTTGCTTTTGGTAAATATACAGAGAAAGGATGTTTCCCAGCAATATGGATCCTATATAGACTATCAGGAATCCTAAATTCCCGAAGTGCTCCATAACAATCGGTGCAAAGAAATACAGCGTCAGCATATTAAATACCAGGTGCATGATATCTGCATGCAAAAAACCTGATGACAGCAAACGGATGTATTCCTTTCTGTAAAGAATATCTCCGACACTGAACTTATATTTCTCCGTAATTGCCGGATTATTAAAGGCGATAAAACTTATAACAGCAGTTGCTATAATGCACAATATTAAAATATTCATCTTATTTAGTTTTCAGGTTCATCACTCTGAAACAAATCCCCGATCATTCCTCCTTCATCATCTGAATCTCCTGTGCTCTCCGGTTCTTCATAGACCTCAGGTTCTTCTTCTACAGGTTCTGGAATTGTTATATTAATGGCTTTTACTTTGAATTTTGTAAACTGATTTCCAATTGCTTTTATTCCTTTTACGGCAATGAACTCGTCAATATTTACCGTTTCAGGTTCACGTTCTTTTCCTTTATCTTTTGCGAAGATAATTTCCGCAGTGACGTCATTGGCGACAATCACATTTTCTATAAATGATTTAGGATGTTCAGACGGCATAAAAGTCTGCACATTCACTGTATTTTCCAACAGGAACCTTTTGATAAAGTAAATATCTTTTTCTCCGTCGTAATAAATGCAGGTAACCGGTTGTGCAGGTCTCCATTTTTCCAGTACCAGATACTCATCGTCAAAACGGTTACCCAGATCGAAAGATACCAGCTTCACTTCTCCGTTGGTATTGATCGTTAGAATTTTATCATCTCCTTTGAAGTTCCCCAGTAAGGTACCTCTTGCATCCGCATTCAGTCTTCGTACCGTATCATCAAACCAGATTTTCCTTGGGGCCAGGGTAGAAACCCCTTCCTCTTTCATATCTACTTTTTTCACCGCATACTTGGTCACCAGATTCCCTTTGGAATCACGTCCTTTGATGGCCAGATCAGAAAAATTAATTTCCATCTTATTTTTTCTGATCCTTGGATTAGGTTTTAAAAGTACCGTTACCGTTTCTGCCTCTCCATTCGGATTGGCTGAAAAATAGAGCGTTTCTGATCCTTTTTTGTCTGAAGCCAGCGGATAGTCGGTATTTCTTGTTACCCCGGTTACTGAGAAACGTTTCATATAATACGGTCCTTCTCTCCCTTCACGGTAGATCATATTGTATACCGTTCTTTTATCGTTTTTCTTCCAGACTGCCACATGGAGGATATCTTTTCCGATAAAGGTTTTAGCCTCCACTTTTACAACCTTCATGCTTCCGTCTTTTCTGAAGGTAATGATATCATCAATATCGGAACAATCGAAAAGATACTGGTCTTTTTTCAGAGAGGTCCCGATGAAACCTTCTTCAAAGTTGGCATAGAATTTCTCGTTAGCCACCGCTACTTTTGTGGCATCAATGGTATCAAAGATTCTAAGTTCAGTTCTTCTCTGTTTATCTTTTCCGTACTTCTTCTGGATATTTAAATAATACTCAATAGCATAGGCAATCAGATTAGCAAGATGATGCTTTACCTGCTCTATCTTGCCTTCAAGGGCTGCAATATTTTCTTTAAATTTATCTAAATCGAACCTTGAGATCCTTTTGATCCTGATCTCTGTCAGTTTCAGAATGTCTTCTTCGGTTACAGCTCTTAAAAGATGTTTGGTATGAGGTTTTAATCCGGCATCAATTGTTTTCAGGACGTCTTCCCATGTCTTTACCTCTTCAATATCGTGGTAAATCCTGTTTTCGATGAAGATTCTTTCCAATGATGAAAAATGCCAGCTTTCCTGAAGTTCATGAAGCTCAATTTCCAGTTCTTTTTTAAGGAGAGAAACCGTATGGTCCGTATTCATTTTCAGAATATCGGATACATTCATAAACATGGGTTTGTCACCTACGATCACACATGCATTGGGAGAAATGGTAACCTGACAGTCTGTAAAGGCGTATAGCGCATCAATGGTCTTGTCGGGAGAAACATCGTTATGAATATGGACAAGAATCTCTACTTTATCAGAGGTATTGTCTTCAATTTTCTTAATCTTAATTTTCCCTCTCTCATTAGCCTTTAAGATAGAATCGATGAGATCGGTTGTCGTCTTGGAATAAGGAAGCTCGGAAATCACCAGCAAATGCTTGTCTGTCTGGGTAATTTTTGCTCGTGCTCTTACTTTTCCTCCTCTGTGGCCATCGTTATATTCTGAAACGTCAAGATAGCCTGCCGTTAAAAAATCGGGAAATATTTCAAATTTCTTTCCTTTTAAATAAGCAACGGAAGCATTGATCAGTTCATTAAAATTATGCGGAAGGATCTTCGTAGAAAGTCCTACTCCAATTCCTTCCACTCCCTGAGCGAGAAGCAAAGGAAATTTAACGGGTAAATCGATCGGCTCATTATTTCTTCCGTCATAAGATTTTGTCCAATCCGTTGTTTTAGGATTAAAGACCACTTCCAGCGCAAAAGGAGTAAGCCTTGCTTCAATATACCTTGCAGCAGCGGCAGAATCTCCGGTGTAGATATTTCCCCAGTTTCCCTGGGTATCTATCAAAAGTTCCTTTTGCCCGATCTGCACCATGGCATCGGTAATAGAAGCATCACCGTGAGGGTGATATTTCATGGTATTTCCTACGATATTGGCGACCTTATTATAACGGCCGTCTTCCAGTTCCCGCATAGAGTGCATGATTCTTCGCTGAACGGGCTTTAACCCGTCAAACACCGAAGGAATAGCCCTATCTAAAATTACATAGGAAGCATAATCCAGAAACCAGTCTTTATAAAGACCTGAAACCTTCTTCAAGCTTTCACCTTCATGCGAGTATTCTTCTGTCGTCATCTGTTTTTTTATCTTTTTTCTCTTTATTAGCTTTCACTACTTTATTCAGAGAGAGTTTTAAATCATTTACTTCTTTTCTGGTCAAATAAGAGATCTGGTACTTCAATATAGTAGAACCGTTATTCTTACTTGAAACGGTCACATATAATCTTTTCACAAAGAAGATACTGACCACATCATATTTTATCAGTTTGTATTTCGGAAATTCGTCATGAAGAGGCTTGCTTAAAAAAGGGATAATATTCCTGTTTTTAAAATTCAATGCTTCTCCGTCACTGTCATATTCAAAGATCTGCCGGCCGTTAAGATGAAATATAATCACCATCAATACGGGAACAATAATCATCAAATAACTTTCACTTCCTAATACATTAAAGCGGTATTTATTGGCTAAAAATCCTGCTATTCCAAATACCACCGCCATCATCAGTAATGTATTTATAAAATTATAAACTGATGCTTTATTACGATTACTTAGTCTCATTTTAAATTTTTGGGATTGTAAGTTTCGAAATCCTTACTTTCATCCAAATTGTGTTTTTTGTCTACATCTGCCCTTCTTCTGTGAACGATGTTCTGATGCTAAGCTTTTTTAGTTTTCTATGTCGTTAAGAATTTCTTTTTTATCTATATCTGTATCATCTTCAACGACCAGGTTTTCAAGGATAAAAGTCTGCCTGTCCGGAGTATTTTTCCCCATATAGAACTCAAGAAGCTGCTCTATGGTCTGATCTTTTCCTACCACCACCGGTTCTAAACGAATATCTTTTCCGATGAAGTGTTTAAATTCGTCCGGAGAAATCTCTCCAAGTCCTTTAAATCGGGTAATCTCAGGATTTTTGCCTAATTCGTTAAGGGCTTTTACCCTTTCTGCTTCCGAGTAGCAATATCGGGTTTCTTTTTTATTTCTAACCCTGAACAAAGGTGTCTGAAGAATATAAAGGTGTCCGTTTTTGATCAGGTCAGGAAAAAACTGCAGGAAGAACGTAATCATCAAAAGACGGATGTGCATCCCGTCGACATCAGCATCGGTTGCAATAATCACCTGGTTGTACCTCAGGTCTTCCAGACTTTCTTCAATATTCAGTGCGGCCTGAAGAAGATTAAATTCTTCATTTTCGTAGACCACCTTCTTGGTAAGACCATAGCAGTTCAAAGGCTTACCTTTCAATGAGAAAACAGCCTGTGTTTCCACATCTCTTGATTTTGTGATGGATCCTGATGCGGAATCCCCTTCCGTAATGAAGATTTGTGTATCCCCTTTTCTTTCGGCTTTCTGATCGTTGTAATGTTGTCTGCAGTCACGAAGTTTTTTGTTGTGGAGAGACACTTTTTTGGCTCTTTCTCTGGCTAATTTCTGGATTCCGGAAAGTTCTTTTCTTTCTCTTTCTGAGATCAGAATTTTTCTCTGGATCGCTTCTGCTATTTCCGGATTTTTATGCAGGAAATTATCTAGCTTGCTTTTAAGAAAATCGATGATAAAGGTTCTGACGGTTGGTCCGTTGGGACCCATATCATTCGATCCCAGCTTGGTTTTTGTCTGTGATTCGAAAACGGGTTCTTCTACATTGATGGAAATTGCAGCAATGATTGATTTTCTGATATCTGACGCGTCGAAAGTTTTATTAAAAAATTCACGGACTGTTTTCACATAGGCTTCACGAAATGCATTCAAATGCGTTCCTCCCTGTGTGGTGTTTTGTCCGTTAACAAAGGAGAAATAAGTTTCAGTCTGGGATTTATCAGAATGGGTAATCGCTACCTCAATATCTTCATCTTTCAGGTGTACTATCGGATAAAGGATATCACTTTCCAGCTCCTCTTCCAGAAGGTCTTTCAATCCGTTTTCAGAAAAATAGGTTTCTCCGTTAAAGAGAATTTTTAATCCGGGATTCAGATAAGCGTAATTGCGGAGCATTCTTTCGATATACTCTTTTCTGTATTTGAAATGCAGGAATATCTCCCCGTCAGGAATAAAGGAAATTTCTGTCCCGTTTCTATCCGAGGTTTCTTTTTCATCAAAACTTTCGGTAATGATCCCGCGCGAAAATTCCGCGACTTTCATTTTCCCGTCACGGAAAGAACGTACTCTGAAATAATCAGAAAGGGCATTTACAGCTTTGGTACCCACCCCGTTCAAACCTACAGATTTTTTGAAGGCTTTACTGTCGTACTTTCCTCCGGTATTCATTTTGGAAACGGCATCAACGACTTTTCCGAGGGGAATTCCACGTCCAAAGTCACGAATGGTAACTTTACCGTCGTCGAGTTTTATTTCAATTCTTTTCCCTGATCTCATCCTGAACTCATCAATAGAGTTATCCAGGATTTCTTTAAGCAGAATATAAATACCATCATCAGCGGAAGAACCATCACCAAGCTTCCCGATGTACATTCCGGGGCGCAAACGGATGTGTTCCTGCCAATCGAGGGTTCTGATATTATCTTCTGAATAGGTTGGATTTATTTCTTGTGACATATATGATTTCAGCAAACATACAAAAATACGAAATTGTCTAAAATTATCCGAATTTTTTCAAAGTGTTTTTTTTGATTTTCCTCTCCTATATTACATTCTTGTATTCCAAAGTATATCTTTACATTATTATTCATGGTCATGTGAAAAATTTGCTTATTTTTTTTATAACCACTGATATTTTCCTTTTATTTTCAATATTTTACGTCCGGATTCCGGATTGGTACGTTAAAAGGAAAATTCCGGATTGAATAGTTCGTAAACCTACACTTTAAACCAGGATTTCAACGGTTTATACGGGAAAAATGATTTTTACCTCTTCAAAAACGTAGCTAAAACTAGAATTTAAAAACTGCAGGATAATTTTTATAAATGGAGACCAGTCCTGTACCTTACAATTAGCTGCCTTCAAGTTGCCCGATTATATTCTTAAGCATGGCCGGCACAATCAGTTTGTGGAAGGGTCGAACCGGTAAAAAATACAATACTCCCGTCCAATTGTGAAAGGTAACAGTCGTAGAAATTCTCAGGGAATTCTCTTCGTTGGGTTTTTGGCTCTTATCAAATAACAGAGAAATCCTGAAGTCCAGGTGCTTATCATTTTCTCCAAGAACAATTTCATTACTGGTCTTGTCAAATACCTTGAAGAGGCCCACCCGATCACCGATTTCACATGTAAAATCTCCAATATTCTGATTTTCATCTGCTTTCAAACCGGTTTTCAATCCAAAAAGCGCCACTGCTTTATTCCTGAAGGCAAACATTTTTTTACCCCATTTCGGGCCGCTGGTAAAGAAAGCTTTTCCTATTTTCTCTATACAAATATTTTTATTTTTACCGGTAAATTCTCCTTCAAAACTATCAATATAGTCAAAATCTTTCTTTCTCTGTGATAAAACGGATTGGTCCGGGAATTCAATTTTCTTAATTTTCATGGTATTGGATTTAAGTGGGTTATTGTTAAACAAATGTAGGTATCTTTCTCCGTATGTCAAGAAGAAATCAAACAAATGTTTATTTAAATTTTAAACTCATTCGACATTCCTTTGAAATATCAAATGGCTGTAAATGGTTACGCATTTTTTTTGTTTCGGTTATATTTTTTAAGCTTTTATCGATTAGAGCTCAAGCATTTTAAATATTTCATTAAATTCGATAGTTAGAAAAATGCTTTTATGATACAACTTCCTCTATCCAAACTTTCCAATGTGGGAACGACAATTTTCAGTCAAATGACCCAGCTTGCCAATGAAAACGAAGCCATCAACCTTTCACAGGGATTTCCTGACTTTATGCCGGATTCCCGGCTGCTTGACCAGGTAGATTATTTTATAAAAAAAGGATTCAACCAGTACGCTCCATTAGGCGGAATGATAGGTTTAAAGGAAGAAATTGTCCGCAAAATTGAAAACAGCCACCAGGCTATTTATCATCCTGACACTGAAGTAACGGTTACTGCGGGAGGTACTCAGGCCATATTTACGGCTATCGCGGCTTTTATAAAGAAAGACGATGAAGTTATTATTTTTGAGCCGGCGTATGATTGCTATGAACCTACTGTAGAGCTTTTCGGAGGGATCGTCAGACGATTTGAAATGAAGGCTCCCGATTACGAAATCAACTGGAAGACAGTAAAAAACCTGGTGAACGACAAAACCAAAATGATTATCCTCAATAATCCCAACAACCCTTCAGGGAAGATTGTAAAGGAAGAAGATATTCAGGAGTTGATTCAGCTGGTAAAAGGGACTTCTATTCTTATTCTCAGTGATGAAGTCTATGAAAATATTGTCTTTGACGGCAAACAGCACCTGAGCATTTGTAAGTATCCGGAGCTTAAAGAAAGAAGTCTTCTGGTCGCCTCTTTTGGGAAGCTTTTCCATGTCACAGGCTGGAAAGTTGGCTATTGTGCGGCTCCTAAAAACTTAACCGATGAATTCCGGAAGGTTCATCAGTTTAATGTATTTTGTGTAAACACGCCTATTCAGCTTGCTTTGGCAGAGTATATGAAAAATGAAGAGCATTATATCCACCTTAATCAGTTTTTCCAGGAAAAAAGGGATTTTCTAAGAAAAGGTCTTGCCGTAACCTCTTTCGAGTTGCTCGATTGTGAGGGCACTTATTTTCAGGCTGTAAAATATGATAAAATTTCAGCCAAAAACGACTTTGATTTTGCGACTGAACTGACGGTCAACCATAAAGTAGCCAGTGTTCCTTTTTCTTCGTTTTACAAAAACAGGCTCAATGAAAATGTAATCAGATTATGTTTCGCCAAAAAGCAGGAAACATTGGAGCGAGCAATTGAAAACTTATCTAATATTTAGAAATAGAATCGTTCACAGCATTATACTTTGTTGTACTGAAGTAATTTAAGGGTTGTTTTTGTATATTCGTCATATCGAATCCCCTAAAACAATACCTATGAAAAATCAATGCTTACCGCAAGGAAGAAAACTCAACAAAAAGGAATTAAATACCATTAAAGGAGGACTTAAAATATGTATCCTTCCGGAAACCACGGAATGTGCTTTCTATGGAAATTTCTGCGGAGAGCCTGAGTGCAAAACAAGGCCTTGGTAAATACAGCTCTATTAAGAAAAAGAACTATCCTGCAAGGGTAGTTTTTTTATTGATTTATAACCACTGTATTTAAATTGTATCCAATCCAGGTGAAATATTTCAATTATTTTACATATTTTAGTGAAAATCAAACTAATACTATCAATCATGAGAAATTCTAATGTAAACAAAGGAAAAAAATTAAGTAAATCTGAACTGAAAATGATCCAGGGAGGTCTTGGTACTTATCCATGCGCCCCTAACGGTTATTGTAAATATATAGGCCCCGGGTGCAGAGAAGAGAAATGCCAGCTACCGGTACCTTTAGAACCAATTGATCCTGACGGCCCGATTGTACTTCCGGAGCCGGGAAGTTTATAATAAAAAAAAGAACCAGCAGTATTGTTGGTTCTTTTTTTTCAGTTTTGTTCCTCATTTTATAAAAACATTCCTCCTGACGCTTCAATTCTCTGTCCGTTGATCCATCCAGCATCTTCCGTACACAGGAATGCCACTACACCCCCGATATCATCAGGAAGCCCTACTCTTCCTAATGCCGTAGCACCGGCAACCACCGCATTGATTTCCTTATTGTCTCTTACTCTGCCTCCTCCAAAGTCAGTTTCAATAGCGCCTGGCGCCACTACATTGGCCCTGATCTGTCTTGATCCCAATTCTTTGGCCATATATTTTGTCAGCATTTCTACACCGGCTTTGATAGATCCGTACACCGATGATCCCGGAGTTGCAAATCTTGCCAATCCTGAAGAGATATTGATAATACCGCCACCGTCGTTGATGAATGGAAGGAATTTCTGGGTTAAAAAGAATACTCCTTTGAAGTGAATATCCACGACATCGTCAAGCTGCTCCTCCGTCACTTCAGCAATCGGTGAATACAAGGCCGTCCCCGCATTATTGATCAGGTAATCGATGTTTGTATTTCCTGTATTTTCCTGTAGATGGCGTGTAACGTCTTTTATAAATGCATCAAAACTTTTGAGATCTTTGGTATTCAGCTGAAAAGCAGCAGCCTTTCTGCCCATTCCATGTATTTCATTCACCACTTCTTCAGCTTCAGCTTTATTACTTCTGTATGTAATGATAACATCTAATCCTTTTTGAGCTATTTTAAGCGCAGAATTTTTTCCTAATCCACGACTTCCTCCTGTTACTAATGCAATTTTTGTTCTTGTTTCCATTTGTCTTGTTATTTTGATGGTACAAAGTTGCGGGATTTTAGAGAAGAACCGTTTGCCTGAATCAATCACATATTTGCAAAATTCAAATCATGACCGGAATTCTAACGGAGTAAATGAAGTTTTCCTCTTAAAGAAATTTGAAAAATGAGCAATTTCTTCGAAACCTAAGGCATATGAGATTTCGGAAACATTCCATTTGGTTTGTTTTAAAAGTATTTTGGCCTCCTGAATCACACGGTCGGCAATCAGTTCGGTAGTTGTTTTCTCTGTGTTTTCTTTCAATTTTTTATTGAGATAGTTCACGTGCACCGCTAATCTGTCGGCGTAATCTTTTGCCGTTTTCAATTGCAGCCTTTGGTTGGGCGATTCAATGGGAAACTGTCTTTCCAGGAGTTCTATAAATAAAGAAACCACCCTCATTGAGGCATCATTAGCCGTTGATATCCTCGATGCCGGCTGTAGTTTTTGCCCGTAATGAATCAGCTCCAGGACGTAATTTCTGATCAAATCATATTTATACATATAATCTGAGTCTATTTCTTTTTTTATTTTTTTAAAAAGCAGCTCAATCTCATCAGCCAGCTCATCATTGATTTCAAAAACAGGAACTCCCCCCGGTTGAAAAATGGGCAGATCTTCCAGATGATTGTAAGAAATTCCCCTGAAAAGAAAATCTTCTGTAAACACACAAAAACTTCCCGACTGATGAGGATCTTCAGGAACCCAATGATAAGGAACCCTGGGAGTGGCAAAGAGCAGGGCATTCCCTTTTATGGAGATGGTTTTATCTGCATACTCGGCTCTGTTGTTGCCCCTGATCAGGCTGATTTTGTAATATTTTCTCCTGTTATAGGGCATTTCAGACGTGAGCTTTGTCTTTTCAATCGTTTGGGCAATATCAAATACATTAAAGTGTCCGATATCCTTATGAAGGCCTTTGGGGAAAATGCTTTCCAGATCTTTTCCGAGCTTGGCAGCCATTTCTCTATAAAAATCCTCTAATGAAGAATGGGCTATTTTTTCCATAGCAGAAGTTTGTAAGATTCAAATATACAAAATGAAGTTTCATTTGAGACAATTATTAAAGGCAAGAGATGTATTCGCTTTATAAAATTATAAATTAATCAATATTCTATTAAAATTATTCTCATTTTTTCTATAAAAAGTGATATACGTTAATTTATTTTTATTACATTCGTTGTAACTAACTTACTAAAAATCAAAACTATGAAAAATCAATTTGCCCAATTCGGGAAAAAACTGAACAAAAAAGAAATGAAATCAATTACCGGAGGAATGTATGACTGTATGGTTCCTGAGCCTTGTGAGCCTTATCCGGGAACATGTGAATCTCATGCCGACGCCAACGGTTGTACCATGATTCACCCAAAATGCGGACAGGCTATTTGCAGACCATGATTTCATATTATCTTTTATAACAAACTTAAAATAAATCATTATGAAAAATCAACATCTAAACAAAGGTAAAAAACTGAATAAAAGGGAATTAAAATCTATCACAGGAGGATTGCTCAGATGTATCGAGCCTACCTACTGTCCGGACCCGCCATGTGAGGCCAGCGGCCGCTGTAAAATCACTTCTCCCTCGTGTGCAGAATTACAATGCAGACCGAACAGTCCTATAGAGTTTTAACAGATTAATAAAGAAGACCATGAACAATCGTATAGTAAACAAAGGAAAGAAGCTTAGCCACAAAGCCCTGAAATCAGTTACAGGCGGTCTGATCAATTGTGTAGATTTAACTACAGGCCGTTGCTATATTACAGGAACAATCTGTGCGGAACGTCAATGCCGCTATGTTCCTGATCCCCATCTTCCTGACTGAGAACTTTTCAAAAAACTACAAACTAATTTTAAAATCATCACACCTTATGAAAAATCAAACTTTAAACAAAGGGAAAAAATTGAACAAAAAAGAGCTGCGAGTGATCGCCGGAGGAAAAGAAATGTGCTGGCTTGCTGAAAGGGTATGCAGTAAAATTTCTTTCAGTTGTGCGGAACCGCAATGTCAGCCGAGCATTGAAATTGAATAATATTAAGGCAAGCGCTTCTTCAGGAGGCGCTTTCTTTTTACCTGAAAACTAAAACCATTACCATGAAAAAACAGAACTTACATCAAGGAAAGAAGCTTAACAAAACGCAGTTAAAAGCTATTTCCGGCGGAGTAATGCGATGTCCCCATAGTGGCGGCGGATGTGCCCAAATTCACCTTTCATGCTACAAAAACAATGTCGTCCGGAAACAAATGAAGTAAGTATGGTTATTTCCAATACATGTATAAAAAAATCTTTTAGTTGCGTTGAGCTTCCATTCTGTCCGACTTAGAACCCACAATCCTATAATTACAATTGCTTTCTTCGGGAAGCGACTTTTTCCAATATAAAAAACGCTCCCAAATTCATGGAAACGTTTTTTATTACAAACTAACTTTAATATTTTTTCTTTTATACGTTGAATCTAAAGTGCATGATGTCACCATCCTGAACGATATATTCTTTACCTTCAACAGAAAGTTTTCCGGCTTCTTTTACTTTTACTTCAGATCCGTAAGTAACATAATCATTGTATTTGATTACTTCTGCACGGATAAATCCTTTTTCGAAGTCTGTGTGGATCACTCCTGCAGCCTGAGGAGCCGTCCATCCCTGTCCGATAGTCCATGCTCTTACTTCTTTCACTCCGGCTGTAAAATAGGTTTGAAGCTTTAATAAGTCATAGGCTTTTCTGATCAGACGATTTACTCCCGGCTCAGTAAGGCCAAGTTCATCAAGGAAAATTTCTCTTTCTTCAAAAGTCTCCAGCTCGTTGATATCCGCTTCGATCTGTGCTGCTAAAACAACAACTTCAGCGCCTTCATTTTTAGCCATCTCCTCGATTTTGCCAATCCAGTCATTTCCATTTTTAATAGAATTTTCATCTACGTTACAAACGTAAAGTACCGGTTTATTAGTCAGCAACTGCACTTCTCCAATGATTGATTGTGTCAAATCGTTTACTGCAAACTCTCTTGCATTTTTACCATCTTCAAGGAATTTTTGAAGGCTTTGCAGCGTTTCATACGCCAGGATATCTTCTTTTTTCCCTGATTTGATGAATTTCTTAGCTTTTTCAACTGCTTTTCCTACTGTTTCAAGGTCTTTCAGCTGCAATTCGATATCGATAATTTCTTTATCTCTCAAAGGATCTACAGAACCTTCAACGTGAACGATATTTCCGTTATCAAAGCATCTTAAAACATGGATGATCGCTTCACACTCACGGATATTGGCAAGGAACTGATTTCCTAAGCCTTCTCCTTTGCTGGCTCCTTTTACAAGACCTGCAATATCAACAATTTCAACTACAGCAGGTAAAACTCTTTCAGGTTTTACGATTTTTTCCAGTTCAAACAATCTCTGATCCGGTACAGAAACCGTCCCTAAGTTCGGTTCAATTGTACAGAAAGGATAGTTTGCTGATTGAGCTTTTGCATTACTCAAGCAGTTAAAAAGAGTTGATTTACCTACATTCGGCAGGCCTACGATTCCACATTTCATATTGTAAAATTCAAAGTTTAAGGTTTAAAGCAACTCAAGGTTGATGCCACGTTAAAAATTGTAGTTTTCATCTTGAATTACGAGTGTGCAAAGATAGTGAAATTTAAGGGAGTTTCATAATAAAAAAATCTGTCAGTTTTCTGACAGATTTTCAAACAATTTTGATATACCGAATATAGTTACGGGTTATCCCCTGTTGCATTCTGAGCCAATGGCACATCATTAGGGGCTTCCTGTAAAGTTTTATCTAAAGTAAATAAAGATTCGTCTGTGGCACGGTCACCACCTGCGATTTTCAATTTATCAATCAGGTTCTGAGCCAGTGTCTCTTCCTCAATCTGTTCCTGTACAAACCATTGCATAAAATTCCACGTTGCCCAGTCTTTCTCTTCCATTGAAAGGTCTACAATTTTGTAAATGGCTGTTGTATTATCCACTTCATGTTTAAAAACGCCATCAAAACAAGCGGTTAAGGATTCCGGATCTGCTGGTGGGGCCGGAATAGCATCTACTTTTGGTTTTCCGCCTCTGTTCAGGATATATTCCATGAATTTAATCGAATGGTTTCTTTCTTCCTGTGCATGTCTGTACAGAAAGTTGGCAATGCCCTGATATCCTTTATCATCCGCCCAAATTCCATAGGATAAAAAAACATGAGATGCATGGATCTCTTTATTCATTTGGTCACTAAGTGCTTTTTCCATTTTAGCGGAAAGTCTTTTAGTATTCATAATGTTATATTTTGGTGATTATTGGGATAATCATGCAAAAATGGTTCCGATAAAGTTTTTATTTTAAATCAAAAGCTTAATTTTTCAGTTATACGAACTGATTATCATTGTTTTAAATTAATAATTTATAGTTATTCTAAAAAAGAATCTCCGGCCGGAACCGCGTAACAATACTTCCAGTTACTGATAACTGCACTTTCTTTGCATCGACTTTATCATTCCCGGAGCATAAAAAAAGAGGTTCAACTTTAAGTCAAACCTCTTTTATATTTATAGAATTTCCGGCAGCGAATTATTTCACTTTTTTTGCCATATAATCACTTTCGTTTCCTAGTCTGTCGATCGATTTAATTGCTAATGCACCAAGTTTTTTACCGTCTTTAAATTTTGGTATATCTTTAGACAGGGTGTCGAGGGTCAGAATTTCGGTTTCCCAAATTCCGTTATATTGTTTAAAAAGAACCCATTGGAAAACATTACTCATATTTTTTGAGCTCCAGCTTGTCTGGGCAAAACTTCCGTTATCAGTAATAAACAGCGTTGGAGTCTGTAATGGAACTGCTTTGATCCATGGTGTCTTCGGAATTAATGCTTTTTCACTGTAAGGACCGTTTTTAAGGGCCGGTAGCATATTGGCATTTTTCGTTAATCCTGCGATACTCCAATGAATTTCGCCGGCATCTTTTTTCAGGATATTTCTGGAAATTTCGATCTGATTTTTAATTTCGGCAGGACGATCGGACACTTTGATCTCAACCGTATTCAGGCCTGGCCATAAATGTCTGTTCATAGTATTTTCAGACTGCCACCAACTTAGCAGAGATTCAAAGCCCTGTCCTTTAGAGTCAATCGGCCAGTATAGCTGTGGTGAGAAATAGTCTACCCATCCTTTATTCAGCCATAATTTAGCATCAGCATACAGCTCATCAAACTGAGAAGATCCTACAATTCCTGCAGGGTACCCCGGTTTCCAGATTCCAAACGGGCTGATCCCGAACTTAACGTGGCTTTTTTCAGCATGGATTTCTTTATAAATTCTTTCTACAAATTTATTCACATTGTCTCTTCTCCAGTCAGCTCTTGATAAGTTTCCACCGCTGCTCACATAGGCATTCCAGGTTGCGTTGTCAGGAAAATCTGCCCCTTTGTTATAAGTTGCGTAAGGGTAAAAATAATCGTCAAAATGGATGGCATCGATATCATATCTCTGTACAATATCTTTTACCACATTGGAAACGTGGCCTTGTGTTTTAGGATTAGCCGGATCAAACCAGTACATTCCGTTTTTTAACCTTACCACGATATCAGACAGTTTATTGGCCATTGAAAGACTGTTTACGGATCCTCCGTTGGTGTGATGAGCACGGTAAGGATTCAGCCATACGTGAAGTTCCAATCCTCTTTTGTGGGATTCGTCAATCCAAAACTGAAGAGGATCATAATTAGGGTAAGGAGCTGTTCCTGTTTCTCCTGTTAAAAAGTAAGACCATGGTTCGATATTACTTGTATATAGAGCATCTGCCGAGGGTCTGATCTGGAAAATAGCTGCATTGAAATTGTTATTTTTCAGCATATCAAGCATAGCAATGGCTTCTGCTTTTTGCTGATCTACCGTAAGGTCGTTTCTTGACGGCCAGTTGATATTGGCTACACTGGCGATCCAGGCACCGCGGAATTCTCTTTTGATCTCAGGAAGATTTGTTCTGAACATTTCATCTGCAGCCGTTGGCGGTGTGACGGGAGTAGGTTTTGTAGTGGCTACAGGAGGTTTAGGCTGAGAAGTATTGTTGTTGGGTTTAGTTGTATTTTTAACAGGAGGAGTCTTGGTAGTATTGTTCTGGACAGAACATGAGGTACTGTAAGACGCAAAAACTCCTAATAAAACGATAAGTTTTAATTTATTCATTTTCATAGCCGCAAAACTACTTTAAATTATATTTTATTATTTGGAAAATTTTGTTGAAAAAATAAACATTTTTTTCAAGGTATCAGAAAAAAAGCCTCGAAAAATCGAGGCTTTGATTTTATCTGTAAGAATGTTATTATGCTTTTGCAGATCTTTCCACTCTTTTTCTTTCTTCTTCAGAAAGAAGTTTCTTTCTCATTCTGATAAAGTTTGGAGTTACCTCAATCGCTTCATCACCTTGGATATATTCCATACATTCTTCAAGAGAGAATAAGATTTTCGGAGCAACACCTGTATCTTTATCTTTTCCTGAAGCTCTCATGTTGTTCAGCTGTTTTGCTTCTACGATGTTTACTACCAGATCTCCCGGTTTGTTTTGTTCACCGATAATCATCCCTGCATAGATTTCCTCACCCGGATCAACGAAGAACTTACCTCTGTCCTGTAATTTAGCAATAGAATATTCTGTAGCAGGACCCTGAGTTTTGCTGATCAGTACTCCGTTATTTCTTCCCGGAATAGCTCCTTTGAAAGGCTTATATTCTGTGAAACGGTGAGCCATAATAGCTTCTCCTGCGGTAGCTGTCAACATTTGAGAACGTAATCCGATCAAACCTCTTGAAGGAATTTCGAATTCCATGTGCTGCATTTCGCCTTTAGTTTCCATAATGTGAAGGTCACCTTTTCTCTGAGTTGCCAGGTCGATTACTCTTGAAGCATATTCTTCCGGAACGTCAACCACTAAAGATTCGTAAGGCTCACAGCTTACCCCGTCAATTTCTCTTAGGATAACCTGAGGCTGACCAATTGTCATTTCATATCCTTCTCTTCTCATCGTTTCAATTAAAACAGATAAGTGAAGAATACCTCTACCGAATACAAGGAATGTATTGGCGTCATCGGTTTGCTGAACTCTTAAGGCAAGGTTTTTCTCTAATTCTTTAGTTAATCTTTCCTTAAGGTGGTTAGAAGTAACGTATTTACCATCTTTACCAAAGAAAGGAGAATTGTTGATTGAGAATGTCATGTTAAGAGTAGGCTCATCAATAGCGGTTCTCTCCAATGGTTCAGGATTTTCAAGATCTACGAAAGAATCACCGATCTGGAAAGAATCGAAACCAACTACAGCACAGATATCTCCGGCTTGTACTTCAGTTACTTTTTTCTTTCCTAAACCTTCGAAAACGTAAAGTTCTTTTACTTTTCCTTTTACTACTTTACCGTCTGCCTGAGCAAGACCGATCCATTGAGATTCTTTGATCTCTCCTCTTGTTACTTTTCCGATAGCAATTCTTCCTAAGAAAGAAGAGTAATCAAGTGAAGTAATCTGCATCTGAAGATTTCCTTCAGTTACTTTCGGAGCCGGAACATATTGTAAAATTCCATCTAATAATGGTAAAATATCTTCAGTCTGCTCTAATGAAGTGTTGAACCAACCTTGTTTGGACGAACCGTAGAATGTTGGGAAATCCAATTGTTCTTCAGTTGCATCAAGGTTGAAGAACAGATCAAATACCTGGTCATGAACTTCATCAGGACGGCAGTTTGGTTTGTCAACTTTATTAATAACAACTAATGGTCTTAAACCTAATTCCAACGCTTTCTGAAGCACGAATCTTGTTTGTGGCATTGGTCCTTCGAACGCGTCCACCAACAGAATAACTCCGTCAGCCATTTTCAATACTCTTTCTACTTCTCCACCAAAATCGGCGTGACCAGGAGTATCGATTACGTTAATTTTTGTGTCTTTATAAGTAACAGAAATATTCTTGGATAAAATCGTGATCCCTCTTTCTCTCTCAAGATCATTGTTATCCATAATTAATTCCCCACTCTCCTGATTTTCTCTGAAAATGTTGGTAGCGTGGATGATCTTGTCAACCAAAGTTGTTTTTCCGTGGTCAACGTGTGCGATAATCGCAATATTTCTAATGTTTTGCATATAGGATTTTTACGGGTGCAAAAATAGTGATTTTAAATGAATTAATTAAAAAGTTTATGCAATATTTAACAATTTCATAATGAGAATTTAGATAATTCTATTTTTACTGCACTAAAAAAATATAAGACAACACCTTGTGTGAGTATCCCAAATTCACCCTATTTTTAAAATAATTCCAAAGAATAGTTCATTTAACAATAAACAAGCTGTTCGACAGAGGTTCATGTCCTTTTATCAATGTCTTATTAAACGGTACAGCAATACCAAATCAATCAATGTGACTATAATAAATTTCGTCAGGAAAGATTTCTTGGAGATTTTATGGTTAAAAAAGATCATCCCTGAAGCCGCTCCTATTATTCCGCCAAACAGCGATATTCCCAAGAGCATATTTTCAGAAATCCGCCATTGATGTTTTCGGGCCTGCCATTTATCAAATCCAAAGGCACCAAATGCAATCATATTGATTATTAACAAAAAAGGGATCATTCTAAAATTATTTCCTGCAAAAATAGAGCTTAATTTAAAAACAGAAAGCCCCGGGAAGATTTATTCCATCATCAGCTGAAGATTTTTTACATTTGCCATCTTAAAAATATAAGCAATGACAGTACAAGATCTGGCCGGAACCTATTCTATCAAAGGGAGCAATCAGGAGGAATCTAACGATACTTCTTACGAAGGTATATTATTATTATCTGTTGATGAAAACAACCGCGTCGTTGCCCAATGGATTATTGGTGATCATGTGCAACACGGTACCGGATTTTATAAAGATCAGATATTAGTTCTCAACTTCAATTATGAAGGTGATGATCAAAAAGTTTATAAAGGAGTTGCTGTCTACAGATGTTTAAGTAAAGATATACTGGATGGCTTCTGGTCTGAAAAGCATGGTAATCCTTTATATCTGGGAAGTGAGTATTGCAGGCGCATCCAGAATTCATGGCTGTTTAATTAGTCCAACAATTTTTAAATGAATTTTTCAACACAATAAAAAAAGCCCGGAATCAATAATTCCGGGCTTTCCAATTTTTAATGTGAACTATATCCCTTGTTCTACATGTTTTCCTTCCTTGAATTCTTCCACCATTTTAGCATTAAAAGCAGGAAGATCTTTTGGGGTTCTGCTCGTTACCAATCCGTTGTCTACGATAACTTCTTTATCTTCCCAATGAGCTCCGGCGTTCATTAAATCTTTGCTGATTGAATGTACGGAGGTCATATTCCTACCATTCACCACTTCAGCGTTGATCAGGATCTGTGGTCCATGACAGATAGCCGCAACCGGCTTATTTTGTACAAAGAAATCCTTAACAAAGGAAAGCGCCTGATCATCAGTCCTCAACTTATCAGGATTAAGAACACCCCCGGGAAGCACCAACGCGTCATAATCTGAAGCCTTAACGTCACTCAATGTTCTGTCAACATTATATTCTTTTCCCCAGTCTTTTTCAGCCCAGGCTTTAATAGTACCGGATTCCGGGCTTACAATGTCTGCCGTCCATCCCTGTTGCTCCAGATATTCTTTTGGAGATTGAAGCTCACTTTCCTCGAAACCGTTTGTCGCAAGAATTGCAATTTTTTTTGACATAATATTATCTTTTGGTGTTATAGGGTTAAAAGAGAAAATATGATGCCGTGCTGTACAATAAAATGCTAAAAAAAGTTAAATAAATACCACAAAAAAGCCGCCTTTCTCAAGGCAGCTTTATGAGTATTGAAAGTAATCTTCAATTATTTTTTTGCTTTCACATCGATAGCAATTTCGATATCTTTACTGATCATCCATTCTGCAGGATCAGCTTCAGATGTACCGAATTTAATTCCCCAATCAGCTCTGTTTACGGTAAACTTAGCCTGAATATCGGCCGAAGCATCTGTAACATTTACTTTTGCAGGGAAAGAAACATTCATTGTTTTTCCTAATAATGTCAGGTTTCCGCTGATTGTTTTATTAGCTCCTGCTACAGCATCTTTAGGTGCATCTTTTACATCTGCTACGCTTGTAATTTTAAAGTCTGACACCGGATTTTTATCCACTGCAAAGAAATCTGCACTTTTAAGGTGTGTTTCAAGGTCAGCCGGTTTTTTGTCTTTTTCAGTTACGGAAGCCGGATCAACTTTAATAGAAGTCATATCTATAGTAAAGCTTCCTGCTACAAGCTGCCCACCTTCAATATTCAGGTCGCCTGATTTTATGTTTAAGGTACCCCAACGAGGTGCAAAACCTCCTTTGTGGAAAGCTTTCCAGTTTACTACAGAAGTTACCGTATCTACTGCTAATGCTTCTCCTTTTCCTTCAGCAACAGACTGTTCAGTAGCTACTGCTGTATCGGTTGTTTTTTCTTTATTGTTACATGATACTGCCAGTAATCCTACTGCTACCAATGCAATTACGCTAATTTTTTTCATATTGAACTGTTTAAATAAGTTTATTGAAATCTTTGTTGTTTTCGGTTACAAAAATAGAAAAACATTATTATTGACATCTTATCATATATCAAGAAATGCGATAAGACAGTTTATTTGAACTTATGAATAAAATAATTTGATACTTAGAATCTTATATCATTTTCACAAATAGTATCAATCATGATAATTGGAAGATAAACCATAAATATAAATATTTATTGAAAACTAACATTATTTTGATTAAAATACAGCCAACAAAACATATAACATTGCAGGTACTGGTTGATAAAATTATTTGTATTGAGGGAAAAACTTCTCTCGATGCTGGGCCAGTTTTTAACACTTATACATGGAGCACCGGAGCTACAACTCAGCAAATAAACAATATGGGAGAGTGTAATTAATTTATTAAACCATGAACCATATTTTGATGATCCAAGATGGAAAGAAGGTTTAAGGCTTTTAAAAAAGAGTTACAGCAATTTTGTGAAAGGTTACCAATATGATTTCGAGAAACAGAATGAAGAGGTAAATTTGAAAAAAATAGAACTCAATTTCTCGGTTCTGTAATTTACATTTTTAACGTTTAAAATTACCGGGAATTCACCGAATTAAAAAATATCATAACCAAATACTAATATCTAATATAATGGTTGGCAAAAATTAAAATCCCCATGATATATATACATCGGGGATTTTTTTATAATCTGAAGTTAATAAAGTTTTAGTATTTGAATTATAAAGACCAACAAAACCTTTTTCCTATTTCTGTTATAGTAAAGCCTTTTTTGACTTCTTTTTAATTTCTAAAACTTCAAAAATGACATAAATATGAATTCTTTTCCATTTATTAATGTAAATAAAACGGCTTACCCTTTGCGTAAGTCACTTAAAAGCTGATTCATTCTTTCTTCTCTTTCTTTTCTCTCTTTCATTTCATCTTTTCCGCTTCCCCAGAAATTCAGATAAACGGCTTCTCTACTAAAAGCGGCCTCTGCCCATTTTTTCACTTCAGGCTCGATACGACCTTCTAAAAACAATTGAGTAAAAGCTAGGGAAATCACTTTTTCGTCAATAGTATTCAAATCAATATAATTATTACGCATAGCACTAACTACAGCTTTCAATGCTACGGGATTTTTACCATCCATATGTAGATCGAATGTGGGATATCCTGAGCTGAGAAGTTCTCGATCCATAAATTTTCTCAAATTTTCGTTTGGAGAATTTCGTTTCCAATCACAATACAAATAATATATATCATTTCCAATATCACTTCCAAAAGGGGACCATGCATCTAGTGGATCATAATAAAATTCACTTTTCATTATTTTCTTTGCTGCTTCACTACCATTTTTCCATTCAATTTCTATATACTTTGGAGAAGATTGTGCTGTACATAACTTATAACATAATAGGCAGCAAAGAATCATTAAGGTATTTAATAATTTTCCATATTTTAGTTTATTTTAAACAAAAGCAGGAAAGCTCCTGCTTTTGTTTAATGGTTATTTTATGATCTCTTTCAGGTCGAAAACAACAGGAGATTCAAACATTGTATTGAAAAAATTCTTGTAGACAAATGTTAAAGTATCTCCTTCCAATTGGAAGCCTTTGAAATTAACATCCGTCATTATTTTCCAGGTATCATAATCTTTCAGCTTAAACCATTTTCCGTCAGAATCTCTTACTAAAGCCAATTGGGCTCTGTTTGTTGTAACATCCAACACTACAGCATAGTTTTCTTTGTTATATTTTACCTTCCTTTTAAATGGTGAACTTGTGATCTTCCAATTCTTATTCTTAAGTTCTTCTAAAGATGTAATAACCTCTGATTTGTCAGTGACGAAATAATCATCGGACAAGTTACTAAAAAGCACTTTCCACTTTTCTATTAGAAAATCTTTTCTTTCCTGCTCCAAAAGATTATTCCAATTAATAGTTTTTGTCGACACATAAAGGTTGACTATTCCATCCTCTACTTTCTTTTCATAATGCAAATCCTTAAAAAGTTTAATATCATCACTTTCAATATTATTTGAAAACATTAACATATACTTTTGGACCTTTTTATCTCTATTAAGCTTATTCTGAATGGCAGGGATAAGTAATAGTTCAATTAAGGTTCTATAATTTGTAATTCCTTCGTATTTATCATCATCTTTAGGTGATGAATAAATTGTGAACCAAATATTTCTCATTATTTCAAATTAAGGTATTTATATAAAAATCTTGTTACAGCATCTTCTTTAGGATACTTTTGTGCATAAGGCATTCTATTATGAGCTTGCCAATATTGCCATACATAATATTTTTCATACAAAAAAGCTTCACTTTGGGATACACCTTGATGTAAATAAATCCAACTATGAGGACCATCCTTTGCATAACGTCTATTAAGTCCAGATATTTGTCTTTCTGGCCTACTATCAGGATCTTGTGCTCTTGTTACCCCGAATTTAGCAATATCACTATGTCCCATTATTGTGTAAACATAAGCTTTAGGCGGTCCCGAGCTATCACCTCTCACTGATAATAATAATCCCAAAGCAAAAGTCCTCGCAAGAATTGTTGTACCAGTACTTACTGCTGAAGACCAAGTAAGACCACCTCCAGCGCCAATAACTCCAGCACCTGCTACTTCTGTACCAATGGCTCCCATTAATACTCTTGCAGTAACCGCTGATACTATACCTGCTGAAGCTAATTGACCTATTTCAGCTTTATCAAACGGAGGTTTTATTCCTCCACTTGCACCATATTGACCAAAACCTCCCATCTGGAAATATTGTTCCGTTTCACCTTCATCGTTATAATTTGGAGAAATAATATACTTATAAGCTGTACTAATTCCATCAGTGGAAGTAATTTTATTAGTAAATAAATCACCAGAATAAGTTATTCCTCCTATAGCTCCACCTAGAAAATTACCTCCGTTAAATGCCGAATTCAATCCTCCCGAAACAATTCCCGGCAGGAAGCTTTTAATGGCTCCTGCATTACTGGCTATATTTCCTAAGGCTCCGGAAACAGCTGCCCCACCAATGGCACCTCCCAATACGGCACTCCATGTGCTTTCCCAGTTCCATTTTCCTGGGTTCCATTGGCCTCCATTAGCTGCCACACCATTAAGATATCCCCCTACAAATGCCCCCAAAAGCCACATTAGAAACTCCCCGCTAGGATCATTATACATCAGCGGGTTGTTCATTACATACCCGTACTTATTGTAGTTCTGGGTATTTGTAGGATCCTGTATATTTTCATCAGCATTCAGGAATCTTCTTAACAGAGGATCATACAACCTGCCGTTCATATGGATAACACCAACAGCTGCAAAATGTTCATGCGAGGTATAGCCCCGGTCAAGAATGAGATTATTTGCTTCGCTCAGAATGCCAGCCTGGTCTGTGATGATTGCCCCGTCTCCGATCTTCACATGGGTTATATTACCCCACGCATCATAATGCCTCTGCTCCAGTTTTTTACCATTTTCGTCACTGATGGCCAGTATACTTCCTATATAATCTTTATGCAAAAATTTATAAGAACCACTCGTCTGGCCCAGCTCTTTCAAATATACAATATTAGATTCATAAGGACTGCCGCCAATGTAGAGAATATGTTTTTCCTGACCTGTGGCATTATTTTTTATCACCTCAAAAACTTCCGTCTTCACTATAAGATTTAGTGAACTGACCTTGCTTATCGCTTCCGAAGTTTCCTCCATACGTTACCTGCTGTCTCATGGCTGTTAACCCATACTGAAACGCTACATCTCCTTTTTCACCGTCAATAAATACAGGATCATTATTTTCGTTATAAGAAACAGACTGGATAAGGTCATTGTTGTTTTGAATTCCTGCCGCATTTAAGGTCATGCCTGTAGGCTGATAAATCTTAGCAAAATTTTCGTACTTCATAGTTCCCACCTGATCATTCTGCATAATTCTTCCCTTACCATCATAAATATTTCTGTTATTGGAAGGTTTAATTCCGGTTACAGGATCCGTCCAGTTGACCAAACGGTTATTATCATCATAATCAAAAGATTCGGTAATATTAAAATCACCACCCGTAGTCCTGTTTTTCAGTTCATTCAGTATCGCATCAAAAGAATAATTGACCAGAAGAATAGAAGGACTGAGCGAAGATGAATGATTGACACCTGCTAAAAATCCATTACTGTCATAAGTATTATTAATTTCTGACTGGCCAAGTTTAGCTTTTAGTACCTGTCCTTTGGCATTTGTTTCTTTCAGTTCCCAAAGGGTATTTCCTGTTTGTTTATCGATAATCTGATAGAATTCTCCGTTCCATGTATTGTATCGGTTTACTACATTGACTCCGGTGACAGCTCCTGAAGAGTGTAGCTCTTTCCGATATCTTGTCACCCTTCCAATATTATCATATCTAATCTTGTTTTGGACATACGTGTTACCATAGCTGGTCTCTATTGAAGATTGTAATCTTCCCTGGCTGTCATAAGTGAAACTTGTGGCTGCTGCCTTTCCATTTATGGTACCGGATCTTGAAGTAAGTATTCCTTTATTATTATAGATGAAATTAATCGTCTTATTGGTCATCAAACCTCCGTTTATGCTAGAAAATTCTTTTTGGGAAATCAGCTGTCCAAGGTTATTATAGGTATATTTTTTGGTCCCTTTCGGGCTGGTGATTTTCTTAAGCTGCCCCAATATGTCGTACTCATATTTATATAACCCATTGGAAGGGTCATTAAATCCAGCTTTTCTTCCCCAGGAATCATACTTTGTTGTCACGATATTTTTGGCATACCGAGACAGTATCTGTTCTCCTGCAGCATTGTAAGAAAATTGTACCGTTCCTCCTTTGTCTGTTGAGGATATGACATTGCCCAGGGCATCAATTGTTTTGGAAGTAATTCTTCCATATCCATTCTTTTCTTTAACGCTGGTCGTCAGACCTGAAACACTTGTTTCCGTTTGTTTACCGCCTGAGGCCGTAACTGTTGTTTTAGCAGGAAATACAGAGTCATCGTAAGCAATAGTATTCCACTGACCGGCACTCTGACCCTCAAAGTAAGGCTCAGACTCCTTCACTTTTCTTCCTAAGATATCATATTGTGTTTCTTGAGAAATATACTGTCCCTGTCCGAATGCTTTGGTGGTCGTTTTGTAATCTTGTCCTAATATATTCGTACACTTTTTTAACACATCACCATCCGGAGCATTTTTAGTCACAATGGTATTGGCTTTATTATCCCTTTCGTACAGGTAAGAAGTTGTACCCTGCAAACTTGATGTGGTAGTCATCAGTTTACCCCAGTCATCATATGTATTGATAAGGGTATTTCCTAATGGGTCTGTGTGAGTCAATACCTGTCCCCAGTCATTATAAGTAAAGCCGGTTTCTAATCCCAGATTATCCGTTTTCTTTACTATATATCTACCCGTACTTTCAAAATCTGATTTTGCAGTCCTTGTCTGGGAATCTACACTGTTACTTGTTGTCAGCTGTGTGACATTTCCAAAGTTATCATAAATATAGGTTTCTAATAAGTATGCTGAATTATTCCTGTTCCATTTTTTTACGGTTTTAATGCGATTATTTTCATAAGTGTATTCCTCTTTTCCAGATTTAGTATCCCCATATGCCTGAACTACTTCTGTTTTGGATGTCGGACGACCGATATGGTAGTCTGAGCCAGAGCCTGATGGGTTATTATTATATTCATAACTTGAAGTTGTTACCGCATAGTCTGTATTGATCTTCGCTACACGTTGGGCCGGAAGGTAATATTGACCATAAGTCATGGTGCTTTCTGAAGTAATTCCATTTAAGAAATTTTTTCCTTTAGTTGTTTTCGGAACAATGGCTGTAACTACTTTAGCCTTGTCAGCATCGGATACAGTTGTTACTACCTGCCCGTTCAGCAGTTTATCAATTTGATATACCCTTGACTTAAAGCTTACTAGCTGGGTGTTATTTTCTGAAACATCCGCCGGGAATATTTCTGATTCCGTAGTCGTTCTGATCGACCACTCTTTTACGGGAACTCCATCATTTAAAGGGTCAATTTCAAGGCCACTCCATACTTTTGTGTTTTCAAAACCATCGGAGTACCAGGATGAGCGGGCCGTTTTTCTGAATCCGATCATCCCTCTTCCCAGTATATTGGAAGTAAGTCCTCTGTACCTGAAATCCTGTTTCAGCTTTTTGTCTGAAGTTGTACTTTGGGTCATCCCGGAAACTACATACATTCCTGTTGACTGATTGATTTCAACGTAAGGATAACTTTCTGTTTTGGCACCATCATACAGGCCCGGGTTTTTCACTTTGTCTAATTGCTTATAAATAATCTCGGTGGTGAGGCCTGCTTGTGAAATCTTATTAATGCGGGCTTCCATTGCTATATCAAAGTATTTTGATGCTATAGTACTTTGTACGGTACCATATGGACGGTCTACTGTTCCGATAGAAGCAAAAACAGCCCGCTTCAGCATCGCTCCTGTCCACAAGTCCACAGGAATTCCAATCATATCTTCCGAATTTACTGCTATTACTGAATTTATATTATCATTATTTAGGTTATAGTTGTAGCCTCCCCTGTTGATCTTCAAAAGACTATTCTGTCCTCCAAAAATTGAAAAAACATTAATTAAATAGTTATTATCAGCTTTGTAACCCGCTCCTGAAGAATTATCCAAAGCAGGCCGTCTATACAAAAACCTTTGTGATTCAAGGCTTATAAGATCAGTTTTACCATCATTGTTAATATCGTAGGCTACAAAAGTCCTAGGATTGTAGATTTTGATACTCTGGTCGGGATCCTTCAAAACTAAACGATCTCTCTGAGGTCGCATAAAACCGATAATTTCTTCCTTGAAGCCATTTCCCTTTGAAGTATAGCGATACCAAAATGCTGAAGTGTCTGAAGTTGGCATCATGATATCACTAAGTCCATCCCCGTTATAATCCCCAACCAAACTATCATCCCATGTCCCTTTTATAGTTTCATTGTTATCTTGAATAAAAGGTGAAATACTGGATTCATACTTACCTTGAAGATTTTTTTTAAACGTAATCAGTAATGGTTTCTTATTCTGATCAATTTTTAGGAAATCAAACATCCCGTCACCATTAAAATCTCCTGCTCTATAACTAGTGAATACGTCTTCTTTACCAGCTTTGTATAATGATAAAGGGTAAAACCACTGGTCAGTCGAAATAGACTCATCAGGATCAATCACATAAGATCTTCCATAATCTATACAGGTGTGGGGTAATTTGGCAGAATCGTTAGGATGTATTAACCAGCACTCCCGATCATTGAGCTGCAAGACAATTTCACTGAGCCCATCCCCATTGAAATCAACACTTTTTATTCCTATAATTGTGGTGGTTGTTCCATTTTGCCCGCCACCATCGGAATTGTCATAATCGGCGTTAGGAATAACCTTTTTAAAATCCAGAACCAACTGATTATTTTCAGTGATACTATAAAAAGACAGCTCAAGGTCAGGTTTAGAAGTATTATTAATCTGTTTCATAATGACAAAACTTTGCCGGCTATGAATAAGATTATTCTTTTTTACATTCACAGCTATTGCATCATTCATCATTGATAAAGAATTTCCTGTGAATATTGGAGCTTGAATATAAGATTCATGATCATACTGATAAAAATCTTTATACAGATATACTCCTGTCTGAGGTATTTTAACTGATGTTTGTGAATGGTATCTTAATAAATCAAGAGTGCCGTCACCATCAAAATCTCCCAATACATCAGTGTTACTATTAAGCTTTAGTATTCCTTGATAATTATAATCAAATTCAAAATATGTTCCGTTTGAATTTGGCCCATATGACTTTTCATAGGTAAATATTACAGGATTTGCCTCTTCATTCTTACTGTTTAAAACAGTTATTTTGTCCAGATATCTGTAATCCGTTTTTTGCCCATCAGTTTTATAGTTTACATTATATTTTTTGTATTGTTTGTTATTTGTAGACACAATGATCGATTCAAGAAGCTTTGATTGGGAAAGAAGAGCTCCTTTTATATAAGCTGTCTCAGGCATTGGCCTTGCTATAAAAGTAAAATCAATCTTATTAATATGTGGTGTATTCTGTGATTCATTTCCTCCCCACTCAATACTACTGATAACGGATACATTACCATCTGCAACATATTTATAGGTAATATAATTACCACTAATATCTTTTGATTTCACTATATTATAATCGATGGGGGTTCTTGCCGGGCTAGCCCCTGCAGCAATGGCTCCATACCATGCTTGAGAACCATCATCAAAGGTTACTTCCCAGTATTCCGGACCTTGCCAAGCCTGTCCGGAAATAGAGCCCACAGATTTAATCTTTATATTCGAATACTTTTCTGTTACATATTCTGCACCATCCTTACCATATTCTCCTGATTTTAATATCAACCTCTGTCCATTAAAGCCGTAATAATCGGAATAATCCAATTGGACTCCTTTTGTTATGCCATCCTTTTCAAGATTTTTACCTATCCGGGAAATAGAGCTCATTCCTGAAATATTCCAACCATAGCCGGCAAGGCCATTGGTTGCCCCACTTACGTAAGCCAAACTGATGTTAGGAGCAACATTTTGAACACCCGGAGGAAGGTCAACGGTTAACGTATATTGGAGTTGTCCCGCTTTGGTCACCTCAATATTTCCTTTGGTATCATGAAACTTGTCTGAAGATGAAGCCTGGGAAAAAACCAATATAGAAAGACATGACAAGATAAGGGAGGAAAATAATTGTATTTTCTTGCTGTAATATTTTTCCATGGCCGATTATCTTTTGGTTATGTTTTTACTGAAAATCCTTCCATCTTTTAAAGTAAAGCGTAGTATATAAATACCCCAGTCGTAGCCGGTCATATTTATTTTCAACTGCCTATTCAAGCTTGGTAAATTCTGCTGCTGGAATTTCCAATGAACTGTACTGTGCTGATAAAGTGAAACAGATTCTATCATTTTGTCCGTTTCCTCCGTCCAATCAATGGTTAACACATCGTTGACCGGAACGGGGTACAGCCGTACTTGTTTCCAGAATGCTTTTTCATCCATGGTCTGAGGGCTTGCTAGAGATGTAGTCTTTATGCTGTTGGCAGCTTGCTTTGCAGTGGCTTCGGGGCCGCGGTAGCGTTGGTTACCTGCTTCGTCATACTTGAAGTAGACTTCTGTTTGTTGGGCAGAAACGCCCAGAGTTGTGCATAGGAATATTGCACCTAAATAGTTTTTTTTCATTTTTTGTAATTTTTTGTGAATATAAAAATTATTTTTAATTCCCATTATAGGGAAAAACACATTTTAATATGTTTTTTTTACGGTAGTTTATATTACTCCGATAAATAGAGTGTTTCCATAAAAATTTGTATTAAAAGAGTATGTTTTATTTTCTAAAACTAAGGTAAAGATATAGCCGTACGATGACAGAACCGAGAATCTTATATCCTCTAAATCCTATAGGGAACAGATATTAGACAAAGCAAAAGGCGCGGAACTGAAATCAATCTGCTACAGAGGTACTGCGAAGAACCTAATGCCAGAAAGACTCAGCCCGCGCCCGTATATGGACACGGGCGTAAGTGTATCAATTTGGGTATTAAGAAGATTCGCAGTTTTCTGCAGCCAAACGATAGTTTACACTTGTTTCTTTAAAATGTGAGTTTCATGTATAATATTTTTTTGAGAACAAAGTCATTGTATTTTTCCGGAAATTTTAAACATATTGATATTCAAAAAGCCAACTAGCATAAAATCATAATACTTTTTATTTTTGTATTACGGAAGAAGTAAAACAAACAGAACAAAATAATTAAGTGAAACGAACGTATTCGCGAACGCTTCGCTTATTATACAAAAACTAATGTCGTTTTAAATGGAATTATAAATGGTACCCACAAGTAGTTTAGCACATTTGAGCCTGACACTAATGTACATGATATTTATTGCCCAGATCTGTTAATGATCGAATATGAACCTTTTATATCTTTGGGTTATATTTTTTTTCTGCAATTTGGAAATAGGCTTCAAGCTTTTTGGAATTGTTGATTGTCTAATCCAAGTATATTTTTAATCATCATTATTAATTTTTGATACCACATAAAATTAGAAATGAAAAAAATATCCGAATTACGGATTCCCATAATGACTTCCAGATTTTTTTCTTCTATAATTTGTAACAATAATTTTGAAAAGCAATTCACAATAAGGATTATTCCGTTGTGAAAACATTCAAGGCGGGGCAACTCGCCTTTTTCGTTTTAAAATCCTATTTTAGCCTTCCGAAAACAGAACAATGACGACCGTAGAATTTATACAGAAGCAGCTCAATATTTCTGAAAAGAGCATCAACAATACGTTACAATTATTAGCAGAAGACTGCACTATTCCTTTTATTTCCCGTTATCGTAAGGACAAAACAGGAAATCTTGACGAAACCCAGATCGAGCAGATTTCAAAAATCAGCAAACAGTTTGAGGAAATTGTCAAAAGAAAAGAATCGATCTTAAAATCCATTGATGAACAGAAGGCTTTAACACCGGAACTCCGACAAAGAATTCAGGAAAGCTTTGATATACAGGAATTGGAAGACCTCTACCTTCCTTTCAAAAAACGCAAGAAAACAAAAGCTGATGCAGCCAAGGAAAAAGGACTTGAACCTTTAGCCAGAATCATTATGAGTCAAAAAAACAATGACCTATTGTTTCTGGCTTCAAAATACCTGAATCAAGACGTTTCTTCAGAAGAGGAAGCACTGCAGGGTGCCAGAGATATTATGGCTGAATGGATCAACGAAAATATGTATGTACGTAAAAACCTGCGCCGCATATTTCAACGCAAAGCTGTCATCACCTCTAAGGTGGTAAAGGCTAAAAAAGAAGATGAAGATGCCCAGAAATTTTCCCAATATTTTGAATGGGAAGAAAACCTCAGCAGAACACCTTCTCACAGGCTTTTGGCGATGCTGAGAGCGGAATCGGAAGGCTTTGTGAAAACCAATGTGGAAATTGACAAAGAGGAAGCTATCGATTTTATTGAAAAAGCGATTATCAAGTCCAATAACGAAAGTTCCGAACAGATTGCATTAGCCATAAAAGACAGCTATAAAAGGCTTTTAGAACCTGCTATTTCCAATGAGGCTTTGCAGGAATCGAAAGAAAAAGCAGACCAGAAAGCTATCGAAATATTTTCTGAAAACCTTGGTCAGCTTCTGTTAGCTCCTCCTTTGGGTGAAAAAAGAATTCTGGCTATTGATCCCGGATACAGAAGCGGATGTAAAGTAGTTTGCCTTGATGAAAAGGGAGATTTACTTCATAACGAGACCCTCTACCCTCACGCCCCTCAGAACGAGAGCGGCATGGCAATGAAAAAAATCCGTTCGATGGTCAACGCTTACAATATTGAAGCAATTTCTATCGGAAACGGTACTGCAAGCCGTGAAACTGAATTTTTTATCAAGAAAATAGCTTTTGATAAGCCATTACAGGTTTTCGTAGTCTCTGAGGCCGGAGCATCGGTTTATTCCGCAAGTAAAATTGCAAGGGACGAATTCCCTTCATATGATGTGACGGTGCGTGGTGCCGTCTCTATCGGAAGACGTCTTTCTGATCCGCTGGCAGAATTGGTAAAGATTGATCCCAAATCTATAGGCGTAGGTCAATACCAGCATGATGTGGACCAGACCCTTCTGAAAAATGAACTGGACTCAACGGTCATGAAATGTGTGAACTCAGTAGGAATCAATTTAAATACAGCGAGTAAATCATTATTAAGCTATGTTTCCGGAATCGGAGAGAAGATGGCTGAAAACATTGTCAATTATCGCGCTGAAAACGGGGCTTTCGAAGACCGAAAACAATTGAAAAAAGTTCCAAGACTGGGAGAAAAAGCTTTTCAACAGGCAGCAGCTTTTGTAAGAATCTCAAATGCAAAAAATCCGTTGGATAATTCTGCGGTACACCCGGAAGCCTATGGAATTGTTGAAAAAATGGCAAAAAATCTAGGTATTAAAACGGATGAACTTATTGCCAATAAGGAAAAAATCGCTCAAATAAAGGCTGAAAATTATATTACAGAAGAGATCGGAATCTTAGGCATCAAAGATATTTTAAAAGAACTTGAAAAACCTGGATTAGATCCCAGAAAAGCGGCTAAAGTTTTTGAATTTGATCCTAATGTAAAAAGCATCAAAGACCTTAAAGCCGGCATGATACTTCCGGGAATTGTTAATAATATTACCGCATTCGGATGTTTTGTAGATCTGGGAATCAAAGAAAGTGGCTTGGTGCATATCTCCCAATTGAAAGACGGGTTTGTGTCTGATGTGAATGAAGTCGTAAAACTTCACCAACATGTAAGGGTAAAAGTTACAGAAGTGGATGAAGCCAGAAAAAGAGTTCAACTGAGTATGATTCTGTAGAAACACCATACCTTCACCATTTAATATAACCAGTAAAATACAACCTTTGAAATACAAAAACTTAATTTTTGACTTAGACGGAACGTTATGGGATCCGCGATTGACAATTATTTCAATCTGGAATGACGTGTTACAGAGGCACCAGCTTATACAAAAAGACCTGAAACCTGAGGATATGGACCCGTATATGGGATTATTGGCGAAAGATATTGTAAAAGATATGATCCCGGGAATCAGCGATGCAGAAGTTCAGGAAATTCTTTCTCAGATCGTTGCTCAGGAAAATAAAATATTACGTGTAAAAGGTGGAACTTTATATAGCGGTGTCGAAAACACGCTAAAGAAATTATCAGAAACGTACAAGCTTTTCATCGTAAGCAATTGCCAGGATGGATATATTGAGTCCTTTTTAGAGCATTACCAATTCAATGAAGTATTTGTAGATTTTGAGTCTCACGGACGGACTCAAAAGAAAAAGGATGAAAACATCAAACTTATCATGGAGAGAAACCACCTGTTGCCGGAAAATTCCGTCTATATCGGGGATACCCAAACGGATCATGATTCTGCTGCCGCTAATGATCTTCCGTTTATCTTCTGTAGATACGGTTTTGGGAAGCTGGACAATGAAGGATACACCCCTTCAATTTCAAAATTCCCGGACCTGGAAACCTGTATTTAATTACCTGCCATAATAGTAAACGGCTGCCTCTGCGGGCAGCCTTTTACTTTATCCGATTTAAAAAACTAAAAACTACTAATCAATACAGAAAGAAGGCTGACATTGCGATCCGTCCATGCATACAAGAACACACTGCTCTGTATAACATAAAAGTTCTCCTATTCTACACTGTCTTTCTCCAACACCTCCATTCACTGATTTTAAATCCTCTCTTTTAATTTTTTTTAAATGTTTCATGATAGTTTTATTTTTGATTCGTTATTATTTTTTAAAAATAGTCATTTATCAAACATCAAACACTGGAAACCAATTATTTGACATTCACAAAAAATATTTCAAATCCATCCAGGTACCAATACAAAAAAAGGCCACCATTGATGCGACCTTTTTACTATTGTTATTAAATTGTTATTAAATATTTGTTTATTTATATTCTTTGGAGCTTCTTCTCGGTTCTTTGGCTTCCGGCCATTTCTCATCTTTTGGCATGGTTCTTTTCTCTCTGTTTGTAAACTCAGGATCTTCGGAAGCCATATATGCAAGGGCAGCGGTTAAAACCACATTATTTTTTACTTCATCAAAAATAATCTTATCATAGGTATCTTTCGTCGTATGCCATGTGTAACCGAAATATCCCCAATTTAAAGAGCCTAAAGAAAATCCGGGTACTCCTGCTGCTACAAATGAGGCATGGTCCGACCCTCCTCCACCAGGCATTCCTGGGAAATCTGTCTTAATGTGTCCTCTCACAGTTTTAGGTACCCCTTCCAGCCATTTTCCGATGTAATCGTATGCTTTTACAAATCCTTGTCCGCTGATATTCACAACACGGCCTGTTCCGTTATCCTGGTTGAAGGCTGCCTGTACTCCTTTGATAATTTGAGGATTATCTGCAACAAAACCTCTGGAACCGTTCAGGCCTTGCTCTTCACTTCCCCAGAGTCCTATCACAATCGTTCTTTTATTGTTCGGATAATATTTTTTCAGAAGTCTCATCGCTTCAAGCATCGTAAGCGTTCCTGTTCCGTTATCAGTGGCGCCCTGTGCTCCGTCCCACGAATCAAGGTGAGCGGAAAGGATAACATATTCATCCGGTTTTTCTTTTCCTTTGATCATACCAATAGTATTAAAACTTTTGGCATCGGGAAGTATTTTTGATTGAGCGTCAATTTTAATCTTAGGCTGAGCTCCTTTTTCTGCCATCCTGTAAAGCATTCCGTAGTCTTCTACATCAATATCAACCATCGGGATTTTTGAAGTTTTTGCTCCAAAGATCCTGTTGGCCCCCATTATTCCGGTCCAGTTTGAAATGGCAATTCCTGCGGCTCCTGCTTTTTCCAGGGCTTCCGGAAGGCTGTTATTATCGTAGCCGATATTTTTTACATATGCTGCAAAATCTTTTGTGGCCTGCTCTTTTTCGGCTTTCAGCTTTTCGTATAATTCCGGAGTTGCAAATTCTTTAATCTGCTCATCAGAACGTCCGACCTTCTGGTATTGTGCCATCAGTACTATTTTTCCCTTTACAGAAGGAAGCCATTTGTCAAATTCCGCCTTTGTAGATACTTTAGGCAGGATAACCACTTCTCCTTCAATGGCTTTTTTAGTAGCCGGGCTCCATGCCAGCTGTGTGGCCGTCAGGGATTTTACTCTTGGATAGACCATGTCTACATGGGTTGTTCCTCTTTGCCATCCTTTCCAGGTTCCGAATTGCTGAAGATTAGCTTCCACACCCCATGAACGAAGCTTTTCTGCACTCCATTCATTGGCAGCCAACATTTCCGGAGTTCCTACAAGACGCGGACCTACCCCATCCAACAGCTCATAAGCCATATTTTCAAGTTGGGAATTGTTATTGATTTCATCCACAAAGCTTTTCACGACAGGATCAAGTTTTTCTGACGGATCTACCTTTACCTGAGCCCATGAAAACTGGGCAGCCAACACTACAGCCGGTACTGCAAAAAATCTATTTATCTTCATAGTATATATTGATTGGTTTAAAGATAACAGAAATTACCGAGATGATAAAGGAATTACATCAAAAAAGCCCTTAAACACTATATTTTAAAGACTTTTAGCTAAAAAAAATTAAATTATTTCCTAAAAAAAGCAACACATTAATATTATTTCCTTTAAAATTGCTTTTATTTTGGCCTGAAATCAGGTGATGGCCTGCTGATAAAAGCCTGCTCTTCCACGGAAAGTAAAACCGTATTATTCTTATTCTCACTGACCGAAACATTATCCCAGATATCTTTTGTAAAATCTACTTTAGGGTTCAGTCCTTTTGTATCTGATCTTTTAAAAGTACTATAGATAAGTTCTCTGCTGATCTTCCGTTCATGCTTCACTCCTTTGTAGTAAGCAACGTATTTATTCCCTTCAAGACTGCTCATGGCAGGAACATATACTCCTCCGTTTTTATAAAAATCAAAAACAAGTATGGCATTTCCCATCTGGTAATCAAATTCTTCACCTTCTCCTGTTCTTCTTTTAACCATAGGATACTGGTCCTGCAAATAATGAATCTCAAAATAGGTGATCACCTTATCAGTTGCATGATACTTCATTTCTCCTGCAAGGTCGATTCCCAATCCTGACTTGATTTTAAATGTAATAAATTGTTCATCTCCCTCTTTAAAAAACATCCAGGCGGAAGATTTTGATCCCTTATTTTTTACATGGGCCAGTGTTCGGCTTAATTCAAAATTAAAAAAATAATTTCCCATATATTCGTCGGAAAACCTCTTTATTTTCTGTGTAAAAATACTGTCTGACTTTAGGTTTTTAAAGTATTTGACATTATTCAGCTGCATTTGGAGATTCTTATCAAAAGATTTATTACGATCGTAAAAATTAGTCCTGTTCCATAATTTCGCTTCGGCAATCACTAAAAGATGGAGCTGGTTGTTATCACTTCTTTTTTCTTTATAAAGAACATCATATTGGGAAGGCTCATTATAATACCTCTTTTTATAATTATTATGAACATCCTGAAGTAGTTTTTCGAGGTCTACTTTTACCATTTTTACTTCATCAATATTTTTATATACCCGTTTCAGCTGTACCGGAGAATGAAATTCACGAATTTTCACCTTTTGAAATCCTGAAGCTGAAATTTCGAAGTTGGCCGAACCTGGCTCCACCGCTGCATAACCGTCTTCATTGGTATAAACGAGTTGATGTTGCAGAAGAACCCTGGCATTGGAAATCGGTTTGTTATTTTCAGCGTCTACCACTAAAATTTTTTGTGCCGAAAAGAAGTTCAAAAAAAAGAGAAAGAGAAGGTAAGAATGTTTCAGCATATTCTGTGTAATTGATATTTCTAAAATACAAATTATACAGGAGCTTAGCTTTCTGCAATAGAAAATTTAATATTTGAATAAAACAAGATGTCAGATATTGCTGAATGACAGACCTTACAGCTATGATACCGCGTTACCCAAGGGTATAAAAAAAACCGGCTTCAAAAGCCGGCTAAAGGTGAATTATTTTTTAGCTTCTTCTACAGAAACTTTTCTGAATTCTTTGAACAATTTGCTTAGTTCTAAAGCTGATTTACGAGCTCTTGTACCAGCTGCCTTGTTCCCTTTTTCCGCTTGTTGGTTTGCCTCAGTTGTGAACGCTTCAAATTCTGCGTTGATTTTTTCAATTAGTTCTTTCATTTATTTAAAAATTTAGGCTGCAAATATAGGTTTTATGGTGATTCCAGCCTAATTGTGCTGAAAAAAAATATGATAATTGGTGAAATTTGGTTTACCGTTCCGACATTGAATTTAACTTTTGAAATAAAATCTGAATTTCCCGGGAAATACGATGTTTCACCGGGTTTTTCTCATCAATTAAATTAATATTCTGAAAGGCAGCAGATTAACCGATTACATTTCACCCTAACCCACTGAAAGAAGTGTTTATTTATGAGTGAAAAATTCTTTCACCTTCTTTCCTGCATTTTCCAAAAGAAATAAGTTTTCAGGGGTAATTCTTTCTGCAAAAACAACCCTAAAATGATGACTGTATCTGCTGGTCGGCGAAAATGTATTTCCGGGAGTAAACATGATACTGTTATTTTCACAATAATGATAAAACTTTTTCATATCGGTCTTTTCCGGAAGTTGGCCCCAGATGTTATATCCTCCCTGCGGCCGGTGAAAGTAAGCTTCTTCAGGAAAAAACTTCCTCAGACAGTCTAGAACCACAACGGCCTGATGATTCAGTTTTTTCCGAAAAGACCGCAAATGCCTTTCATAACTGTTATTCTTTAAAAGACTAAGAATGAGTTCCTGATAAACCGGAGACACCGAACGTCCGAGAATAAATCTGGCTCTTTCAGATTTTGAATAAAAATTACCGGCATACAGCCATCCCAATCGGATCCCCGGTGCCAAAGTTTTTGAAAATGAAGAATACATCATCACAATTCCGCTGGTATCAAAGCTTTTGATACAACTCGGCCTTTTCCCTTCAAAATAAAGATCGGAATACATATCATTTTCTATAATACATACTTCATGTGTTTCCGCTATATTTACTATTTCCTTTTTTGTTTCATCCTTCATCAGGATTCCCGTAGGATTATGAAAATTGGGGGTTACTGCAAGCGCTTTAATATTATGCTCGCTACAAGCCTTCCGGAAATAGTCTGTATCAAAACCTGTCCGGTACTGTACAGGAATTTCAATTACTTTAAGACCAAGATTGGCAATAACTTCCAGAACGGAAAATACACACGGACTGTCTACCGCAACTACATCTCCTGCTTTTGTCACAGATCTCAGCGCAATAGTGAGTGCCTGCAAAGCTCCGTCTGTAATGATTATTTCATCCGGATTCAGGAGGCATCCATGCATTCTCATTTGTTTTGAAATTTGTTTTCGTAATGCCCCGGATCCGTCGGAAGGATAATATCTCAGAAGTGCGGCCCCTTTCTTACGAATTACCTCCTGCATCGTCCTCAGTATCAATTTTTGTGGAATCAAAAGGTCTCCCGGCATTGTCGTATTAAAAGAAGCCGGTTCGGAAGTTCTTCGGGATGTCAGCAGCATATTTTTCATAAATACCTCATCTCTCACTACTACAGGAAGCAGCGTCCTGGCCTCCGGAATATTTTCTTCTTTCCTTTGTGCCACAAAGTAACCTGATCGTAAACGGCTTTCAGCAAGACCTGTAATCATCAGATATTCAAAGCCGCTTTGTACAGAGCTTGTACTCAATTGATACCTTTCTTTAATTTCTCTGACGGACGGCAAACGATCCCCTGGCTGTAAAAGACCATTCCTTATCTGTTCTTCAATACTCTTTGTAAAAATTTCGTATTTATATGGTTTCATGATAATGCAGTCATCTGTACCGGGCAAATTTACAAAATAGATTTCTGTACCGATCATATTTTTACCAACTGTACCCTTTATGAATCGATTAATCTTCTAATTTTGGTAAAAAAAATTCATGGATATCATTTCAAAATTTACAGTGGGTTCTGAAGAGGGAATTTCTGATCTTATAACCATTCTTGATTCTTCGGTATATGCTTTACACAAAGACTTTGTTTCAGAAGAAGACATCAAAAAATATAAAAACGGGATAGATCCCAGAAAGATGATCAACGATTTAAATGATCTTTCCAATCAACTTATCATGACATATGCAGATCAGCAACCTGTGGGATACAGCATTATTAAAAGTGGTTCGGTATATCCGGGAATTCAGGAAGGTAAGAGGTCTACAGAAATCAGTTTCGTGATCCTTCCCGGATTCGATTCTCCTGAAACAAGGGATTCTCTGTGGAAAAAATGCAGGTCTGCAGTAAGTTTCACGGATGTACTGTGGATCAATATGCTGTCTCATGATCCTCTTTTGGAGTTTTTAAAAGAAATGGGTTTCACTGCTGTATCAGATAGCCAGGCAGGTCCGTTTCAACTGCCGTCACACATCCTAATAATGGATTTGAATAAAGGGTAAAAAAGGGAAATCAATCAAAAGGAATTAAAATACTGAGGCTGGGAGCAGGAAAGGTAATCAGGTTAAAAAACAAACATATTGTGCTAGTCTTTGCAAACTGTTTCATCAAAATTTTTAATCAATAGCAGAAATCTTATACCGGATAGTACTTCCGTCTTCCGCCCCATTTATTTACTATATTCTCCACATTTTGTATCTTTGATTTTTACAATTTCAAAAGTATGAGTGATCAGCTGGAAACCATCGAAGATTATTACAGACGTCTCAGAAAGGATAAGAATATGGTATTTGATTCAGAGGAATTTGAAACGGGAAAGTCTCATTTCAATATTTCTATGCGCAAATACTGCAGTTTTAAAAGCCCTTACAACCGTCGTGATTATTATAAAATAAGCTTTATCATAGGGAAAGGAACCATACACTATGGAGTTCATCAATTGTACATCGACCGTCCCGCTTTATTTTTTCCTTCTCCCAGCATACCATACTCGTGGGAGTGTGAGAGTGATTTTCAGGAAGGGTATTTTTGTCTTTTTAATCAGGAGTTTTTCAACGGGAATTCGGAATTTAACCTATTTAAGAAAACTTCATTATTTAAAGAATGGAGTAAGCCTGTAGTATTCTTAACGGAAGAACAAACACAGCTGGCCACCCTTTATTTTGACCAGATTTATAAAATGAATAATTCTGCGTATCCGTATCGCTGCAACAGTATCAAAAGCCATCTGGCTTCCGTGCTGCATCTGGCCCTGGAAAACCGGGTTGAAGATGTCAACCCAAGTGAACTGCCAGCTAATGTAAGACTGTACAGATTGTTTGATGAATTACTCAACAAACAGTTCCCGCTGGATTCACCGGCATACCCGCTGGTACTGAGAACACCTGCTGATTTTGCCCGCCATCTGAACGTTCATGTGAATCACCTGAATTCTTCTGTAAAATCGGTAACCAACCTTACTACCACACAGATTATTAAAGAAAAAATGTTTGAGGAATCTAAAAACCTTTTGAAATATACCAACTGGGATATCGCTGAGATTGGATATACGCTGGGATTTGAGCAACCATCCCATTTTAACAATTTTTTTAAAAAACATGCCCAAACGTCTCCCCTAAAATTTAAAAACTCCTATTAATATTTGAATTTTGTAATTTTTACTTTGTCTTTTAAAACTGAATTCTGTAATTCTTGTGTTATTTTTGCATGGTAAAAAATGATTGACTATGTTGAGAGCAGCGTCTGAAAATCGTATCAGGCTTATTACCATTATGGCTTTTGTGTCTATTCCTCTTTCGGGGTTTGCCACAGATATTTATTTGCCTTCATTTCCGTCGATGGCCAGGGAAATGTCGGTTTCCGAAAAAGATATCCAGATTACTTTAACCACTTACCTGTTAAGTTATGGAATTTCTCAGTTATTTGTAGGCGGAATTCTGGACAGTATCGGCCGTTATCGCCCCAAACTGATAGCATTACTGGTATTGGCAATCAGCAGTATTTTAATTACAATGACCAATAGTATTTTCCTGATTTGTTTACTTCGTATTCTTCAGGGAGCGGCTGTTTCTGTACTTGTAGTGGCAACCCGTGCAATTTTTGTAGATATCTATGATGCTGAACGGGTGAAACATTATCTGAGTTATTTCACTATTGTCTGGTCCTGTGGTCCTATTCTGGCCCCTTTTCTCGGAGGATATCTTGAAAAGCTTTTTAACTGGCATGCCAACTTTTATTTTCTTGCTTTTTATGCAGGATTTATATTCCTTTTTGAATGGTTCTTTAGTGGGGAAAGCCTGCCGGAGAAAAAGAAACTTAACATCGCAGAAAATATCAGCTTATATTCCATGATGCTAAAAAACAAGATTTTCATGTTGGGAATTTTGGTTTTGGGATTAAGTTATTCGATTGTTATGGTATTCAATATCACAGGGCCGTTTATTATTGAAAACACGTTCCATTTTACTCCTGTAGTAATAGGATATTGTACATTGATCTTAGGGTTTTCATGGATGATTGGCGGTTTTATCGGAAAACGGAGACTTTCATTGGATTTCAAACCCAAAATCCTTTACCCGATCCTTCTTCAGTTGATCCTTATTGCAGCCTTGATCATTACAAGCAGTTTTGTAGAAAACCTCTTCATCATGGTTCCTTTTGCTTTTTTTATTCATATCTGTTCAGGGATTTTATTTACCTCTTTCTTTACCTCAAGTATGTTGTATTTTCCTAAAAATGCAGGTACGGCAGGAGGTTTAATGGGTGGATTGGTGTATGTCATCACTTCTCTTACCAGTTTCATTATCTCCGTTACCGGAAATGTAATACAACAAAAAGACCTGGCGTGGCGCTATTTGATAATTGCTACTATTCTCCTTGGGATTATCCTCATAATGCATAAGACCGTAAAAAAAGAAAAAGCAGAGAATTAATCTCTGCTTTTTTATGAAAAATTATTTCCTTCTTTCTTCCATTCGTTGAGTACTCATTTTCTGAACAAAGATCATTCTCCGGAAATGATACTTTCGGACTATATTTAACTAGGCGTCGTCACCTTTTCGATATGCTATTTTTTTAGAATGACGAAGGGGTTGTATTATTCATTTTCACTTCAAACTGTACATCGGCAGTCAGGCTTGTACCATTCAGGTATACCCAATCGGTTCCGGACTTATTATACACCTGAAGATAGTAGGTATTGCCTATTGGTGTTTTATCTTTGAAAGCTACAATATCTCCGTCTTCAATATTGGAAGATGTATTGCCTGCTTTTTTCTTTACAATTTGAATTCTTAAATTCGTAAGTGATTTTCCTCTTTTAGGATAAAGATAATAGCTTCCGCTGTTCATAGATTCCCAATACCAAAAGTTGTTAATGAGTTCGCTGCTTTCTATCCTAACCAATCCTTCTTTTAAATCAAAATAAGAATCTGCCTCTCCTGTATTTACTATATTAAACCAAGTTTTTGCATCGGGTTGCACCGCAGAAACTGTCAGCCAATCATCAGATTTTGAAAGGTTCATATTCACATATTTTCCTGTAGCTACAGATTTCAGTGAAACGCGATCATACTTTCTGAATTTTAAACTTTGTACAGGTGTCGTCTGATCGGAATATATATTACCTTCTACAGGATAATGATCGGAATAATCGGTCCAGTAATATTTGTCCCCCATCATGTTTGTATAGGTCATCAATGTTGATGAAACAGGATCAAACGCTATATTTTGCCAACTGGACGGCACAAGATGATTATTGGAAACAAAGATATAATCGAGATATTCCCGTTGATTTTCCGGATACGGATAATGATAAGATGCCATGGTGTTGGTCTTTGTATCCCAGGTTGAAGATAATCCTTTATAAACCGGGGCATTAACATTAAGGGTTTGTAACATTTTAGGATATTCCGGGCTGTCTTTTATAATGTTAAAATCTCCACCGTAAACAACCATTTCATCAACCGGAATCTTTAGACCGTCAATATAAGATTTTATAATGCCTAACTGCTGTTCACGGATTGTTACCTCTTTTCCTTTACAGGAAGGTTGTGTAGACTGTGTATGTACAGATATAAAATGGATACGCTTCCCGTCTTTAAGTATTCTGGCATAGGCAAAACCTTTTAAAGAGTAGGCATCAAAATCACATCCTGCCGGAAATATATACTGATCCATTCTTTCGATGGGATATTTACTGGCTATCATAACTCCCCCATTTTCAAAACCTCCTGAAGCAGCCTCGCGCCAGTCTCCATAGGTATTGTTCCAGCCATTTTTCGTTTGTCCTACGACGGGGGTCTGATAAGGAAATACGGGAAGAAGCTTTTGCCGTAATTTACCTGCTGCCGCATTGTCAAAGCATTCCTGGAGCAAAAGGACATCATAATTCTTTAAGAAGAGAGCTTCTCCTAGTTTTTCAGCACGGGCCTGCTGAGACCATTGGGTAGTTGATGCAACATTGATATCCCTGAGTAAAAAGGTATTATATGCCAATACTTTTATATTAGGAGAGGTTACTCTTCCCGCCATCTTTGAAGTTGATGTCGCCGTTTCATCAGTTAATTCCTGATCTGATCCGCATGACAGAAGACTCATAAGGCAAAGTACGGAAAGGAATTTTGAGACCATTTGGTACATGTAATTCATAAGTGCTTTTTAATTTGAAAACTTTCACTAAACTATGGATTAAAACCACCCTAAAAATGAACAATATATTATCTGTTCTTTAAGTTTAATGTACCGTCTGTCTTCAGAAAAAAATCAGCTGAGACTTATGATGATGCGGTAAGACTTTCTTTTTTTATATCTTCCAAACGTTTTTTAATGAAATCAGCAGGGCGAATTCCATTTATTTCCTGGAAAATATTAGAAAAATTTGTTCTTGAAGCAATGCCGCATTCTGTGGCTAATGTTTCTATTTTAAAATGTAAGTATTTTTTATCCTCATACAATTTCTTGGTGATATAATGAATGCGGAGTTCTCCGAGGTATCTTTTAAAGTTGGTGCCTCTAGTTTCATTAATAACCTGAGATAAATAGCTCGAATTGGTATCAAATCTTGTTGCCAGCTTGCTGAGACTAAGACCATTCTCCGTGAATTCAATATTATCTTCAAATTTTTTCAGTTTTAAAATTATATCATTAACGATATTTCTGTCTAAGTCTAATTTATATCCTTCCCTTTCATTTGCAGCAGCAACAGTTTCCTGTTTAGTTTCTTCCAGAAGTTTCTGCTCCAGTATTTTATATTTGTCCTTATTTTCTTTTTCTTTTATATACTTAATAACCAGAACTACTATCAACATCAGAACTATTATACCCAAACATATCATTACCCAGCTACTTAAAGACGAGTTTTTTTCCAGTTTAGATTTCTCTTCCAACAGGGTTTTTGTATCATATTCTTTGTATATTTTAGATGAGAGATACGCAAAGTCCTTTGAAATGATACGGTCAGCTTTTAGAAGCTGTTTTGTAAAATAAAGCTCTCTTTCTACATTTCCTTCCTTTTTATAATGGGTAATGAGCAACTCATAATTTTCTCTCAATTCCGGAAGTATAAAGTCTTTTTTCGTAAATATGGAATCTGCTTTCTGAAGGTATCCGATTCCCTTTTTCGTATTATTACCAGCTACATATGATTTTCCGATATAAAAATAACTGATCGCCAGCCAGGCAAAGTCATCAGATTCCAATAGCCGGGGCACAGACTTTTCGAGTGAAGAAACTGCCTGGAGGTATTTATTTTCCCGAAATTCTTTAATTCCTTTTTCTTTACAGAAATAGGCATATTCTGTCTGGAATCCCCTGTCTTTGAATGTACCTGTCATCCCTAAGGTCAGTAATGAATCTGCTGTTTTATGCTGTCCCAGGTTTCTGAAACAGACAATCATTTGATGAAGGCTGTTATAATAGCCTTTTTTGTTATTGTAAAGAGTGTTTGGATGGAGTTTTCGTTTTTTTAACACCGATTCATAGTAAAATAGTATTTTTTTAAAATGTACCAATGCTTCATCGTAGTATCCTATGTAGCTCTTAACAACACCGATGTGATAAATAATCTTATTCTTTTCATATTCATCATCAATGGTTTTGGAGTATTCATATGCTTTCAGATATTCGTCAAGTGCCAGCTGATATTTTCTCAGATTAAAATAATAAACAATTCCTTTGCCTGCATAGGCATTACTGATCAAGGTGGCATCTTTTGACAGATGTGCAGCCCAGATCGTGCTGTCGGCATATCTCAGCTTATCATTTGTATCAGCTGAAGAGAAAACCCCATCTTTATATCCCAATACCAGCTTGGAATATTTTTTTTCTCTTTTTGCTTTCTTTATATACTCATTGAGATAGGGAAAAGCCCGGGCATCATTTTCCTTAAAGTCAAAATATTTTTCTCTCAGCAGATAATAGTCGTCGACAATACCCTGGGCTTGAAAATCGGTATAGAAAAAAAGAAGTACTAAAAAGAGAAAAAAGCAACGCTGTATACTTTTCATCAAATCATTTTTTAATTTTAAAAATATAAAAATCCGACGAAATATAAACCCGGAATCCACTATCCGACCTCTTTAAAAACAACGGACCGCAAGTCACTATAAATAAGTATATACTCTGCCATACATTGGTAGTTCTCATGTCTCACGAATTTATTTTTTCGTCTTACAGATTGGCTTAAAATAATCAACTGTACAAAGCTTTATATTGTAATGTTTTCATACTCTCTGAAATTTTCAATTTGTTTAATATAATCTGAAGGAGTCATTTGAACCCGATCTTTAAATGCCTTGATGAAAGTTGTCGAACTTTTATACCCGATCTCTTCAGCGATGGTCTGAATTGTATATTTACAAAATCTAGAATTTTCGTGAAGCTGCCTGAGTACATAATCTATTCTCAGGTTGTTGGTATACTCTGAAAAAGTAACTCCTTTATGCTGATTAATGATTTGTGACAAGTAAGCCGTATTGGTATTGAGCTGCTTGGCCACATGGGAAAGTTTGAAATTATTTGATAAGAACTTTTCTGAAGATTCTAATGTGTCAAGCTTTCTGAGAATGCGGTTGACCAGTTCATTATCAATGGCAATATGATCTGTTTTTTCATTCTTTTCCGGGGCTTCAAAATTATAGATAATATTGATTTTCTGCGGTAACACCAGCGTTGCTGCCTTTTTCTTTTTATAATATCGGTAACCCAGCATAAAAGTAACTGAACCTGAACTGAATAAAATCAAGGCAATAAGCAACAAAGAGTTCTTCCGGTTTTCTTTAACCGTCTCTTCTGAAAGTTTTTTAATTCCCTGCTGCTCATAGCCACCCGGAAAATTCTTGCTATCGTCATCCCATTGCTTCTTTTTAGCTATTTCAGACAAACTCATTTTTGCAAATTCGTACGCTTTTTGGCTGTTGTTCAAATTTTCATAATTGATACTGAGCAAATAGTATATTTTCAATTTGCCTTCATGAGTATATTCAACTCCTGTATGGGCTTTAGCCAAACGATCAATATAAAAAAAAGCAGAATCCGGCTGATTAATAGATGTAAAAGCTTCTGCCTTGCGCAGCCAAACGAATTCCCTTGAAAAGCTTTTCTGCATAAATTCAGAATCCTTTTGGCACAGATCAAAAAGTGTTATCGCTTTTGAATATTCTTTCTTCTGCATTGCAATTTCAGCCATTCTGCTCAGTTGTAAGGTTTTTGAAAACGATGAAAAATATGAGGAACTCTGTAGTAAAATATTTGCATTTTCATCAGTTAATTTAAGATGTACGAAATCCCATTGATCCTTTTTGGGAGGTTCATCCATTTTCCCTGATTTTTTAAGATTAAAATTATTTTGCGAATAAACAGTAATGCAATAAAAAATTAGGAAGGTCAGTGTTTTTTTTGCAGGTATCATAGTTTTTTTATCGAAATGTGGCGAACTGCCTACCACAAAACTACTTATTATAATTCAAAAAAAAGGGAGTAATCCAATATGCTAAAATCGTTTTTTACTGATAACGAAAGTTTTTAGACCTTGTACCTAAAGAATATTGAGAATAAAAGAAAAGACAACAAGCAGGCACATAAACAACACAATAACAGTATTTTAAATATAATTATTTTACACAAAACCGGTTTTTAAATTTATAAATATGAGTATTAATTTCTTTCAAATCTTTAAAAACCCGGGTACCTTTTAATCAAAATTAACATGTACTTATTTAAAAATTAGCACCTATCGATTTATAAAATTATAGTTTCTAAAATAATTTTGATCTCTATCCTTGAAAAAGAAAAACTGATTCCATATTAAAATCCACTGATTTAAAAAGAGAACAACATAACCTGTAATTTCCGCTTACAAAACGCAGTAGTTCAATACTGGATATCATGTAAGTGAAGGAATAAGATATTCCAATGCCATTGAGCTGATATCTCATGGTATTGACAACCTTGTTATAGCGTGCGTCCCATATTTTTTTTAAGATAAAATACTGTTCATTAATAATATAAGCCCAATTAGTTGGAATTAAAACTAATTTTCCGTACATTTGGTAGGAAGCTTCAATCTGGAAACTCAGATTTCACCTTTATTTTTAAAAATATGTCTGAAAACCTAAATAAAAGATCTGAACTGGCCTTAGAACTAGGATGGGCAATGACAGAAATGAAAAGCCGTTTACGGCAAAAAATACAGGCGTGCGTGAATGAGTATGAGCCGGATATTTCTGTTGAATTGGTTGAAATTCTCGGACTTTTAACCAGAAATAATGGGATTAATCAACAGGAAATAGCTCATAAAGTAAGCAAAGACAAATCAAGCATCACCTATCTGATCAATAGTCTTGTAAAAAAAGATTTGGTAGAACGCGTGGCGTATAAAAGCGACAGGAGAAATAAACAGATTTTTCTGACTCCAAAAGGGAAAAAGCTCGTAGAAAAAGTCTATCCATGGGCTTTGGAACTCTATGAAAAAGCTGCCGTTGGCCTCGATGAAGACGAGATCAACACGGCTCTTCTTTTAGTAAAAAAAATGACTGCAAACCTCCAATAACAGGGTTTTAAATATATATCCTATGAGAACAATTCTTGTACCTATCGACTTTACCTCCACTACAGAAAATGCTGCAAAAGTTGCTGCAGAATGGGCAAAACATTATGAGTACCAAAACATTATCCTTCTAAAAACTGCCGGAGAATCTGAGTTTGATTATCTGCATATTGCTGAAGGACATTCATTTGTCAATGAAGAAAATGTCAACAATCTCCTGAAAAGGACAGAATTATTATTTGACCAGTTAACGAAGATTATTACAGATATTTCAAAGGAAGTAAAGGTTTCAAGATTATTAAGTGACTGGGCACTGACCAGAAGTATCAACGAGGTTTTGAAGGACCAGCCCTCGATCGATATGATTATTTTGGGAAGCGATGACGCTACTTCTTCCAATGAAAGTTTTGTTTCGGATAATATTATTAGCATTGCACGAACAAGCGCCGTGAAAACGCTCATTGTTCCGGCAAGCTATCAATACAATACTATTAAAAACATCGTCATTCCATGCGATATCAATGGGATTAAAAAGCTGGAAAGACTCTTCCATCACAAATCGGTTATACAAAAACAGGATCTTCGCCTGTCTTTCTTAAATATCAATACCAAAGAGGGAACCGATATTAATCCTGATAAAAAGAAAGAACTTGAAGATTATATCCGCAACTATTTAACCGATATTCCCGGCAATATCTATTATTCTTATGACGATAATGTGATCAAAGGAATCCTGACTTTTGCTTCCGCCAATGATGCAGATCTTATTATTGCATTACCGGGCAGGCATAGCTTCCTGTATTATATGGCCAGCAGAAGCATTTCCGAAGGGATTTATCAAAATAGCAACCTTCCTGTTCTGATTTTAAAATAAAATCCGCCGGGTGCAAAGGCATCAAAACGGGAACAATCATATGCTAATAATAGATTTTGGTACTATCCAGCTTAACGAGTTTTTGCTCCTCCATCTTCTTGACATATCGGATGACTGTTTCCACCCGGAGGCCGGTTAAGGTAGCAATTTGCTGTCTTGTGTAGGGGATCAGAAAAGAATAGGTCTCTTCAAAACCGAAATAATTTTTAAGATGATCAAATAACTTCTTAAGTTTTACGGTAGGATCAGAAATAGCTAAAAAACTGGAAATCATATACCTGAAGTGCAACCTGTCTGCTGTATAATTACTCAGTTTGAGCAGCAGAGCGGGCTTTTCCAGCAGAACGGGCAAAAATTTACTTTTGGGAAGCTTAATAATTTTGCAATCTGAAACTGCAATAGCATTGACCGCATAGTTATGTTCTGTAAACAAATAGCTTTCCCCAATACAGTGGCCGTCAAAGGGAAGTCCATGAACAAATTCTTTTCCTTCCTCCGTAAAGGTATTCAGCTTTACGGTGCCACCTTTAATCTGAAAATAAAATTTAGCAGAAGTTCCTTCCTGAAAAATATAATCTCCTGCATTATATTCTGTTATTTGAGCTCCGTGAGAAAATAACAGATCTTCACATATAACCATCTTGTCATTAATTTTTAGTAAAAATACTTAAAGAATAAGCTACAATGCAACTTATTGAATACCACATTCAAAAATATAATTAAAATATATCAATCATAAAATATTATTTTTTCATATTTTTCATTTTATACATTCAAAAACCTGTACAAAGAATTCATATTTCTGAAAACTCTTTACATTTTGCAGAAATACAGCCTTTATCCGGACTTTTAATGAAATGCAGTTATTCTTTTTATTTTAAACTTCCTACTTATGCCTTTTATTGCTTCTTTAAAAAAGTATATTCAAACATCCATACTATAAACTATTACAAATTACTTTCCTCAACATATGTAAACGTTTTCTTTATTTTTATATTGAATCTTTGCTTAAAAATATCATGGAAAATAATACAACTCCACAGTTCATCAACCCTAAAGAATTGTTTAACCCCGCACCGTATGGATTCTCACACAGTATTGCCGTGCAATCTCCTTTTCAAATGTGCTTTATATCCGGACAAAGCGGTGGTGTCGGAGAGCATCATCTACTGGCGACTGATTTTCAAACCCAGGTTCAGCATGCTTTGGAAAATGTAAAAATTGTATTGCAAAACCATTCTATGACATTCGATCATATTGTTAAAATTACCCTTTTGATTGTTGATCACAACCAGGAAAAACTCCGGATATGGACTGAGGAAGCTTCAAAAGTATGGAGTTCCGCTTCTCTGCCCACCAGCACTCTGATTCCGGTAAGTCAGCTGGCATTACCTAATATGTTATTTGAGATCGATGCGATTGCCGTGAAAGTGAAATAAAGTAATTCTGCAGAGATGTATTTACAACCACAAGGATAATCATATGGTTTATATTTTTAAATAGGTTACTTGCTACAATATTTTCAGTTGGGCTATAGACGGGAAAGTGTTATTATTTTTCCGTCTTGTCCTGTTCGGATATCAGGTTTTCATATGTTTGATCTATCAGAAAAGAGATCGCTTTTTTAACGTGATCCCGTCCTTCAGGGCTGTTCATGTCTATCCCGCAGAAAACACTTCCATTTAACGAAGAATACATATTGAGATAATAAAGTCCTGCAACAATGATAGCTAAGATTGAGCGATAAACTCCCATTTTTTCTTTAAAGTGCGGGGTCATCATAAGGTCAAAGATATATTCTCCGTTTTCTTCCTGTTCATCAATCATTTTTTTCAATGATTTTCGGGGTTCCGATACACTCCACAATAATAATTTTTGTGCTTCCTTGTTATTGTACACATAATCAAATTGTGAAATTAGCATCGCTTCAATAAATGATCTTCCCCCATCCTCAAGATTCGGTTGTATTTTTTCAACTTCTTTACTTGTTACTTTCACCCAATAATCCTGAGTACGAAGATATTCATCGATCAATCCGTCCATCCCGCCAAAATAGGTATAGATCATCTTTTTGTCTACCCCGGCAATAGCAGCAATATCATTGATCTTTAGTGCTGCAAATCCCTTCGTAGTCAAAATTTTTCCAACTGCGTCCAAAAACTTCTGTTTACTTCGTTCTTTATTTCGGATGCTACCCGCTGCTGATTTTCTTTCCATGATGAACATTCAAAATACAAGTTTAAGGAATTTTTTTTCATTTTTGAACACCAACAAGTGTCTTATTTCATATATTTGCAATAAATAAATCATTATTTCTGCAGAAAAAACATTCCAATATGCGAAATTCATAATGATTTTAAGCAATAATTTCAACCTATTTAAGCTCAAAAATCCTTTAATATGAAAATTATTGATCTGAATAACAATAGCTTACAATAAATTCAAAATTTTTTTCATTTTTTTAGACACTTTCAAGTGTCTTATTTGTATATTTGTCGAAACTAATACCATCCATATATAACAAAAACACTATTCAGGTTGAAAATTAAAAAATTTCGATCACCTTCCTTGATTAGAATAATTAGTTTCGAAATTAGATAATTAAGGTAAAAAAAACTACTGTAAACAGCAACATTAATTTTAATGATGCTGTTTTTTAATGTAGGAGTCACCCAATATGCTGACAGTGAAAGGATTACACAGTTCATACCCTTAGAAAAAAAATACACTGTAAATCAACACATTACTCAATATTAACAAAATTTCATCAATTTTACACACTACACGGTGTCTTATTTCATATATTTGCATAAACTAAAACCAACTACATACATAAAAACACACTTCAGGTTGTAAAAAATTAGTGCAATTGTATTGATGTTCCCTCAACTTAAGACAATTTCGAAAAACAACTAAGGTAAAAACACGACACAAATAACCCCATTAGAAGGTAATGGGGTTGTTTTTTTTATCTGTGAAAAGATAAACTCGATTCATCTACTCCTTCTTCTTCTTCTCCTTATCCTCCAATTTATCATACGAATGGTCTAACATGAAAGATATTGCTTCTTTGATCTGATCACGACCTTCAGGTTTATTAACGTCTATACCGCAAAAAAGACTGCCATTCACCGAAGAAAACATGTTCAGATAATAAAGCCCCGAAACCATTATGGCCATTATAGAGCGAAAAACATTTTCATTTTCTTTAAAATGAGAATCAGCAAATCGCTTAAAAATGTATTCTCCGTTCTCTTCCTGCAGATCAGTTAGTTTCCTCAGTTCTTTCCGGGGTTCAGATAAACGCCATAACAAGAGTTTTTGAGCTTCTTTATTTTTGTACACGTACTCAAATTGTGACAGAAACATTTCTTTGGCAAAAGCTTTGCCCGCATCGTCTATTATTGGGTTTATCTTTTCGACTTCTTCAGCAGTCATTTTACTCCAGAAATCCTGAGAACGGATATATTCGTCCATCAGCCCATCCATACCGCCAAAATAAGTATAGATCATTTTTTTATCTACACCGGCTGTAGCCGCAATATCATTTATTTTTAATGCCGTATAACCCTTTGTTTTCAGAATTTTTCCAACTGCATCTAAAAACTTTTTTTTACTGCGTTCTTTGTTTCTAACACTACCTGCTGCTGATTTTCTTTCCATTGTAAAAATTCAATATACAAGTTTAAGAAAATTTTTAAACATTTTGCACACTACTTAGTGTCTTATTTTGTATATTTGCATCAACTAACAACCTTTTCATACATTAAACATGACACTCAACAGCAGCATTAGACCTCTAGTGATGCTGTTTTTGTTTTATGCAAACAACGTATTCATAGCACTTACATAAGATTACGCCTGTTTTATTGCTCTTTATTCAGGTTGTAAAAGGATTTCTTTTATTCCATAGAAAAATTCTATGCATTAGTCTGATTTTTGTAAATTTTCATAGGTCTGATTTAATAAAAAGGATAATGCCTTTTTTATTTTGTTACGTCCTTCAGGAGTATCAACATCGATTCCGCAAAAAATGCTGCCGTTCATCGCAGCGTATAAATTCAGATAGTACAATCCGGAAACCATTATGGCCATTATCGAGCGGATGTCATCAGAATGTTTCCCGAAATCAGAGCCATTCATAATTTTAAAAACATATTCCCCGTTTTCTTCCTGGATATCAGTCATTTTCTTCAAGGATTTCCGTGGCTCGGATAAACGCCACAGCAAAAGCTTTTGGGCTTCTTTATTCTGATAGAGATAATCAAACTGATTGTGCAGCATATCATGCATAAATGATTTTCCTCCGTCATCTGTTCTCGGTTGCATTTTTCCGATTTCCTCGGCAGTCACCTTACTCCAGTAATCCTGAGAACGCACATATTCGTCCAGCAAATCATCTAATCCGCCAAAATATTTATAGATCATTTTTTTATCTACTCCGGCGGTAGCTGCGATGTGGTTTATCTTTAATCCTGTATATCCCTTCGTTTTTAAAATCTTTCCAACTGCATCCAAAAATTTCTTTTTGCTGCGTTCTCTGTTGCGAATACTGCCTCCTGCTGATTTTCTTTCCATGGTGAAATCGTTCAAGATACAAGTTTAAGAAAAATTTCAATATTTTACACACTTCGTAGTGTCTTATTTTATATATTTGTACAAACTAAAACCAAGTCTATAGAAAAAAACACGATTTTACGTTGAAAGTAAAATTTTCGATTGCGTAATGTTCCCTTTAATACAGTTAGTTCGGACATTAAGTGATTAAGGTAAAAACACTCATTGTAACAGCATCATTAGATTTCTAGTGATGCTGTTTTGTTATAATGAAAAATGAAAATAAAGGATCAAATGCAAAAGTTTGGTTCATCTGAAGAGAAAAAACGTTCTGTCTTTTATACGAAGATATCTCGGTAAGACTGACCACGAAAAAAAGCTGCCTCATTATTGAAGCAGCCTTTTCTGTTTTGTGATAAACAGGCATTTTTTAATTAATGCATCGTATCAGATTTTATTTTGATTCGCCTCTCGCTTTTTCATCAGTAAAAAACTGAAACGTGTCTTTTTTCTCAATAAGTTGCATCGGATATACTGCAGGATTATATTCCCCGTTCAAGATTTCATTCAAGGCATGTTTCTTAGATTCTCCAAATGCCACTGCCAGAATATTTTCTGCTTTATTGATCAATGGTGCGGTTAAAGTAATTCTGAACATTTCCTGGGGCTTCAGATAATAAGCTGCTACCCATTTTTCTTTCTCCTGTAAAACTTCTTCACCGGGAAATAAGGATGCTGTATGGCCGTCATCCCCCATTCCTAAAAGGATAAAATCAAATATTCCTTCCTCACCAAGAACTTTTCTTATCTGTTTTTCATATACTTTAGCATAATCTTCGGGAAGAATACCATCCTGATACATGGGGAAAATATGATCTTTATCTGCAGGAACGTGCTTAAGCAGCGCTTCATCCGTCATACGGAAATTGCTTTTATCATCATGTAAAGGCACCCATCGCTCATCAACCCAAAAAAAGTAAACCTTATTCCATTCAATTTGCTTTGCGTATTCTTCTGTAGCCAGCAATTTAAAAATAGCCTTGGGAGAAGAACCTCCGCTTAAAGCTACAGCAAATCGGTTATGCTTCTGAATAGATTGTTTTGAAAGATTTACAAAGGTATCAGCTGCTTTTTTATACAGTGTATCCAAATCGTCAAATACTGTAATATTCATTTTCTGTCTGTTTAGTTTTTATTGTTTTACACCCAGTTATGCCCTTGTCTTTCAACCAGTGTATTGCTGTCTTCCGGGCCCCAGCTTCCAGCTTTATAATTGGGAAATGATGAGTCTTTATTATTTTCCCAGGCTTCCTGGATAGTGGTGACAACGTCCCATGCCTCTTCCACCTGGTCGGAACGCATAAATAAGGTAAGGTCACCAAGTAATGCATCCTGTAATAAAGTTTCATAAGCTTCAGGAGTATCTTCCTGACAGGCAAAATTATCAAAAATCATTTCCACAGGTTTCAGATCCATAGCAAGTCCTGGCTTCTTGGCCATAAACAGAAGCCTGATATCCATCATGGGCTGGATGTTAATGATTAACCTGTTGGCGGATAAATGATGTGGAGTATCTGAAAATGTTGAATGAGGCAGCGGTTTAAACTGAATGGTAATATAGGAATGTTTTTCTTTCATTTTCTTTCCGGTACGAACGTAAAAAGGCACATCCTGCCATCTCTCGTTGTCCAGATAAAATTTTATAGCAGCAAATGTTTCTGTGTTTGAATCAGAAGCAATTCCATTTTCCTGGCGATATCCTTTTACTTCGGTTCCGTCGATAATACTTCTCCCATATTGGCCTCTTACAGCGTAATGATCAACCTGATCGGAAGAAATTCTGCGAATTGCTTTTAAGACATCCACTTTACGATCTCTGATTTCACCGGATTTTAAAGAAGCCGGAGGTTCCATAGCCACCATGCACAGAATCTGCAACAGGTGATTTTGAATCATATCTTTCAGGGCTCCGGTTTGTTCGTAGAAAGCGCCTCTTGTTTCAACACCTACTTCTTCTGCCACCGTAATCTGCACCGATTCTATATATTTATGATCCCAAAGCGGCTCAAAAATAGAATTTCCAAATCTGAAAGCGAGTATATTCTGTACGGTTTCTTTCCCCAGATAATGATCGATACGGTAGATTTGTTCTTCTTCAAATGTTTCTGCCAGAAGACTGTTCAGCTCAACGGCAGATTGCTTGTTGTGCCCGAAAGGTTTTTCGATAATGATTCTGTCTTTTTTTGAATCTGAGGCTAATGAAGTATTTTTGATGTGATTGGAAATCGTGGAAATAAAGTTGGGCCCGATTGACAAATAGAACAATCGATTGGCTCTCATTCCATAAACGGTATCGAAATCCTTTAATTTCTGATATAAATCTTTATAAGACTGTTCTTCATCCAGCTGGTGCTGAAAGTAGGTGATATGAGCCTGAAAACCTGCCCAGTCTTCGGAGGTTACCTTCTTTCTTGAAAAATCTTCCAGATTTTCTTTAACGTAATTTCTGAAATTTTCGTCTGTATTTTCGGCTCTTCCCAGGGCAATAATATTAAAGCCTTTGGGCATCCTTCCATCTATATATAAATTATAAAACGCCGGAAAAAGTTTTCTTTTGGCCAAATCTCCTGTAGCACCAAAAATAATGATTGTAGTGGGCTGCAAAATTCTATTCTCGTTCATTTTTACCCGGTTTATTGATTTACACTCTGCCATGATGTATGGAAAACGCCCTCTCTGTCAAGGCGCTGATAGGTATGTGCCCCGAAATAATCACGCTGAGCCTGGATTAAATTGATAGGAAGATATTCTGTGGTATACGCATCAAAATACCCTAAAGCTGTCTGAAGTCCTAAACCTGAAACTCCGTTTGAAACCGCAAAGGCAGCTGTTTTTCTTAAGGAACCTATTTTTTCTTTCACTATCGCGGCAATATCAGCATCCAATAAAATATTAGACAGATTCGGATCTTTGGTATAAGCTGTATAAAACTTTTCTAACAGAACGGAACGAATAATACAACCTCCTCTCCAGATTTTTACTACATCTTTTAAGGGAATCTCAAATTTATATTCTTCAGAAGCCTTCACGAGTAAGGCCAATCCCTGAGCATAGCTTATCAGCGTAGCCAGATATAAGGCATCTCCTACTTCTTTAATGAATTGGTCTGTATTTTCAGGGGTTGCAATTTCTGCTTTAGGATACAATTGAGAAGCCTGAACCCTCTCCTCTTTATATGCTGATAAAATTCTTGAAGTCACGGCAATATCAATGGTCGGAATGGAAACTCCGATTTCCATGGCTTGCTCGGAAGTCCACTTTCCGGTTCCCTTTGCCCCTGCCTTATCCAAAATCTGATCGATAAGATATTGATCTGTGAATGTATCTTTTTGCTGGAAAATATCTCTGGTGATTTCAATCAGGAACGAGTTCATTTCTCCATTGTTCCATTCTCTGAAAACCTCATACAATTGATCATTATTGAGTTTCGCCCCTCTTTTCAGCAAATCGTAGGCTTCACTGATCAGTTGCATGATTGCATACTCGATTCCGTTGTGTACCATTTTCACATAGTTTCCGGCAGAACCTTTCCCCATATAAGCTGTACAGGCTTCATTATCTACTTTTGCAGCAATTGCTTCAAGCATTGGTTGTAGAAGGTTGAAAGCTTCTAAATCACCTCCGGGCATGATACTTGGGCCTGTTCTCGCTCCTTTTTCACCTCCCGAAACGCCCATTCCCATAAAGTGCAGGTTTTTTGAACCCAGATCAGCAACACGTCTGTTTGTATCTTCAAAGTAGGAATTACCGGCATCAATTACGATATCTCCTTTGCTTAAAAGCGGGGTAATATTTTCGAGTACTGCATCCACAGGCTTTCCGGCGGGAACCATCAGAATAATTTTCCTTGGGCTTTCCAGTGCAGCTACAAAATCTTCTAAAGATCCTATACCTTTTACTTTCATTGTTGAAGTGGCGCCTTCTTCTAATTCTTTTACTTTTTCTTCGTCGAGGTCAAATCCTGCGATTGAAAAACCATTATCGGCAATATTATAAAGAAGATTTCGCCCCATTACTCCAAGGCCAACCATTCCGTAATTATATCTCTCCATTGTATTGATATTAATATGAATTCTATTATACAGAGAATAAAATTACGCAAATGCTTAGGAGGAAAAAAATAAAGCAGGTAAAAATTTTCAACTGCTTCTACTTATCGTTCATTTATAAGTTGATACAATGGTATTATTTTTTTCGTGTTTAAATTTTTATAAAAAAATAAAAATATAGTTTTTTCTGTACAATAGTTTCCTTTATTTGATCGGAGCCCCTAAATATCAATGTTTTACCACAAAAAACTTTATTCCATAATACCGTATTTTCAATAAACGGAATAAAATTCAATCATTATAATGGGAATGATCTATTAAAATGGTACTAGTATTTGAAATAATTAAACTTATCTTTACAAAAATTTAAATTAATGAACTACAAGCTTGAGCTCAATACTCAGGAGCCTAATTCTAAAATTGTTTTTAATACCATCATATTTGATTCTTTTAAAATTAATATCGTTGAAAGATACATTGGGTCTGCAAAATCCCGTCCTACATTGTGTGAGGCTCTGTTTAAAGTGAGAACTTTAGATGACCAGCTCGTTCAGAGAAGAGATGGAAATACGAGAGTAAAGATCAAAGGAGATGATTTTGAAACGTATCAGGGATTATCAAAAACCCTGAATTCTTATGAGTACAAAAACAAACTCCTTAGCAGAAAAGATGCTGATCAGGATTATGTTCACTTTATTTTGAGATTAGTTATTACCAATTACGATCTTAACTAGTACTTATTGCAATCTTTCTTTACACTTCAGAAAAATGAATGCCTATATTCATTTTTCATGTGTTATTCTCCGGATTGAAATCATAGAGCGGGGCTGGCTCCGTTTTTAATATAAGAACAAATAAAAGCATAAAACCCGGAATTTCTTTTCAAGAAATTCCGGGTTTTATGCTGTAATATATCCGTAAGAATCAGTACTGTCCGTGATCTTTAGAAACCGGAGTATTTATACTTATTTCTATTTTTACACCTTTTCAGAAGTCTTAAAAAACGCATGAAAAACATGCCATTGCTTATAGAAATAAAAAAGACGGAAAAAGATTTTCCGTCCGGTTAATGATATTATCTCATTGCAGACCTTCTTTGAAAGAAAGTCCGGGGCTTTTAGTCCTTATTTTACCACTCCTTTGAATGAAAGTGTTTTAGGTGTTTTGCTTTCGCTTGTCGTAACATTTACAGTTTTCATAAATGGTCCTGCCGCGGCTGCATTAAAACTTGCTTCTACAAATCCTTTTTTCCCCGGCTGGATCGGAGTTTTTGTGTAATCTGCTGTGGTACATCCGCAAGAAGGTGCTACATTTTGAATAACAATGGGTTTTGAACCGGTATTGGTAAATTCAAATCTGATTAATTTCGGTTTTCCCTGAGGAATTGTTCCTACATCGATAGATTCTTTATTCCATTTGATGGCATCAGCCAATAGCTTAACAACAGAAACTCCTCCGTCAGCGATAACATTTGCATAAAAAGGAGAAAAGGCCAAGACAGCAAGAAGTGCAGTGATTTTTAAATTTTTCATGAGTATATATTTTAATTATTAAACTTACATGACAGGTTTTACGTTTGTTTCAGCAAATGTAAAACCCAATGTTGAGAGAAGTTGTTAACCACTTTCAAACATTTGTTAATGAGTTGTTAATAGCTGGCAATAAATAGATATTTTTGGATAATATTGCTTCGGCTAATGGAAATAAAGAAACTTAATATCATCATCACCCTGGGGTTTGTGGCTATTATCGGTATTTTAATAGCTCAACTTCTCTGGGCCCGGCAAGCCTATACGCTTGAAGATCAGAAGTTCAACCAGAAAGTAAATATTGCGTTGATGGAGGTGGTAGAAAAATTGTCAGGTAAAGAAAATTCCTTTACCGAAAATCCGGTACAGAATATTGCCAACGATTATTACCTTGTCAGCATCAATAAAGAAATTCATCATACCGTCCTGGAATATTATTTGAAAACATCATTCAACCGTTTTCAGATCCATACCGATTACGTGTATGCTTTATATAACTGCCATAATGATAAGATGATCTACGGAAAGTACATCTCTTCTGCCCAGGAAAGTTCTAAAATCAAAGTAATCCGGTTTCCGAAACATAAAAATCTGGTGTACTATTTTTCGATCCGTTTTCCTGATAAAAACACTTATCTGATCAGCTCTCTCCGGTTCTGGTATGTTCTTACGTTTGCCCTTATCATTATTTTGCTGGTCTATGTATATTCTATTTATACAATTATCCAGCAAAAGAAATTTTCTGAGCTTCAGCGCGATTTTATCAATAATATGACGCATGAGTTTAAAACGCCGTTGTCATCCATCCTGCTGGCCTCGGAATCTCTTAACAAACAATCTGCCGTGCAGGAAAATACGAAACTGCAAACCTATACTTCGATCATCATCAATCAGAGCCTGAAATTGAACAGCCATATCGAAAAAATACTCAATATTGCTAAAAATGATGCTTCAGGACTTTCTTTAAAACTACAAAAAATCACGTTACTTCCTTTTGTGCAGCATATTGCGGAATCTGTAAAGCAGAAAAATGAAAATGTGAGTATTGAAATAGCTATTGACCCCGGTATTTTCATTACTGCTGATGAATTTCATTTCAGCAATATCATCTACAATCTTCTGGATAATTCCGTTAAATACTGCGAGATTCAACCTGAAATCATGATTTCGTCACATAAAACGACCAAAGGCATTTATCTATCCTTTAAAGATAACGGAATGGGGATTCCTGCTAAAAATATTCCTCATATATTTGATAAATTTTACCGAGTAAATACAGTGAAAAGTGACGAGATTAACGGTTTTGGATTGGGCCTTTTTTATGTAAAAAAGATTGTTCAGCAGCACAACTGGAAAATTTCCGTTGAAAATAATCCGGATGGAGGAATTACGACCACGCTTTTCATTCCTTTTTAAAATATCTGACATGGAGAAATCAAAAATTTTATATGCTGAAGATGATGAGACAATCGCTTTCCTGATCCAGGACAGCCTGGAAAATTATTATCAGATCAATCATTATCCGGATGGAAAATCGGCCCTCAACGCCTTCAACAGCCAGAATTTTGACATTTGCTTGCTCGATATTATGATGCCTGAAATCAACGGTTTTGATCTGGCTAAAAAAATCCGTGAAGAGAATTCTGAGATCCCGATCATTTTTATTTCTGCCAAAGCACTAAAAGAAGACAGAATCAAAGGATTAAAAATTGGTGCTGATGATTATCTGGTGAAGCCCTTCAGCATCGAGGAATTAATCCTTAAGATCGAAGTTTTTCTGAAACGTTCCAAAAAAACACAGACTATCCCTTTGCAATACAAGGTCGGAAAATTTGATTTTGATCCTAAAAATTACACGCTGCAATGTGATGAATGCTCTGTCCCCCTTACCCAAAGAGAATCTGAGCTTCTCCTGTATTTCATCCGAAGCAAGAATATTGTATTAAAAAGACAGGATATTTTGCAGGCCATCTGGGGTGATGACGATTATTTTATGGGGCGAAGCCTTGATGTATTTATTTCCCGGTTGCGAAAAATATTAGTCAATGAACAGAATATACTCATTGAAAATATACATGGAATAGGTTTTAGGTTTTCGGAGAAGTCTTAAAAAGCCTATGAAAACACCTTTGCCAATACTACTCCCACTACCAGGGCCACTACAGCAGCGATAACAATTCTGGTATAATCGGTTTTGCTGTTCTTTATTTCCGTATTCAACCGGGAATTCTCCTGTTGAAGAGATTCCATTCCGGCTTTTAAAGAGGCGGTTTTTTCATTAATCGCTGATTGTATATTTTTTTCGTGAAGGAGGGCAATTTCTTTTTTATAGCTTTCCATTTCTTCCTGACGCTGTTTCTGCTGTTCTGCAAAGTTCTTTTGCGTCTCCTGAAGTTGTCTGGCTGATGATTCCTGAAATTTCTGGAATTCTTCGGTTCTCTTTGAAAGCTGTTCCGTCAGCGTTTTTATTTGTTCGCCATGTTTTTCTGAAAGATCTTTTTTCAGCTTCTCTACTTCTTCATTCCGGACTTTAAGCTGTTCTGTAAATGTTTTAACCTGATTTTCGGCCTGCTCTTTGAAGGTTTTCTGGGCTTCTGTAAATTCGTCGTTCTTTTTTTTAAGCTGCTTTTCCAGTGTTAAAACCTGTTCCGCAAATTGCTTGGTGACATCTTTTTTAACCTCATCAATCAGCAACGCCCTGGAATTAGATTTTTCATGTGAAAGTTTCTCTACTATTGCATGAAGGCCTGCACCATAATCATGAGGCAGATGGAATCTTTTATCGGCCAGCTTATCCAGCAAGGTTTCATCCACTGTATGTCCGATAGCAGTTACCGTTACTGCCTGTAAGTCAATAAATAGCTCAGACAGAACAATATCATTAAAAGTTTCCATACTCTGGCGGTCTCCTCCTCCCCTTACCAATGCAATGATATCATAATCCAATACAGAAACCTCCTCCAGTTTTGAGGCTATCGAGGTAGATGAAGTAATACTGCAGGTATATTCCGAAATCTGAAAATACTTCTGTGAAACATCCAGACCTTCGGCAAAATCACGCTGAACAATCGCATTATTTCCATAAATATTGGCAATTCTGATCGGTTCATCTTTTAAAATTTTGTCCCTGATCATAGATTCAAGATCTTTAGAGCCTTTTTCAAGTTTTTTCTGGATCAGCTCATATCGCTGCAGCTCTTCTTCTGAAATGGCTCTCTCTTCCTGCTGAATAATCTCGTCCACTACAAAACGCAGTTCTACTGATGAGTTCTTGATACTTTTTTCAATATATCCTCTCAGGGTATAGACTTCATTATTTTCAATCTTACTTCTTAATAGGGCCGAAACACGTACCCCGATTGAAATATTATCAGATTCTGAAAACAAATTGTCATAGTAATAGTTTCCATAGGCTTTCCCACCTCCAAAAGCATACCTTCCTTTGAGATAAATGAGATTAATTGTTGCATTCAGTTTTAAAGCATTGCTGAATAAGCCCAGGACAGATCCGGGTGAATATATCTGATAAGCAAGTTCGTTTCCCTGCATGGTATGAATAGAGAATTAAATGATGTCTTCAAAGGTATTGCTATTTTATGATATTAGGGAGTTTGTGGTTTATAAAATAAGTCATATGAAAACATTTACTTCAATTTTTTCAATCATATCCTATGGAAGATATTATTATTTCACCTTATCCTTTTATGTTATAAAAGATAATCTGTCTTTCCTCATTTTCTTAGTTCCGGAATTCTTTGTAATTTGCATTGAGTTTGTTTGTTGCAGATCTGGAAACAAAGAAAGGCTCTCTGATGATCCGGACACCATATAAAACCGTAAAACCAAATGCTTTTAGAAAAACTCCTGAAGGAATTTAATGTACATGAAAACCTGTTCAGTACGGAAGAATCCAGAGTATTTGATCAATATTTTGAGCAGATACAGGTTCCGAGGAATACGTTTTTGGTTCAGGAAGGGGAAATAGAAAAATACAGCTATTTCATATTTAAAGGTATCGCCCGTTGCTGGACATTAAATCATAAGGGGGAAGAGCAGGTCTTCTGGTTTTGTAAAGAAGGGACCTTTTCCATGTCTAATATCTCATTTACTCTTCAGCAAAAATCAACCTTTACTGTACAAACTGTTGTAGACAGCAGTATCTACAGAATTGACAAAGAGAAAACAGAACAGTTATATACAGCCCTACCGAATGTAAAAAATGTATTTGGTGATTTAACTGCGCAGCTCCTGAACAGATTGCTACAAAGAAATATTGACCTGATTAAATATTCACCCGAACAGTATTACCTGCAGATGATACATGAGTATGGAGTCACTTTAAATTATATTCCTTTAAAAGATATTGCATCCTATCTCGGGATTACACCACAGGCTTTAAGCAGAATCAGGAAACGTATTTTTTAACCTGGGTTCAGCAGAGAATATTGATAAAGACCGACCTTTGCTTTTCAAAAATTACCATTATGATTAGAGAGATTACAACATCAGACTACCCCCGTTTGATGGAAATATGGGAAAGTGCGGTTGTACATACCCATGATTTTCTGAAAGAAGAAGATTTTACGTATTACAAACAGGCCATTCCCGGTTATTTTGAACATGTTATCCTTTTCGGGATTGAAGAAAACAATCAGTTAGCCGGATTCATCGGTGTCAGTGAGGGAAATCTTGAGATGTTATTTATTCACAATGACTTCCGGGGCAAAGGATTGGGTAAAAAACTGATTATCTATGGGGTGGAATATCTTGGAATCACTCAGGTGGATGTGAATGAACAAAATATTCAGGCTGTTGGATTTTATAAGCATATGAAATTTAAGGTTTTGAAAAGATCTGAACTGGATGGACAAGGAAAAAGCTATCCGATTTTGCATATGACGCTTAGCAAAGACTAAATAAGGGTTTTCCGAAAATAACAAAAGAGACTTCAGAAGTCTCTTTTGCCTTAAGGAGATAGTAAGATTTTCCCGGCAGAGCCGGGAAAATATCCCCAGCATCTTATATAAAAATTCGAGCAAAAATTAAGATGATATAAGATGAATTTCTTTATTGCTCCACAATGGTAAGTGAATTATAAGCGCCACCTCCTGAAATATCGAATTGACTTATGGTACCGTCAAAGGCTACGGTAATCCAGGTAAACGGTCTCAATTTGTCTCCTTTATTTAGGTACACACTTACGGTACAGGCTGACCCCACCGGAACGGCATTAGGACTTCCTCCCGTATCAGAAGCATAGCCATTATTTGTTTTTACCCTTTGTGTAATGGTACCGGCAGGATTCCTGACTTCCCATATCGCTTCTGTCTGATTGTTTCCGCCTGTATTCACCTGGCTCGATTGAAGAGCAAAGGTAAAGGTAGCAAAGTAAACGCCCGTTCTCGGTGCAATAAACTCTCCTGTAGCAGGATCAAAATTATTTGTGGGAACTCCGGAATCGGAATCCAGTTTTTCCGACCAATTGGTCAAATAGGAGGATCTTCGTTGTACAATACCTGATTTGGCACCAATTTCTGAAGGTGTTGCACTTTCAAATACATACGTATCCTGACTGTTCTTATTGGCCATGACCACGATACGAGGCTTTCCTTTCGGAAAGAAACTCACCCAATTGGTACCGTCAGAAAATTCCAGATACCCTTTTACTCCGATCGCCGGGCTGGCCACATAGCGTAAGGCTCCGGCTCCGGCCTGTACAGCCGTTTTATTTGTATTTCCTATGGCTATTGCGCCATTTGTTCCGCTTCGTAAATCTACGGCAACTTTCGGGTTGGAAACCAGTACTCCCAATTTCCCGTTTTTATCTACAATAACTTTACCTGCGTCAGTTTTAATTTCAACCGGATTGATTGGATCCGGGATCCCCAAGCCTATTTGTGCCTGTGTATATCCGCCCCAAAAAAGGAACGGCACAATGATTCTGATTACCTTATTAAGCTCATTATATTTCATCATTATATGTTTTTAAAGTTCACTAATACTCAGGTTATTAAATTTCCCGTCATTCAAGGTATTTCTCGCAGAACCTATATTGTGCTTAACACTAAATTTAATTGTGTTTCCTGCTTTAAGGTTAAAAATTGCATTACAGTTTCCGCTGATATAATTGCTTACGGTACCGGCCTGAAATGCAGGATAAGAATTGACTGTTTTAAATATTGGAATATTTTCTGTGCTACGGTCACTTTCGATTGCTGTTTCTATAAAAGTATTCTTGGGAATATTTCCGTTGGCGAGCGTAATGTTGAAGGACACCAGATAAAATCCGTCCCTTGGAGCAGTAAAAGTACCGGTTGCAGGATCAAAATCACCACTTGTCCCACTTCCTGAATCTACGGTTTCAGTCCAGCCTGTCACATAAATGGTGGAATTGCTGCCAATACTCTGTGCAGAAGCTTTACTAGCATTAACAAGTGCTTTTACCGGTGGGGCAAGGGGCAATGCTATCCACTGTTCTCCATCCGAATATTCTAAAAAACCGTTGCTGTTATACCGTATCGCCCCCGCTCCCGCTTCTACTGGTGTCTGAGTGCCTGTTCCAAGACCTACAAGCCCTTTATTATCTGTTGAACGAAGATCCATTTTGGTAACAGGATTTAAAACACCGATTCCCACATTTCCGGCAGCATTTACCACTATGTCATTTGAAAGTTTCTGGCTATCAGGTGCAATACCGTTATCTTTTGCAGCATCTATCTGCAAAGGATGAATGGAATTGGCAGTAAAAAAACCTACCTGAGCAGCTGTGTACACGGAAGAAAAAAACAGAATCCCGGCAAGCAGCTGATGCGCCTTATTGATTTTATGTTTCATACTGATCTATTTCTAATGTTCTATGATGGTTAAATTATTAAATCCGTCATCCGGATTGGTAGGATCCGCGGGATTGGTAGTTACTCTCAATGCCACGGAGCCAGTTGATACAAGGTTATGCCAAAGCCTTGCTGCTACCTTGGTACCCGCAAGTAACGTCAGGGTGACTGTACTTGATCCTCCCGCCTGTGTAGCACGGGTCGCATTGGCATCATCTGCAGTTCCTGTCATAGACTGCCCGAAAGTCTTGTAAACACTTGCCAGGACAGTATTCGTTGTGGTATTATAAAATTGAGATTCTACCCTGGAGCTGTCATTAATAACTTCACCGTTAAAATTAAAGGTCAGTAAAAAAGTATACGTACCGTCGCGGGGTGCTGTAAATATTCCGGTTGTACCATCAAAACTATTACTCATATCCCGTACCACATTCCAATTGATGATATTGGTAGCCAGATTCTGAGTGATCGACTGGCTCGATACTTTACGGGCAACAATAACCACTTTTTGAGGGGCTACATATGCTTTATGCCATACCGATCCATCCGATACTTCGATCTTAGCACCTACCGGTGTATTCACTACATCATACCGTACAGCTCCTGCTCCGGCATCAGAGGCGCTCATTGTTGTTGTACTGAGACCCAGCGCATTTTCCGGTGCTGCAGATCTCATATCAAGTTTTACCTGCGGACTGAGAACGCCAACTCCAATAAAACCTGTTGTCTTGTTAATAATAAAGTCATTGGATATCTGCGCGGCGCTTGGTGTCCCATTCGCAGGGTTATCTTTCGTACCATCTATATGTAATGCTCCTTGAGGATTTGAAGTTCCTATCCCAATTTGGGCACTAACATGATCGACACAAACATACAGACCTCCTAAAAAAAGCAGTGCAATATGTATTCTTTTTTTCATTTGTTTGATTTTTATGGAAATTATGTTTTGAAATTTTGGATATTCCTTTATCATTAATTGATAACTGAGAAATAAAAAAAGGTATGAAAGTAATTAAACAAGAAACCGTTGAAATGTTTTGCTGACAAGTATACTATCGAATGGTGAAGTATGATTTTGAGATGACCGATTACGGCATATCATTCTTTTTTTATTGATGCCACTATTATATAATTCTATACAGTCACATGTGTTTTTCATAGTTTTTTCTCATTTTGGTTTCGCACCAAAAGTACTATATTTGAAGGAGATACCATTCATTAATCTTATAGATATAATTCGATAAAAGGATAATATTTATATTTTAAAAACACATCTGCTTTTTTAAGTGGTTCCTGGCTGTTTTATTAAAATTATAAGCATGCTTGGCATTTTAATTTTTGTACAGGATAGGAATAACGGAGACTGTTACCCTGAATGTATAAGGACAATATTTGCATATTTTTCACTCCCGGAGATTTCTGTGATGAAATTCAGGCAGCTGATACAATTCTACAGTATCTCACTAACCGAACAATGAGCTTAAAAAAACGATAAACTGAATCTTCCTTATCTAACCTGTAGTATGACTTTATTTTTTGGTTTTACTCCTTAATTTCCAAAATTCACAAAATGAGGGATATCTGCTGCAAGATTATTGATTGGTAAAAGATTGTTGCGGTTGCTGTTGAAATCAAAAACAGAATTATTATCAAAAGGAACACGGGGATAATACATGAAGGAAATCTGAATTCTGTTGAAAACCAGAAACGGATTATTGATCAAAACCCCGATGCCGATTTTGGTGTTTGCTTTTGTTTTCAGAAGGGTGTCATTAGGCATCCCCAACCAACCCACTGCTGCCGTTAAATAAGGACTGAAGTGGAAGTTCTTCCATGTTTTATTGATAAACATCTGAAGCTGATATCTTAGCACAAGTTTTTTGGTTCCAATATAATCTGAGCTGTAAACGGGAAATTCATCGGGAGAAGTAAGTGTAATCCTGTCTTTATAAGAATAGTTGTGCTGCGGATTTCCCAATGCCAGAGTGGGAGAAAAGAAATGTCTTACTTTAGCAAATTTCCAATCGGTAAGATGGGTAAAATAGGTCCCGTCAAGACGGAAAGACTCACGGTTTTGATTGTCTTCGTTAAAGAAGCGCCCAAACTGGGCTCTTACGTTAAAATAGCCCAGGCCTGTAAACGTACCATAGGAGGCAGAAATTCCTACATAGGGCTTCACCTCATTACTTCTTGATAATCCTCCGGCAGTAATAGTAAGCGATTTCCCGTAAGCGATATCTTCCGGTAAATCATATTGAAAAATATTTCTCTGAACCGAAAAGCTCCTGTTAATGAATCCAACAGACATCAGAAAACTGCTGTACGATTTGAAATATTCATACCTGTCAATTCCCGGGCTGTCCTTATATTGATAATTCTGAAATCTACCGATCACCGCAATATTACTGGAGACCTTCTGGCTGGCATCAGAGGAAACAGGAATCTGATAACCACCCCACAGGTCCTGGTTGTATACCTTGATTTGAACCTCCGGATAAGCCGTATCTGCTCCAATAGGCAGCAAAACATTCCGCATAAAATACTCAAAGGTAAAACCTCCTGCCCATTTTGTTAAAGGGGAGAAAAAGTCTCTTCTGACATTGAAATTAATTCTTTCATTTCTAAAAAAATCCCTTTCTCCTAAAAGCTGCGCATTGATATAGGTACCGAAAAGGTTATACGCCGTGTAACTCCCCAAAAGGTAGTTTTGTTTCTCTTTGGAGTCATTTCTGTACAGGAAATCTAATGTATGGCCTAATCCCAATACATTTTCTTCAGTCAGTCCCAATCCAATCTTGCTTCCTGAATAGCTTAGTCTTGGTTTTAAACTCCAGGAATCAAGTACTCTTACAACAACATCAATAGAATCTTTAGCCGATGGATCCTCTGAAACACTGATATTCACTCTGTTTACAAAAGGCATTGCTCTGAGCAAACGCTCGGACTCGTACAGCTTCTGGGCATTGTATTCTTCACCTTCCTTAAAAAGTAAATAATTATTAACCGTCGAAATTCTGGTGGTGGAATGAAGGTGATCTTTCATCCAGTCATACCACTTGAGCCTTTCTTTACTGTCTTGTGAACCATATCCAAAAGGATCAATAGGCTCAATGCGTATCTTTCTGATGTATTTTTTATTGTATGTATCCTGAGACAGCTTCTCCGTTATTGACTTTACGGAAGTGGAATCTGCCTCTCTACGGAATATCAGACGATGAATGAATTTAGTCACTTTCCTTTGATCCGAAAATTCTTCTATTTTGTAATACAACGAGTCTTTTTTTTCCTGTGCCTGTAAAAAGAAAAAACCGCATAAAAAGAACAGTAAAATTGTAATTGATTTAGTCATTAGCCATCGAAATTCAAGAACTTTATGATATCAATTTATAAGCCAATTGAGATGAAAAATATACTAATGTTCAGAAATATTCTGAGGAAAGATGGATTTCTTTCTTATTGTTTAAAGTAAATTTATATTTCTATGATAAGTAACGGCATACGATATGATGTAAACTCTATATTCTCTCACTGATTCTTACAATGACTTAAATAATTGATCTTATGAAAATTGCTACTTATAATGTGAACGGAATAAACGGCCGGCTGCCGGTCCTGCTTCGATGGTTAGAGGAAGCTCAACCCGATATTGTCTGTTTACAGGAATTAAAAGCTCCTCAGGAACGTTTCCCGATTACAGCCATAAATCAGGCCGGTTATCAGGCCATCTGGAAGGGACAGAAAAGTTGGAACGGTGTTGCCATACTGGCAAAAGATCGTGAAATCATTGAAGTGCAGCGTTCTTTACCCGGTGACGATGATGACGTGCAAAGCCGCTATATTGAAGCGATTATCGACCAGATTGTCATCTGTTGTTTTTATGTTCCGAATGGCAACCCGTATCCCGGTGAGAAGTTTGACTATAAACTGGCATGGATCAAGCGGCTGCAAAAACGCAGTCAGCAATTCATAGATATGGAACTTCCCGCCATTCTCATTGGTGATTTCAATATCATTCCAAATGCGGAAGATGTCTACAAACCGGAACGCTGGGAAAATGATGCCTTGTACAGGAAAGAAGTAAGAAAAGCCTATCGGGAGCTCATCAGGAAAGGCTGGACTGATTCCATCAGAAACCTGTTTCCCGAAGAAAAAATTTATACATTCTGGGACTACCTTTATAAAGCATACGAACGCAATGCGGGAATACGGCTGGATCATATCCTGTTGAGTCCCTTACTGAAATCAAGGCTAAAATCAGGAGGTGTCGACAAATATGTACGGGGATGGGAGAAAAGCAGTGACCATGCGCCGGTATGGATCGAATTAAATAAAAAATAGAAGCTGACCTCACCTCTTCGTTTACCTTTTCTCCATGACATATTTAATATCATTTAAAAAACATAATATATTCAGGAAACGGGCTTTTACACACAGTCTTTTTTACTTATTTTTACTTCAAAATATATAATAATACATGAGAAAAATTGTATTCACGGGAATAGCTGTATTGGGAGGGCTGGCAGCATCACATGCACAATGTAAAACGGTATCCGCAATTACTGAAAATTTTGATACCTGGAAGGATATTAATAAATGCTGGACTGCTCAATCCGGAAAAGGAATGCTGTATGCCAGTGATAAAAGAATTATCTTTTATTCTATGAATAATCCGGGAGAAAATATGTACCTGGTGACGCCGAAAATTAAAGCAGGAACTTATACGCTTTCTCTAGATCTTTCTGACAACGGAGGAGAAACAACATGGGAATTCTTCTCTATCAACAGCACGACTGATCCTAAATCATATGTCTCAATTGCAAAACCTTCAAAAATAACAGGAGACAAAAAAACACTCCATATTTCTTTAAAAAAGGACTCCTTCCTTGGTCTGAAAGTTATGTTGAATGGTGTACATCAGGCCGTTTATGTGGATAATTTTTCTTTAAAACCCAAACACTAAATTGCAAAAAGATATTCAGTAAAGAAAAATCCTTAGTATGTCAAAAAAGTAGAAAAGTTCGATTCAGCGCGTCTTTTCTTATATGTAGATCATCGAACTGTATTTTACTCCTTCTGATGGTTCTTCATTAATTCAAAAACTAAAAACCTACCGCGGCAAACATTCTGTTATGCTCCCTGATTCCTTTTTTCGGTCACAACTTTACTTTTTTCTGATATTTAGTTTATTTTTAAAATTAAATTGTACTTTTGTTTCTCAATTATGCAAAAATTTCTCAGAGTCTTTTTTGTCTTCTCTTTATTCCTGATATTTATTTCTAATGTCAGTGGTGTCAGTACATGTTTCAATCATGCGCAGCACTCGAAGAGTAAGTTGATCTATAAAAAAGGTTCTAAAGAAGAAAAAATCCCCACTATTTCTCAGGACGACGAATGCCAGTGTGCCCTTCATATGCACATGAACAATATTCTTCTCCCTGAACCTTTGGATATGGATTTTGCGATCAGTACCACTAATGACAGCGAAATGCCACAGCCCAAAGCTGTTTCTTACCGTTGTCTCCTGGATTTCTTCAGTTCCAGGGCTCCCCCATCTGCATTTTTCACGGTAGCTTAAATTAATTCTGCCGGAATTCTATCCATACAGATTTTTTAGTCTGTATCACTACTTTTTGGATACATACGGTTTTATGGCTGTATAGGTCCTTATTATTAATGGGGTGTATTCAATGCCCGTTCAATACGATTCATGATTACCAATAATTTTTATTATCAGGGGATAATTCACTTTATTCCCCAAAGTCCTGTGAGGCTCTTCAGTGTAGCATTCGTCACAGTATCCACAGTATTTCATTCTCAATCCCGCCATCCGGATACTTTATCAACAGCGGTACAAACTGTCGAAATCATTGGAAGAAAGTCTAAAGACTATACTTCAGATTATTCTTTTGCGGCGACTAAGATTGCTATGAAAAACAAGGATCTTCCTTTAAGTCTTAACACCGTTACAAAGGAACTGATCACAGATCGCCAGGCCTTCCAGCTTGGAGATGTTATGAAAAATGTAAATGGAGTATCTCCTTCCAGTTATTATAATCAATACAATATCAGAGGCATCAGCCAAAATGAAGAAGGACAGATTATCAACGGAATGCGAACAAGGCAGTATTACTTTTTACAGCCTATGACTTCCAATATTGAACGCGTGGAGGTTTTCAAAGGGCCTGCAAGTATTACCATGTCCAGTGCCGATCCCGGAGGAACCATCAATATGGTAACAAAAAAACCGCTGTCAGTTTCCAGGCATGAGATCAGCTTATCAGGGGGCAGCTATGACACCTTTCGTGTAGCAGCAGACCTTACCGGGCCCTTAAACAAAAGCAAAACCCTTCTCTACCGTTTTAACGGAGCCTATCAGAATGCGCAGTCATTCAGGGAGCACGTCAAAAACAGTGGTATTCTCTTCTCTCCTTCCGTGACATTTGTTCCCAATGAAAAAACATCTGTCAATGTGGAGATGATTTTTAATGATCTGTATGGAAATCTGGACCGTGGGCAACCTATTTTTGGGGCGGTAGCCGGTAAAACGGACCTCAACAGTACGCCCAGAACGTTGAATCTCGGTGCTCCGGACGACTTTTTTAAAACCAGAGATCTTATGATCATGGGAAGTGTAGCTCATCATTTTAACCGATCAGTCAGCTTCAATGCCTCTTATATGAAACAGTACTGGCGGGAAAACCTCCAGGAACACAGAACAACCAATTCTTTTGTTCCGGATATGAATAATAAACCTATATCGAATCTGGCTATGATGCAGTTTGTTCAAAGGAAGCAAAAATGGGCCGTAGATAATATCAATGCTTATTTTAATTTCACTTTCAAAACCGGACCTGTACACCATCAGGCATTAATAGGATATGACAGCCAGATCTGGGAAAAACGGAAGGGAGGCCAGCAAAATGCCGCAAGAGGTTTTCTTTTAAAAGACGGGTCTGTAGTTTCATCTTACAATCCTGCAAAGGCTGCTGATTATCAAACCGTCAATTACAACGGGATCCTTTTGCCTAAACCCAATGTCGATCCGTTTGATCTGACGCCTGGAGCGGAGAATCATCAGGGAGCGGATTTTAACACAATTAATATCACTACAGCGCTCCCTTCAGCACTTACCACTACTCACGCTGCTTATATACAGCATCTTCTCACCTGGAAAAAGTTTAAAATATTATCCGGCATACGTGAGGAATGGTTTCAGGATACTACGAATTTCAGAGAGAACAATGAATCTTCTTTTAAAAATAAAAAATTGCTGTACCGCTTCGGAATCACTTACAGTTTAACCGATCATCTTAATCTGTACGGGACATACCTTACCGGCTATCAACCGCAATCCAATACGGTCACCTTAATGCCGAATACCTCTTCTCTTTCCGGTTCTGAATCTGCAGCAAGATTTAAACCTTTAACCTCAGACCTTAAAGAACTGGGTATCAAAGCTCAGCTTTCCGGAAAGATATCATTGAATATTGCAGTATATGAAATTAACCAGAGAAATATCCTGATTAATGCCAATAATCCGTCAGAACCTGATGAACTTGTACAGCGTGGTGCTGACCGCAGCCGTGGATTTGAAGCCGAGCTGACAGGATATATTCTTCCTCAGTGGCATATTTACGGAGGATACAGTTGTATTGATGCTAAAATACTGGATGATACCAATCCCGATCTTGTTGGAAAAAGAAAGGAAAACACATCTAAACATTCTGTCAATGTGTGGACACGCTATAATTTTTCCGCTATCAATGCTGTAAAAGATTTTGGAGTTGGTATAGGTGTACTTTACCAGAGCTCCAAGGTACCATGGTTTACGAGAAGCTTTGAAATTCCTGCTTATACAACAATAGATGCGGCCATCTATTACAGTCCTCCGTCATCTCATATTCAACTGTCTTTCAATCTGAATAATATAACCAACAGGGTATACTGGATCGGAGCGCAGAACTACCTGAGATTATTTCCGGGAGCCCCAAGAAATTACTTACTAACTGCTACTTATAAATTTTAAATTATGGCGATTTCAAATGTAAAACTGATCGTAAAAAAGACCTGGCAGGACCTGTTTAACGGGAAGCAAAACCTGCTTATCACGATCACTGTACTCCTATTCTGTATGCTGAGCATTGGCATAGGATATACAAAGTACACTGATAATTTTTCAAAAATAAAAGAATACCGGAAAGAGGTCCGGGAAAACTGGGAACACAGGCCCGATAAGCATCCTCACCGTATGGCACATTATGGTTATCTGGTTTTCCGTATGGGTCATCCTCTGAGTATTTTTGATAACGGACTGGATGATTATCTTGGAAACGTCATATTTCTGGAGGCTCATAAACAGAACACCGCCAATCTTTCGGAAGCCGCAAGCTCAGGCACTCTGGTCAGATTCGGAGCATTCAGCAGCGCATTTATCCTGCAGAGTATAGTTCCTCTGATTATTATTTTTTCCGGATTTGGCTTAGTTGTACAGGAACGTGAGAACGCTACTTTAAAAATCATCAGTGTCCAGGGGGCTTCAGGAAGAGATCTTATCTGGGGAAAAATACTGGGACTCTGGTTCTTTTCTTTGTGTTTCCTGATTCCGGTGATTCCCGTTGTTTTTTTAGCTGCATCCATGTCAGGGACTACAGGCCTGGCTGATATTTTACAAAGATTGTCTTTTTTGTTACCGGGTTATATGATCTATTATTTTTTCATCAGTACGTTGACCGTTGTTGTTTCTGCCAACAGTAAAACTACTTCTTCAGCACTGATCAGCCTTATCGGTTTCTGGCTTCTTTTCATCATTATTTTACCGAAAGGAATTCAGTTTGCCGCACAAAATCTCTATCCGGCTCCTTCCCGAATTGCTTTTGAGACCCATCTCGAAAAGGATATTTTAAAAGCAGGAGACAGTCATAATCCCGATGACCCTCATTTTAAAAAAATCAAAGATTCTTTACTGGCTTATTATAAGGTAAGCACGACCAACGAGCTCCCTTTTAACTATGGAGGATTTGTAATGAAAGAAGGGGAAAAAATAAGTTCATCCATCTATATCAGGCACCAGAAAAAACTGCAGGACCTGTATCAGCAACAACAGGATCTTACAGATATTTCAGGGTTTATCAACCCGGCAATTGCCATCAAAAATTTTTCCATGATGGTTACGGGAACAGACTTTTTCTCTTATACCCAATTTCAAAAACAGGCTGAAAAATACCGTTATCAAATGGCTCAACATCTAAATGATCTGCAGATTGAGCACATCAGCAATATAAAACCGGAAAAAGGCGGTCCGCCTGCGATCATTGATCACGATAACTGGAAGAAATTCCCGGATTTTGATTATCAGTATACTTCTTTGTCTGATAGTATAAAAAAACAGTCAATACCTGTAATTGCATTGCTTGTATGGTTGATTATATGCATCACCGTAATTGAAATAAGTGGAAGAAAATTAAAATTAATCTAAATGAATCATTATTTATATACCCAATTTTATCGCAATAAAGCGTACACCATTGCTTTGTTATTTTTATTTCTGGCAGGCCTTATGGCAATTTTCACCGGGAAAAAATTTCTGGATCGAAATGAGGATGTCATTTCAAAAAGCGGAACATTTCAAAGGGAAAGTATCGAAAGGAATACCAGATTTCATAAGGATGATCTGGGTCTGGTTCTTTATTACATCAAATTTAACCTGGTTAATGAAACTCCCAGACTGGCCGCTCTGAATATCGGCATGAGAGACCTGAATCCTTCCATACAGGGAGTAACCATCCGAAATCTGGAGGAACAGCGTTACAATTCAGATTTTTATAATCCGGCTAATGCTGCGGCAGGAAATTTCGACTTTAGTTTCGTTGTGGTTTTCCTTTTTCCATTGGTTATTGTGGCGTTTTGCTATAACCTGATTTCTGAGGAAGAAGAAAGGGGAACGTGGAAGCTTCTGGCCGTACAAAGCGGAAATTTAAAAAAAATAATGGACCATAAGATGTTGATACGGTTTCTGGCAATCTCTTCAGTTTATGTGGCTTTGCTCATTATTGCTTTAGTTTGGATAGAAATACCTTTAAACAAATATTGTATCGCTTTTATGGTCAGTGGATGGCTTTATATTGTATTTTGGTTTACCTTGTGCCGCTGGGTTATTTCCTTTAGAAAATCATCTGCCCAAAATGCATTGATACTGCTTATTGTATGGGTAAGCATGAATTTTATTATTCCCATGAGCAGCAATATTCTGATTCAGAAGATGTATCCTGTGCATGAATCGCTGAAAGCGGTAATACAGCAAAGAGACGGCTATCATAATAAATGGGATGAGGCCAAACGTCCTACTATGGAAAAGTTTTACAAAGTATATCCCCAATACAGAAATTTTATCGTTGAAGAAAATGACTCTTTCAGCTGGACCTGGTATTACGCTATGCAGCATATGGGTGATCTTGAATCTTCAGAATCTTCAAAAGAGTATACGGAGAAAATGCAAAAAAGAAATGATGCCGCTGTTTATCTTGGCTATCTGCTCCCGAATCTTCATACTCAGCTTGTGGAGAGTCACCTGGCAAAAACTGATATGAACAATCATTTACAATATTCTTCTGCAATGAGAAAATTTCATGAAGAAAAAAGATTATTCTTTTATCCGCTTATTTTTTCAGGAAAAAATGCCGATTCTATAGACTGGAGCCGGCAGATTATACAAGTATTCAGTGCTTCTGAGCGCTTAAAGCTTATACCACTTTTCCTGCCTTATCTGATTTTCATTACCTTATTTATCATCCTTTCACAAAACAAATACAGAAAACTATGTTAAAAACGACCAACTTACATAAAAAATACAACGACTTTACAGCCCTTCATTCCCTTAATCTGGAAGTAAAGAAAGGGGAAATATTTGCGCTTCTGGGACAAAACGGAGCGGGTAAAAGTACTACAATCAATATTATTCTGGGACTGATTAATGCCACATCCGGTGATGCATTTATCAATGGTATTTCGGTAAAAGATCATCCTCAAAAGATCAAGCAGCATTTAGCCTATATTCCGGAAACAGTACTTTTATACCCAAATTTGACAGGGATAGAGAACCTTGACTTTTTCTCTAAAATTGCTGGTTTTACTTATCACAAAGAAGAATTATCAGCATTACTGCTGCGTACCGGCCTTCAGGAAACAGCGCATCATAAAGCATTGGGAGGATATTCAAAAGGAATGCGCCAAAAAGTAGGAATTGCCATTGCTCTTGCCAAAGATGCAAAAGTACTTCTCCTGGATGAGCCTACGAGCGGACTCGATCCGATCGCTACTGCAGAATTTACAGAAATTGTGCGTCAGCTGGGCAGAGAAGGCAGAACGGTTCTGATGGCAACTCATGATATTTTTAATGCAGCAAGTGTAGCCACGCATATTGGGATCATGAAGCAGGGTGAACTGGTACAAAATGTACCTTCTAAAGCATTTACAGCACAGGAATTACAGGAGCTATATCTTAAAACAATGTAATTCCTGTTTCTTTTCACAGCCTATTCATCTATCAGATGTTACCATTAAAAATGCCAAATGGTTTTCCCGTTTGGCATTTTTTACGGCTCATAAGTTTTAACAATTAACCGTATTAATTTTATACTGGTAAGTTTTATCCCATAGAGTACTCTTCATATACTTTTGCTATAAGCTCATTAGGTTGTATATTTCTGGAGAAAATCGGGTAATGAAAACGATCCAGTTTATTCAGAATACGGATGAGATCCATCTTTTCATGGTGGGAAAGGTTTCCCGCAACAATATTGGTCGCTTTACGAATTTTTTCCATCTGCCGTTCTAAGGCAACCAGCCCTGCTTCTGAAATATGAATAAGTTTACTGCGTTTATCGATATCAGATTCAATCTGTTCTACCCAGCCCTGGCGGAGCAGTCGGGCAATGATCAACATTCCTACAGGTTTATCGTGAATATTCTTTTTAATGAGTTCCATTTTGGTCATCTGTCCGAAAGCCTTCAGATTGATCAGATAAATAAAGTCTTCCTGGGTTGAAAATTCAGAATTTGCAATGGCCGATTTTGAATAGGTCTTTGCGTATCGGTTGAGATGAACAAGTAACGTATTAATGGCACTTTCAGGGGTACGCCCATTTTCTTTGCCTTCCCAGTAGGGTTCATCCGGATTGTCCTGTAGTACGGGATTTTCTTTATCAAACATCCATGTCTTAAATCCCTGAAGAGTCCCGGGATAGGAGTCTGGCCGGGCCTGAACTTCTGTTTCAAACTCTTCCAGCAATACCATAAAGTCTTTGATAAGTGTATAATTCATTTTAATTAAATAGTTTACAAATATACTTCTTTTATAGTTTATAGTTGATTTTGTATTTAATATTATTCAAAATCTTCAATATCGATTTATATTTTTATGTAAAACTAACAAAATATGGTATATTTTTTACAAATTCTTACCGGCTATGGTTTATTATTTCTAATGTCTTGTCTATAATTTTTAACGTAACAATCATTATTAACCTCTAAAAATTTCAGACATGATAATAAGTGAAGATTTATTATTGGCCTATGGTGCAAATTATGAAACCTTTGAAGCAAATGAAACTATTTTTCACGAAGGTAATCTGCCCAAGTTTTATTTTCAGATTAGTCATGGTATTGTTGAACTTAATAATTATCATGAAGACGGCAAGGAGTTTACCCAAAATATTTTGTCTGACGGTCAAAGTTTTGGAGAATCGTTTCTATTTGATGATAAGGTCTATCCTACCAACGCCACAGCTAAGACGGCTTGTACCGTCATTAAGCTCTGCAAAACAGATTTTTTCAACTTACTGAATCAGAACCAGGATGTGTCTTCCAGAATGTTTAAATGTATTGCAGACAGATTATATTACAAATATGTGATGCTGTTTAATGTATCCTCACCGGATCCTGTATTAAAGATCAAAACAGTAATGGACTGTCTCAAAGGTGATCATGATCATCATAAACATTCTTTTCAGATTCCGCTTACCCGCCAGCAATTAGCCAACCTCACCGGCTTGCGTGTCGAAACTGTGATCAGGACCATTAAGAAAATGCATAACATCAATCTGGTAAAAGTTCACAACAGAAAAATATTTTACTGAAATGTACAATTGTCTAAGATTGATCCAGCAAAAAGAGCTATATCCAATAGAGATATAGCTCTTTTTGTACTTTCATATACAATAAGCAAACGCTGTTTACACCAGATAAAACTGATCGAGTTTTTCTTCGCATAAGGTTTGAATAACCTTGATCCAGCGGTCTTCATCATTTAAACACGGGATATACGTAAAGGTTTCGCCTCCCGCTTCAATAAACTGTTCTTTTCCTTCTACAGATATTTCTTCCAGAGTTTCCAGGCAGTCGGAAACAAAAGCCGGGCAGACTATTGCCAGGTTCCTGATGCCTTTGGCAGGAATGGTTTCCAACGTATGATCTGTATAAGGTTCGATCCATTTATCTTTTCCCAATCTCGATTGAAAGGAGACAATAACTTTATCTTTTGGAAGACCTAATTTTTTAATAACAGTTTCCGTGGTATTAAAGCACTGGTGACGATAGCAAAAAGGGTGGCTGGGATTAGTTTCTTTGGAACAGCAATCATTCAGATTACAGGTTCTGGTAGGGTCTGTCTTGTAAATATGACGTTCGGGAACGCCATGATAAGAAAATAATAAGGCATCAAAATTTACGGGAAGTTTCTCACGAATGCTTTCTGCCAGACAATCGGTATACAACTCGCGATGGTAAAAAGGCTGAATATAATTAATCTTCACATCAGGAAAATGTTTCTTCCTTACTTCTTCCGCTTTTTCAATCACAGTTTCAGTGGTACTCATCGCATATTGCGGATACAATGGGAAAAGAACAATCTCTGATACCCCTTTTTCAACCAGGTTTCTGATTCCTGTTTCAATACTCGGTTCCGCATATCGCATGCCAATTTCTACCGGTACATCTACTCTTTTTTGAAGTTTTTGCTGAACTTTTTTGGTGATCACAATCAGAGGAGAGCCTTCGTCTGTCCATACCGTTTTATATGCTTCAGCGGATTTTGCGGGCCGGGTTTTCAAAATGATTCCCTGTACCAGAAGTGCTCTGAAAATCCAGCGATAATCAATTACCTTTTCATCCATCAGGAATTCGTCAAGATATTCCTTTACATCTTCTACAGCCGTAGATCTTGGGGACCCAAGATTAATCAGTAAAATTCCTTTTTTAGCCAATGTTTGTATTTTTTAATAGTCAATTTATATTTAGTCTGCCAAAGCGTCTTTGTAGGTTTTCAATGCCCGTTGTCTTGCAAGTGTATGTTCTATAACCGGTTCTTCTTTATAATTTTCGGGAAGCCATTTTTTCACATACTCGGCGTTTTTATCAAACTTTTTTGCCTGTTCATACGGATTGAATATTCTGAAATAAGGAGCGGCATCACAGCCACAACCGGCTGCCCACTGCCAGTTTCCATTGTTAGCTGACAGGTCATAATCCAATAATTTTTCAGCAAAATAGGCTTCACCCCAACGCCAATCGATAAGCAAATGTTTGGTAAGGAAACTTGCTGTAATCATTCGTACCCTGTTGTGCATAAATCCTGTTTCATTAAGTTCCCGCATTCCGGCATCTACGATGGGATATCCGGTTTTACCTTCGCACCAGGCCTTAAAATCTTCTTCATTATTTCTCCAGGCTATATTTTCATATTTCTTTTTAAAACAATGATGTACAACTTTTGGAAAATGATAGAGAATCTGCATAAAAAATTCTCTCCAGATCAGTTCATTAAGCCACACTTCACTATGCTCAGAGGCATATTGTACACATTTTCTGATCGAAACAGTCCCGAAGCGAAGGGCAATCCCCAGATGTGTAGTATGGTCCAAGGCTGGAAAATCACGATATTTTCCGTAATAATCTATTATGTTTTTATCCAAAACAGGCAAAGTATATTCAATATCTGTTTTTTCAAATCCGATTTTTTTCAACGAAAGAATTTCTGAAGAGCCTTTATACGATGCAAAATTTGTCCATGTATTGGTAACAGATTCAATCTTTTTTAACTTCTCTTTCCATCTTTTTGAATAAGGAGTAAAAACGGTATAGGGAGAGCCATCATTTTTTACAATATCATTTTTCTCGAATATAACCTGGTCTTTGAAATCTTTGAAATGGATCTGATGTTGAGAAAGCTGTTCCGCAACATGCTGATCACGCAGAATAGCCTGCGGCTCATAATCCCGGTTACAAAAGACAGTATCAATGGGAAATTCATCCTTTATTTTTTCAAAAACTTCGGCGGGAGTTCCGTGATATACATACAGTCCGGACTGATGCTGTAGCAATTCTTCATGAATATTCTGCAATGCCTGATGAATGTAATCTACCCTTTTGTCGCTTTTATCATGGAGCTGATCCAGTATTACCGTATCAAAAATAAAAACCGGAATTACCTTCAGCCCCGAATTAAGCGCATGGTGAAGTCCTATATTATCTCTGAGCCTCAAATCTCTCCTGAACCAAAAAACATTTACTTTATTCATAATTTATTCAATAAAAAATCTGAGTTTACCGTTCTGTATTCAAAGGTTTTGTAAATTGAGATACAAATATACTTTTAAAACTAATTAAAAGTTTAGTAATACACTAATTATTTTATACGGTATAAAATTTGATGAATAATTAATCAGACTAATAATTATAATATGGATAATATAGAAACTGATCTCGTAGATCCGGTGAGAGACAAAAATATTATTGATGAATATTTCCGTTTAACAGTCAAAAAGGAATTGAATCTTGATATTAACCTCAGCGATGAATACGTCATTGCACAAAATATTGTCTCAAAAAAATTAATTCTCGTCAAAACATTTTCTGAGGTTATCATTATGAATCCGGACCTTTATTTTTTAATGCAGTCCCTGATTCATAAAATAAATACCGGACTTCTCAGCAAAAACCAAGTAACAAAAACGTTAGAACTTCTGAAAGACGGGGAATAAATTCATAAAGAAATCCCTCAAAAATTTGAGAGATTTCATATGGTCAGCCTGTATAGATTTTTTATGCCTGTTCTTTCATATGCTTGGCAACAATTTCTTCCAGATCATCCAGATTAAAAGGTTTTGAAACATAATCATCCGCCTGAGCTTCAGCTGCTAAAGCAACGATGTCGTTATTTGCCGTTACGTAAATCACGGGAATATGCCTGAACTCCTCATTGCTCTTAAGAAGTTTCGTCGCTTCCACTCCTCCGATTTTCGGAATCCAGTTATCCATAAGAATAACGTCCGGCTTGTACTCTGCAACTTTCTCAATAATATCATGAGACGTCTCTGAAATCTTGACATCATACCCGTTCTCCTCAAATATGATAGTCACGACTTCTAAAATAGCAGTGTCATCGTCAAAAATTAAAATTCTCTTTTTACTCATTTTATTTATATTGTCTTTATTCAGTTGTATGATAATCGATTGATATAATCTGCCAAGTCAGCGGGTTTTATAATGAGATCATAATCAATTTCTTCTTTGGCATGTCTGGGCATGTAGTCCACTTCTGCGGTTTCCGGATCCTGTATCCAGACCTTTCCGTTGTTTCTCTTAATATGACTTAAACCTTCCACGCCGTCAGCATTAGCTCCCGATAAGAGGACAGCAATCATATTCTCGCCGTAAATCTCTGCTGCCGACCTGAAGGAAACATCTATAGACGGACGGGAATAATTCATCTTTTCCGAACTGTCGAGTGACATATTTTTCCTATTCTCAAACAATACGTGATAATCAGCAGGAACAATATATATGGTATTCTCCCTGACCTCTGTTTTATCTTCAATTTCTACAACCGGTATCCTGGTAAACTGCTGCAGTAAAGTCTGCAGAATATTACCTGACTGGGCTTTGCGGTGAAGTACCAGTACCATCGGAACTGTAAGGGTGTCATTCAATTTCTTGATCATCTCAATAATGACCTGCAAACTGCCTGCGGATCCACCGATGATGATCAGTTCTATGTTTGTTTGTGGCTTCATGGCAAAGGTATTAATGATGATCCAGCTTTTTCCAGATTTTCTGTTCTTCTACCTGATGATAATTTTCATCGATCGTGGAAAATCTAAGTGTTTCCTTAGCACCCAAAGCTAGAAAACCCAGATTTTCAAGGCTGTTGTCAAAGAGTTTAAAAACCCTTTCCTGCAGTTCTCTGTCAAAATAGATCAAAACATTCCGGCAGATAATCAGCTGAAAACTGTTAAAAGAACTATCTGATACGAGATTATGAGTGGAAAGAATGAGTTTTTCCTGCAAACTCTTATCAAATTTCACACTGTCATAATTGGCGGTATAATAATCAGAAAAGTCTTTTATCCCACCTGACAGGATGTAGTTCTCAGAATACAATTTCATTTGCTGCAGAGGAAAAACGCCTGCTCTCGCAGTTTCCAGTACCGAAGGGTTCAAATCGGTACCATAGATCAATGATTTATGGTACAAGCCTGCTTCTTTGAGCAGAATAGCCATAGAATACGCTTCTTCCCCTGTAGAGCAACCGGCGATCCAGACTCTGATCAGCGGATAGGTACCCAGCTGGGGTAAAATTTTCTCTCTTAAAGCTTTAAAAAAGGCAGGGTCACGGAACATTTCGGTAACATTCACTGTAACTTCCTCCACAAAACGTTTCAGATATTCCGGATCGTTCATGATCGTGTATCGAAGTTCAGCGAAACTTGTAAAGCGGTCTAGCAGGCAGATCCTGTTAACTCTTCGTTTAAAGGAAGCTCTGCTATAACCCGAAAAGTCATAGCCGTACATCTCATAGACATCGTTGATCAGGTGTTCTACTTCTTCATCTTTTACAATACTCGGTTCCAGCATTTATGTCAGTTTTTCTATTGCTGTTATTAAAAGATCCACATCAATTGGTTTAGACACATAATCGTTGGCCCCAACATCAATGCATTTCTGACGGTCTTCAGGCATAGCCTGTGCAGTAACGGCAATAACAGGAATATCTTTTATTTCTGGTGTACTTCTTATGATCCTAGTGGCTTCATAGCCATCAATTCCGGGCATCATCATATCCATCAGGACCACAGAAAACTGTGAGTCCGACTTCAGGATATCGAAAGCTTCCTGAGCCATTATACAGCTTTCAATAGCATATCCGCGAGCCTTTAAGGTAAGCTTTAATGCAAATATATTGCGTGGATCATCATCCACAATTAAAATTTTCTTTTTCATCAGAATTTTATCTGTTTAACTTTCATATAACCAAACGCGAAGTAATGACAATAACTGATCAATATCCACCGGCTTGGAGATATAATCTGAAGCCCCTGCAGTGATACATTTTTCACGTTCGCCGATCATCGATTTCGCCGTCACTGCTATAATTGGCAAGCGCTTATAGGCTGGCATCTTCCGGATTTCTTTTATGGTATCGTAGCCGTCCATTTCCGGCATCATCATATCCATTAAAATCACATCAATATCAGGGTTTTGCTGAATCTGCTTAAGAGCATCTTTACCATCCATGGCAACAATGACATCAACTTTGTACTTTTCGAGTGCTTTGGTTAACGAAAAAATATTGCGGACATCATCATCGGTAATCAGGACTTTTTTCCCGCTCAACACTTCGGTTAAAGATCCTAATACTCTTCCCGAATTATTTTCAGGGGAATTATTTTTTTCTTCCACCAAATGTAAGAATAAACCTACTTCATCCAGGATTCTCTGGTATGAATGTGCTGTTTTTACGACGATAGAATCTGCGTATTGTTTTATCTTCAGTTCTTCTTCCCTGGATAGGTTTTGTCCTGTGAAAATAATAATCGGAAGGTTTTCAAGTCCTTCATTACTTTTTATGGATTCAATAACCTGATATTCGTTTCCTTTTGAATTTCCGATATCCAGAATGACACAGTCCACCGCATCGGAGGTTAAGGCTTTTACGCTGTCTTCGACATTGTGTTCCACGGACAAAGAAATATTAAAGTTGCTGAGGAAATATGACAGAGCACTGGCATGTTTAGCGTTTTCTTCAACGATTAATACTTTTTCAGGCCCTTTCTTAAGGGCATCTTCAATTTTTCTGAATACATCCGTCATTTTATCGAGAGCAACCGGCTTATTGATAAAATCGACAGCGCCTTTCATCAGACTTTCTTTTTTGAGATGCAGTACAGACATCATATGAACGGGAATGTGTTTGGTAGCAGCATGAGATTTTAGCTCATCCATTACCTCCCATCCGTCTTTTACAGGAAGCTGAACGTCAAGCAAAATTGCATTCGGCTTGTACTTCTGTGCTGCAGACAGTCCATGGTCTCCGCGTACAACGACAATTCCTTTATAATTTTGCAGATGGGCATATTTTAACAGCGCTTTTGCAAAATTGATATCATCTTCAATAATCAGAATAACTCTGTCGCCATCCTGGATATGGTCTCTGTCATCGGCTACATCTTCAGGAATTTCCGGAGAATTCAGGTGAAAATGCTCTGTATCTTCATCTCCGAGAATATGCTGAATTTCTTCTACATCTTCGCGGATGATCTCTACCAGATCCTGATCTGTCTCGTTGTGAACAATTTCGGTAACGGCATGTACCGGAATGATAAAACTGAACTCACTGCCTTTGTTAAGTTCACTTTTCAAAACCAATTCTCCTCCAAGAAGTCTTGCAATTTCTCTGCTGATAGACAGTCCTAAACCGGTACCTCCAAATTTTCTTTTCGTGGATCCGTCTGCCTGCTGAAAGGCTTCAAAAATGATTTTTTGTTTATCTTCAGCAATTCCTACTCCCGTATCTTTCACGGAAAACATAATAAAATTGGCTTTTTCAGCATGCTTTCTGATATGTAAACCAATGCTTCCCTGCGTGGTAAATTTCAAAGCATTGGACAATAAATTCCTCAATACCTGATCAATTCTTAGACGGTCGCTTTCAATTACCTTCTGAACATCAGAATCGATCTGAATATTAAACTGAAGTGCTTTTTCCTGAAATACAGGGTTGAAAAGGCTTTTTAAATCTTTTACCACTTCCTCAATCACTACATCCTGATATTCAAGGGTCATTTTACCGGATTCTATTTTTGCCAGATCAAGGATTTCATCAATAAGAGTTAATAAGCTTGTCCCTGAACTTTGAATCACATTGGCAGATTCAATCTGGTCTTCATTAAGATTCTTATCGGGATTTTCGGCCATCAGTCGGGATAAAAGCAGAATCGAATTGAGCGGAGTACGCAATTCATGGGACATATTAGCCAGGAATTCGGATTTGTATTTGGTACTCAGGGCCAGCTCCTCCACTTTTTTCTGAATTTCATTATTACGTTCGGCAATCAGGTGATTTTTCTCTTCCAGTAATCTTGAGCGTTCTTCTAATTCTGCATTGGCCTGCATCAGTTCTTCCTGCTGCACCTTTAATTCTTCCTCTGAAGCCTGAAGTTTCTGTGTCTGTGCTTCCAGTTCGGTGTTCAGGTTTTCAAGCTCGGAATGCTGAACCTGTAATTCTTCGGATTGTGCCTGGGTTTCTTCCAGTAACTGTTGTTCTTTTTCCCTGCCTTTTGCAGCGTTTAGAGCAATTCCTATGTTGATGCAACATTCTTCAAAATAACTGATTCTGTCTTCGTCAAAGTTGGATGTGGATCCTAATTCCATTACGCCAATGGCATGGCCGTCTGCAAAAACAGGAATTAAGAGTATGCCGTAGATCTTGATAGAGCTGCTGGCAAAGGTTACGACAAAATCTTCCTGATGAAGATTGTTATAGACCTGTGTTTTAGCATTCATAAAAGCCTGGCCCACCATTCCTTCTCCCGGCTCAAATACCTTTTTCATATTCGCTTCTAGTCCAAATGCTTTATTAAGCTTCAGAAGACCTTCGTCATAAAGGTATAATGATCCGTTAATACACTTTCCGTAGTCGATAAGCTGGCTTAGCGCTCTGTCTGAGACTTCTTTCACCGATTTGTTGCCCACAAGGGATTCATTCAGTAAAGCAAGGCCTTTCTGGCGCCAGTCGCTTTTATTTATTTTTTCAAAAGAAGCTTTCAGGGATTCAGTCATATGATTTAAAGACTCTACCAGGTCTCCCAGATCATCTTCGGCATTATCAACTACTTTTTCACTATAATCGCCATTGGATACCCTGTTGGCAATTTTTTGGATAGCGCTTACACGCCTTGTCATTTCCTGATCTTTATCCCTCAGTATTTTTTCAAGCTCATCCCTTCTGATAAGGTCTGCCCGCATTTTAAAGTAGAAAAATGCCGTCACTACCACTGCTGCTAAGGCCGAAAAAATGATAAAAAGAACAGTTGTATTGGAAGATCTGCTTAAGTCTTTATTCTTGAATTCAACCTGATTTTCTTCGTATTGTATAAAATCACGAACCAGCTTACGGCATTCATCCATATATACTTTACTGCTGATGATCTGCTGTTGGGTCATTATAATACCTCTTCGTCTGTTTTCAACGAGATTTTTCAAATTATTCATTACCTGACTAACAGCTGTTTTTAAACCGGTAAGTCTTTCCTGCTGATTTTTATCCTGTACGCCTAAAGATTCAGCAAGCACCAACGCTTTTGAATATTCTCTTACTCCCCGTTTATAAGGTTCCAGGAAGTCTTCACGACCGGTAAGCTGATATCCTCTGTTTCCGGTTTCAGCATCCAGCAGAGCAACCAAAACATCTTTTACAGCCGTTACCGAACGTCTGCTTTTGGAAAGACTTTCCCTGTGATTCATCTGATTTTGAATACTCCAATAGGAAGCCACTGAACTTGCTATTAAGATCAAAAGCGAAAGACCAATTCCGACCTGGAGGTTCCGTATAATTTTTTTTGGCATAAAATCAATTTAATGGTAAGGTAAAGTAAAAGGTAGAGCCTTCATTAATAATACTTGAAACTCCCACACTTCCGTGATGTTGCTTGATAATTTCAGAACAGATAAACAATCCGATTCCCATCCCCTGGAATTGCAGTGAAGATTCTTCTACACGGTAGAATTTCTTAAATACGGCTTCCTGTTTGAAGTCAGGGATACCGATTCCAAAGTCCGTCACGTTGACTCTTACTTCCTGGGCTTCCTTATCCACAAAAGTAGTGACAATCACCTGGTTATTATTGGGAGAATACTTGATGGCATTGGTTAAAAAGTTGATAAGCACCTGTTCGATCCTGATTTCGTCAAGCGGAATCAATATATCCGGTTTTACACCATGGCGTTCAATTTTCACTTTATTTTCATCATGAGTCTGAAGAATGGTATCAATTGCATTACTGATGACATTTTCGAGATTAACCGGTTTTTTATTAATTTTCAGCTTGCCGTTTTCAATTTTGGAGACATCGAGCAGATCTGTGATCAGCGTATTGAGTTTTTCAATCTGATTTTGTGCTTTTGCTACGAATCCTGCCTCTGAACTGTCTTTATCCAATTTCAGTTTCCTGTCAAGTAGCTGAATGTAAGCTTTAATGCTGGTTAAAGGTGTTTTTAATTCATGACTCGCAATGCTTAAAAACTCGTCTTTTTCCTTCTCGGCCTTCTTTTGCCCGTCAATATCGGTGAAGGTTCCTACCCAGTTTTTAATATGGCCTTCATCATGCACCGGAGTAACACGAAGCAAATGATATCTGTAATCTCCGGAACGTACATTTTTAATTCTCACTTCCAGCTCCAGAGACTTTCCTCTCTTTCTGGCTCTTTCAAACTCTTCCAGAATGTCTAAATCATCGGGATGAGTTTTGGGAAAATGTTGCTCGGAATCTGAATAGTCGTACCATTTGCCATTAACAAAATCAATGTTTCCATCTGCCTTTACGGTAAATGCGATCTGAGGAAGAGATTCCAGCATCAGATGAAAATGGTCAAGCTGAGACTTCATTGTCACCTGGGATTCCCTTCTTCCTTTTACTTCAAGCTCCAGGTTCTGCTGCGTTTTTTTCATCGCAATATTCTGTTCCTGAAGGTTATAAAATGTTTTCACCTTCAGCAATAGAATTTCAGGATCTACCGGTTTTGTCACATAATCTTTAGCTCCGGAGGCATAACCCCGTGTTATAAATTTTTTATCTGTATTAACGGCAGACAAAAATATAATGGGAACTTCTTTGGTTTTACTGTAATCAGCCAGCGTTTCAGCTACTTCAAAACCATCCATATCCGGCATCTGAACATCTAAAATAATCAGAGCGTAGTTATTTTTTAGTGCTTTACCAAGAGCCTCTTCACCGGAACCTGCTGTATCTACATGGAAATCCTTAGATTCAAGTAACTTTTGCAATGAATACAGGTTACTTTGGTTGTCATCAACAATTAAAATCATAGAAGTTAAAATCAATAATTAGTTATAGCTAATTTAGCTTCAAAAATACTGACAATATTTCAAAAAACAGTAATTTTTAAATTATTATGAATAGGCATTTCATACCACATTTTGCAATAAAAATATGAATGGCATAAGGATTGAAATTGTTTACTGTAATTTTTAGAAAAAATTTTATCTCCGGAAAAAATACGACTATGAAAAAAACAATCAGCTGCATGAATATCGATGAAAATATTCTTCGATCATTTGGTGGAGAAAACATCAGATTTAAACCGAAAGAGTTTATTTACAAAGAAGGTGAGCATTCGCTTTATTATTTTCAGATTACCAGCGGAAAAGTAAAGCTGAATACATTTCATGAAAGCGGTAAAGAATTTATTCAGAATATTCTGGGCAAAAATCAAAGTTTTGGAGATCCGCTTTTGTTCATCGACAGGCTTTATCCTACTAATGCGGTAAGTCTGGAGACTACGGAACTCATCAGAATGCCGAAAAGTAATTTTTTGCAAATGCTCAAGGAAAACCCTGACATTTCTCTGGAAATGAACGCCTGCTTATCCCAAAGACTGTATTACAACAGTCTGATGGTACGCCATATGGCTTCTTCGGATCCGGTTCATCGTTTACAGGGTCTGATGGAATATCTGAAAAGCTATTATGACAAAGATTGCCAGCAATGCTTTCCGGTAGAGCTCACCCGCCAGCAAATCGCTGACCTTACGGGCTTAAGAGTGGAAACAGTAATAAGGACCATCAAAAAAATGGTCAATAATCAAACGATAAAACTTGACGGACGGAGGATTCTTTATTAATTTTTGGAGTGGATCATTGAATTTACTTCATCATTCTACTGATCACAGAACAGAAAGCTAAGGATAAAATAGGTCTTGTAGTCAACGAGAATGACGTATGGATTTTAGATAATAATACCGTATGTCATTATTTCCGTCTTTTCTGCATTCTTTTCTTCCTGTGAAATAATCTTCCATAAGATGATGTGTCTGGAATATTGTATAGCCAGTTTATGCACTCATTTAATCCGGGATCATATAAAAGTAAACCACATATCGTATGAATATGTGGTTTACTTATATGAACATTAATCTTCCTGCTCTGCTTCAAAATTGATATAGTTTTCGGCGATTTCGGTAAGATGTTCATCTGTATCTTCTTCTTCCACTAATGTTTGTTCCAGAAGATCTGCAGCTTTGTCATATCCAAGGGTAAGGGCAATCTGAACGAGCCCTCCATAGGTTGCAATTTCATAATGTTCTACTTTTTGTGCTGCGATTATCAAAGCAGCATCGCGGGTCATTGAGCCGTCTTCTGTAGATTTTATTATTTCTTCCCCCTCTTTGATAATCCCTTTTATTGCTTCACATTCTTTTTTCTCAGCTTTTTCGTCGAGGATTTTAAATACTTTTTCCAATCGGCTCACATGTTTTTTGGTCTGGAGCTGGTGATCTTCAAACGCATCCTTTAATTCTTCTGTGGTAGCTGCTTCCTGCATTTTATCCAAAGCTTCTATAATGGCATCTTCAGCAAAATAAATATCTTTTAATGCTGAAAGGAAAAATTGATGAAGACTGGAATTTTCATTTGTTTCAGTATCTGTCTTGGCCTTTGTGGCTGAAGGTTTCTTGGTGGTAGCAGAAATGCTTTCCGATGCTCCTGTTATGCTGTTGGTGTCTAATATTTTCGTTGCCATAATATTAATAAATGTTGTATGAATTAAAAAGATTACCTCTTTATAATGGGTAAAGAGGCAATCTTATAAATGGTTTATGAATTGTTACGTCTGCCGCCAAAACCGGATCTTCCTGACCCTGATGACCTTCCGCCTCCGTGGGATGCCTGTCCGCCCATTCTTGCAATTCTGGTACGTTCTGCTTTACTCATAGATGCAAAACCTCTTCGTGAAGTACCGTTACCTGAGTTTGAACCACGACCTGAACTGTTACCGTTACCGGAACCGGATCTTGAACCTCCTCTACCGGAGTTTGAGCTTCCTGAATTTGATCTTGAGCCTGAACCTGATGATCTTCCACCTCCATGAGAGGCTTCCCCACCCATTCTGGCAATTCTTGTACGTTCAGCTTTGCTCATAGATGCAAAACCTCTTCTTGAAGTACCGTTTCCTGAAGAAGATGATCTACTCCTGCCGCCTGAACGTGAGCCAGAGCCAGAACCGGATCTAGAGCCAGAACCCGAACGTCCGCGGGAACCTCCTCTTCCTCCTCCGGAAGTAAATCTACCCTGGCTGTCTCTCTGCTGATTTCCATTTCCTCTGTTTCCACGGCTTCTTCCACCCCGGTTATCATCGTCGTCGTCGTCGTCATCATCGTAATCTTCGTCGTCATCATCATAATCGTCATCATAATCTTCGTCATCATCGTAATCTTCGTCGTCATCATAATCGTTATCGTAGTCGTCATCAAAATAATTTTCATAATCTGAGAAATCATCATCATAATCTTCATCTTGAGATGCATCGTTATACCCATGATCATATCCTAATTGATAAACTTCCTCAAGATTACTTGATGAATTTGACCCTCCTCTTGAACTGCGGTTTCTTGAATTTCTAGTGTTCATAACTGAATTTTTTATATTAATATTTAGTGATGATTATTGCCGGCCGTGACTAGTATTAGACAGCAATAACAGTTGGATGTTCTATCATTATTTATGTAATGCCCGACCTTATGGCATTTTTCAAAAAGACCGCCGAAAAGAAAACTACACGGTCTTTTATATTTAGATTAATGATGTGTACGTAAATACTCCGTAGACAACATAGGTATTATAAGTACTTTCATAGTAAATAAATTTTGTAATGTGTATGAGTCAAAGGTAGAGACTTCAGACCTCACGCTTTATGATTACTATCATAATAATGATTTATTTTTCACACATATACCACAAAAACTCATTTTTAACATAAAAATTAACATTATGATTGTACTCATAATGCATAAAATACATTATCAATACATTTGATATTACTAAATTTTCATCATTACTTTTTGTTCTAGCACTGATAAACCCTCCTTTTCCGGAGGGTTTATTATTATACAACTCACCCTGATATATCGGACTTATGATCACGATCATAGGCTGTGATTTTAAAGTTCTGTAGCTTTGATATTCATTGATATTGCAGCTAAGCTTTCGAAAATACTTATATAGGGATTACTGTCGACCAGATGATACAGACAGCACTACAATCCATTAAACACCTTTAAAATAAATAATATGAACAATGAAAAAACAGTGTCAGTACTCAATGATTTACTGAACATTACCAACGACAGGATTGAAGGATTTAAAAAAGTGGAAGATAAGGTATGGAATACCCACACATCACTAAAAAGCGACTATGATCAGATGGTAGCACAATCTCAGGTTATGAAAACTGAACTCATCAGGCTCATCACTGAACGCGGAGGCAATCCTGATAATACGACAAGCACAGCTGGTGCATTACACCGAGCATGGATTGACGTAAAGAATTCGTTCTCCGGCGATAAGACTGAATCTACCTTAGAAAATGTAGTTTTTGGAGAAAAAGCAGCGATTAAAGCCTATGAAGACGCTTTAGACAGTGGTGATCTTTGTCCTCAAAGCACAACGGTAGTGAGTGATCAGCTTCATCATCTTAAATCTTCCTACAGAAAATTTGAAACCCTGGAAGAAAGCAAATAAATAAGACTTACAGAAAAAAATACGTGAGCCGTGATACAGCTCACGTATTTTAATCAATATCTTAAACCTTAAAAGTTTATAATTTTTGAAGTCTAAGATGATTTGTGATGGTATTGACAACCTCCAGCTTCCCTATTTCTAATTTTTATTTCAAAATTTTGCCTATGTATATTCTGGAAAAAATTTGGGGTATAGGAACTTCATTAGATACCGTTCAGATGGGAACTCGCGGAATTGCTGTGTTTATCATTGCGCTATTGCTAATACGGGTTTCCGGTCGCAGATCTTTTGGAATACGCTCCCCGTTGGACAACATTATTGTCATCCTGCTTGGCGCCATTCTAAGCCGGGCAGTTGTTGGCGCTTCTCCCTTTATACCTGTGGTCTCTACCTGCCTGGTGATTGTATTGCTGCATCGTTTCATAAGTTGGCTTAAAATAAAAAAAGCATCTTTTAACCATATAGTAGAAGGAAAAAAGATATTGGTTTTTAAAGACGGACAATTTTTATTTTCCAATATGAACAAAGCCCTTGTATGTAAAGAGGATATTTTACAGGGTATCAGAAAATCAGCTTTAACTGACAATCCGGAACTCGTCAAATATGTTTATGTAGAATCTACCGGAGAAATCACAGTCGTAAAGAAAAACGTCTAAATGATTATATAACAACATAATAAAGTTATAAAATAATATTACAGCTACTACTTTATTTATATTCAGAAAAAAATCCCATTAAAAAAAAACATATGGACAATCAGAAAAACATATCAGTACTCAATGATCTGCTTCATATCATGAATGACAGAATTGAAGGTTTCTCAAAAGTGGAAGGAAAAATCTGGGAAATGTACCCCGATATCAAAGATGATTATGACCGGATGATTTCTCAGTCCAAAATTATGAAAAACGAACTCATCAACCTGATTATCGAAAAAAAAGGAAGTCCCGAGGATTCTCCTTCCATCAGTGGTACTGTTCACAGGACCTGGATTGACATTAAAAATTCATTTACCCTAGGCAACCTGGAAAATTCTACGTTAGAAAATGTGGTATTTGGTGAAAAAGCAGCCATTGAAGCCTTCCAAAATGCAATAGACAGTGGAAATCTTAGTGAAAAAGACATCAGCATCGTCTCTGAGCAACTTCATCAGCTGAAGCAATCTTATGATCAATTTAAGAAAATTGAAGAATATAAAAAGAAAGAATAAATAACCTGCCGAAAAGATACGCCTCATTGCCCGGATATCATTCGCAATATAGCATAAGAACTCCCCTTAGAAAGAGGAGTTCAATATTTGATATAAGATAATATTCAGGGAATTCAATAATAAAAAGATATTATTGACTCGACACATTATAAAAACACATTATTTCACGGCAGCTTTAGCCTTTTCTGATTCTTTTAAATGATGTTCCAGTGTCGGAAGGGTTTTAGACGCAAAGAATTTCAGTGCCGTTTCTGTACCTTCAGAAGCTTCTTTTTTAAATTCTTCTATATCTTTTTGGTGGTCCGACACCATAAGATCTGCATAAGCCTTATCGAAATCTTTACCTTTTTTAGCTTTCAGGTCATCATACATTTTTTGTTTCTCAGTATCAAGATTTGCCGGTAAATTATAATTTACTGTGGATGCCCACTTTTTGAGCTCATCATTAGCCTGAGTATGATCCTTAACCATCATTGCTCCTAATGCTTTTACCGCTGGATTAGAAGCATTGGTTTCTGCCAGTTTGCCAAGCATAACTTCCAGCATCCCTCCTTTTGCAGCATCATCTGCAAATTCCTTATCCTGATCGCTGAGAGAATTGATTGTATCAGTTGGGGTTGAGATCTTCGTCGAGTCACTTACCGTCATCCCTGATTCAGCTGATGGAGATACAGTGGTATTTCCGGAAGACGGGGTTTCGTTTTTTTTGCAGGCTACCAAAGCGGCCACAGCAAAAATTGCTACAACAAAATTTTTCATAATAATAAATTTAAAGTGGTGATTTTTAAATACTTCTATTTAAATCAACAATTAATCTGCCAAACTCATCAAGCTTGTACTACGCAGAAAGAATTTCCTTCCGGATCTAGCAACACCACATAATCAGCGTCCTGTTCATAATTCCAGCCTTCCATTTTCGTTGCTCCGATATTCAGTAAACGTTTTACTTCATCTTTTTGATTTTCAGTAATGAGATCCATATGGTGTCTTCTAGGTTCGTCTGAAGCAGTCAGTTTCAATGACAACTGCATACCCGGACCGGAAATGGGAATCAAAATTGCAAAGTCAGGTTCAGGATCATATTTTAATCGATAATTTAAAGCTTCCGACCAAAAGATAATCGCTCTCTCGAGGTTTTTTACACCCCAGACTATTGAAAGAATTTTTAAATCCATATCATTTAATTTTAATTTGTTTTAAAAGACAAGTTAACCCTCACAATTGGAGAAAAAAAAATAATACAAACCCGCTGTGATTTATTATGCTCATATAATTGTAGAGAATAAATAGTGAATTTTGAGTCATTAAAATTTTTACACCCTAATTTAATATTATATGAAAAATCTGTTCTTATCCATTATTGCTATGTTTTTTTTGATTTTGGCATGCAAGAAAAATGACACACAAAACAATGTGTCTGTTACCGATTCAACCACAGTGCAGAAAAGTTACACTGATTCTGTAACTCCTACGCCGCAAAATTCTGCGGACAGTACAAGGGCCAAAGATAGTATTAACACCAAAACCCACATAGGAGGCAGAAAAACCAGTAATAACAACACAGGAAATGCCAGTGGTAACATCAATGCTGCGGTATCTGACAGTGCGCATCCTCAAAACAAGAGTAAATAAACGATCACATGTAGAGCATAAATAAACTAAAGAATCAAGATATATATTTATTATTTATAGGCTCAAGCACAAAATAAAGCCAGAATTCTGAGAATTCCGGCTTTTTATCTATACATAGTGTTTTGCTTAATCGGTTTTCTTAATAAAATTCATTTGCTGAGCAGTCTTTATTTTGAGAATTATCCATATTTTTTTCTTCATTTTTGGATAATTAAAAATAGTTGTACTCAGTAAAATGTAAATTTTATTAATCAAAACCTTCTTTTTGAACAAAAAAAAATTGATTTCACTTCTTTTTTCAGAATCTGATTTTATACTTCTCTCTTTAGTGATATCTCCCTACAGAAGAGGATTCAGAGACGTGTAGTATGTATGTAGATGTTAACTAAAAGTTAATTTACAAAAAAAAATTAAATGTAAAAATGATTTTTTATTATAGATTTGAATAAGAATAATGAAATTATATCGTTATTTCATTGTCAATTATATTAAGATTTACCCACACATTTAACTAAATAAAACATTACAATTATGGAACTACACAAGAAGATCCTGTTTGGATCATTTATTTCACTTGCTATGATAGCATGTAATACTAATGAAAATGTAGAAGAAAAATCCGCGGAGGCACAAAATGTATCAGAGCTGCAAGCGGTACCAAAAGCAGATATCCCCGCAGGTTTTGAAAATACACAAATGTGTAAAGATGTTTATCTTCCGGGAGAAGGTTATATTCCCGGAACGGCCTCTAAGGGAGCAGTCGTTACCAGTAAAAAATGGCCTAACGGTACTGTTCTGACAGTACTTCTGTCCGGTGGTACTACCAAGGTACGCAATAAAGTAATGCAATATGCACAACAATGGTCACAGTATGCTAACATTACTTTTAAATTTGTCACCAGTGGATCGGCACAGATTCGTGTCACTTTTACATCCGGAGCAGGCTCTTATTCATATATCGGTAAGGATGCTCTTAATATTGCATCCAATAAGGAAACGATGAACTTTGGCTGGTTCAACGACAATACAAGTGATACAGAATTCAGCAGAACAACGATCCATGAATTCGGACATGCTTTGGGTATGATCCATGAACACCAGCATCCTTTGGCGGCTATTCCATGGGATAAGCCAAAAGTATATGCCTATTATGCAGGATATCCGAATTACTGGACTCAGGCTCAGGTAGATAATAATCTTTTTGCAAAGTATTCCACTTCACAAACACAATATAGTGCTTACGACAAGTTGTCAATTATGCACTACAGCATCAGCTCTGATCTTACTACAAACGGATTCAGTGTAGGAAACAATACGGTTTTATCTGCTACCGATAAGCAGTTTATTGCATCGGTATATCCGAAATAAGAAATCAATTTAGTCAACTATTGGTCTACCTTGTGTATGCAGGGTAGGCTTTTGTGTTTGTATAATTGAAAAGATAAATTCATGGTTTTAAAATCACCGACAAACGTTTTATTACCAAAAAATCAAAGACTTTTTTATAACTTTAAAGTAAACAGCCACTGCAATTGCAGTGGCTGTTTGTTTTGTGCCGCACGATTTTATCGTGTGGAGCTAGCATTTTTCTTTATATCATATTTTCTTTGCAAGTCTTAAAAAAAATCTACATATACAATACAATATAATTAAAGTTGGAATTATAAATATTAGCATTAAAAACAAATTACTGTTCTTTTGGATAGTTAATAATATATCTCCTTCTTGAATAAACAAAATTGGAAAAAAAGATAATAATGAATAAAATATTAAAAAGATGTGTAAATTTTTATTTATGCTTTTATTAGTAAGTAAAAGTATTATACTAACCATATCAATAAAAATTAACATTACACAAAATATAAAATTATCTTCTTGCCCCGAACTTTCCAAATCATTTGTAAATCCAACATTACGACCATTATTAATCTCATACATTAGACCTTTTGTAAAATACAAAAACCCAATTAATGTAAAAAAATGAAATAAGATTATAAATAAAAAATAGAATTTCATAAATTTATTTTTTGTTTCGTTCTGCATCAGATTTAAAATTTAATTTTCCGTTTAGTGCATCTTTAATTGCTCCCTGATAATTTATAGATCTTTTTGAGACTCTATTTCCTCCTTGTTTGTCAATAGGTAAATTATCTTTTAATGACTTCTTTCCGGCATTATGCCCAAAAGTTACTTCCTGTACACTTAAAGGTCTTCCAACATATTCTTCCATATCCTTAATATTTTTTCCAATATAATCAATTGACATTTTAGGATCTTCTAAAGATTGAATTGTCCAATCAATATGTTGCTGGTTTTTGATATCTAATCCCATTCCTTCTTTATTATCCAATTCAATCGCTTTTTGTACTTGAATTTCACCAAGCCCTAAAGAGGTTGTCTTGTCAGCCTTTAAATACTTTGAGTAAATATTTGCAAGACTTCCTCTTACACCAGCTGATTTCTCTTGAAAAATAATACTTGCAATAGCTTGGCTAGAAATGTTATATTTTTGGGCTGTCTTATTTATATCGCCTCTATATTGTTTTATAGTTTCTAAAGCAATCGCATTATCATTCAAAACCTCCATAAATTTAGATTGCTTTCCGTTTGGATCTACAAAAACAATCGGGTTCTGATACGTATATGTATATGGGTTCAGGTTCCCCCAAAAATATACACCTCCATTGTGTTGCCCATCACCATAGAATTCTTTCTCCATGACAGGATTATGCACAGCCAGCGGATCCACTCCATACCAGATACTCAATCTCGGATTATAATATCTTGCTCCATAATAATACAGTCCTGTATCTTCATCCAATTCCTTTCCATTGAACTTGTATGGATTGTTATAGGATCCATCCATTTGTTCCAGCATAGTTTCTCCGAATGGTAAATTTAAGAAAAATTGTGTTGTATCCCCGTGAGAGTTGGTTACAAAATTTGCTGTTCCCAAATGATCTCCATGCAGATAATATAAACCTGTATGTTGATATTCCTCTCTTAGTTCAACAGAGACGTTTCCTCCTAAATCCGTTTTCTCAAGATACGTTTTAAAATCTGCTTCTGCATCCGCTTTCTTTTCAGGTTTATCTCCTGCTGTTCTATTAGTGTATAAAACGGATGGATCTTCAAATCTTCTGGTATCATCGATTAATCTGCTTGCAAATCTTTTTGAACCATCATAATAATGTTTCGTATACTGACCTGAGGAACTCACTGTTATATATGGATTCGGATACAGTTTATAATCAATCAATCTTAAATCATCGATACCTACAGGTGCTCCGTTCTGGTAGAGCTGCGCCGGAACTTCCAATCCGTATTTAATTGCTCTTTCCCCTTTGTCATCATAGGTATAATACTGATAGACTCCTGTATTATCATTATAGAATGCCCGCATACGGTCCTGCTCATCCCAGAACATTTTTCTTGTTCCGTTCGGATCTTTATGCTCAATGACATTTCCATTGTAGTCATAACCAAATAATTCAATATTTCCGGTTGAAGCGTCATCTACCCTATCAAGTTTATGAGTACTATCAACATATTTATAATGGTTTTCATAGGTATTTTCAGCTACAACAACCTGGTCTCTTTCGTGATGCTGTCTTTTTCCGGTAATACCTCCAACATTATTGTAATGCATCTCAAGTTCATACGTTGACTGAGCAAAATTAGAAGTAGGTATCGGTTGATTTTCACCATCTAAGATGATTTTCCTTGTTCCTGTTCCAACCAGCCTGTTTAAGGTGTCATAACCGAATTCGAAATCAAAGGCTCCTCCCATACCATTCCCCTGAGGATTTGCAATGTTTGTAATTTTAACAACATTTGAATACTCATCATATTTGTACTTATTCTGCAACATTTGAGAAGACGGGCCATTTAGATTATAATAATCCAGTCTCCTGTTAGCGGAATTGTATCCGTATGACTGAGAAGTTCCGTTACCGTAAGTAATTGCTAAACGCTGATCAAAATAATCGTAGTTGGCATTGTTTATATAGATTTCTCCGTTATTATTATTCACAGATTTAAGCATTCCGCCTTTATCATAATGGTAAGAAACAATCTCATCATCCGGGTACTTGATTTTCGTAATACGGTTCCAACTGTCATAGTTAAATGAAGTTTTAAAATACATCTCAGGGATATGATACCCTCGTATCACTCTTACTTCCGAAAGGACTTCACCCATTCTTCCGTACGTATATTTTGTACTTCCTGAGCCTTCGTCTTTAATACGAAGTCTTCCTGCATTATTCCCCGGTGTTGAAGGATAATATTCGTAGGATACATTGTTTGGATTGGGATCGCCGGATGGCAAGTCAGGTAAAACAATTCCCACCAACCTGTTGTAATCATATTTATACTGGATAAAGTGTGTACTGATACCAGGATCATTAATCAGGTTATCAGTTTCTAATTTCACCAGATTTCCGGAAGGATCATATTCATAAGTAGTTCTTCCTTTATCAGGATGTTCCTGCAGAATGCGTCTTCCGGCAAGATCATAAGAATATCTTGTTTTAATTCCTTCGGGATCTCTTACCTCGACAAGTTCACCAATTGTATTGTACCCGAATAGTGTTGAAAGCGGCGTAGAGTCCAGATAATCATCTTTCTGTACTATTTTTCCTTCTGCATTGGTGTAGGTTTCCGATTTTTGGTTTGATGTCTCCTGTGTTGTTTTGAAGAGTTCATTATCAATACCATAATTGGTTTTTGTTGTCACACCATCTTCATCTGTAAATGAAACTACTCTATCCCGGCTATCATAAGCACTATTCGTAGAAGCACCATTACTTGCGGCATTCAAAGCCTGATTCGTCAACGCTTCCATTACAGGATGGTATTGTTTAACTGCTCTTCCCAGATCATCATACACTGTTCTTCCTGATACTGATCTTGATTCATATCCGGACCATTCAAAATCTTTTTTCGTTTGTACAATTCTTCCCAGGAAGTCAGAATAGGTATCTGTCATGATGGTATTACCTGAGCTGGCATATTCCGGATCGTAATTGGAAGTAGAGGCTCTATACAATTTTATGGCAGAATCGCTATTGAGAATATCTGCATGATCAAACCAGTATCTATACTTTACGGTCGGAACTGTAGCTCCACTGGCTATTTCATTTGGTCCCATGATCGTTCTCGTTCTTCCGAAACCATCATAGGTAAAGACCATAGCATTTCCTCCTGTATCAACTTTTCTCGTTACAACATCGAAAAGCGGGTTATATGTTGCTGATGATTTAATATTGAAAACATCTTTAACCTCTGTCACATACTTGCCTGTTACGGCATCATCATAGGTATAATTAATTGAATACCTTTGTACAGCGCTTGTGTTGCTGTTTTCCGGATAGGTAACTTTTATAATGTTTCCTGCATTATTGTAATTGACGTCGGTAATGATATCAACAGATCCGTCAAACATTTTATATCTTCCCACATCGCCGTTGCTCAAATTGATATTTTCAGCACTTCTTTTTCTTAATAATTGCGAATTGGTAGCTCCTTCATACACCTCAACAAGGGTAGGAACTCCAATAATATTATTATCAATAGCCTGATATGTTATTCTGGTATTATAAGATGTAGAAGGGCTTGTATACTGATACTTTTCAACAAGGCCTTTTGTGGTATAGGTAAATTTTTCTTTAGTAACGATACTTCCCCCGGATTCATAAGCTGTTTTCACTTTTTCATCCAGTAAAGCAATGGCCATTTTTCTCCCTTCTCTACCTCCACTGTCATAGTCAAAAGGTAGATCTGAGCTTAGATTGATCAGTGTCGTACTATACATAAATTTTCTCAATTTGTAATTATACTTCACATCAGATAAATAGCTTCCATTCCCACTTTGTACGGTACTCTGCTTAATTAAACCATTTAACAAATAAGTATTATTAAAGTATAAATCAGTAGAGAGTCTTTCCGTTGAACCATTATTGATCTCTTTTTTAATGACTGTATCAAACCCGAAATCTTCTCTTTCTCTTCTATCATATTTCCTGTTTCGGAACTCATATCTGGTTTGCATTTTAGACCCGCTCTCCGTTGTATAACTTTTTGAAAATGCATCGGGATCTAAAATGCTGATGTCTTTTACAATTAACTTAGCATGTGGATTGTCATAATTTGCTCTGGAGATCTGGTAATCCATTACGAAGGTTCCTTTTGAGAAGGAATTAGTAATTGTTTTTAATTTGTTTGTTCTTCCTATTTGTGAGTAATTAACGATAAATCCACTGTTTGTATCCTGAACTAAATCTGTAAATCCGTCACCATTCATATCCCTGAATGTTTTTCTTGTTTCGGTAACATTCATTCCCAGGTTTACATTGGCACCACCTCCTGCTTTAATCCAAAGAATCAATACAACGACAGGTGGAATAAGGGTAATGGGCCCCATGTTGAACATATAGTTTGCACCGAAAGAGAAGGATCCGTTATATGATCTGGTTTCGTCAGAAAAGTCAATATTTCCTCCGCTTTTTATCAAAGGCATTCCGGTATCGAATTTATTTCCAAGGTTGTACCTTACTGTTGTCGCACCGTTTGACGCAACCTGAAGAAGATCAATCAATCCGTCTCCGTTTATATCTTCGTATACCACATCCGCAGTTCCTATTGAGGCTGAAGCACTTACACCAGCACTAATCCCAAATCCAAAACTTGACAAAGCCCCCAGATTGGCAGAAGATCCAAGCCCTCCACCCAAAGAAATACTAGCACCAGCTTTTGGGTGAGAACGATAAGTAAGGATATTTGGATAAATTGAGGCTCCCCCTAAGCTTTTGCCCAAATTTAAAGCAACTCTCATATATTGGGTATTCCCTCCCGTTACCCTGTCAGGAAGCCCGTCTCCATTAATATCCATCCAGAATGATCCGCCTGCATCATAAGAATCATAATACTGATTAAGGCTGGCACTTACCGATGCACTTCCGGACCATGGAATTCCGGTATCAGGCTGTGTGGAAGTTCCATTACTGCCATGTGCTCCGATTCTTCCTGTTACTGAGAATGCATTATAAGAGAATCCGGCAGAGTTATTTTTTTGATAACTTAAAGACTGGGTTGGCTCTCCGTACGAATTAACCTGGATATCTTCCAAACTTCCTGTAGCGTTGGTAAATTGCATCGATCTCGGATAAACTATATCAGGATATCCATCACCATTCATATCAGAAAATGTCTGATTTTCTACGCTATAATCAAGGTCGGTTATCGAGTTTCCTCCACTCACAGGACCTAAGCTTCCCCCTTGTGTTTTATTTCTTGCCCTGCTTCTTTGATCTTTGTTGATAGCCTTCATGGTAGTATCTACAGAAAGCTGACCTGAAACATATGTTGTAGGGACTGCCGTTGGTACGGTAGGAACCGGATCAATAAAATAACTTACATTGTCGTTAGTACTGAAGCCACCACCTGATGAATTTTGGCCAGGTGCCGAACCTGCCCAAACCTCCATTTTAAATCTACCGACTCTTGTAAATGCCGGTTTCATCAATATTACAGATGAGAAAATTGCATTATTACCTGCATTGGGGTTCGGTGTTTCATTTAAAATACAATTTACCAAAGCATCGTGATTATTAGCAATACTCGGATCTTGGCATGCCGGATATGTATTCTGATTCGCGGTTGGCGTATCAAAAGCTCCATAATTAATAGGCCACCCATACAGATAATCTGAAAGGTTACCCGCTTTGTACACAAATTGCCCCCAGTTATTAAAAAAGAAAGATTTTGTATTATACATTGCAGTATTAACAGCTGTAGCAGTAGTAGTGCCATACAAATTGACATTATCATAATATACATTAAATGGTCTTCCTGAAAAGTATTCAGAATATTTATTAAATAATGCATAATCTCCTCCTGTTTTACAGTATACCGCTACCGTTACCAAATGACTAGTATCACCTGGAAAAAAAACAGATTCTCCTGTATAAAATACAATAGGATTAACCCCAGAGACAGGTTGGCCAGCTATCATATCTTCTTCAATAAGAGTATTATTGGTATGAGAAACAATAACCCTTCTTTTAGCAAGAACCTGGTTTCCTTTCTTGATGATATAATAGAATGAGCCTGTTCCTAAACTGGAGAAATTGGTAACATTTTTATTAATCTGGATCCCAAAATTATAGCTGCCGCCTAGTAAAATATTGTGTGGAACATTGTTGATATCCAATTGGGGTTCTAGTTTTGTAACAACAAAAGATGGATACTCTGCAACGCCCTGCCAATTAGCAGTCGCACTGCCAGTACCATAATTTACGGAAGCGATATAATTGACCGTGATATTATTCCAATTCGCACCGCCAAAATTGGTAAAAGAATCAGATTCAACAATAAATCTAAGATAAACAGGTTCACCTGCATTTACTGTTAGATTTAATGTATGAGCTTGTGTTACAAGATTCGATTGATTATAAATCTCAGGAGTAATTAAATCAGTAATGGTTCCTGAGTTAACCTTTTCAGTTACCACTCTGAATTTTACATTATCAGATAAATAAGGGAATGTAAAGGACGGTATAGTAATAGCAACAGTTCCGGGAGCATCCAGAAGAATCGGTGCAGAGGCATTGTTTAGTAAAAAATTATTGCTGTAATCTCCGTTATTTAATAGAAACTGATCCTGAGACAATTCAGTTGTATTGAGAATATCATTACCATGTTGATCTACATAAGTAATGACAGGATTTGAATATACAGGAATATCCTTAACTGTATTTTTATGTACTCTCACATAAATCTTCTCTCCACTTTTTACAAACAATCTATCAGGATTATTGATACCATTCGGAATAGCATAATTAGAATCTACCTCAACGGACTGCATTTCAGAATAGAAGTCATTGTATTTGTTGATTACAATATCCTGGATACCGAACGTTGAACGAATTTTCTTTAAATATATTCTGGTATTCGTAAAAGTATCTGTTGTTCCACTCATCGGAGTAGGATTTTTTATCTCGACACTATAATACATTGAGCCAGACCTATCAATCGGGCTTGATTCTATTGAAACAGTATCCGCAAACCTGACATACCCATCTTTTGGTGCTACCCATACTTTTACAACATCATTAATATCAATCAGGTTTTTTACCGGTTCCTCAGGGCAAGGATACGGATATTGTCCCGGATCTCCACACTCTCTTACCGGAGCCTGGATTGCCTTTGCTTTTACTACCATATTTTCTGTGTACTCAGAATGCTGAGTCATTTCAGATTTTCCGGAACTGAATCTGTTGAACCATACCTGTCCATCGTTGACAATATCCATAAGACCATCGGAATTGGCATCAATCAGATAAGTCTTTGTGGTACCTTGAGTTGATGATCCGATTTCAGATTTGCTATAAACCATTGCTCCCATATCCCACCCACTATTACTGGTACTGGTTTCTGTGTAATTAAAATCACCTCCGGTATAATTTCCGATTCGCTCAGATTTATTAAAACTCAGATTTCCTGCATCATCTAATTTCCCGGTTCTCAGGTACAACCCATCATCAGGAACCCTGTAGATCATATCCTGGATACCATCTCCATTGAAATCTACCAACTGCTGAGCATTTCTTGCTTTTGCCTTCGAGCTTCCAAACGGAAAACCAAACATCAGATGTCCATAAGGATCACTTGAAGGTGTATAGAAATTTAATCCCGCGGCAATTCTGGCGTTAAATCCGGTTTCAGAACTGATGTTTCCATTAATTTTAGAAGGAGTAACTAAAGATCGTACGAATCCTGAATACGCTTCTTTATCATTCTGGAGACTTATTCCGGTATCAGGGCCAAAGATTCTAACATTTCCCTGCGCGTCTTTTACATCATCATAGTATTCAAAAGTATAGCTGTCTGAAATTTCGTTACAAGTAGGCTCAATACCACCAGGACCACCGCCTCCGCCGCCGGTTCCGTCATCCATATCTCTTTCTCTGCTTGCAGTGCCTGTATTTTCAGTCTTTTGGGTTTCCGAATCTTTACCATCACCGGCAGATTTTGCAAGAGGAAGCGTTGTAGAACACGGATTATTCGGGACAATATAAATTCTCTTTAAAAGTGTTTTAAAGAACTCGCCTTCCATGTAATCCATTTTATAGGTTCTTACCAGCTCGGTTTTGTATTTTACCTCAACACTTTTTAGCAAATAAGGTTCCGATCTTATCATCCCCTGTTTTGCATTCGTAGTCACATCCTGTCTGGTAATGCTTGCTTCTTTGTTGAAGTTGACCGTATAATCTTTATTTTTCCCGTAAGCGATCTTCTTAATCTGAAAAAATGTCCCACCGCCTCCGGATTCATTATAATAGGTAAACTCCATCGTATTACCATGGGCATCTTCTACCATTCGAAGTCCCCAATGGGCAATACCGCTTCCTGAATAAAGCACAGCGTCTGATGAACCTCCATAATATCTTTTGGTTCCGTCGGTAGAGGTCACTTTCCATGTGTAATTATTGGGGCTCGTTCCTATTCTTTCAATAAGGGTAAAGTCATGGTTCTTTCTTAAGTAAAATTGCTTTACACTATTATTGCTGTAAGAAGTTCTTAGCTGCTTTTCTGTAGTAATGGCTGCATTGTTTTCACTTACATCATTATGCCTGTGAGGAAGATATTCGTTGGGATATACGAGCATCTCACCATCTAAAGAATATAACTCTGTTTCCTTACCTCCGTCAAATACCGGTGTGCCCCATCTGGCATCAACCGTGATGGCTGACAAACCATTGATATTCCAACCATCTCCCATCCATCCGTTTCCTCCTGCACTGGTGTAGCCAATCGATAGTGAAGGTTGTAATCCTCCAATCCCTGAAGGTACACGGATTGGGTAATTGGCACTGGCATCACCTTTCTGTGTTGCTGTAGGCACTTCCATCAATTGTAGGCCCGCTGTTGGATCAGCAGCTTTCAATCCGCTAATGCTTGTTGGAGCAAACGCTTCCAGTTTTGAAGATTCCGGAACCGAGATCACTCCATTAATATAATCGGTGTCTCCTTTTGTTTCAACAGTAACGACTTTTTTATCGGTGTCAACCTTACTTGTCGGGTCAACACGCCATTTTTTTGTGGTGTAATCAAAATAAAAAGCCTTTAATTCTTTTGCTGACCTTGCTCCTAATTTCTTTTCATCATAAGGGAATGAGAAAGTCATCATTTTTGTAAGTTCTCCCAGCTTGTTTTCTAAACGATAGGCTGTAGAATTTGCTGTCATGTTTTTAATCTCCCCGGAAATGGCCGGATAATCTTTCTTTCTTAGTTTAAGAATCTGAACACCTGCAATATTTTCTACTGAATTTTTTGCAATCGAAAGTGTTGCCTTTTCATACACCTCCGTATGTTCCGTATCTTTTGAAATACTGATAACAGCGGGCATATATTTTTCTTCACTCAACGTCTTGAAAGAAGATGTATTTTCAGGAATTTTATATTCTTTAACTCCGGTTGAGCCGGCAATCCTAACAAAACCTTTTGCTTTATCAGCTTCTGACAATTCAATTAAAGTTTCATATTCACCTTTTACAGATGTTATCGATTTATCATTAATATGTACTGATCCGTTTTCAACACCTTTGATGTAAAGGTTATTGCCTGATAATAATGATGAAACATGATCTGTTGATGTAAAACTGTTCTCAAAAACAATCTTTACATTTTTCACCTTATATTTTACGCCATTCAAAGAAGAAGTGAACAGGATTATATTTTTTCCTTTTTCTAATGAATGTAATGGAATTTCTTCTTTTTGACTACTCCACTTGCTGCTTGCCACAATAATATCTCCACCAAAAGCAATATTCTTATTGATTGATCTGGAAACGGAATGGTAAGAATTCAATCCGAAAAGATCATACACCAGGTATGCTTTTACATTCTGTTTCCCTATTTCAGGAATGGTAATGGTAAAGAAGTTATCCTTGGCATTATCAGATTCCTCATCGGAAAATTCTCCGATTGTTCCCTGTTTTTCTTCGGAACTAAAAATGTGTTCCACTTTTTTATGGTCCGGAAATATAACTTTGAATGGAGTTTCTGCCTTTGTCTCCTCCTTATTTTCCTTTTTAATGATATCAGCATTCTTATGTTCAGGATTTTTATGTTCTAAACTTTCTGCTGAATCTGTATCCGTTGGTTTCGAATGATAGACATATTTTTCCATCATGCGAAGTTTAAAGGACCGAACTTTCTGCCGGTCTTCTTTCGTAAAGCTCGCAAATATGAACATACTTGCAAAAAAGCATACGAAGAGCACTGATCTTTTTGTAAAAGACTCTCTGTTAATATGTATTTTCATGGTTAAGCTTAGTCAACGATTAGTTTAAAAGTTTTTATATTTTTTCCGTTCTGAGTAAGGTTGATTAAATAAGCACTTTGCACAGGAAGATGATGGGTATATGAACTTACAGAACTGCTTATTTTTTCCAGTTTTATTAACTTACCTCCTGCATCATAAATTGAAATAACCAGATTGTCCATCTTAGGAAAAACAATGGTAAAATTCTGATCTTTTTTTACCGGATTAGGATAAAGATTTATTGAGCTTACGTCTAATGAAAGATCTTTTTCCCCATATAAGTTTCCGGAACCGGAAACAGATCTCGGATCCTGTTCTTTACCTTTCTGATCCTTCGGACCAACCGCAAAAGTAAAGTAAGCTTTATTTGCCGAGTCGAAAGCGTCCACGAATTCTACTTTGTTGAAAGTGACATATTTTTCATTCTCCACACCTGGAATTCGCTGAACCTTTCCGTTATCTCTTTTAAGTAACATCCAATAAGCAATTGGAAGGGATTTCGGATTGACTGCATCTTTTAAAATCCTTACACTGTAATCCGCTTTGGGGACTTTGTTTCCAATAAAATCAATTTCCCAATTTCTTTCCAAAACTTCTAAGTCCCGATCTGTTTTTAAAGCCATTGCTTTATTATCGTCCGACCACATTACAAAATTATTGTTGTCAAGTGTGGTCGCATTTTCAAAATTGGTTCTGGCAATACCGTTCATCCCGATGGTCAGAAACAAATCTGCCTGATTTGTAGATTGCTTCTGATAGAGCTCATTTCCATCATCTCTTCCAAGACCTGTGGGTCGATAATTATAATCTTTATGTTTTTCCGGATCCCAGATTACTTTAGCGTCACTGCCGTAGTATTTTCCTTTTTCCAAGGAAATCCCATATTTGATAGACAGATACGAATGGATTTTATTAAGATCCATTGCCTTTGCTTTCTTCGTGAAAAAAATCATTTCATAAAGATTCTGGTCTTCAAATTTGATTTTCAAACTATCCACCTTTTCTCTTTGATCGGCATTCGCCAAAAAAGAAAAAATACTCGGACGCCTACTCAATTCTTTGGAGTTTTTACCTTTTACATAAGAATTATTGCTTAGCGAAACGTTCTTATCAGCATTATTCCAGATAAGTTCATTCTCCTTTGAAGTATGAACCAGGCTTATTGTATGGCTCTTATTTTTACTGTATTTAATATACTTTTTGAGAAGTTTGTCCTTGATGCCGCAATGAAAGTTTAATAAATTCTCATCAGGACATCGGGTGGCTTCCCGCAAGCTGGAATTAGTTTTTTCCCAAAGCTGGACATCAGATCCTACCAATTGGGAATATGCAGAGAAAGAACACGACAGCATAGCCATCATGAAAATTCTCCTACAGGAGATCGTATTCATATAAATGGTGGTTTTAATAACAACACAACAAGGTCTGAAAAGAGCTTAAAGTATTGTCTGATGATTATTTTTTTAATGTAGTAATAACAGTTCTCAACTATTGCAATAGGAGAATTGTCAAGTTTCAGAGAAATTTGAGTGTAGAATGTTCTTCATGAGTTTTTGGTTTTTAGTTTTGTTCAGTAAATGTAAACAAAAAATCAATTGAAAATATAAAATTTTGTTAAAAACAGTTAAATTAAAAGTAAAAATCCAACAAACACCTATGAACACTGGTTTTATTCACAAATACAGTTAACAGATTTCCGAATATAATAATATAATCCATCATTTTTGCCAATGCAAGCAGCCGGAATCTTCCTGATGCGACCTTAGTTCTAGCAAGGTTTATGACTTAAGAATAATGTATGTATAGGTTTTAATTAAATAATAAGAGCGGACACCATGAATTCCTGCAATAAATCATTAATAAAAACTGAATATCAACTTGTCAATCCTGCTGATCTCCCAACATGATTTGCCGCGGAAAACTGAGTAATCAAAATAATAATAAAGAGACCACCCAATGATAAAAAAGTATCAGGGACTACAATAAAATGATTGGAGGTTGCCTTTTTCCGGTGCTTACGTATGCAGTTGATTTATAAAACGCCGGTATAAAAACAAAAAAGCCCCTTAAAAAAGGAGCTTTGTGACCTCAGCGGTGCATTTTCCGAACACTTTTGTAGAAGATTTGGATAAACTTGCTAAACTCTCGTCATTCATTATCTCAGATTGAAATGTAGAGAATAATTAGATGAAAGTTGTAGTTCATTATAAGACTTGGTGGCAAATACATTATTTTGATTTGGTTATATAAAATCACCAATTTTGTATTTTTTACTAACTTCAACAAATACTTTTAATATTATGAATGATTATGTAAATAGGAAATTTTTAAAAAGTAATAGTCAATTATATTTAGACGGGACTTGTTCTTATTTGAAAAACTATCCATAAGCTTTATATCCTTCTCTTATTTTTAGGTCACTTTTTTAAATAAGATTAAGAGCGTTTGTTTTTATTAGTCAAATATATGTCCTTTTTGTTTTTCCAAAAAAAAGACAATTTTTGATTGCAAAATTTCACTAAAACACAGACTATCAAAGGTAAAAATTCTTTAATGAAATATGTTTTACTTGTTGTATTGTTGATAGATGGGTCTGAAATAATCATATCCCTCTTTCACCAATCTATTGATGATGTGATTAGCTACAATATTCTGTTGATTCTCGTATAAGAATACCAAAACATTTAAAATAGGTTCTTTCTTATAAACATAATTTATTTTCATTAATAAAGCTATTCTGCTAATCAAATGAGCGGGGCTATTATTTATCCATCGAGATAATGCTTCTGTAATATGAATATTTACGATCTGATTCTGAAATTTCTTCATATTTTCTTCAACCAACAAGACATTTTCTTCATCTAATTTTTCTATAAAATCAGTGAGGTAAACAACTCCTTCTAATAACTTACTATCATTACTATCGGTTATTTTTTCTATAGACTGATTTATTAGTCCCCAAACTTTTAGAATTTTGTTAATTAAATCCTCTTTATTTCCAATCTGATCATTATCAATAATTGATTTTTGCCCTCTTAAAAGAGAAATAATTTTTTGGAGAACATGAATGTTCGGATTCTTCAGTGATTTATAAAGAAAACTTTCTTCAAAGCTATTTTCATAATTCCAAAAATAATAGGCTAAAAAATGCCTTAACAGACCGTGATTATAGAAAGTAAGAATCTTATCTGAATCTATGGCACGCTGATAACTTGAATAAAGTATTTTATAAAAATCAATATTTAACGGATTTCTAAAAGCTATTCCAGACATAAATGCTTCCCATTTAATATCATCATAATCTTCTACTTTTGAAAGATTATCATTAACCCAGGTGTTATCTAAGAACATAAATTGGGAAAGAAACTTTCCGAAGAGAACATAGGAATCAATATGGTTTTCGAAAGATTGTTCGAAAGCCAATTTAGCTTCAATATCCCATCGAGCGACTTTCTGATTATTCGGCAGATTTCTAGCATACTTCAAAGAATAATTAAGCAAACCTGTTAAAACATGTCCCGCTGTAGAATTTAAAGAATGAAGAATAAAATCACCACTCCGAATGGTACTAAAATCATCTTTAGGTAGTTCATCCAAGCATTGAAGCAAAACTTTTTTACAGTTTGGCAATAACTTACAATCAAAACTATGCTGTTCGTTTTGTGCTCCAGAAGTTATAAGCATACCAATCTCTCCAATTATCCAATCTTTAGTTACCCTAAAATCATCTTCTAGCTGAAGCTTATTAGATTTAAAAGACTCATTTGTTATGTATGCATAACAAAATTTCATAACCTTATCCCAATCAAAATCTCTACTTAACCTCCAAGCTTTAGAAAAACCTGATAAAATATTATAAGCATATATAAACTTAATCTCTACTAATTCTTCAACAAAATGAGCGAATCTATTTGGATCCTCTTCCACCGCTTCCTTTATAGCTTCTGCAAATCCATCAATTGTTGGATCATCAAATCCATAATTACTTTTAAAAGAATCCAGTTCATTCAATAGTTGCTCATCGGACATCGTTAGAATTTCATCTTTTGAAAATGGAGTGACATGGCCCATCCTAACAACAATTTTACCTTCTTCAGAATAATCTTTAGTAATCTTAGACTGTTCTTCAATCGTCAAGAACTTAGCACTAAAAAATGAATTTTCCTTTAGCGCGTCCAACCATCGGTGTTGCCATTCTTCTTTATTCAAGGCTAAGTGTTTGTCCCCTATTGGACCATTTTCAATTATTTTCCAAATAAACTTTTGTTCCTCTTCATTTAAGTCTGTACTAACTTTAGATAGTAGATAGTGAAGCTCTAATCTATAGGCATAGGTAGAAAATAAATACATACTATCTTTTTCATCCAATAACTTCCAAAATAAAAATTTTAAATTACTCCAATCTTCAGCAACAATATAGAACAACATTCTCTTGAAGTATGGAAGATCAAATCTTTGGTCTTCAATAAAATCATTTAATACATCTTGTAAACTCTCGCTATCCTGCGTAACTAATTTGGTTAACCATTCTCTTAAATTAAATGAAAATACACCCAAAATAGGAGTATTATAATGAGAGTTCTCATCCAAATCTTTAATTCCTTCATATCCAATTATAGAAGTATAATCGCTCCAAAAATTAAAACTCAGACGATTATAAATATCTTGATAGATTACTTTATCAAGGTTATTTTTGTCAAATAAATCAGTTAAAAATTGATTAAACCAAACCTTATCCAGCTTTAAATAATTCTCTTGCGAAACCTCATCGATAATCATCGTTTCACCATTTGAAGATTTTTCCAAGCGAACTATCATTTTTTCAAAAATTCTAAATATTTTGAAAATATAATTTGTTTCACCAATTTTTCCCTCCGCAAAAATAACGTGATCGCGTAACAAGAAATTGATTTGCTCCAATAATCTGTATATCGTTTTGTTATGACAAATATTTATTATTTTGTCAAGTAATCCCTCGTTATGAAATGCATTATTTAAGGTATATGAATAATAAGGTGAATAGTATTGTACGGTAGATGATCTATTAAAATCCTCCAGATTATTTGATGTTCTCAACTCAAATAAATAATATAGAATTATTTCAGCTTTCTCTCTATCATTTGGATTATCTGTTAAAAATTTAGGTAATAATGAATCTGTAATTTCCGACGTTTGCAACATTGTATCAAATTGACTGGTTACCCATACAGGGATATAGTCCAAATATTCCTTTGTTACATTTTCGTTTGGAACCAAAGACAATATCTTAATTAAGCGATACCAAGTGTGGTAATTGTCGACGGGGTGTTCCGAAATATCCTTAATGATTTGTAAAATTTCCGGAACAAGTTCCAGATGCTCCGAACGCTCAAATTTTGTAGCAACACTAATCAGATAATCTAAAACCTCCCAAGATGGAATTTGATATCCACTTTCTTTTTGCACGGGTACCCACAAGTTTTTTCACGTTTTTCTGGGCTTGCAAAAGTTAACCAATGGATGTTATCTTGCTTAAACAAATACAGTATAGATTAATGTTTATGAATTTAAAGGTAAGACGAGCCAAGGAATTACTCTTGAGTTTATCATAAAGAATAATCAACTTAAAACTGTATACCTTATCGTTTAGTTATTTTAAGAACAAAATAGCTTGTCATTTTCCAAATTTTACTTAATTTTAAATAAAGCAATATTTTTTTATAAAGCATCATTTAGAAACATAAATTATAATGAAAAACTATTACGCATCCGAAGAACTTGCTCAGATTTTACTAAATAATGGATTCGTAGACATCACTGATAAGAAATTCCCGCTGCACTTTAAGCAAATAAAAGAAAATGGCTATGACCCTGAAAAAGCTAAACGAGCATTTAGGATAAATACTAAAGATCTGATTCTTTTCGATTATATCACAGTTAAATTTGTCCACAAAGGAAATGGTTGTAGTGCAACAAATATGAGAAAAGAAATATCTGAAAATGAATTGAAATCAGCCATTGCATTTTTTTAAACTTCCTTATCAAACCAGAAATGCTATAATGCGATCAGGTGTTGCAATTCCTACATTACATCAGGATTACAGATATATTCAAGAAAATCCATCCTACAATAATCCCAGAAATAAACATATTGTTAAAGCTTTTGAAGAAGTTAAAATTAAATGAATGAATTTTTTTAGAAAAATTATATTTTTTCTAAAATCCATCTTATTAAAAATTCATTTGCAATCAAAATATAATTCTCTGCTTCTTGTTTAGATTTTGTCTGTCCAGGGTGAGCCGCAGAATTCCTCTGAATTCTTAAGCGCTCAAGCAGATTAATTTTTAAATTATTTGCATTATTAAATATTGTAGATAAATGTTGTCTCAAATTATTAAGTTCAGAAGGATTGCAACTCACACGACGTGTTCTACCTGATTTAAATTTTTCTAGCGAACCCTGCATTTTTGCCAATGTCAAGCCGGGTATTCTCAGTGGAGAAAACAAAATCTGCAGCTCATTCTCGATTGCTCTTCCATACTGGATAATAACAGGCGAGAAATCACTATTTAAATCTGTCGTAGCAAGCAAAAGTTCAGCAGAAGATAGGTATTTAACAGTGGTACTATTTAATTTATGGATATCAAAATTGTTAGAAATAATTCCCTCATAAACCGAGATATCTAACTTATTAACATACTCATCAATTCGCAATTCAAGATCATTGATTCTTTCATCATCTTGGACACTTTTTTCTTTCAAATTATTAAAATCATTAACAAATTGAATATTCAGGAGACTATGTTCTAAACTGGTTGTTTCATCAAAAAAACCACTATCAAATACATTATAATCGATACTGCCGTCATCAGAGATACTTAAAGATGACATTTGTTCGATATTAGTATTAGACTTCGCTTTATTCCTAAGATAAAATAATTTTACTCTTTTGCCTTTAAGCTTCTTTGCAGCTACTAAATTCTGAAAATTACGAATAAGATATTCACTGTGAGTTTCGATTATTAATTGGATATTAAATTTGTCATTGGCCTCTAAAAACATTTCTGCAAGAAGTGACTGCCACTTAGGGTGCAGATTAGCTTCCGGTTCTTCGATAAGAAGCAAACTTGGAAGATAATAAATCTCCATATGATAACCATATTCATTATCAGGAACCTCTTTTTCCCTTCTATTTCGTTTTGCCTGCACACAAATTTGAATTAATATCAAAATCAATTGTTTAATACCATACCCAAAATCAACTAGCTCACGATGACTTCCATCAAAATTAGTAACTAAAATAGAGATTAATTGAAGCTTTACCTGAAAATCAATGCTAATATTTAATCCTATTTCGAATTTTTTTAAATACTTTTCCATGAAAGGAAAACTTGATTCAAATGCATGGTAATCTTTAAGTAAATTTATAAATGGAGAGTTACTAGATGCAGAATAAACTCTAGCATTCTTTTCTTTTACCGCTGAAAGATAGTTAACCGTTAAAATCCTTTGCTGCAAAAGATCCCAAGCACTTTTAAAACAATTTTCAATTACATTATATTGAAGATTATTTTTATCTGTTTCTATCCAAAATACTTTCTGCTTGATGATATTAACAGAAGCCAGATAAAGAATTTCTTCTACTGTTGGAGGTGGAGTAAAATCATCTACTTCAAAATCACTCTCTCTGATTACTGCCCTATCACTAACAATATTATCTTGCAATCCATCAACAAATATAGTCCAAGAACTTAGATTAATATTGTCTTTAAAGGATTTAATGAGTACGGACGGAACAAATGGAACATGTTCTTTAGATGCGATACCATCCATATCCTCCAACCACTCTACACTATTGTCATTATCTTCATAAATTTTATAGAATCTGTATACGTTTTTTAATTCTTTCTTAAGCTTTCCAAAGTTAATAGTCCATTCGACAAATCCTTGAAGCTGGTTATAAGGTAGAATTGGTACATATTGTGAAAAAATAACATCTTCAGAATTTTTCTTATAAGCTTCGAATTTTTTTTCGTTTTCTTCTTTTTCTTTTTTGTACTCAATATCATCTATCGCTAAATCATTGTCAGTAGCTTTTTTATATGCAAAAGAAAACAAAAGTGATTCATCTTCATTATCAAGTACCTTGATTTCTCTTAATTTTGCTTTATATTTTTGATTAGATTGTACATCAAAAGATAATGAAACAAACAAATTAGTCAATCCTAAAAATGTAAAAGGAAGAGAAATTTGCATTCTATTATTCTTACTATTGTGCAAAACATTGTCAAAATCTCCTAATAAATGTTCTTGTAAACTCAAATCAAGATCAAACACTGATTGCCCTTCTTTAATACTATCTCTTAAAAGCTGAAGGAATTTAATAATTGAGCTTTTGCCTGAATTATTTGCTCCAGTTAGTATGTTTATAGAAGACATTTCCTCCTGAAATCCTTCTACATCATCAAATATTCTAAAGTTTTTAAGACCAAGAACGTCTATTAATCTCATTATTAGTTTTTTATTATAATTTCTTTTTAAAGTAAAAGACTTTCCCTGAGTCTTAACTGCATGATCAACGATGAAAATAGCTAATTAAAAATTCACTTAAAAAATGTGACTTAATAATTATTACAAATTTTTAATTTGCTGTTTTATATTTTGTCTAAACATCTAAAAAGTGCTGTAAATTTAAAAACTTTTTTTTCTATAAATTATGGAAAACCGTAATAATTCAGTAGGGAAATTAAATAAATTAGCAAAGCTTATTCAAGACTTTAAATTAAGTATATAAAATTTAATAATTTTACTTTTTTACATTTCAACTTAACTAACCATGTACATATCTCAGATTAAAATTACCAATTTCAGGAATTTTGAAAATACTACAGTCGATTTTAATGACGGCATCAATGTAGTAATAGGTCATAACAATGCCGGAAAATCAAATTTGGTTTCCGCTCTTTCCTTAGTTATGGATAATTCAAAGTCAAAACGTCTTAATATTGACGACTTTTACAAACTTATTCCGACCGCACATTTATTGACTTCTCCTCCAAAAGTAAGCATTGAAATAACAATCAAAAAAGGATCTTATGAAACGGAGGATGACTTAGTAACCGTTTCAACTTGGCTAACCAGATTAGAGGAAGATTACGAAGCAAAATTAACATATGAATTCTTTCTTCCCGAAAAGCATGTCGAGAATTACCAAACCTTAGTTAGGGAAATTCCTGAGAATGAAAACCAAAATAAAAATATTTGGAATACGATTAAGCATGATTTCCTAAGACTTTATGTAGTAAAGATTTGGGGAGGAAATGTTGTCAATCAATCCACAGCAGACGTAGACTCATTACAAAAATTTGATTTTCAATTTTTAGATGCTATAAGGGACGTCGAGAGAGATATGCTGACGGGGCGAAATACTTTGCTGCGAGATGTTTTTGATTTTTTCATGGATTATGATATCAAAATCCATCCAACAAAAACAGCACCTGAGAAACATATGGATATTAAAGAAAGAAAAATTGAGTTTTCTGAAAAAGCTGAAGAATTAGTAGGTTTGTTACACAGGAGAATTGCATCAGGAAAGGAAGAAATATTATCTTATGCAAAAGATACGGGAGCGTCATTTAACAATGCTGTTCCAGATTTTGAAGGAGTAATATCAGAGACAGAGTTGTATAGTGTTCTAAAGTTAATTGTAGAATATGAGACAGGAATAAAAATTCCTGCAACACGCAATGGTCTTGGTTACAACAATTTAATTTACATGTCTCTTCTTTTAGCAAAAATGCAGGTCAATAATGACGTTAATTATTTGGATAGCAATGCAAAAATATTTTCAATGCTGGCTATCGAAGAGCCAGAAGCTCATCTACATCCGGCAATGCAATTCAAGTTTTTAAAATTTCTCGATGAAAATAAAACTAAAAGAAAAGTAAGACAAATCTTTGTCACAACACATTCAACACATATAACATCCGCCGTTGGGCTAGATGAAATTATTTGCCTGCACAATAATGAAGGAGAAACTATTGTGGCATATCCCGGAAAAACATTTGTTAATGCGGAAGGTCAACCTTTAGATCATAGCAAGAAGTATGTTGAGAGATTTTTGGATGCAAGTAAGTCAGATATGCTTTTTAGTCAAAAGGTACTATTTGTTGAAGGACTTGCCGAACAAATCCTTGCGACGGTATTCGCAGGTTACGAAGATAAATCTTTAGAAGACCATCATGTAAGTGTCATTAATGTTGGAGGAAGATATTTTAAACATTTTCTTTATTTATTCGATTCTGAAAAAGATTTCTCAATATCAAAACCTGTCGTATGTATGACTGACAAGGATCCTGAAAGAAAAAACAGAACAGTAGAAAGATCAAATTTTCAGAAGTGTTATCCATTTGAATATAATAGTGAAGCTGAAACCTTCGATTACCAGCAAAATTCTTTTAGCAACGAATATCAGCGGGAGACTCACCCGAACATTACAGTATATTCTCAAGATTCGGAGTTAGGAAAAACATTGGAATATGAAATAGCATTTTCAAATCCATCATTAAAACTAATTCTAACGGATTCTATGAAAAATAGAAATGAGCTAGAACGTCTAATGGATTTGTACGATCACGAAGATTCAACACTTGAAAATTTCTTTGAAATCCTACGTGAAAGTGATGAGAATGAGAGAATAATTTCCGGCATTACTCTCAACACCTCGCTTGATTTAGATGGTAAGAAAAGATCGATAATTGCAGCAAGATATCTTAATTCCATTGGTAAAGGCGAAAATGCTTTAGAATTGGCAGTTGTGCTAAAGGATAATTTATTAAAAAAAGGTACTGAAGAATATGTAGAGTTCAATGTTCCTCAATATATTAAAGATGCAATAGAAAAGTTATGCCAGTAGAAATATCATCAGATTCCTTAATAGAGATTAATAAACATTTTAAAGTTAAGGCTGGACCTGGTGCTGGTAAAACGCACTGGCTGGTTGAGCACATTAAAAATGTTACAAGAAATTCCACACTAATTTCCGGCGCAAAGAAGATTCTTTGCATTACATATACCAATATTGCAGCTGAAACAGTTTTAACAAGGCTTGGAAGCTCGGCAACTCAGGTTGAAGTATTGACAATTCACAGTTTCTTTTATTCCCATATAATTAAACCTTATCTATCATTCATTGCTGAAGAATATGATTTTGATGTCAGCTCGCTAGATGGTCATACAGATATTATAGTTTCTGATTACTCATTTTTGCAGGAGTGGAAGGCATTAACCGGTCAAAAAAGAATTACCGATGATAATTTAATTACTTACGCCTTTGAAAGACTCAGATGGTTACTAGTAGACGATGAATTGATTGTCAGAACAGATTATCCTTTCAGATTTGGGGGTTATCCTATTAAAAACAGCTCATATTTTGATTACAAAAAAATGACTTGGCAAAGGGGTATACTTCATCATGATGATGTATTGTTTTTTGCCTATCAGATTATCAAAAAGTTTCCTTTTGTTATTAAAATAATCAATAAGAAGTTCCCTTACGTATTTATTGATGAATTTCAGGATAGCAACCCTATACAGGTAAACATAATCGAAAAGTTATCAACTGGTTCTACAATTGGAATCATCGGTGATGTAGCGCAATCCATATATGCATTTCAAGGTGCAACACCTGCACTTTTCGATGGGTTTACATTACCTGAAATGGAGCATTATTTTTTAAAATTTAATCGCAGAAGCACTAATGAAATCATTGATTTCCTAAATATTATCAGGCAAGATCTTCCTCAAGATTATCATAGAACGGTTTCTATATCAAAACCAGTACTTTACGTGGGTGATATGGTCGAAGCTCTGAGAAGAGCTAAAACCTCTTGTCCTGATGGGTATGTATATACATTATCTAGAAATAATATCACTTCCAATGCTATGAAATCAGAAATAAACGGCTCTGGAATGGACGATAAGCTTTTACGGAAAATCAAGTTAGAAGACTCGACTAAAAAAAGGGCTGATCTAATAACAGCGTGTATTACTGCTGTTGCTCTCGGGCAACAATCTAAATTTAAAGAAGCCATAAAAGTTTTAGAAAACGTAATAAATTATAGACGTAATAGGTTAGAAGGAAAAAAGAAAGCTTTACATTACTTAACGATCTTAATGGCAAAATTCAATGACTATAAAGATCTTTCTATGCTTGAATTCTCAGAATTTATCAGACTGAATATTAACGATAGTATTCCAAAAGCAACAAAAGGAAAAGGAAAGATTTTTTATGAAAACAACACATTCCAAAGCGTCTACTTGTGTGTAAATATATCTGAAGATTTAAGCTATCACAGAACAGTCCATAAGGCAAAAGGAGATGAATTTGATAACGTTCTATTAATTTTAAAAGAAGAAAAAGATTTAAAATTTATGTATGAACCAGATTTATACAATTATACGCAGGAAGAACATAGAATTTATTATGTTGGAGCAAGTCGTGCTAAAGATCAACTTTTTATTTCAGTTCCAACACTTGATGTTAATGTTGAAGACATCATAAAAGATATGGTAAATATTCAAAGATTTTAATCGATATTCTAAAAGATGCGATTTTTTTTAACATTTAGCATATAATTCATATTTATTCGAAGAGCTAAGCTAGCCCAATGACATTAAAATCAGTAGGCAAATTAAGGCAATAATATACCAAAGTTAGATATATAAAATACTACTTGTTTTTAAAATTATACTATCCATAGAGAAATAAAATTGTTCTTTTTAGTGTAAAAATAAATCTGGTACATTAAAATATATAGTAACCGTAATTTAAAGATATTCTTGTCAGTTTCATTATTTGGTCTGAAGCATATATTTCGTATAAAAACCTAACTTAAATGTTTTTAAATTAGGTGTTAATTACGTCACATTTATGAAAACAGCTTACTTATACGTCAGAGTAAGTACTGACGAACAAAAAAGAAAAGGTTACTCCCTACCGGAGCAGGAAGACAGATTATTGAAATATTGTAAATACAACAATATCGAAGTTAAAGGAATTTATCGTGAAGACTATTCTGCTAAAAATTTCAATCGTCCAGAGTGGAAAGAATTATTCTCCGAAATTAAAAAGAAGTCATCAGAAGATAAAAATATATTATTTATTAAATGGGATCGATTTAGTCGCAATGTCGAATATGCTTACGAAATGATTGGAAAGCTTCGGAAGTATAAGACAACCGCAATGGCTATCGATCAACCTATTGATTTCTCCGTGCCTGAAAGTACTGTTATGTTGGCTGTATATTTAGCCGTTCCAGAGGCAGAAAATACTCGAAGAGCTCAAAATACTTCTAATGGTATTCGTCGAGCTAAGTTAATGGGTAGATATCCAAATAAAGCTCCCATAGGATTTATCAACGTAACTTTAATTGATGGTAAAAAAGCTATTGTACCTAAAGAACCGGAAGCTGAAATTATAAAATGGGCTTTCAGTCAAGCTGTTCAAAATCATCACAAAATATCTGAAATCAGTAAAATAGCTAATGAGAAAGGATTGATATGCTCACGATCATACTTTTTCCGGATTTTGCGCAATCCAATTTATTGTGGAATCATATCAGTTAAACTTAATTCTAATGAAAGACAGATGATAAAGGGATTACATGAACCATTAATATCTGAGGCATTATTTGATCAAGTTCAATCTGTCATTAATACAAAAAGAAAAATGACAGCTAAAAGAGATGATTTAAAAGAAATGTTTTTTCTTCGAGGCTTTTTGACTTGTCCTGTTTGTGGTCGAAAACTTACCGGAAGTTTTTCAAAAGGTAAGCAGAATAGATATCCCTATTACCATTGCGACAATCGTTGCAAAATTAGAATTGGTGCAGTTTTACTTAATGACAGTTATCAAAATAAACTTCAAGAATTAATACTAGCAGATAACACGATGGAGTTGTTTAAGAATATTTTGGAAAATCAGAATATAAAGACTCAGAAAGCGAATTATTTGTATGCTCAACAATTAGTAGACAGAAAGATAAAAGAGGAAAAATTAACGCTTTCTCGAGGAAGGAAATTATTTATAGCAGGAATATTAAAGATCGATGATTATAATGAATTAAAACAAGAAAGTCAAATCAACACAAAAAATCTGAAGAAAGAAGAGCGTGACATTACTCTTAATTTAAGAGTAATCGATAAAATGAATCAAATGGAAAATAAGACATTTCGTGAGATTTTCCAAAAATTTGTCGAGTTTGATACTTCAGATAAAAAGCATCTTGTGAATCTTATTCCTCCTATTGATATTGATTATAAAACTGGAGACCTTTCATTAGAATTTAAGCCAGCATTTTCAAAAATATTGTCAAAAAAAAGTAATCGAAAAAACAATAGGAAAAATGAATTTCATTGATAGAACTGTTTCAGTAGAACAAGCGATTATTATTCTGGCCAAGAATGGTGTTCAGGTAAATGAGAAAGAAGCTAAGGATATATTAGAATTGCTATATTTAGTAGCAAAAACCTACAATAATTCAAAAGAGAAAAAAAGCTCTAACCTTAAGGAGAATTCGAAATCTTAATGATTGTAGATTACAAGCCTATTGTGGCACTTTCAGACTGTTTATTTCAAACAGACTAAGTATTTTACGTTTAAAACATCGAACACAAAAGGTCAAATTTTAAAAATTTGATAACTAAGCATTTACGGATAAAAAAAGGAGATAACTAATAAATAGTTGTCTCCTTAAGTGACCGCAGAAGGATTCGAACCCTCACTGTCGGAGCCGAAATCCGAAGTTCTATCCATTAAACTATGCAGCCGTATTCATTAGTAATGAATGATAAGTAATGAAAATAAGACGATTACCTATCATTCACTGCTTTTTTATGATTTAGAAAGTGATCTTCACTCCTCCCAGAATCTGAGCACCCAAGACTTTATATCCTTTGTATGTCTGGTATTTTGAGCTTAGAAGATTATTTCCGAGTGCGAAAATACTGAAATTTTTGTGAATTTTATACTCTGCGGAAAGATTTAAATCAGCATACCCCCCAACTTTATCATTCGTGTTCTCCGTAGACTGATAAATTACATTATGAGCGCCTATACCTTCGATCGCATAAGAGTTTGTTGTTCTGTCACTTGCAAAGATTCCTTTGAAGCCCAGTAATAATTTTTTATCCAGCATTGTATATTTAGCTCCGATGCTCGCATTGAACAAAGGAACGTTATAAATATTGTCAAAATTCTTTAAATTATATTTTGTAAACCTTAAATCCCCGTCAATAATTAAGTTTGCTAATGGGAAATACTGAATACTACCTTTAATATCGCTCACATTTCCGTCATCATAAACGGCAGAGAATGTATTGGCAAAGTTATATGCGGAACGATTCACTGATGTATTATCAAAAAGTCCGTTAGCCCTGAAGAACATAATATCTTTCATCTTTCCGAATCCTGCAGAGAAGTCATATTTCAATGTTTCATCGATATCTCCTCTTAATCCCACATAGAAATGATATTTCGTTTCTGTTGGCTTTAGATACTGGTCAGAAACAAGAAAAGGATTAGCCTGTAAAAGATCAGAATACGTATTGAGTTTAAGACCACCGTCTACTCCACCATAGAATTTAAATTCTTTAGCAGCAGCTACCTGGAATTCAGCCTGTGGAAACCAGTACGTTTTATTGTTCTTCAGCTCATCCATTTGTCTGTTTGAGTTTTTAGCATTCAGGAAAGAAAATCCTGATCCTAACATCAAATAAGACTCGCCTTTTCTGAAAGTTACTTTCGGAGTTAAATTGGTATTAAAGAAATTGGAAGAGTTTTTATCCAGCAACTCAAAATCTGTTTTTACAGACTCAAGTCCTACTCCTAAATCGGCATTAAGATTAATTCCTGATTTCCCGAGTTCTACCGCATGTTTTGAAAAATTTGCAAGCACGGAAACCTGATTTTCTGAAGCACTGAAATGATCTTTCAGGAAAGAAGATTTCACTCGTACATCATTTAAAATTTCATTGGAATAGAAGTCGTAATATCCGTTGACCTTAAACTGATTTACATTCTGCTTCAGATCAACATCTGCAGAAGGCTGCATAGCATAAATTCCGTAATAATTATAATTATTTAAACCATATTCGGCATTTACATTGAATTTCCCTTTTTTGCCATAAGAATTAAGGAAAGCAGCAAAAGCCGCGGATGTCTGTTTTGATTTCCAGTCGTAATCTTTTTTAAGACCGCTGGTCGATAAAACATGAACATCACCTCCTACTTCAATTTTGTTTTCAAGGGTTTTGGAAACATTCCCATCCAACAGGATTTTTCCATAATTACCCATTCCGAACTGGAAATAATTATTCTGGGCAGTTCCGTCAAATTTAGGAGCTACATCTTCTCCCTGGATCGTTGAAGTTTTAAAATCCGAAACCGCAGGAACGTCTGTAATATTGTATTTGACAGGATTCTGAGACTTCTCCTCCGGAGGATAATTTTTAATAGTTTCCACGGAAGTTTTCTTCTTCTCGATCTTCTTCACTTCCGGCTCTCTTTTTTTATTAAGAACCAGCTTTTCCTCCTTGATCTGGGAAAACGCAAACTGCGAAACCCCTAAAAATAATATGGATAATAATTGAATTTTTCTGTTCATATTTTCTTTATTTGAAAAATATAACGGTTTTATTTATTGGAAGCAATATAACTGCCTAATAAAGCCTTCCCTGACTGTTTTGAAAAAGTTTTGCCCAGTCTGAATATATTAAACAGCCAAAGGCTTTGATAAACCTGTAATTTGTATTGATAATTTTTCGTTGTATTATTTTCAACAGTATCATAGCTGTAAGAAATATCATAGGGAAACCCTGAAGGCACCAATCCTAATGTCATCATACTTCCGATCATTGGATTTCCACATGCCGGAGTACGGGTTTCCATAGGATGCAATGTTATTTTCATCACTTGAGTACTGTCTTCTACAATATCATAAATCTTGGAATGTTTTAGAATTTCAAATTCTTTTTTAAGATTCTTATTAGCCACAAAAACCTTTTGTTTTGGAAAATCCGCCTTTGCTTTTCTAAACTCTTTAGAAGAAACATTATAGGCTGGGATACAGCTCCAGAGCGAAGCAGAAATTAAAAAAGAATAGGCACTTATCTTAAACATCTTCAATCCTATTTTTTAATTTGCTTTTTAACCTCTTTAGCTTCAGCTACGATTTCAGGGAAATCTTTATAGTTGGCAATGATCTGGTCACATGTATAACTTGCCTGGTAATTATCCTTCAGCCCGATATAGTTTTTCGCCATCAGTACCAGCGCTTTTGCACCCCAATATTCTTCTGATGCATAATTATTGGCCAGTTTAAAGATTGTTTCATTCGAAGATTTGAACGCTTTTCCTTTATTCTGATAGTATGCTTTTGCGTACAGCGCTTCTGCTGCTACCGAGGTATTGGATGATTTTTCAAGAGAAGCATAGGCAGACTGAGCATCTTTATCTTTCCCTGAATTCATCAGACTTCTCGCCTTGATTACTTTTGCCGTTTCGATCACAGCCGCTGAATTTTTGGAGTTACCAATTACGGCATTCGCCAGTTTTTCAGCTTCGGAGAAGTTCTTTTCTTCAGCATATAATTTCATCAACTCCACATTAGCATAGTTTTTAATACTGATATCTGAAGAGTTTTTAATGCCTTCAAGATACTTTTTAGCTTCCGTGGTGTTTCCTTGTGCTATAAAAATCTGAGCTAAACGAGTTTGCGCGTCATCTTGGTAATCATTCTGAATCCCAGCCACTTCCTGCAATACAAGTAAAGCTTTTGTTGAATTGTTGGTCTGGTAATAACTTTCTCCCAGTTCATACTTCGCCTGATACAATCCTTCGCCTGTAGGGTTTTGCGTCAGATATTTTTCATAATAAGAGATTGCGTTTTTATAATCTTTCTTAGAGAAATATTGTTTTCCCGTAGATAAGTTGATCTCATCGATCTCAGAGGCGTCAACATTCACGCCGATAGTTCTGGCGAAGTTTTGGTATCCGGCAACATCCCCGTTCTTTGTGAAAATTGGTTTTGCCGCCTGAACAACTTTTTGAGCGTAAGCGGTATTTTTATACTGCTCTCCCAAAGCTGTCAGTTCAGATAGTGCCTTATCATTCTGATTCTGGTCGATGTAATTCTGTGCCCTGTAGATCGAAGCATTGGCAATGAGATCTTTGTCTGAAGAAGTCTTAATCACTTTTCCAAAATAATCATTGGAATTGGCAAAATCATCCTGAGCAGCATAGGCCGTTCCTATTTCATATTGAGCATCATCATAATATTCCGAATCCGGATATTTTGATAAAAGGTTTTTCAGATTATTGATCTTCGCCTGCGTATCTCCTTTAAATCCTAAAGCCATAGCCTTTTGGTATAAAGTATAATCTGTAGCATCAGCATTTTTATCATAAATAGCGATCGCCTCGTTCAGATCATTATTGGCATAATGGATATCTGCGAGACGAAGTTCGGCATCATTTTTAAACTCAGGTTTTGGATTGGCCAGATATTGTTTAAAATAAGTGGAAGCCTGATCAAATTTTTTCGATTTAAAATAAGCATACCCTAAATCATAAGGTAATTGCTGCTTTTCAGGGAAATTCTCGTTCAGAAGTTTTTCATAACGAACGATAGCAGAAGGATAATTTCCTTTTTGATAATAGACCTGAGCCAGCCAGTACAATGCCCTGCTGTTAAACTCTTTATTGATATTAAAAGCGAGACTTCTCAAGAAATACTTTTCAGCCTCGTCATAATTCCCTTTATTGAATTCCTCTGTTCCTAATAAATAAGAAACTTCCTGGTCTACTTTATTGATTTCAGGAGTCGAGCTTTGCAGCCTGTCGATGGCGTTCAAGGTTTCTTTATAGTTTCCTGAATACAGATATGATTTCACCAGCAGAGATCTCATTTCTGAAGCATTGGCACCATTCTGATTTTCATTGATATAACTTTGAATAACTGCTGACGGGCTTTCAAAAGGGTTTCCGATATCATAACTCAGTTTTGCATATTGCTCATGAGCAAGCTTTTTCACTTTGGCATCATAATCCATCTGGTAAGAAGAACGGAATGCAGAAAGGGCTTCCTGTTTTTTATCTACCGCCAGATAAGCATTTCCTAATTGATAGTAAGCATTTTGTGCCAGTGCAGAGTTACTGTTCAGAAGCTGGTTATAATAAGAAACCGCTTCATCATATTTTTTTAACTGAGCGGCAACGAATCCCATTTCATACAAATCGTTTTCGGACGGGTTTTGTTGTACATTCAGGTAATCTTTCAGGTGAGGGTATGCAGCATTATAATCATTCTTCATAAAATAGCTCTCCCCGATGATTTTATGAACCTCAGCTTTGTAAGATTCCGAAATGCTTTCGTTCAACAAAGCATTTCCTTCAGAGATTGCCTGATCATAGTTTTTATCGTTGTAGTACATCTTTACATAGTAAGGACGTACCAGCTTTGAAAATTTATCATCATTTTTTACAGAATCAAAATATTGGAAAGCTTTATCATTCTGTCTGTTGCTATAGTATAAATGCCCAAGCATATAAGCGATGTCTCCCTTTTGAGATTGATCTGCCGTTTTGTAGGCTTCTTCCAGAGCATCAATGGCTCCTTTAGAATCTCCTGTCATATATTTGGCATATCCCAGTTTCAGAATGTACTGCGTGTTTTCCTCTTTTGAAAGCTGATATTGGTTTACTTTTTTCAAAGTTTCCAATGCTTTATCGAAGTCTTTCTTAGCCAGGTAGTAATCCGCCAGAGGAAGATTGGCCTGCGCAAAATAAGCAGAATTCGGATATTCTTTGATAAAAGCCGTCAACCCTTCTTCAGCATGGTTTTTCTGAAGAATAACTCCAATCACATTATCAAAAAATTGAGCGCCTTCCTTTTTTGAACGGGACAAATTCTGATTATAGAAGTATTGTCTTGCGTATTCATACTGGGAGGCGTTGTATATTTTTGTCTGATAAAGATTTTCAGCTAGATTGAATCTATAATTTTCTTTCTGGGTAAAATATTGGGACTGTTGGGCATCGGAGATTCCGAAATAGATCACAGCAGCCGCTAAAAGTATTTTTTTTGATTTCATTCTTCTTGATATAAGAAAATTAGTCTAAATAAGTTAACGAAAATATTAAAAACTTATTGTTTAAGCAAGTTTTAACAGAGGTAAAACCTAAAATAATGATTTAACAACAATGAAAATCATTTCACTGTATCATGATAAAATTTCTTACTTTAGTTTGCTAAAAAATGTAAACAATTTTAACAATCAGGTATCAAAAACATATTTTGACCCGATACTCTTTCAACAGCAGCTAAAAACATACCATAAACATCCTCTGACATGAAATTTAAGATACTTTTAGCATTAATTTTTGTCAACCTGATCCAGGCACAAAAGTTTTATTTTCCGAAAACGGCAGTCACAGACTCTGTTATTCTGGATAAACAGATGCCTCAACTTGCACTGAAGGTAATCACTCAGCTTCAGTCGGCAAAGTACAAACCTGAAAACAAAGTTGATTATCTGGACAACCTTTTCCGTCTACAGATGGCCACTCAGGATTATCAACAATCAATAGCAAGCCTTTCTGAAAACCGATCTCTTTTTGCAGATCACAATATGGGCGGATACAGACTTATGGGATTTGAATTGTATAGCAGGGCTAAACTTGCCCAAAAGGAAAATAATATGACCTTTTCCAATGCACTTCAGAAAGTCTTTAATCAAAAATATGACCGCCTTCCTGAAAAGCTGATTCCCAGACTGGGACTAAGTCTGGACGCCAATGTGCCGGAATCAAGAAAGCAATTTAAAAAAATACTGAATAAACAAAAAGATAAAGATAGTATTGATTATAAAACGGCCCTGGCTTTATGTAAAGCTTATGTAAGTTACAAAACCTTCTCAGGAATTAAACCACAGGTTATGCAACTGCTGGTTTCAAAAGATAAAGAAAGGTTCATTACAGAAACCAAGGATATTACCTTAAAAAACAGAAATACCTTAACGATTACTATTGTCAGGAAAAAGCAGAATACCACTCCACTGCCTGTTATTCTGACGAGCAATATCTATGCAGGCCAGATAGATGATTTTTTTGGAAAAAGAGCTGCTACGTATAATTATGTAGGAGCTGTAGTCAATACCCGCGGAAAAAGAAACAGTAATAACGTAAACAATCCTTTTGAACACGAGTCGGAAGACATCTATGATGTAATAGACTGGGTGAGCAAACAGCCATGGAGCAACGGAAAAGTAGGAATGATCGGGGGAAGCTACCTGGGTTTCAGCCAGTGGGCTGCTGTAAAGAAACTACACCCTGCATTAAAAACAATAGTTCCGCAGGTTGCAGTAGGTATCGGAATCGACTATCCTGCGCAGAACAATATCTTCATGAGCTATATGTTGCAGTGGATACAGTACGTTACCAATAATAAATTGACAGATGAAGCAGATTTTACCAATGCTGCAAAATGGGATTCCATCAATACAAAATGGTATAAGAGTGGCAAAGCATTCCGGTCGCTTGATTCGATAAGCGGTAAGCCTAGCAAAATCTTTCAGAGATGGCTGGATCATCCGGGCTATGACCAATACTGGCAGAAAATGATTCCTTACAAGGAAGATTTCAGTAAAATAAATATCCCGATCTTAACGACAACCGGATATTATGATGATGACCAGATCGGTGCTCTGTACTACTATAAGGAACATCATCAATATAATAAAAATGCAGACCATTATGTGGTTATTGGTCCTTATAATCATGGAGGGGCACAAAGTTTCGGATTCACCTACGTGAATGGCAATCCTATTGATCCTGTGGCGCGTATTAGTATTGACGATCTTGCATTTTCATGGTTCGATTATATTCTAAAAGGGGGTAAAAAGCCTGATCTGTTAAAAGACAGGATCAATTTTCAGGTTATGAACACCAATACATGGAAACATGTATCCGGTCTTGATAAAATGCACACGTCCACCCTCAAGTTTTATCTTCAAGATCTGAAAAACACTTCATCAGTATTTAATAAACCCGGGAAAAAAGACTTTACCAGTCAAACCGTTGATTTCACGATCAGGGATGATAAAGACACCTATTATAAATCCGGTAAAAAAGACAGCATTAAAACAACAAATTCAATTGTATTTGAAAGTGAAGTACTTGATAAAGAGATGATCTTCAGTGGAAATATATCAGGATTTTTTAATGTTTCCATTAACAAAAAAGATTTTGATACTGAAACTTCACTCTATCAGATACAACCTGACGGCAAATCTTTTTTATTATCAACACACATGGTAAGAGCAAGCTATGCAAAAGATAATGCTGGACGAAAGCTTTTGACTCCGGATGTCATTGAGCAAATTCCTGTAAATAACTCAATATTCATGAGTAAAAAAATAGAAAAAGGAAGTAAATTATTACTATTAGTAGGTGTTAACAAGAATCCCAACTGGCAGATCAATTACGGAACCGGTAAAAATGTGAGTGATGAAACGGTTCAGGATGCGGGGAAACCCTTAGAGATCAAATGGTACAATGACAGCTATGTGGAAATACCTGTTTATAAAGACTAAAGGTTGTTTGCCAAGCAATTTTATCCAAATGTCGTTAACAACTGTTAACATCAAAATAAAAAATCATTACATTTGCTTTTTTTCAAATCAAATATAGTTATTGAATGAGTCAACTTTTTAGAAGAAAAATCTATTCAGATACAGATACTTCAACGGGACTTTTAAGGGTCTTAGGTGTATGGGACATTGTATTTTTTGGTATTGCGGCGATTATAGGAGCTGGAAGTTTCAGTAGTTTGGGGGAAGCCGTTTTCAGAGGGGGTCCCGGTGTAATCCTTCTATATTTGATTTGTGGTTTTGCCTGTGGCTTTACGGCCTTATGCTATGCTGAATTTGCCAGCAGGATTCCTACAGCCGGTTCGGCGTATACCTATGCCTATGCGAGTTTTGGGGAATTGATTGCCTGGGTCATCGGCTGGGCACTGATCATGGAATATTCTTTTGGTAATATCTATGTAGCCTTTTCATGGTCGGATTATTTTACCAGCTTTTTAGGCCGTTTGGGAATGCACATTCCTGATTATCTGACCTGCAGCTATACCGAAGCGATGAAAGCTGTTAAAAACGGCTCCGAAAATAAAGAACTTTTAAACGCCTGGAAAACCGCTCCTATGATCGGAAGCCTGAAATTCATTGTAGACATTCCTGCATTGGTGATCAACGGCCTAATTACATGGCTTTGTTATGTTGGAGTAAAGGAAAGTAAAAATTTCAACAATTCTTTAGTGATTCTAAAACTGGGGGTAATTGTTTTGGTTATTCTGGTTGGGTTTGCTTATATCAATACTGATAACTGGACGCCCGTAAGTCCTACGACAGGAGTTCCTTCGTTTATGCCTAATGGTTTTGCCGGTGTAATGAGTGCCGTATCTGGGGTATTCTTCGCTTATATAGGATTTGATGCCCTGAGTGTACTTTCGGAAGAAACAAAAGATCCACAGAAGACCCTTCCCAAGGGAATGATCATTTCACTTGTTTTATGTACTGTCATCTATATTGCTCTAACATTGGTCCTAACGGGGATGGTAGATTACAAAAAGTTTGATGGTGTAGGTGACCCGCTTTCATTTATATTTGAGAAAACCAACGCTAATGTAGCCTGGATGGAGCTTGTTGTTTCCTTTGTGGCTATTGTCGCGATTACGACAGTATTATTGGTATTCCAAATGGGGCAACCGAGAATCTGGTATGCGATGAGCCGTGACGGGCTGATGCCTGCAAGGTTTCAGAAAGTGCATCCAAAATACAAAACTCCTTCTTATGCGACGATTGTTACCGGAATTGTAGTAGGGATCCCTATTTTATTTACAGATAAGACCTTTATCCTTGATTTCACGAGTATCGGAACTATTTTCGCGTTCGTACTGGTATGTGCAGGTGTTCTTGTACTTCCTGCCAAAGAAAAAATCAAAGGCAGATTTCACCTTCCGTATGTAAATGGTAAAATCATATTCCCTGTTATTTTCATCGGTGGATTGATCGCTTTCTACTATTGGCAACCAGAATTTTTCCATACATTAATGGATTGGTCGGATGCTAAGGAGGGAGAATTCAGAGCGTCTATTTTCTTCTTTATTGTCATTAATCTGATCTTGTGTATCGTGGCCTTTGTGAAAAACCTTTCTTTAATCCCTTTAATCGGGCTAAGCTCTTGTCTGTACCTGCTTACCGGGATGAGCCATGAAAACTGGTTCTGGTTTGGGATGTGGTTCCTGGTCGGGATGGTTATTTACTTCTTCTACGGATACAAGAACAGTAAACTCGGAAAAGAATTAAGAAATAATTAAAATTAAAACTGCACTATACTGAAAGGGCAAAACTGCAAACAGGTAATGATTACATTTTCCTCTGGCAGTTTTGCCCTTTCTTTGTTTTATCAAAGCGGCAAACTTATTGCTACAGATCCTGGGTAAACCCTAAACTAATTTGGCCATGTCTGAAAGAATAAAAACATACAAGGAATTTTATCAGTTTTATCTTACCGAGCACAGTAAAACAGGGACAAGAATTTTCCACTTTATAGGTACGTTGCTTGTCTTTTTCGTGATCGGTTATGTCATCAGTTCGGGAAAAGAACGTTTTCTATGGTACGTCCCTATTTTTGGCTATGGATTTGCCTGGTTCAGCCACGCAGTAATTGAAAGAAATAAGCCTGCCACATTCAAATATCCGTTGTGGTCTCTGATTTCAGATTTCAGGTTATTTTTTGAGTTGTTGATTGGTAAACAAAAGTTCAGAGACAATAGTCCACAGCCTCAGAGCACCTCGGGAGAAGACTAATTTCTTTATGAGTTAATGTACAGCAGGTATAAGTAAATTGCCGCAAATTCAATACTTCGCGGCAATTTACTTTGACCGTAATGTATACTAATTTTTGCTATCAACAAAGACAGTGCAAAAGAGAATAATGCCTGCCACATCTTATCAGTATTGTTTTTCGAGAATATTGTAATGAATGGTATTCATTACTTTTTCTGCCAGCCTATCTCCATCCACGTGAACGGGCTTCGGTTTGTAATCAGAAAATGTCATGGTTTTATCTTTATTAAAAGTCACTACCACTTCTTCGAGAATATTCTTATCGTCCACATAAAACTGGATTCTGTCATCTATAATCCTCCACAGAGAAAGTCTCGGTTCGGACGGACTGCAATCCCCTACACTTCCTTCAATATAATTATAAACCGCAAAACCGTCTTCACGGATTGCATAATTCCTCATGAGGCGGCAATTGTCAAAATCTTTAACGATTTTCTTTTTATTTTCATAGAAACCGGCTTCTTTTAGTTTCCAGAAACCGATGACATTTTCTTTTTTAAGTTGCTTCTGTTGAGCACTGATTAAAGAAGATGTTGCCATAAGAAAAGCAACAGGTAATATTTTATGCATTATTAAATTTGTTGAAGTGGAGCTATTTCAGGCGAAGATACAATAATTAAGTAAATTCTACCCGCCGCTTATGGTGTCTAAAGAATTCGGGGGCAGCTTCGCTGCCCCCGAATTCTCAAAATCAGATAGATAACTATTTAAACTTTTTCTTAAAGCTAAATTTCAGACTATTTAACAACCCCGGCTCGATAATATCAATTCCCAGCCCGAAATTACTGTCAGCAACCGTATGATGATCTTCCCTGAACCTTTCAAACTCAGCTTGCGGAATTTCGAGGTTTACAAGAGGATTATATTCGATAAACACACTGGCTCCGTTTTTAGCAATTTTCTTACGGCTTTTAAAGTCAAAATAAGGATTCGCTATGGTACTTTCCTGCACCGTATATTTCTCTCCTGTATCAATTTTCTGGTCTGTATACAGGTTGATTTCATACTTTTCACTATCATAATTATGCCAGAAAGGGAGGTCTTTATGCATAAAATCCCTTGCTGCTGCCTTTACAAGGTTTCGGTCAAAGTACATAAGGAAACGCGTCTTCTGCGGATCTACATAATACGGATTTTCAACGGTAGCTGTATAGCGGATCTTTACTTCATTCAGTTTTTTATCATCACTTTCTACTTCAATAGCAGCATCTTTGAATATATTTCTGACATCGGTTCCGTTCCTGTCGTTGGAATAATTCAGGCTATAAAATAGGAAACTGTTCCAGCTGTCGATGATTTCTCGTTTGTTGGTATTTTTAAAATACCTTCTCATCGCATTGGCACGATTCCCTTTATAAATGGTAACCAGATCAAGTTTTCCGGAATTGCCCTGAACATTGAAATCAACTTTTTCGTTCACACAGTAATACGGAAACCTGTAAGATTTCCTTACCTGCAACTCCTGGTCTTTTTTCACTTCCAGATAATGCATAAAATACAAAAATCCTCTGTTTTCAATCAACCCGAATTCATCACGTACTGTTGCATCAATAAAATATTCTTCCCCTTTATAATTCACTTTTACCACAACATGATTAAAGCTTAATAATGATGGAAGGTAATATTTAATATAATAATCGGTATTGAAATTAACCAATACCACAGAAGCTTCAACTCCGATATAATCAAGGATAACTTTTAAAAGGACAGATTTTGCTTTACAATCTCCCTGCTTATTTTCATACGTTACGGACGGTTCCTGTGGCTTATGTCCATTCATCTCGTCAGCATTGAATACATAATAGATATGATTCTGAACATACTCAATCGCAAACTGAAGTTTTTCATCCATATCCGAAATGGCATCCAGCTTTTCAATAAGATTAGGAGCAAAATCTTTGACTGAAGATTGTCTGATAACCTCATCGTACATCGGGGTAATATAGTTTGAAAGGTCTTTCCAATTACTTTCTGTAGCAAAATCTATATAAGGAAATATTTCACGTCCCGAGTCTACAGGATTGATATAATTCTGCTTTTCAATAACAAATTGTTCTCCTTTCTTTAAATGGTTAATCTCCGGTTCCAGAACATTTCCCATCTCATCCCTGAAGAACGTCTTTTTGTACGCTATTGTCTGTTCACGTTCGTTGATGAATGTAAACGTAAAGCTACCATAAGCCCAATAATTATCGGGACTCACCCATACATATTTTGAAAATGCTTTTCTCAGAAAATCACGATCCGTAAATACTTTTACCCTGGTATCTTCTAAAATTAAAACATCATACAGCCTGAGATCTTTTATTGTAATATTGATTTTTTTATTACTGCTTAAAACACCGCCGCTGCTTTGATTTTCGCTGTCCAGTACTTTAATCTTGGTATCCGGGATTTTGTCAATAAGCACTCCATCTCTTAAAACACTGATTCTGTGGATCTGATAAACTTCATTTTCTTCGACAATAACATCTGAAACAGAAGCTCTTTCTAAGTTTCCGGGCTCATTCAGAGTGTAAGCCATAAAGATGTACTCACTGTTCTCAGTATTGCTGCTGTAATATTTTTTGTCTAGGAAATAACAGTAATCCCGTCCTTCGTTAATCTGTTTTTTCGCAAATTCAGAGTCCTTGATTCGGTCTTGTAATTCCTGGTCTCCGATAGTTCCTGCCCACATTTCAGGTTGTTGAATCTTATAATTTTCAACTTGAATTTGATTTTCCATATTTATTGTAAAAATTATGTCTTCTGGTTACAAATAGTAAGAAGTTCAAATTAAACAATTAAAAAATGAAAAAACAATAGCAGAACTACGACACTTTCAGAAAAAATTTCGGCACGGTAATTGCGAGGTATGGCGTAAAAATCAAGTTTATGAAAATTTTAGCAACAATTCTAAAAGGAACAGCACCCGCATTGGCATTATTTGCAATGACACAATGTACTACAACAAGCAGTTTATCTTCAGCTGATGAAAAAACGTTCATTGTAGGACCACAAACTGCAGATTGTACAGGGGTAGCTCCTATGAAATGTCTGCAGGTAAAAGAAAAAGCATCTGAAAACTGGACGAATTTCTATACCAACATTGAAGGATTTACTTACGAACCTGGATATGAATATGTTTTAAAAGTAAAAACTGAAAAAATAGCTAACCCACCGGCTGATGGATCTTCCATAAAATACACTCTTGTAAAGCAGGTTTCTAAAGTAAAAAAAGAGGCTTTGTCTGCTGACGAGAAAACAATTATTGTAGGTTCTCAGACCGTAGATTGCTCTGCAGGGGCAGGACGTATGAAATGTATGCAGGTAAAGGAAAAGGCTTCAGAAAACTGGACCAACTTCTACAGCAATATTGAAGGATTCACATACGAACCTGGCTATGAATATGTTCTGAAAGTAAAAACAGAAAAAATAGCTAATCCTCCGGCTGACGCCTCTTCTATAAAATACACATTGGTAGAACAAGTTTCTAAAACGAAAAAGTAATTATATAAAAAATCTCCTGAAATTTCAGGAGATTTTTTTATTTTACAGGTTCGATGCAAGGCTGAAAATTAGTATCAGAGAGAAAATATGTCAACTTATCTAAGCCGATCTGAAAAATATTTATACCTCCCTCTGCTTTTGGCTACCACAACTTTCAACTTTCAATTTTCCTATCTAGTAGCCCGTTTCTTTCTTAGGCGGATCCGGATACTTTCCTTTTGTAGCCTCACCCACTGTATTGGCAGTGGTCATCGCTACAACCAGGTCGTTCAGCATATTGCTGGCTGCAGTCGGAGAATTGGGAAGAAGAACCAGATTACTCCGGTTACTCGCTCCTACCGAATGCAAAGTATCATAATGTTGGGTCACCACAATAAGCGCTGATGCTTCATGTGAATTGATATCTACATTATTCAGCATCCTTACGGATTCTTCAAGGCCCTTGGCAATTTCTCTTCTTTGATCTGCAATTCCCTGCCCCTGTAATTTTTTAGACTCTGCTTCTGCTTTGGCTACGGCAACAATACGGATTCTTTGTGCTTCGGATTCATATTCCGCAGCTGTTTTTTCCCTTTCTGCCGCATTGATACGGTTCATCGCATGTTTTACCTGCTCATCCGGATCGATATCTGTAACTAAAGCTTTGATGATATCATACCCATAGCTGTTCATCGCGTCCTGAAGTTCACTTTTTACAGCAATAGCAACATCGTCTTTCCTTACAAAGACATCATCCAGTTTCAGCTTTGGAACTTCAGCACGCACCACATCAAAAACGAAAGAAGTAATTTGATTTTCCGGATTTTCCAATCGGTAATAGGCATCACCGACCTGGCTTCGGATGACCTGATACTGAACAGAAATTTTCATTTTGATGAAAACATTATCCAATGTTTTTGTATCAATCATCACATCGAGCTGTTGAATTCTGAGATTAAGCCTTTTGGCAATCTGATCAATAATCGGAAGCTTAAGATGCAGCCCGGAATGTTTTACAGCACGAAATTTTCCAAAACGTTCAATAATCGCTGCAGTCTCTTGTTTTACCACAAAAAACGATGCGAATAAAATGATTAGCCCGAAAAAGATAACGGGAGCAAGATAAATACCCATGGTTTAATTTTTATAATAAGTCGTTAAAAATATACGCTTCGTTAATCATCTTCATCAATTTTAACCTTAAAAGGAAAAAACGATTTTACAATGGTTGGCGATTTCTATAAATATACCACTTATTTTCAAATTAAACGGTCATCCCGATATCAATTCCTTTAATCTTTCTGTATAAATCGGTAGCGTAATTATCCGTCATTCCTGAAACAAAATCGATGATTCCCAATACTTTCTGATAGTCTGTTCCGTTTTCATAGACGAATTGTCTCGGGAGCAACTTCAGTGCTTTTTTATCATATGACTTTCTTTCATCTTCAGGTTTCAGGATAGAAGGAATGAAATGGTCAAGCAATTCGTACATTACATTGTAACCCGCATTCTCAATTTCGACAACGGCTTTGTGGTTGTAAATCTTTTCGATAGAAAAGGATTCTATATCCTGCAGGGCAGAATTTTCTGATTTATAAATATCCAGAAGTCCCTGACCGAGATTTCCTTCAAGAATGGTTTTGAAATTTTGTTTATAGATTTCCAGAGACTTATTGATTAAGGCATTGATCGCTTTTGCTCTAAGGTAGGAAATCTTTTCATTTTCATTAGAAATGGAAGTCAGTTTATTCTTAACACGATCAATATCGTTACTTTCTGATTTTACCAATTCAAAGAAAAGGTTTTCGCAATCGGAAGTAGAGACAATTCCCAGCCTGTGGGCATCTTCCATATCGATAATATTATAGCAGATATCATCGGCAGCTTCCACCAGCCAGACAAACGGATGCCTTTTAAATATATGAGGCTCTTCACTTTCTGATATAAGCTGGGTTCCTTTGGCAATTTCAAGGAAAATATCTTTTTCATTCTGGAAAAAACCAAATTTCTTACGGTGGATAATTCCTTTTTTCTTGGCAATCGCTTCACATGGATATTTGGCAATACTTGCCAATGTTGAAAAGGTAAGCTGGATACCGCCGGCATCTTTTCCTTGCTGCTGCTGAGCCAGCACCCTGATGGCATTGGCATTACCTTCAAAATTGACCAGATCCGCCCATTCTTTATCATTGAATTTGTCTTTCAGGTCCTTTTCATTTCTTTCAAAATAGCTCGCAATAGCGTCTTCACCGGAATGACCAAATGCCGGATTACCTACATCATGACATAAGCATCCTGCAGCAATCACATTCCCTAAATTATACAGGTAGAAGTTTTTTGCCTCTTCAGTAAGGTCATTTTTGAAATCTTCGGCAATGAATTCACCAATTATACTCCCTAAACTTCTTCCTACAGACGACACTTCAAGTGAATGCGTCAGCCTGTTGTGTACAAAAACACTTCCGGGAAGCGGAAAAACCTGTGTCTTATTCTGCAATCTTCTGAAGGCGGATGAGAAGATGATTCTGTCGAAATCTCTTTGAAAATCAGTTCTTGAAGCTTTAGTATGTGGATTGTTTCCTGTACGTTGATTGGTAAAAATCTGGTTTAAATTCATCATTTTTCAAAATTACTCCAAATTTTAGTTTTATGGAATAGCATCGGGAGATTTCTTAAATATATGCAATCATTCAAAAAATCTATGGTTACCACAGTTTTTTACGTTGATCATTACAGGCAAAAACATCTTACATTTGAGGGAAAATAAAAACTATTATAAATGAGAGATCATACCTGGCTTGAGAAATGGAATGAAAGATATACTCAGGAAGAATTTGTATACGGAACTGAACCCAATCTGTATTTACAAGAAAAACTGGCATCGTTGAAACCCGGAACTATTTTATTCCCGGCAGACGGTGAAGGGCGTAATTCTGTATATTCTGCTATGCAGGGCTGGAAAGCATCAGCTTTCGATATCAGTAAACAGGGCAGAAACAAAGCATTGCAACTTGCTGCACAAAACAACGTAAGCATCGATTATCAGGTGGGAGAATTGCAGACTCTTCGTTTTAATAAACAGCAATTTGATGTCATTGCATTGATCTATGCTCATTTTCCCGGAGATATAAAATCTGCTGTGCATCGGATGCTGGATCAATATCTCCGTAAAGGTGGATTCGTTATTTTTGAAGCTTTCAGTAAGAAACATCTCGGATATGTCACAAAAAATGAAAAAGTGGGCGGGCCGAGAGATCTTGAATCATTATTTTCAATAGAGGAAATCAGCGCCGATTTTCCTGATTATGATATTAAAGAGCTTAAAGAAGTGGAAATTGAGCTTAATGAAGGCCTGTTTCATAACGGAACAGGTTCTGTTATTCGATTTGTAGGGCAAAAACGATAAAACTTAGAGTAAATATATACCAATGGTCGGAATATTCCGGAGATTCTGACCTTTTTTATTCTTGTAAATGGTATTTTTTGCTTAACGGAATAGTATTTGAAGTTTTATCTGAAAATAAATACCATGCCTGAAGGTCCCTCCATAATTTTAATGAAAGAAAGTCTGCAGCCATTTGTCGGAAAACAAGTTACAGAAGCTTCAGGCAACGCTAAATTTGATAAAGAGCCTTTACTTGGACAAATTCTGCTTGAGATCCGTACATTCGGGAAACAAACCTATCTTGTTTTTGAAAGATTGGTGATCCGGATTCATTTATTAATGTTTGGGTCGTACAGCATTGATGAACAGACAAAACCCGATCAAAGCCTGAGACTCGCACTCTTCTTCTCCGCAGGCGCCATGTATTTTTACACTTGTTCCGTTAAAGCCGTTGAAATGGAGTTCCTTACCACCATTGATTGGAAAGCTGACATTATGAGCGACGAATGGGATCCCAAAAAAGCAGAAAAGAAATTAAAATCGCACCCCGACATGATGGTCTGTGATGCCTTGATGGATCAGGATATTTTTTCAGGTGTGGGAAATATTATTAAGAATGAAGTACTTTTCAGAATCGGAGTCCAACCTGAGAGTCTGTTGGGAAATTTACCCAAAAAAAAGCTTAATGAGCTCATTGCAGAGGCGAGAAATTACAGCTTTGATTTCCTGAGATGGAAAAGGGAGTTTACATTGAAAAAACATTGGCTCGTTCATACAAAATCTCTATGCCCTGTCTGCGGGCAGAAACTGATCAAAAAACAAACCGGTAAAGGGAAAAGAAGAAGCTTTTATTGCGAAAAGGATCAAAAACTGTATTGATAAAGATTCTTCACCATTCATTTAGCGTAATGTAAGCTTTCTGTTATAAGAACACCACCACTCCACTACAATCCCAATCTCCGTTTTCAACTTTCAATTATCCATTAATTAAATACATAAAACTCCACAACAGCGGGAGTTTTTTCATTTGTACTGCTACCGAAATTCATGATTTGACTTTCTATATTAATTTTACTTAACAATTTTCTAATGTTATCTTAATTCCTTTAATCATATTTTAATTCTATTCACAAGCGTCTCTAATCCGGTCATTCTAGTTTTGTAGAATAAAACAAGTCGGTCACATCAAACTAATAGTTACCGCTACCATAAGCAATTCCACCTGTATTACTATTTCCATGAAACCAATCATAGCATGAATTCCCTTTGAAAATGCAGGGTTTATTAATGAGATGACAAATACATAGAATATGGCCATACCCAAACAAATATTTCAGACCTTCAAAACAAAGAAACTTCCGTTACTGACCAGGTTTCATATCTGGAATATGAAAAGAAAAAATCCTGAATACCATTATTTTTTCTACGAAGACAGTGACATAGAAAGATTTTTATCTGAAGAATTTCCTCCGGAATATATTAACTGCTATCAGAGATTAACCATTGGAGCTGCAAAAGCTGATTTTTTCCGTTATGCTATTCTCTATAAAAAGGGAGGCGTGTACCTGGATGTAGACAGCGCAATTACAAAGCCTTTGCGAGAGCTTATATATGAGGAGGATGAAGCTGTCATCAGTGTTGAAAGACACGAAAACCTGTATGTTCAGTGGGCGCTTATTTTCAGCCAAAACCATCCTTTTTTAAAGAAAACCCTAGAATTGATACTTTATAATATTGAAAACCACTGCTACCCTAATGACGTACATGCAACAACAGGTCCTGCTGTATTCACAAGAGGAATAAGGCAATCATTACAAGAAAACCCTGATATTCCGTATACTTTATTTAATGGAATTGAATTCCGCGGTTATTTACAATTCAAATATAAACTAGGGAAATTTTTCCTGTACAAAAGTAAATCTCAACATTGGAAACGGCTCCAGACCACCCAGGATATCATTGTTTAATGGGTTCCCATTTTCGAAAATACATTAATAATAATCACTCCAAGGACAATCAATAGGATTCCTATAATAGCCGGTAAATCAGGCACCTGTTTAAACACTATTACTCCGATCATTGTTATAAAAACAATTCCTACTCCGGACCAGATGGCATAGGTAATTCCGACAGGGATCTGACGAAGGGTGAGACTCAGACAATAAAAAGCACAGGCATATCCTATAACCGTAACCAGAGAGGGCCACAATTTTGAAAATTCTTCCGACTTCTTTAAAAAAGTAGTAGCTATGATTTCAAATATAATTGCCAGAGCAAGGAAAATATAACTGCGTCCCATATGTATTCTTTACTGCAAAAATACTAAAAACTGATTTGTATTCTTAAAAGACGGTAATGATGGGGCTATGTTCATCATATGATTTCCTGTTGATTTTCATCGATTAATCATTTTAACCTGTTAATACATAACGGTTTATTTTTTTAAACAACTAATTTGTATGAATAGCTGACTTCCTGAAGGTGATCATATTCTTCTTTATACTGTCACATAAAGTGTCATGAAATATGACAGGTGACAAAAATTCCGCGGGAAAAATCATTCGTGAAAAATAAATTTTCTTAACACTAAAATGTATTTTACGCTAAAATTTTACAGTCAGAAATTTCACATTGCGTCACTATTATGCAAAGCATTGCTTGTTATTTGTTTTATCAAGTCCAATATATAAGTCTTTAATCGCTTGTCAAATTTATAAAATTTTATAAATAAAACAATTAATATGTTAATAAATTTTAAATAACATATTAATTTCTTTTAAACAAAAACTCACTAATACATGAACACAAACACCCGTAATATACTGATATACATCATGGTCATTTATTTTGGCACATGATTTGAAAGCTGTAATATTGCAATTGAAAGATTAATAAAAAAAAGTCAAATAATTAAAAATAATACAAAATGATAACTTATATCGGTATCGCAACATGTGTAGTTGTTTTCGCATCCTATTTCATGACAGTAAGAAGAGAAAGAAACTAATTCTAAAATAAGGTAGCCTATAGAATATCTATACTAATTATATTGTTTTATGTTTTTAATCTGGTGATTCAGATCGCTCTTTTACTCACTGGGAGTAAAAGGGCCCTAAAAACATAGCAGGAAGATCTTAGTTTCATAACAAGTTTTAATATCCAAATGAGTCAAGCCGGGCGTTCGTCCGGCTTTTCTTTTTTTCCCCAGCCATCACATAAGCCTGGCCTAGCCTTTTATTCCCAATCAGGATGTTACACTACAATGAATAAGCTTTATCTTTGTCAGAACATTTAACAGGCATTATGAATCTCTACAACCTTATTATCCAGGATAAAGAACAGGTCAGTCTCAACGAAGTATTTCTAAATAAAAGCAATCGGGATCAGCTTGTACAATTGATTAAGGAACACAACTTTCTGAAAGAGCTGCAGGAATACGGCCTTCCCGTTAATAATAAAATTCTGCTGGAAGGAAGTTCAGGGTGCGGGAAAACGATGACGGCAAAAGCTATCGCCAATGCTCTTGGGAAAAATATCATCATTTTGAATTTAAGCAATATCGTGTCATCGCGTATCGGGGAAACTTCTCAAAATATTAAAATGATCTTTGATAAAGCTTCAAGGGAAAAATCTGTTCTTTTCCTTGATGAGCTCGACCAAATCGGAAAAGCAAGAGGAAGCGATGACAAGGATGTGGGCGAGATGAGACGGCTGGTGAATACTCTTATTCAATTGATTGATTATTATCCCGAAAATGCATTATTACTTTGTGCCACCAATCACGCAGAAATCATAGACACGGCTTTATTAAGACGTTTTCAGCTAAAGATTAAGTATGAGATGCCATCTGCAGAATTTTTAGATTCGTTCTATGATCAACTGCTTGACCGGTTTCCGGAAGAACTGAAAAATATTGAAAGAAAATATGCCGTTTCTTTTGCAGAAGCTAAAGATCATGCCCTTACCGCGGTAAAAGCAGGATTGATCAAAAAACTGGAAGCACAAACAACCCCTCAGCCATGAAAGAAGACCTCCTTCACAACCTGGAAGTCATCCAAAACAGAATCCGTCAGGCATGTGTAAAATGCGGGAGAAATCCTCAGGAAGTACAACTATTATTAGCGACTAAAACCGTTAGCCCTGACCGCATTAGAATTGCTTTAGAAAATGGACAAACTCTGATTGCTGAAAATAAAGTTCAGGAACTTAAAGAAAAATATGAGGCTTTAAAAGATACTGATCATGAAAATCATTTTATCGGTCACCTGCAAACCAATAAAATCAAAGACATTCTGAAATACAAAGTCACCTGCATCCAATCTCTTGACCGGCTGGATCTTGCTGAAAAATTACATCAAAAACTTTTAGCAGAAAATAAAACGATAAAGGTTCTGATCCAGGTCAATACATCGAATGAAGAAAGTAAATTTGGTATCGAACCCAACCAGGCAGTAGATTTTATCAGAGAGGTTTCAAAATTTTCAACCTTACAGGTACAAGGCCTGATGACCATCGGTCTATTCAGTGCAGAGAAGGAGCAGGTAAGACAATGCTTTATAATACTGAAAAACTTACAACAGGAAATTATCCGGGAAAACATTCCCAATATTGAAATGAAAGAACTTTCAATGGGTATGAGCGGAGACCTTGAAACCGCTATTGAAGAAGGCTCAACGATGGTAAGAATAGGAACAGCCGTATTTGGAACAAGAAATTATCCGGACAATTATTATTGGAATGAAAAAGAAACTGATAATCAGGAGTAACCAACCTTTTCATGTGTATCGGTACTTCCAGCATCAGTAAGTCACTAACAGGATTACGAAACATAAACAACTATTGGAATTGATGAATCTTTAAAATAATATTCATTAGTCTACAAAATCGGTATACTTTTTGATCATAAATTACTAATAACCAAACAAATGCATTTATGATTAAAAAATTACTATTAGGCTGTCTGTTAATGACAGTATTATTCTTTTTTTCATGTGAAAAAGAAAACACACAGATGAAAAGTGGAATTTCAATTGAAACAATTTCAATTATAACCGTTCTCACTATGGGTGTAGCTATTTTTGTCGCGTACACCTATAAAAGAAGATAATACATAATGAGACTAAACAACGTAAATACACCTCCTGATTTTAAGAGGTGTATTTCATTAAAGATAGTAGGTATTAGAATCTACATGATGAAATTCTGACAGAATAGAAAATTACGGGATAATAGTTGCTTGAAATTTAACATGATAAGGAGTGTTTCAAAGAAATTATTTTTAATGTTTTTTGAAATGTATGTAAAACAACAATCATTTTAAAATTAAAATATATCTAATTTCAAAAGTCAAAATTGTGGTATATTTTTTGATCATAAATCACTAAAAACCAAATAAATACACATATGTTTGAAAAAATACCGAGAGGATATTTATTGCTTGCAATACTATCTCTTTTTTCATGTTCTCCACGCACTACAACCGCAGATAAAGGTAGTATCTCCATAGAAACCATTTCGATCATCACTTTTGTGATTGTGGGAATTTCCATTCTCATGGTCTATTATACAACCAAGAAAAAATAATCTATTTCGCAAAGATCTGGTTATGTTGAATAAAAAATCCCTCTCAAAATTGAAAGGGATCTGTTTATGTTCCGGAAAACTTCTGATTACATATAAGCTTCAATCGGCTCACACGTACATACTAAGTTTCTGTCTCCGTATGCTTCATCTACTCTTGATACAGAAGCAAAGAATTTGTGATCTCTTACCCACTCCAGCGGATAAGCAGCCTTTTCTCTGCTGTATGGTTTATCCCAGGAATCTGAGATCACCAGTTGTTCTGTATGCGGTGCATTTTTCAATACGTTGTTTGCAGCATCTGCTTCTCCGTTGGCAATTTCATCGATTTCCTTTTTGATGGAGATCAATGCTTCTGCAAAACGGTCGATTTCAGATTTGCTTTCAGACTCTGTAGGCTCAATCATCAGCGTTCCTGCAACCGGGAAAGAAACTGTAGGAGCATGGAATCCATAATCCATCAGTCTTTTAGCCACATCTGCCACCTCAATTCCTAAAGATTTGAACTGACGGAAATCTACGATACATTCGTGGGCAACTCGTCCGTTCTCGTTTGAATATAAGATAGGGAAATGTTCTGCCAATAATGCTTTCAGATAATTGGCGTTCATAATGGCATGTCCTGTAGCTTTTTTCAGCCCATCTGTTCCTAACATTTTGATATAAGCATAAGAAATGTTAAGAATCAATCCTGAACCGTATGGTGCCGCAGAAATACCGTCGATAGCTTCTTTTGATCCGATTTTGATATTCGCGTTAGAAGGAAGGAATGGCACCAGGTGCTTGGCAACACAGATAGGACCTACTCCAGGACCTCCTCCTCCGTGAGGAATTGCAAATGTTTTGTGAAGGTTTAAGTGGCAAACGTCTGCCCCAATGTTACCAGGACTTGTAAATCCTACCTGAGCGTTCATATTGGCACCGTCCATATATACCTGTCCGCCGTGTTCGTGGATCAGATTTGTAATTTCTTTAATATTCGCATCAAAGAATCCGTACGTAGACGGATATGTGATCATTACAGCAGATAAATTTTCTGAATGCTGTTCTGCTTTAGTTTTTAGATCTTCGAAATCGATTTCCCCGTTTTCAAGGTTTTTAACGACTACGATTTTCATTCCTGCCATAGCTGCAGAAGCAGGGTTTGTTCCGTGAGCAGACTGAGGGATCAGTACTACATTTCTGTGGTGGTCGCCTCTTGAAATATGGTATTCCCTGATCACCATTAATCCTGCATATTCCCCTTGTGCTCCAGAGTTTGGCTGCAATGAAGTTCCTGCAAAGCCGGTGATGGTAGCCAGATCTTTTTCAAGCTCAGCAATCATTTGCTGGTAGCCTCCTGCCTGATCAACCGGTACAAACGGGTGAACACTTCCCCAATCTGCCCATGAAAGAGGCAACATTTCTGTAGCAGCGTTCAGTTTCATCGTACAAGATCCTAAAGAGATCATGGAATGCGTCAATGATAAATCTTTTCTCTCAAGACGCTTGATGTAACGCATCAATTCTGTCTCTGTATGATATTTGTTGAATACCTGCTCGGTAAGAATTTCGTCTTTTCTTAAGTTTTCTTCCGGAATGCTGTATCCTTCTTTGATTTCTAATTTGAAAGCCTGTTTATCTTTAAACTGAGCAAAAGAAGTCATCAGATAATTTAACTTCTCTAATGTTGTACTTTCGTTAATTGCGATACTTACAACTCCTTCAGTAAAGTAGTTAAGGTTGATTTTATGATCCTGCATCATTCTCATCAATCTTCCTTTTTCCTCTTCAGAAATGATAATTTTTACCGTATCAAAAATCGGTTCTTCAGCTGTTTCATATCCTAACGCTTTAAGGCCATTTTTCAAAGCATTGGCTTTAAAGTGAATCTGATCAGCAATATAGTTCAATCCTTTTGGACCGTGGTATACAGCATACATTCCAGCCATTACTGCCAAAAGAACCTGAGCTGTACAGATATTGGAAGTAGCTCTTTCTCTTTTAATGTGCTGCTCTCTTGTCTGTAAAGCCATTCTCAATGCACGTTTTCCGTACATATCCTGAGAAACTCCGATAATTCTTCCCGGAATATCTCTTTTGTAATCTTCTTTACAAGCAAAGAACGCTGCGTGAGGACCTCCGTACCCTAATGGGATACCAAATCTCTGGCTTGTACCTACCGCACAGTCAGCACCCATCTCAGCAGGAGACTTAAGCTTCACCAATGCCATCGGATCACAAGCTACCGCTACCTGAAGGTCTGATTTTTTATATTCTACGATATTTTCAGTATAGTCAAGAACGATTCCGTTTTTTCCAGGGTACTGTAATAAAACTCCGTAGTAAGAACCGTCAAACTGATGCGTTTTGTGATCACCGATCACCACTTCGATTCCTAATCCTTCTGCTTTTGTTTTTAATACAGAAACGGTTTGAGGTAATACAAGGTCAGAAATGAAGAATTTGTTGGCGTCAGCTTTTTTCTGATCTTTTGTCCTGTTGTTGAAGAACATGTGCATTGCTTCTGCTGCTGCAGTAGATTCATCCAATAAGGATGCATTTGCCAATGCAAAGCCTGTAAGGTCACAAACTACCGTCTGGAAATTAAGAAGAGCTTCCAGTCTTCCCTGTGCAATTTCCGCCTGGTATGGAGTGTATGCCGTATACCAGCTTGGGTTTTCAAAGATATTTCTCTGAATCGCTGAAGGCAAGAGTGTATTATGGTATCCAAACCCGATATAACTCGTGTAATCAACATTTTTTGATGCCAATTCTTTTGAGTGGTTCAGCATTTCATATTCTGAAAAGGCTTCCGAGATCTCAAGATCTTGTTCTAAGCGGATAGAAGAAGGAATGGTTTGAGAAATTAACTCTTCAATACTAGAAACGCCAAGTTTTTCCAACATCGCCTGTTTATCGGCTTCATTAAGGGAAATGTGACGGCTCACAAACTGTTCTGTATTCATTTTTATTTATTAGATTTTGTTTGTAAAAAGATGTGTAAAATTACAATTTTTTACATGATTGTACAACAGCTTACCTCCACCGTCTATGGAAGGGGAAAACTAAACTTATCTTTTCACAATAAGTGTTAAAATTCGATTCATTTATTTCAAAAATTAAATTGATTTTATAAACAATAACAACCGATATCAAATATTTATTACTAATAAAACATTAAATATTTAGTTGAAAATATTACAAAATATTCAATGAACTTAAAAATATTACGAAAAACGCTTATAAAATAATTTTGTAGTTTTACTTCACTATTAAGAGAATAAAATAACTTAAAAAAGAAAGAATACCAGAGTGTATGATAAACATACTCTCCCTATTGGTACGACTTACAATCATTATTTTTCGAATATAAACTAATACCCTAAACCCAATATGTATGAGAATATAAAATAAGTTTGACAGAGAAGACCTTTACATGAAGAAAAAAACACAAAGCAGGCTGATCGCCTTACTCCTATCCGCGTTACTCCCTTACTCCAAAATTTCAGGTCAGATAACCCTCACTACTCTCCGGTCGGAAGACCGCAATCCATGGGATCTCTATGTACAGGGATTTATCCAGACTGATATTATGCTCAATTTCCAGGAGATAAAAGTAAAAGACGGTTTTGTTTCACATTCTATAGAAATTCCCCAGCATAATAATGTAAGCAGTAACTTCAGTATCAAACAGTCCCAGATCGGGTTAGGAATCAGAGAAAAAAATAAAGATAGACACCATTCTCTTTCTGCTTATGTTGAAATAGATTTTTATGGTCCCAACGGAAGTACCGCACCTCGTTTCAGACAAGGATATGTACAGTGGAACAAATGGCTTATAGGACAAACCTGGAGCAATTTTTCTGATCTTGACATTTTTCCGAATATATTTGATTTTGTTCCGCCAAACGCTTTGATTTTTACCAGAAGGATACAGGTGAGATACACAAGTACGGTATCACGAAAAGGAAGTTTATCATTATCTCTGGAGGATCCTAATACGCCGAGCATCACACTGCCGGCAGATTCATTAGAATGGAAAAAGAAAGCGGTCATTCCCAACATTACAGCCTTATACCGGTACGGAGATGAAAAAAATTATATCAAGGCAGGCGCAATACTCTCTCCGATAAGCTATGAAATGAAGCCCCTGCCACAGGATAATTACCAAACCCGAACAATAGTAGGCTGGGGGGGCATGGTTTCAGGGAAACTTTTCCTGGACAAAGGGAATATTATCAGTCTTCAAAGCTCTTTCGGGAAAGGCTTTTCTACCAATAACAGTAATTTAAATGAAGAGAAATATGACGCTGTTCCTGATCCTTCCGATGGCAACCTTTTAAAAACATTGAGCATGTTCAACATTGTCGGCATTTATGAGCATTGGTGGACTCCCAAATGGAGCTCTGTGGTTTTCGTGAGCCATTCGAATATGGGAAATGAATCCTTCATTCCCAAAAATATGACAAAAAATTTCCAGAACATCGGAATGAATATTGTTTTTCATCCGCATAAAAAAGTAAGAATGGGAATTGAGACCAACTATGGAAGAAGACAAAATTTTGCCAATGAGAGTGCCCATGCGTGGAGAATCCAGGCATCAACATCAGTGAAATTTTAGTGCCGTTTGCCAGATGTAGAGGGGCATTCAAATGCTATTGATCAGGTTTTAAGAAAATTATGAAATTTTATTAATTATATTTATTCTAAATTAATATATTTGCAGCATGAATATGATTGTCCCGTTTAAAGTTCCGCCTTTGGCTCCTGCATACTCATTCAACAATGAAGATATGTTTTGCGAAAAGAAATCCTGCTGCAAAAAATTCAAGAAAGGAAAAAGATGTAAAAAATGTCCCGGAAGAAAGAAAATGGCCTAAACTAGCTGAAAGTTTTTATTAAAAAATAAATGGCAATTGCCAGGATAATTATTCCCCAAAACAGCATAATAATTTTTGGCTGACCGGTGCGGTTAACTGCTGTCATGGGCTGTGACCTAAACACCTCCTCCACGTTGCTTTTCAATTTTTCGGCATCGTTTTCAAAAACTTCGGTAATGGTAATGCCCTGCACAACGGTTTTGTGCAAAAGAGAATTGGTGGCATGAAGCAGCAGCTGAAATTTCCCGCCTTTGAATTCCGTTATCTTAAATCTCCTTTCTCCATAAGGTTTTTCCAATCCAAAAGGTAAGACTTTTACCACATCGGCATTGCTCGTCTGCCAACTGATAATGATCTCCTCTCCTTTTTTAGCATGAATTTTATTTGACGTAAAAGTTTTGATGGACGGCGGAATATTGTATCGGAAACTTTTCTGATGACTTTCCAAATTCTGATCATACGAATGTCTTCTCGCCCTATCACTCAATGTTTCATAAGCCTCCTGAATTTCTCGGAAACGGTCTGAAAAAAACTCATCATTTTCATTTTTATCGGGATGGTATTTTAAAGAAAGCTTCCGATAGGCCTTTTTGATGTCTTCTTCTGAAGCATCCTGCGATATACCGAGAAAATAGTAGTAATCTTTCATTGAACAAGACAAAAATAAGGATTTATTTTTCTTTTTGCTTTGTGTTTTCCGTAAAATAGCCACTGTTTCAAAATTTATAATAAATTAAATTATTGGAAAACAAAATGGCGCAAAGAGCATTGAGAAGCTCATGGTTTAAGATAAAAAAATTTTATCTGTAATAAATTGTGTTGGGTTACAATATGCCCACGAGCACACGGATTATTTATGGGTCTATTTGTGGCGACAAACATGGGAAAAATGGTTTGATTTCCTAAGTTTTTGAATTGGTCTATGTCTCTTTTGCATATCTTCAACCAATGGTTCTATCCCTGATAAATTCATTAGCCATGAAACCAGGAGTTATTTGCTATATATCCATTCTTTTGTGGGAACAATCCATGCATCAAGGGCTTTGAATAAGAAACCATGTTTCAGTCCGGTATTTAGCTCAATCTCTTTAAAATCTTTGATATTCGATCTGATGAATCTCTGTTCCTGAGATAACGGAACATGGCCGTCATCTGATTTTTCCGTGATAGAAAGTATTTTTCCATACAGTCTGAAATTAGGATCTTTTTCTAAAGAATCATCTTTAAAACTGGCTCCTACAAAAACAAATCTAAGCCCCGGATTTTTTTGATAAAAGGAAACATATTGTGCAATATAACCGCCCTGAGAGGTCCCGACAACCGTAATATTTTCAGCTTTAACGCCTTTTTTTATAAGACGATCGATCTGCTTTTTTATTTTCATAGCATATAATGCGGGATCCGTATTAGGCTTTCTCTTTTCAAAAAGAATAACGTTACTGCTGTCCTTCAATTGATGAAGTACTTTTTCATATTCCACAATGCCATATTTAGGATGTGCTTCATCGGCTGAATGATCTTCCAGAAATTTGTTGTGCAAAAAGAAAATATATCGCATTTGTTTCACACCGGATTTCTGGCCATACAAGGCTATCGAAAAAAGGGCGAGTATGATGATAAAAATATTCTTCGTTGTCATGATAATATACTAAGAAACAAATTTAGTATTTAATCTATAGATTTTCCTGTTCAATCTTGTAAACCTTAGTATTTGCATAAAAAATTCCGGCTCGGAAGCGAAGCTTCCCGAGCCGGAATTTAACAATTTCATTTAGTTTTGCCTATATTATGCTTCGCAGGTAGTATCTTTTCTGCAGCATCTTGATGCAAATTCTTTTTTGAATTTCCCTTTCAGTTCCTGATAATCCTCATCGTTCATTTCTCTGATTTTATCGGCTAATCCGAATGGTGACTTTTCTTTGATTCCGTATTCCTCAAAAATACCTTTGATAAATCTTTTTCTTTGGGCTGCTTTTTTAGCAATCAAAGCTACACCCACAACGGCCAATGCTCCAAGAGCTCCTTTTAATGCTGAATTTTTCATTTTTTCAAAATTTTACATTTTACTACTTTTTGTTTTTTATAGAGACGAATGAATTTCAATTTTACTTTACTACTTCTTTAAAATTTTCAAATTATTCGTTATTTCTGTTGAAGAATCCTCCGGAACATTTATTTCTCCAGACTTCTTTGAACTTTTCTCTTTCTTCGGGAGACCACGATCTCATTTTTTCTCTCATCTTTCTTTCCTTAAAATCTCTCATCCCTTTCCCGAAATGGAAACCTCCGAAAAGAATTTTACTTAAGATCAGGATTCCCATTGCCTGCCAGAATGTGATTGCCTTTACCCCTAATATTTCAGGAAGCAGACAGTTCCAAAGCGACATTACAATCCATGTAACGGCAGCTAAGATCAACGGTGGACACAACAATAAAAAAATCCAGTCTTTTTTGTGTTTATGATTCATAATTTCTTTTTCTAACTTTTTAAATCTTCGTATAACTTTCTCAATCTGTTTCTCAAATGCTTCACAGCATAATTTTTCCTGCTGATAATGGTCTTAATGTTTTCTCCCTGTTCATCGGCTATTTCCTGGAGGGTTTTGTCATTCAGTTCGTTTTCTACGTAGACAAGCCTTTGTTTTTCGGGAAGTTCATCAAGTGCTTCAAACAGTTTTTTCCAGATCTCATCCTGAAACATTTTGACCTCCGGTCCGGCACTATCGTCCATCAATAAAATATCTTTGATGGAGAAGCTTCCGTCTTCATCCTCATAGACAAAATCTTCAAGATTTTCTGTTTTCTTTTTACGGTAACGGTCGGTAATCTTATTTGCCGTCACTCTATATAGCCAGCCTCCTACATTCACAATCTCAGAAAGATTGGTAAGACTGCTGAACTGATACCACACCTCCTGCAGAATATCTTCCGCATCCTCCGTGTTTTTCACTTTAGGACGAATATAGGACATCAGCTTCCCTCCGTAGTTGGAAACGGTTTGTGAGATGATACTTTCTTTCTCCTTCTGTGGCATTGTTATTTTTTCGACAACCTCCATACTGCTATGACGGCTATCCTTTTGGTTTTACTTTAATAAATTTAAAATATTTTTCTTACAATTCAATTTTTCTTTTATCCATAAGCTTTTCTATTTGCATTATGCCATCAGCTCTGCCACTTTGTGTGGTTCCAATTTACTGATATTTTTTGCTGGACAATTGCGGAGGCGCAAGAGTTCCTCAACTTTTCGCAGAGTTTTAAAGGCAAGAAAATCAAATATTCTCCGTAAGAACTGCATTATCAAACTTCTGCCGGTTAATAAGACAGGCTGTTTTTAATGAACATCTGCAAAATCCATGAAATCTGCGGGAGATCATAAGCTGAGATTGCTTTGCCCGCAATGATAAAAAAACGGAAGACATTACTATCTTCCGTTTACCAGATTAACAATTATCTGTTTTATTTTTTATTAAAATTCTCAGCAAAAAATCCTAACATTGATTTATATAATTCAATTCTGTTTGGCTCTTTCCCAAATCCATGGCCTTCATCATATTTAACCATATATGGAACTTCAAATCCTTTAGCACGCATTGCTTTTACAATCTGGTCAGATTCATTAATATTCACCCTTGGATCATTTGCCCCCTGAACCACAAATAATGGTTTTTTAATCTTCTCTATCTGGAAAACCGGTGATACTTCTTTCGCAATCTTTGCTTCTTCAGGGTTATCAAGATCATACCAGATCTGCTTTACCATTTCTTTGTAAGGTTTCCAGTATTCAGGGAATGAACTGAAAAAAGTAAAGATATTAGATACTCCTACATAGTCTACTCCGCAAGCATATAAATCCGGTGTTTTGATCAATCCCATCAAAGTGGCGTATCCTCCATGGCTACCTCCGTAAATGGCAATTTTATCTTTATCGATCCAGCCCTGGCTGATGGCATATTTTACTCCATCTTCCACGTCATCCATTGCTTTTCTTCCGATCTGTTTATATCCTGCTTTCTGGAATTCTTTTCCATAACCGCCTGAAATTCTAAAGTTTACCTGAAGTGTAGCATATCCTCTGCTTGCAAACAACTGAGTTTCAGGATTGAATCCCCAACTATCCCTGATCCCTTGCGGGCCTCCATGAGGATTGACAATTAAAGGAACTTTTTTACCTTCCAGAGCTGCTTTTGGTAAGGTAATATAGCCTCGGATGGTTAAGCCATCTCTGCTTTTGAATTCGATCGGTCTCATTTCAGCCATATCTTCTTCTTTGAGTTGTGGCATAAGATTGTAAAGGACTTTCAGCTCCTTCTTTTGCGTATCATATTCATAATAAGTACCGTATAGCTTATCACTGGCTACTATAACAAGGAGTTTATCGTTATTGTCATCAGAAGATACAATGGCAAACTCTTTATCTTTAAACTGAGATTTTAGCTGGTCATCGATTTCTTTATAAAATTTGCTCACAGGAACCGTTTCTCCTTTTATGCCTTCATAGCTGATATAGTCCAGTTCATAATTTCTATTTTTTCCGGCAACACTGATCGAGCTTACATCATATACAGGATTCGCATATACTTCCCTGATCACTGCGTTTTTCTTAAGATCATACAGAACGATTCTGGCTTTATCACCATCGAGATTGGTCACGACATAAGCTTCATCTTTATTTTTCGAGTTATCATTAAATCCGATAATACCAAATGTGTCAGACCAGTCTGCTGATTTAAGAAGATTAAACTTACCGGTTTGCAGATCTTTATAATACGTTTTTGTTGTTAATCCGTTTTCAAGAACAGTATATCCTCTCAGGTTTCCGTCTTTGTCAAAAATATAGTCATCAATAGGGCTTTTGGTATCCTTATTTTCGTAAAGCTGAGTAATTTCTCCGGTTACATAATTAATTTTATACGGTTCAAAGATCTGTTTGTTGTTTTTATTCATCGTCACCACAACAAAGTCAGTATCTTTTACAGGTTTTATTGTTCCTAAGGTAATTCCTTCAAATGGTGTCAGATCTTTAAGATTTCCTCCGTCAATATCAGCTGCATACAGGTGAATATTTTCATTTCCGCCTTTATCCTGGGTGTAGTAAAGACGTTTTTTATTAAGCCATCCATAGGATTTGATCAGATCATCTTTTTCAACAATGGCTTTGGTGATTTTTCCTGTTGCAAGATCTTTTACATAGACATGATTCTTTTTGTCCTGATCTTTTTCTTTGTAAGAAAGATATTGACCGTCCGGGGATATTTTAAATGCTGACGCTTTGGGCCTGGCAAAATAATCTTCAACTTTATATGTAAAGTTACCTTTATCATAAGAAATAAGTTTCTCAATATTAGTTTTGGAAGATGGTAAAGTAGGATCTCCAGGCAATTTGGCAGTAGAACTTTGTGCGTTTGTCATAATAGTAGAGAGTACAATAATGGCTGTACCAAAAATGTTTTGATTTAAATTCATACCTTATGTTTTAAAGGTTAAAGTTATAGAAAGCACTTATTGACAACAATACAACAAATGCATTTATATAATAAGACATCCTGTTCCTATAAAACGTTACAATATTTTATTATTATAATTAAAAAAACATACTATTATAAAAAAAGACAGCCGTATCGACTGTCTTTTATTTACTGTAAGTATATTCCAAAGTACCAGGTCCATTCTATTAAAATAATCTGCATAGGAATCCTTTGTTTATAAAGGTAGCTCATGCCCGGTCCTGTATAATCTGCTTTGAAAATATTAATATTTTTGCGTGATGAATTGATGTTGGCAATGAAAACCAATACATAAAAAACAATCAGTAATATCGCAGTCATCTCGCGCAGCGAAGGTATCATGAGTCCTATACCTGCTGCAATTTCTAAAAATCCTGTAAAATATACCCAAAACATTTTTCCGTGAATAAAATCAGGGATCATCATCGCCATTCCTTTCTGGAATTTAAAATGGGACAATCCAGTGAATATGATAAAAACTGCCATTCCCAGATTTCCTGAAAATACGAAATCAGGCTTTCCTTGAACGAGTGCCGTTCCCAATAAAGCAAGAATGAATGTCGCGAAGAGTATGACAAGTAGCTTCATATTTTTTTAAGCGAAGATATAGAATTGTGAGACTTAAGACTATTGACTACCAATAAAATTATATTTTCAACATACTTTATTTATACAGCGTCTAGGCTCACTCCTTCCGCCAGGCTTTTCACCACTAATAATCCCTTTGTGAAACCGGTATTCAAGTGATCCTGCCATTCTTTATCGACCTGAACTTCTGTATGAAGCTTGGTTTTTCCGTCAAAATCAATTAAAAAATATTTTTCAAAAGAGCCGCTCCATTCCATGACTTCTTTACTTTGGGTATCTTCATTACCTTCTTTATCTACCATTCCCAAATGTTTAAATACGACCTGATCAGGTTCCTCGAGACTGTCTATGGTGGAAACCATTCCTTCTCCTTCTGCATTTACAAAGTACGTTTTACCGCCTACTTTCCAGTCTGATTTCATTACTGATCCTGGCCCAAAATATTTCGTCCATTCACTATAGGTTTCCGGGCTCCAAAGGATGTCCCAGACTTTTTGTTTGGGTGCATCAATTATTGTTTCATACGATAGGGTTTCCATATTTTTATTTTTTGGTGTTGATATACAAATTGACCCGCTTACAGCTGATTTTCAGAAAGATGCTTCACAAGCAGCATTGCTTTTGGAAATTTTTCTTCAAAAAAATCTTTATATTCGGCAGGTGACTGAATAATTGTTTTCAATAATGTACCTTCCTCGTTTTCCTCAAGAAAGTAAGATTCTGTTGCTTCACCCCAGTCCTGAGCGACTTCGATACCTTCATAAATTTCACCTAAATGACGAAATTGTATTTCCTCATTCGGGATTACTTTTTCGACCCTGCTGTACAGTCCGTTTTGTTTAGGATCGAGAAATTTGATGATATTATTCTCCTCCAATGTTCCTTCGTAAAAAGAACCTTCCGTAAAAGCGGTTGTCCACTGTCTGTAGGTAATCTCCCCCCACAAAACACTCCATACTTTTTCAGGCTCTGCATTAATCTCTATTTCATATGACAATTGTTCCATATTTTATATTTAAAGTGATAAACAATAAAACTATATAATTTGTGACTGTAATTATCCTCCCACAAAGTCACCTCCATTGATATGAATGACTTCTCCCGTGATATAGCTGGCATCTTTGGAAGCCAGAAAAACATAGGCAGGAGCCACTTCGGAAGGCTGACCAGCTCTTTTCAAAGGGGTATCTTTCCCGAATGTTGAAAGGTTATCAAAAGCTTCTTTTACAAGGGGTGTCCAGATCGGTCCCGGGGCAACTCCATTGACAAGAATTTCTTTTTCAGCAAGATTATCTGCCAGTGAACGCATAAAAGACAATATCGCACCTTTTGTAGCGGCATAATCGAGCAAATGATCACTACCACGGTAGGCGGTGACAGAAGTTGTGCAAATAATCCGTCCTCCTTTTTTGATCATAGGAAGGAAGTTTCTGGTGAAAGAGATCATCGAAATGATATTGGTATCAAATGTTTCCTGAATCTGCTCATCAGAGATTTTTTCCAGACTGTTTTTTGACGTGTGAATCCCTGCATTATTAACCAAAATATCCAGAGCCTTCCACTCTTTTTTTACTTTTTCAGCACATTTTGTCCTGAAAGCTTTACGGGTCAGATCTCCTTTGATCAGAATACATTTCTGTCCTTCTTTTTCAACCAGCCTTCGGGTTTCTCTGGCATCATCATCACTTTCTTTGTAAATAATGGCAACGTCAGCTCCTTCGCGGGCAAAATGGACAGCTACTGCTTGCCCTATACCGCTATCACCTCCTGAGATGACCGCTTTCTTGCCTGCTAGTTTTTGGCTTCCGCGATAATCATTTCTGATAATCTCCGGAAAAAGCCCTTCTTTAGGGACTTTTGACTTAGATTGTGATTTGTTCTGTGTTTTCATAGGCAAATCTTTTCCCTAAAACACATCAAACAGTAAGCCGAAATAACTTTAAGAATTATAAGCGTCTTCTAAATCCTGAATAATAATTTTCTGCATTTTCATCATTGCTTGAACTACTTTATAAGCTTTTTCCTGATCTGAGTCGTTCATCAGCTGAATCAATCTTTTGGGAACAATTTGCCAGCTTAGTCCGTATTTATCTTTCAGCCATCCGCACATACTTTCTCTTCCTCCGTCCGCTGTAAAGGTATTCCAATAATGATCTGTCTGCTGTTGATCATCCGTCATAACAACCAACGAAATTCCTTCATTAAAATCAAACTGGTGGTCGTAGGAATTATCCATACAGAATAACGTGTAACCATCGATGACGAAATTGGCATGCTTAACATTTTCTGCCGGCTCTGCTATAGAATGTCCTTCACTTTCTATTCCGTATTCCATAATGTTTCCAATATGTGAATCAGGAAAAGTCTGGGTATACAATTTCATTGCTTCTTTGGCCTTACCATTATTTTCATGAATGAACATCAATGTAGGAACAAGTTTCTGATCCTGCCCTTTTTCTCCTAAAAACAGTTGCCATGTCACTCCATATTTATCCTGTACCCAGCCATATTTTTTACTCCACGAATAGGAACCTAGCTCCATTAAAGCCATTCCACCTTCTATGAGCTGATCCCAGTATTTCTGAACCTCATCTTCCGTTTCGCAAAGCACCATAAAAGAAACAGAAGCATTTTTCTTGAAATGGGGACCTCCGTTCAGCAACATGAGCCGTTGCCCAAAGATCTCAATATTCATGACCACGGGTGTATCTGCTGTAATTTCACCGTCAAAAACTTTACAGTAAAATTCTGCGGATTGTTTGGCGTCTCCGTCATACCAGAGACATGGGAAAATATCGTTATTCATAATTTTAAATTTTATTGGATGTAGCGTAATAATTTTCATGAGTATTTTGTCATATCAAAGAAATTATATGGCAAAAAAATTCTAATGCCTTTACTGAAAGAGAGATTTTTCTCCCCATCAGTAATGACACCTATATTTTCCCCTATTTATTATTTATGCTTCTTTAAAAAACACCTGATTTTCTTCCATATAATTCTTCAGTTTAACAATCGTATTTTTTCCGAAACCATGAAGTTGTAAAATTTCGTTTTCAGAATAGTCCGAGAGTTTTTCTAAGGAATCTATTTTTTCTTTTTCCAAAGCTCTTCTTGCAGGTATAGCAATCACTCCGTAAAGAAATTCATCTTTAGGATTATAGTTAACAGCATAAATGGAATTTAAACTTTTTGACATGATAATTAAATTAATCATGGCTACAAAAAATATTTTTAATGGTTCTCAACATATTTGTGGAAATTATTGAGAATAGCATACCAGCCTTCTCTTTGCATCTCCACTGAATTTTGTTTTTCGGGATCGAAGATTTCGGTAACTTTCGTGGTATTTTTATCAATTTTTTCGAAAATGACTTCTACTCTTCTTCCATCTGCGATATGGTATTCTATTTTTTCGTAAGGTTTTACTTCATCATACACTCCTTCAAAATCAAATCCGAAGCTTTTATCTTTGGCTTCCATTCTGTTTTTGAATGTTCCTCCTACTCTCAGATCATTCTCAGAACTCGGACATTGCCAGCTTTCATGGGCAAAATTCCATTTTGTAATGTGTTTTGGTTCATTGAAGTAATTCCAAACTTTTTCTACAGGAGCTAAAATTGTAATGTCTATTCTAATCGGATCCATGATTCTTTCGTTTTAAATGATTGTCTCATAAAAGAGTTACCCAATATGGGCACTCTTTTTAAATAATAATTAAATATATGATTATTTTTTAGACTCATCGTTATAATTCACCATCCAATGAACGCCGTATTTATCCTGAAAACTCCCAAAATAATCGCCCCAAAACTGGTCTTCCAGGGGCATTTCTATATTTCCGCCTTCGGAAAGACCTTTAAAGATTCTTTCTGCTTCAGCTTTTGATTCAGGGAAGATGGAAACATAATTATTGTTTCCTACAGTCAATGTCTGTCCGAAACCGGGAACAATATCTGAAGCCATCAAAAGATCATCTCCGACAGGCAATGCAATATGCATTACTCTGTTTTTTTCTTCTTCTGATAGATTTTCAGTACCCGGAGCATTTCCCATCTTATGAATTCCTCCGACGAACTCGCCTCCGAAAACAGATTTGTAAAAGGTAAAAGCTTCTTCAGCAGTACCGTCAAAATTTAGGTATGGATTTAATTTAGCCATGATTTTTAATTTTAAAATGTTATTATTATTGATTATAAATAGGTCTGAACATTACATTCCTATTTGTTTTCTGGGTTTTTATGTAAAAATTTTTCTACTTCCTGAACCGTAAAATCAATTTTATTCTTATCGACATAGCCTTCGAAATCAGCCATCATATAGGCACCGTGAACGCCGGGAAGAATCATCATTTGAGAGCCTTCTACCAGACGCCACATGGCTACGGTATGTTCAGGTTTCATAACATCTTTATCTCCACTGATAAATAAAGTAGGCGATTGTATAGATGTCAGAACTTCATCTTCCCAATCCTGAAAAGTCTGCATTCTCTTACTGTCTTTATCAAACATATTTTCCAATTTTGAAAAGTCAGGATTAAGATGTAAAAAATTGATTTTCAAAGGCTCCGGCATCGATTCAAGAGTAGCTTCCTGCATCGATTCAAAGAAACCGTCCATCATCCCGCTCCTTTTATAAAATGCGGAAGCCACCACCAGATTTTCTGCCACTTCAGGATAACGGTAGCCAATCTGCATCACGGTACTTCCTCCATTACTGAATCCCCAGAATGAAGCCCGGTCAATATTGAGTTCTGCTAATAGCGCCACCACATCATGAGCATCCTGTACAAAAGTTTCCGGAATATCGCGATGTTCACTTCTTCCGTGATTCTGAAGATCTATCCCGATAAGCTGAAACTGGTACTGAAGCCTTTCTATAACTTCTTTAAAATCAAATAGAATAGAAGATCCTCCTCCGTGAATCAACACCAGCGGCTTTCCGGATCCGTATATTTCGTAATACATCCGGATCCCGTTTACCTGCTTATATCCTTTTTCTACTGGATTCATTACTTAATATTTGATATTTTCATCAACATCATACTTCATTCCCGGATAATCTAAAACCCTGCGCATCAGACCTATTTGCCCGCTGAGATAATCTTCACGGCCAATGCACATTCCGATAAAATTGAGTTTTGTTTCTTTGATAAAAGGAACATTCATTCCTATTTCAAATATTTCTTCCAGTTCTTCGTCGGTAACTTCAAGTAATTTCTGAAATATTTTAGGAGATATATCATGAAAGTTTTTTTTAAGTTCTTCCAGGCTCGGATATGGGATGCTTTCATCTAATGCTCTTCCCATAAAAAACAGATCATTATTAGGATCCTGCTCCTGCAGACCAAGCACTCCGCCTAATCCGTAGCGCATATTGACAAAGTTTCCGGCCATCCAGACAATGTGATTGGTTTTATTTTCAATTCTTTTCAATGCATCTTCTTCGGAAATTCCGTCCAACACATTGATAAAACTTTGGGTATGCATTCTGTAAGCCGGAATAACCAGCTCTACTTTTGTTGATTTTGGTGTGTCCACTTTCTGTGATTTTTATAGATTAGATAATGGCAGCCTGCATCTTTAAACAGTAGTTTGCAGATGAGACCATGTTTTATATCGTGACGAATGCACGATTTTTTTTCTTTGTCTTTTGCATATTTATTTTATCGCTCCGGATTTCCCCAGAAGTCTTCGAATGTAACCAAGCTGTCCGCTATGGTAATTTTCATGAAAACAAAGGGTTGCAAGATCTTTAATTTGATCCGGATTAAATTTTTCAATACTATTGAATTTTGCATCCAGTTTATCCTGAGACTGTTTCAGGTAAGATTTTAATTCTTCAAAATTCAGAAATTCATCTTTCCTGTCCACAGCGAGAACTCCTCTGTTATAAAACGAAAACTTTTCATTCTCCCAAACCGGCTGATCTCCCAGTACATTTAATAATCCGTTTCTTACATAAAGTAAATGACCTAACACCCAATTCATACAATTGGCCTCACCATTAGGAAAAATCATGGATTCATCGTGAGTAATGCCTTCTATATTCATAAAAACCACTTGGGTCGTTATAGATGCCTGATTTTTCACTAATTCTATATCGTTTGATTGTGTTTCCATTTGAAAGATATTACAGGTGATTGTATTAAATTATTCTGTAGGTAACTGAGACATATCTGCAAACATGACTTCCCACTGATGGCCATCAATATCTGCAAAAGCACTTTGATACATCCATCCGTGATCAGTAGCTTCGCTGTATGTTGACCCTCCGTTTTCTACTGCAGTTTTTACCATTTGGTCGACTTCATCACGATGATCAACCCCGATTGCAAGAAGTACCTGCGTTGTATCACCTTTTGCATATGGCCTGTTGGTGAATGTCTGGAAAAATTCTTCTTTCAGGAACATCGTGTAAATATGATCTTCCTTCATCACTATACATACGGCTTTTTCATCAGAAAACTGTTCATTGACAGAAAAGCCTAACTTCGTCCAGAATGCTCTGGTTTTTTGTACGTCTTTTACAGGTAAATTGACATAAATCTGGTTAATTTTCATATTATATTTATTTTGGTGTTAAACTTTGAAACAAAATTATGAAGAGGAATTAAAAATATACTTGTCATACGGCAAGATTCGTTTCCTTCGCCTGATTGATGGTCTAAGGTTGTGCCGGCATTTGAGACAGATCTGCAAAAGTTATGTTCCAGCCATGCCCGTCCGGATCCCAAAAAGAATTTTGATACATCCAACCGAAATCTTCCGGCTCTTCATGCTGATAAGCTCCGTTTTCCAGAGCAGTATTCACGACATGATCTACTTCTTCCCTGCTACTGAGTCCTATGGAAACCAGCACCTGGGAAGTATTAGCCGGTGCTAAAGGTCTGTCGATAAAAGTTTGAAAATAGTCTTCTAAAAGGAACATGACATAGATGCTATCTTCATTCATCATAACACAGACAGCTTTATCATCCGAAAATTGTTCGTTAACAGGAAAACCCAGCTTTGTCCAGAATGCCCTGGTTTTCTGAACATCTTTCACCGGAAAGTTCACGTAAATTTGATTCGCTTTCATTTCGTAATTTTTTTAGTGTTAATCTTTTATCCAAAATTACCAAGGTGCAATGAAAGCCTACTTGCCATAAGGCAAGATTTAATTTTTCTTGGGATGGGAAACCAATTCTTTGCGGATACGGCTCAAAGATGTATCGGTAACTCCCAGATAGGAGGCGATTTGCTTTAAAGGAGCAAACTGTATCACTTTAGATTTCTGTTCCAGTAGATTGAGATATCTTCTGGTAGCAGAAAGGGTAAACATTTCCACAGATCGTTGTTTGTATTCAAAGAGTTCTTTAGACATCCATGCTCTTCCCCATTCTCTGAGATTCGGTATTTTATGAAACAACTCCTGAAAAGTTTCAAAATCTAGTTTCCAGCATTCACAATCTGTAATACAAACAATATTTTCCTGGGAAGGCACTCTCTGAAAAAGGGATAAGACTTCTATAATAATCTCATTATCTGCAAAAAAATGAGTGGTAACTTCGTTTCCGTTAAAATCATTGACATAGGAGCGGGCAAGCCCTTTTTCAAGGATGTAGTATGCGTTGGAAGTTTTCCCTTCTTCAAGTATAATGTCACCTTTCTGGAAAAATACTTTTTCATGGGCCTGAAATATTTCATCCAGTTCTTCCTTCATGAAAAATGGGAAATCATAACAGATTTCGAGGGCTTGATTGGTCATTGTGATGATGTTTTTTTAAGTCTTTAAAAGTAAAATTTTTAATTGAATTAAGTGTAAAAAATTTAAACAAATCAATTAAAAAAGCTAATAAAACAACTTTATCAACCTACTATCAGACAGTTTCCGCCAATAAAATCAATTTAAACAAAAAAATAAAACCTTATCAAACCTGTGATTTTTCCGGTCTTTTAAGAAAATTTTTTTTAAAATAAAGACAGCTGTATAGATTGTGGTGACTTAGGTTTCTGAGCATCTCCAAAAACAGTTTTACCTCCAAATCGCCATGAATTGTGCCTTTCCTCCTCAATAACTTCCTGAATGTCGAAGTCAGGAGTAAAGTCTTTTTCTGTAGCAGCTACTATCTGATGAAGTTTGTTGAGTGTATTCAGCTTATCAGAGTTTCCGAGCTTGGATTTTTCTATTCCTTTTCGAAGAATTGTAATGCTCTCATCGTAGGTATTGACAGGTACCGGAAAAGGATGTCCGTCTTTTCCTCCGTGAGCAAAAGAGAATCTGGCCGGATCTTTAAATCTTGACGGGGCTCCGTGAATCACTTCACTCACCAAAGCCAGCGACTGCATTGTTCTCGGGCCTACGCCTTCCAACATCAGCAAATCTTCAAAATTCTGAGGCTGCTGCTCGCGGGTTACGTACAGGAGAGCTCCCAAACGCTTCAAATCAACATCTGAAGCGCGCACATCATGATGATCAGGGAGAATAAGTCTCGAAAAATCGCTCATGACTTCTGCTGAATCTGTGTGGGAGATATCCAGAATTCCTTTTCTATTTTCAGAAGCTTCAGTATCGGTAAGGTTAAGAATTTTCCCTCTTGAAAATCCGTTAATCCCGGTATGAGGCTCTTCAATGAATGATTTTATATTTTCAGAATGCCAGTGATAACGTCTTGCTGTACCGTCAGACTCATGCATTCCCTGCTGAATCACGCTCCAGCTTCCGTTATCAGACAATACAAAATTGTGCAGATACAATTGATAACCATCCTGAATTGCGGTATTATCGACTTTTGCGGAAAGCTTACTGGCCCTCACCAGCTCCGTTCCGTTCAATCCTGTTTTATCGGCGATACGAATTAATTCTGCAGGGGTTTCTCTTGAAAATTTTCCTTTTCCGCCGCAGATATAAAGTCCCAGCGATTGTGAGTTGGGATTAATGGAACGTTTTAAAGCACCCATTACGGAAGTCGTTATGCCAGAAGAATGCCAGTCCATTCCCATTACCGCCCCAAAACTCTGGAACCAAAACGGATCTGCCAGCCGGCGAAGAACTTCATCTTTACCATAATCCATCAGAATAACTTCAACAATAGACAAACCAAGTACAGACATGCGTTCATACAGCCAAGGCGGTACTTTGCCATAATGAAGGGGTAAATCTGCGGTTCCTGAACGTTTCATTTCTGAGGTAAAAAGCAAAGTTAGTTTTAAAATTTTAAAGCGTTCATGATTTGGGTCAACTTTAACTTCGCCCGGGTCGGAATGAAAAATTGGAAATGTTCTATTTTTATATGATTTTTGCCTGACAATAACCATGTATGAAAAAAATATTATTATTCCTGAGCTTTTCTTTATTAGCCATTTCCTGTCACAACAAGAAAGAGGAATCTTCTGCTAACAAGATAGATGCCATGCGAAAAGAATGGCTGAAAAACAGGCTTGATTTCTTTTCAGGAGCTACACCTGCCTATTTTTCAGCAAAAACAATTAACGGTAAGACATTCAATTCAAAAGATTTTAAAGGGAAAAATCTCATGATCTTTATCTACAGTAAAACATTTCTGAAAAAAAATCCTCAGGCCAGTTATAATATGATGGACGACTGTAATGGACTTTACACCAGCTATAAAGATAATGTAGGTTTTATCGGCATCCTTGAAGGAATGATAGATCGAGAAATAGACCTTCAGCCGATTTTGAAAGATGCCCTTTTTGAGTTTGATCAAATCGACAATACAAAATCTCCGCATAAGCAGGAACAACTGAAATATAATATCTATTGTACTCCCGCTAAAATCCTGATTGATTCGCGCGGAAAAGTAATTCATTCCAGCTGTGGTGGTGCTGCAGATGAGGAGCTCATTCGTAAATTAGACAGTATTAAGGGAGGCCAGAAATAATTATCTCAACTCATTCATGGGAATGAAGCTTTAGAGCACTGTGTTTCTCTGTATCAAATTTTTCGTTGAAAATAATTTTATTACCAAAAGGATCATGTACGGTGAAAGAGATAGCATCATAGAAAGCTTTTTCAAGACCCGGTCGATTGTATTTGTAGTTTTTATCAATAAGTTCTTTATGATAGTCGGAAACACCTTCTCCCCAGATGAAAACACTGCTTCCCGGGCTTGCATCCCCGTGGTGCTCGCTCAGATGAAGGACAAGATTATTCTTTTTTACTTCCATGTAAACAGGAGTATTTTCATCAAAATGATGCTCCCAGACGATTTCGAAACCTAACCAATCTATGTAAAACTCAAGGGTTTTCTGATAATCGAAAATTCGAAGAACGGGAATTACTTGTTCTGCTTTCATACCGTAGTCTGTTTTTATTTGTGAGATAATATATTAATCAGTTTCCCGAAGGGATCTTTCACAAAGAACCTGCGTACGCCCCAATCTTCGTCTGTGATGTCGTATATGATTTTAAAACCTGCATTTTTCATCATTTCATGCATTTCCTCTACATTATCCACTTCAATGGAAAGGTCGGGCACCTCTGTACCATTACCACCCTGAGCAGCAAAACTGATCTGGACCTTCGACTCTTCTTCACTCCCCAGAGTTTTAATCCATCCATGATCCATCACAATCTCCAGGCCTAAAATCTCATGATAAAAAAGGTGAGCTTTGGAGAGGTCATCAGCTTTTATATTGGCTACGATTCTTTTAACCATTCTGTATCTATTTAAATTAATAAAAAGCCTTGTGAAATTACACAAAATTCCACAAGGCCCGGTACCTATTTGTATATTTCTGAGAGCTAGAGCGAAGACGCCGCTTCCAGAATAAGTTCTGTAACTTCTTTTGGATGTGAGGCCAATGAAGCATGTCCTGCATCTAAAGTAATAATTTTCTTTGGCTGAAGCCGTTCCGCCATTTCTTTTTCTGTTTCCGCAGGAATCATCCGGTCATTTGATGACACCTGATACCAGCTTGGCTTCGTCTTCCAGGCCGGCTCACCAGCTTCGTCTCCAAAACATTGTCCGTGGATAGGTTTTTGCGAAAGTGCCATTACCAGTGCTTTTTCATCATCCAGATCCTGGCAGAAGGCAGATTGAAATTCGTTATATTTAATCCATAAAAACCCTTTACTATCAGGATAAATACTGGCACCTCCCGGAGATTCCCGTCTTCCTAAAAGTGCTCCTAAGCTGTCTCCGGCGTCCGGTGCAAAAGCTGCAATATAAACCAATCCTGCTACCTTATCATGGTTCCCTGCCCCGGAAATAACGGCTCCTCCATAGGAATGCCCTACCAAAAGGACTTTTCCGTCCTGAGCATCAATAAGGTCTTTGGTTTTATTGATATCATCCTGTAATGATGTCAGTGGATTTTGAACGCTTCGTACTTTATATCCCGCTTTTACCAGGGATGGAATTACATATTGCCAGTGAGAGCCATCGCCCCATGCTCCGTGTACCAAAATAATGGTCAGATCTTTTTGTTCCATAATGCTAAGTATTAAAATTTGATGATCATAAAGCTACAACGTTATGCATCTGCTGACGTTAACTTAAGTTAATTAAGACAAAATGAGCTTACAATTTGTGGTACCTGTTGTATACAACTAATTCACAATTCTCCCTCTGATGCGGCTTAGTGATTGTTCCGTCACTCCAAGATAGCTCGCAATATGTTTCTGGGCTATTTTCTGGAAAAGGAGCGGTTGTTTCCTGACAAGATGTACATATCTGTTTTCCGGAGAAAGGCATAACAGGTCATCAATTCTTTTTTTTGCGTCCAGATAGATTTTTTCACTCATGATCCGCCCAAATTTCTGCCAATAGGCTTCTTTCTCATAAAGTGACTGTAAGTGATCTTTGCTCAACAGTAAAATTTCACAGTTTTCCAGGGCCTGGATGTTCATGTTGGATACGGTATCGCAGAGGATACTTTCATAATCTGTAAAAAATTCATTTTCAAAATAGAATCCGAAATTGATTTCCCGTCCCTGATCATTAATGTAGAAGCATCTGATCGTTCCTTTCTTAATAAATCCCAGATATTTGCACTTTTCACCCTGCCTGATAAAAAATTCAGATTTTAAAAGCCGGGTATCTTTCAATAAGGCATAAAACTCATCAAAATGCTCCTGATCTACCTGAAACAATTCTCCAAATTTTCTGTAGTTATCTGACATAATTTTAATTTGTGTTTTCTAAAAATAAGAAAAGCCTTGCAAAAAATTACTTTTGCAAGGCTTTTTAACAAAATTATTTTATTACTTTAATGCTGCAAGGGCTGCCTCATAGTTTGGTTCGTTGGCAATTTCTGAAACCTGCTCAGTATAGACTACTTTATTATTTTCATCGGCAACGATTACCGCGCGGCTTAGCAAGCCTTTCAACGGAGAATCAGTAATGGTTACTTCATAATCGTCTCCGAAACTGCTTCTGAAATCTGAAAGAGTTTCAACATTATTTAACCCTTCAGCGGCGCAGAATCTTCCCAATGCAAAAGGAAGGTCTTTTGAAACATTGATTACTACTGTATTTTCAAGGTTTGAGGCTTCTTCGTTGAATTTTCTGCTGGAGGCTGCACAAGTAGGAGTATCAATACTTGGGAAAATATTGAATACTTTTTTCTTTCCTTCAAAATTTTCCAATGTTTTTACATTTAATCCTGAATCTACCAAAGCAAAATCTTTGATAGTTGATCCAACTGATGGTAATGCTCCTATAGTGTGCACTTCGTTTCCTTTTAAAGTGATTGTCGTTGACATAATATTTATTTTTTTAGTTTTTCAAATGTAGTTAAAAAACAATTTTTTTCCGAGCATTTCAAGGTTAAATTAATCTTAAAGTAAAAATGACGGATTTTTATCTGAGAATCAGTTTTTAAAATATTTTTTAAGCCGACACGATCTGCTCTCAAAAAACCAGAAGGCTGAATTTATCATGACCTTTAAAACGAACGGAAACTGCATCATGATCTAAATATAAAAGGAAAGACGCAGCAGCCTCTTTTTTTTATGGAAATATCCCAAATAAAACAATGATATTTAGTAAATTTGTGGAACTTAAAATTTCAAATAAAAAACAACAGTATAATGTCAGACAAATCAAAAATCTATTACACACTTACTGATGAAGCACCAATGTTGGCGACTCACTCATTTTTACCTATTGTAAAAGCTTTTACTAAATCGGCAAATATTGAGATTGCAGTTCCCGATATTTCTTTGGCAGGAAGAATTTTAGCCAACTTCCCTGAATTCTTAACAGATGATCAGAAAATTGGTGATGCTTTATCAGAACTAGGACAACTGGCTACTCAACCTGACGCTAATATTATCAAATTACCAAACATTTCAGCTTCTGTACCTCAATTGGATGCGGCTATTGCTGAATTACAGGCAAAAGGTTTTGCGGTTCCGAATTATCCTGCAGAACCTAAAAATGATGACGAAAAAGCAATCAAGGCTAAATATGCTAAGGTATTGGGAAGTGCTGTAAACCCTGTATTAAGAGAAGGAAACTCTGACAGACGTGCTCCAAAGGCTGTTAAAAACTATGCTAAAGCAAACCCTCACAGAATGGGTGACTGGGCATCTGACAGCAAAACTGACGTGGCCCACATGAACAATGGTGATTTCTACGGAACAGAAACTTCAACAACGTTGGAAAATGCTACAAAATACAGAATCGTATTCAAAGGGAATGACGGTTCTGAATCTGTATTAAAAGACTTCGCAGGTCTTCAGGCTGGCGAAGTGATCGATTCTTCCGTAATGAACTTGAATGCACTGAAAGCATTCGTTCAGGAAGCTATTGAAGAAGCTAAGAAAAGAAATGTACTTCTTTCCGCTCACCTTAAAGCTACAATGATGAAAATCTCTGATCCGATTATTTTCGGAGCTATCGTTGAGACTTTCTTCAAAGAAGTATTCACTAAATATGCTGAGACTTTCAGGTCTTTAGATATCAACCCAAACAACGGTCTTGCTGATCTTTTTGAAAAAATCAAAGGAAATGCTCAGGAAGCTGACATCAAAGCTGATATTGAAAAAGCTCTTGCTGAAGGACCAAGAGTGGCGATGGTAAATTCTGACAAAGGAATTACCAACTTCCACGTACCTTCTGATATTATCGTTGACGCATCTATGGCTGCTCTTGTAAGAGGCGGAGGTAAAATGTGGAACAAAGACGGAAACGAAGAAGATACCGTTTGTATTATCCCGGACCGTTCTTATGCTGGGTTCTACCAGTCTGTAATCGACGATATGAAAGCCCACGGTAAACTGGACCCTACGACGATGGGATCTGTTCCGAACGTTGGATTAATGGCTCAGAAAGCTGAAGAATATGGTTCTCATGACAAAACTTTCCAGTTATCAGCTGACGGAACTGTAGAAGTGCAGGATGAAGCAGGAAATGTTCTTCTTTCTCAAAAAGTAGAAAAGGATGATATCTTCAGAATGTGTCAGACTAAAGACGCTCCTATTCAGGACTGGGTAAAATTAGCGGTAAACAGATCAAGACTATCTGATACTCCTGCTATCTTCTGGTTAGATAAAGGAAGAGCTCACGACAGAGAAATCATTAAAAAAGTAGAAAAATACCTTGCTGATCACGATACAACAGGTCTTGACATCAGAATTCTTGATGTAAAAGATGCGATGACTGAAACGTTGAAAAGAGCGAGAGAAGGCAAAGATACAATCTCTGTTTCCGGAAACGTATTGAGAGATTACTTAACTGACCTTTTCCCAATCCTTGAGCTGGGTACTTCTGCAAAAATGCTTTCTATCGTTCCGTTAATGAATGGTGGCGGTTTATTTGAAACAGGTGCCGGAGGTTCTGCTCCAAAACACGTTGAGCAATTCCTGGAAGAAGGATACTTAAGATGGGATTCTTTAGGAGAATTCCTGGCGCTTCAGGCTTCTTTAGAACATCTTGCCCAAACTCAGAACAATACAAAATCTCAGGTGTTGGCTGATGCGTTGGATGAAGCGAACGCTAAATTCTTAGCTACGGATAAATCACCGGCAAGAAAAGTAGGACAAATCGATAACAGAGGTTCTCACTTCTATTTAGCAATGTACTGGGCTGAGGCTTTGGCTAACCAGACTGCAGATGCAGAACTGGCTGCTCAATTTGCTCCGATTGCACAGGCAATGCAGGAAAATGAGGAAGTAATCAATGCTGAATTAATCGGTGCTCAAGGTAAACCTCAGAACATTGACGGTTACTACAAAACTGATACTTACAAAACATACGAAGCAATGAGACCAAGTACTGTTTTAAATGAAATTATTGACGGAATCTAAGATTTTTATGAAAAAAGCTCTAATCGTATTATTTGCTTACTTCTCAATTTTTTCATGTAGCAGTTCAAATGATGATATTACGGAGGTGGTAACACCTCCTGTTGTAGAAAATAAGATCAATCTAACTTCAAATTATAATGATACTACTGAAACGGTAAGCTTAAAATGGACACTTACCGGGGATAATATTTATAAGTACTATAAAATTGTAAGAAGTGACTCTCCAAATGGAATGCAGTCAGAAATTAGTAATAGTAGTCCAAATCAGTTTATGTTCACTTCAACTGTCCCATTTGGCCCTTATTTAGAATATCAGATCATCGGTATTAAGGCTAATGGTGAAGAGGTTCAAAGTAACGTTATAAAAATTGAAAGACCTGAGATTAAAATGCTTAATCTTAAGACTTTTGATGCTCAATTTGATAAAAATTCCGGAAAACTATATCTTTTAGATACAGACGGAAAAATTACTCTTTATGATGTGAATACAGGTTCAGTTACCCACCAGGTTAGTACTAATGCTACCTTAGGTTATTCTGATCTTGGGATTTATAATGGTAATGTAGAATTATATGTTCCCAGAAATGATGGTTGGGTAGATATTTATGATGGTAACGACTTGACATTAAAAGATCAGATAAACTTCGGAATGCCTCTTATAAGCACTATTTATCACAATGGTAAGCTGTATGGCTCTCCGAACTCCAACAGTTATAATAGTTCCAACGTTATTAAATCAATTGACAGAACGACTAAAGCTATAGTTTCTCAATCACCTAGCCTTTATTATTATACTGGAAGGATGAAAAAAGCTGTAGTGGGGACTTCTGTACAATTATATACCATAACACAGAATATTTCACCTGTAGATATGAATCTTTATACTTTTGATCTTAACGGTAATTATATCAGCCATCAAAGTGATTCTTATCATGGAGACCATCCTCTTAATTACAGAATATTTGAAGCATTTCCTGATGGAAGAACCATTACTGCAAGTTCTGGCTCAGTATATAATTCGGAAATGATTTACCAGAATGATTTACCTGCCGGAAACTCCAAGCTTTCAAGTTTTGATTTTGATAGCAACAGTATTATTGCAGGAAGTATGAGTAAGACAATTGAATTTTATAACATCAATTCTTATACAAAAATCAAGACAATCAATACAAAGAAATATCCTTATAAAGTATTTAACTACAATAACAAGGTAGTTTGTGTCAGTTCAGTTACTCAACTTAATTTTCAAAATTATGATTATTCGGGTACAATTCCTGAAAGTGTAGTAATCGAAATTTTTGACAAATAATTGTAAACCTCTCCTTAGTGAGAGGTTTTTTATTAGTATTATTTCCGATCCTCCACAATCACTCTTCTGTGTTCTCTGCCCCAATGGATCATTTCGGAGATGATCTTTCCAAATGTTCTGCAATATTCAGTGGGTTCATATTCGATGAGAACAGGAGTATCGGGATAAACAGTTCTTTTGACGAGTTTATTCAGTTCCATATCTTTTAATTCTTTGGAAAGCATTATTGATGGTGGTATTACTTTATAAAACCATTATTTCCACTATCTACCGGTATTCTTTTTTGAATTTTCAGCGGATAAAATTCCTGATTGACCTTGTAAATTGTCCGGTTTACCCTTTTTCACATTTCATTTAGCTCTAACGCAGTCTACTTTTGAGCAAGAAAATAAAAACTCATTATGAATACTGCAAAGAAAAAAAGAAACCCCATCGCCATAGTCTTTCTGGCTATATTAGGGGTTTTCGGAGGGCTGCAGCTCTTCAGCAGGCCTCTCGAAGGCAAACCTGTTACCGGAAAAATAGAAGCTCCCAAGGAAGTTATTTCCATTCTTGAAAAATCATGTTTCAACTGTCATTCCAATCAGCAGGATTTGAGTTGGTATGACCGGCTCGCTCCTATTTCGTGGGCAGTGAACAAGGATGTTCACAGAGCAAGGGAAGTTCTTAACTTTTCGGAATGGGACAAACTCTCTCCGGCTGATCACAAAGGAAAAATGTACGCGATTTTAAATATGATGCAAAGTGGTAAAATGCCCCTTCATGAATACACGGTTCTTCATCCGTCTTCCAACATAACAGCTAAGGATGTTGCAGTGATCAAAAAATACACGCTGTCATTAGCGGGTACTCCATCAGCAAAACCAAAAAATACAGTGGCAGAAGCCATCGCAACTATACCTGCAACTTCCCACTCCAAATTTCCGGTTTCTCCCAATGGTGTTGAATATACAGATGATTTTAAAAACTGGAAAGTCATCAGCATGAGTACATTCTTCGACAACTCGATCCGGGTTATTTATGGTAATGACATTGCTGCAAAGGCTGTTGAAACAGAAAACTTTCACCCATGGCCGGACGGAAGTATTGTCGTCAAATCAGTATGGAAACAACAGGAACTTCCGGATGGGGAAATCAGGGCCGGAGAATTTGTTAATGCCCAGTTTATGGTTAAAGATTCAAAAAAATATACCGATACCGAAGGCTGGGGATTTGCCAAGTTTTCAGGAAATGATCTCCATCCGACAGGAAAGTCCGCAGCATTTGCCAGAGAATCGTGCATTGCATGCCACCGGCAACTGGCAGAGAAGACAGGCTATCTGTTTGACGTTCCTATGAAAGTAAATACCCAAAGATTAATTCAAAACCTACAGAAAAAATGAAAAGTATCTTATTCATCCTTTTCGCAAGTTGCATCTCACTGGTGTCCTGCGACAAAGAATATCCTAATGATAATGGCTTGGCAAGAGTTGTTTTTGATCCGGGAAATCTGAAATTTATTTCCACCTCTATGAATCCAAAGAAAGGGACAATGTCTGCTCTTTATGGAAATCAGGCAGCGTTGGAATCTCTTTCAAAAGAAGAGATGAAACCGGAACCCGGAAGCGTGATGAAACTGGTTATCTGGCGTTATCATGACAATCCCCAGTATTTTGGAGGAACAATAAACGGAGAATTGCTCAGTGTGGAAACGGTTCTTACAGACCAGCAAGGAAATATTTCCTATGATGTTAAAAATAATCAGGGCAATAAAGCGGTTCAGGCCCAGACAGAGCGGATTCATTATTTTATGAGTTATCGCCCAGTCAAAAGACCATAACTCCAAGGAGCTCTGAGGTCATATTTCTGCAAAGGAGTCAGAACACAAACAAAAATAGCTTTAAACAGGCTGATATCGGGAATAAAATATTTTCTATTTATCATAATATTTTATTTATTATTTCAATAAAAACATTAATTTAACTTCTTCAAATCAATAATTTTGATACAACAACAAAAAATAAAAATATCACAGGCAGTTATCTGGATAAGTTCTGTTTTCCTAGGAATCTTATCATCAGTACCTCAACTTGCCTCCCATGAGTTCAACTGGAAAGAAGCCATTGTGAATTCCGTACTCACTGCAGTATTTTCTGTCATCATGTGGTATCTCAATATTTACATGCTGAATAAAACAGCCGGCAAACGCAACCAGCACATCTCGTATTCAAAACTGATGATTATCCTCGCTTTCGGAATGGTAATTATGTTTGGGCTGGCATGGATTCAGCAACTGATTCTTTCTCATATCAATTTCGGACCTGTAATGCTGATGGTAGAAGTACGGGGAATCCTGATTAACCTTGTGTGTTATATGTTTTTAACCTTATTGCAAAACAATTACACCGGACAGCAGGTACAGTTGGAACTGGAAAAAGTAAAAAGCGACAATCTGGGCGCCCAATATGAACTTCTGAAACAGCAGATCAACCCACATTTTCTTTTCAACAGCCTGAATACCTTAAAACTGATGGCAGAAACCAATGACACGGAAACCGTTGATTTTATTGTCAAACTTTCAGACTTTTATCGTTTTACTCTTGAGAGCAGAAAGCTGGATCTCATCAGCGTCCGCGAAGAAATGATGATTGTAGATTCCTATCTTTTTCTGCAAAAAGCCCGTTTTGGAGATGGAATCACTTTCACCAATGAACTGGATTCAAAAACAGATTGTACGCTTGTACCGCCATTTACACTTCAGCTTCTGGTTGAAAACTGCATCAAACACAATGTAGTTTCTCAAAGTAAACCTTTGCACATCAAAATATACAATACCGACGATGTTCTTATTGTCGAAAACCCCATTCAGCGAAAAATGGCCGTTGAAGATTCCTTAGGAGTGGGACTTGACAATATTACAATGCGTTACAAGCATTTATTGGAACAGGATATCAGTATCCATTCAGACGAAAAAATTTTCCAGATAAAACTCCCATTAATTCATGAATATCATCATCATTGAGGACGAATTCCGAGCAGCAAAATCTCTCCAGAATTTAGTCTTAGACTTAAGGCCCGACTCCCGGATCCTGGGGGTCTACGACAGTATCGAAGCCAGTATTGATGCTTTATCAAAGGACATGAAGCCCGATCTTATTTTTATGGATATCCATCTTTCCGACGGACTTTCATTTGAAATTTTTAAAGCAATTGAGATCACCTGCCCGGTAGTTTTCTGTACCGCATTTGATCAGTATATGCTGGATGCTTTCAAAAGTAAAGGGGTCGATTATGTATTAAAACCTTTTTCACGTGAAGACATCGCCGAAGCTTTAAAAAAGGTTGATGAGCTCAAAAAATTCTTTCAAAAGAATGAACTTCCCGATCTGGAATCATTGCTTCAAAAAATCAATCAACCGGAAGGTAAGAGTAATTTTCTTGTTTTTAAAAATCAAAAATATTCGACGATTCCTACAGAGAGCATAGCCTATTTCTATATTCATAATGAAATAACGCATCTGGTTACTTTTGCGAAAGAGCAGTTTCAACTTACCCAACCGTTGGGACAGATTGCAGAACAGGTTTCGAATAAACAATTCTTCAGAGTCAACAGGCAGTATCTTGTTAATTTTAAAGCCATCAAGGAAATGGAACATTATTTCCAACGTAAAATCCTTGTGAAACTCGTTATAGAAACACCTGAAAAACTGTTGATCAATAAAGAGAAAACGCATAGTTTCTTTACGTGGCTGGAGGCGCGATAGGTGAAATAATTGATAATTGATAATTGATAATTGATAATTGATAATTGATAATTGATAATTGATAATTGATAATTGATAATTGATTGTATAAATTTTACAATGAGAAATATTTCAGGGAAGGAATTGAGCAACTTGCGGTGATCAATTTTTATAACTTATATTTTCAGGGTTCAACCTTTTATTTGTCCGGTTGAGCCCTTTTTCTATTCTTTTGGCTGTGCAGAGTATCTACTTTTGAATCAAAATTAGAAAGACATGATCCTAAAAAACTTAATCACAGCAGGTACTTTCACCTCATTATTATTTGCAGCATTTGCATTTGCCCATACAGAAAATACTGTTCAAAAAGATTCTGATCCCGCTTCGGGAACCCGTGGTTTTGCGGTTCTTGAGCTGTTTACTTCAGAAGGTTGTTCAAGCTGCCCTCCGGCCGATGATCTGATGGGAAAAATTGAAAAAGAATACAGCAAACAACCGGTCTACATCCTCTCGTATCACGTGGATTACTGGAACCGCCTTGGATGGAAAGACAGATTCAGTAATGCAGGAAACTCGCAAAGACAGCAGCAGTACAGCAGGATTTTAAGGTCACAGACTTATACCCCTCAACTGGTTGTCAACGGCCAGACTGAATTTGTAGGTTCTGATAGCAATGCGATACAATCCGCCATTGAAAAAGCTCTATTTTCGTTAAAAAACACGGAAATTGGCCTTAACGCTACAGTTTCAGGACAGCAAGCTACTGTTCATTACTCAACGCTATCATCAGATCCTGCCAATGTACTTCTAATTAATTTAGTGGAAAAACAATCCTCCACCCAGGTGGGAAAAGGTGAAAATGAAGGCCGCCATCTACATCACTGGCAGATCGTTCATCAGCAAAATTCCATTTCTTTAAACAGGCAAAATCAGGGGAATACGACGTTTAAACTTCCTGAAGGTTTCACACCTGCGCAATGGGAAGTGATAGCTTTTATCCAGAATCCCAAAACAGGAAAAATTTTCGGATCGGCACAAACTCAATTCAATTAATTTTTATTCAACAGTCCATTACAACACTTTATCTATTACAAATGAAAACAAAAACAACAAAAGTCATCTACTGGTCAGGCGCTATTTTTATGTCATTATGGTTTGGGGCAAGCGGTTTCTTCGAACTGACAAAAAATCCTGTTGTATGGGATATTACCCGACAATTGGGTTATCCTCCGCATTTTATTTATATCCTGGGAATCTTTAAAATTGCCGGTGTTCTGGTTCTCCTTCTACCCAACAGATTATTAAGAGTAAAAGAATGGGTGTTTGCAGGAATGTTCTTCGATATTATTTTTGCGTTCTTCTCCAAATTTGCAGTTCTAGGTTTTGCGACTACCATTGATGCTGTGATTGCATTTTCTGTCTTATCATTAACATATTTAATGTTTAAAAAATTGTATACATCAGAATTAATTTTTGGAGAGGTATAGTGAAAGGTTTGAAATTAGCAATTACTTATTATTAAATAGGTTTTGGCTAAAGCCGGATGACGTGACCTTAGAATAAAAGCGGAATTTAGTCCGCTTTTATTGGTGTTTTTATACTGTTTTATTATTAATTCATAAAGCTTTCCGGAATCCATTCAAAAGCGGATTCTTTCTTCTTTGTGAAGCCTAATCCCGGCCAGGGTAAGTGAGAGGAAAATGCTCTGGCTTTGGTATCTGCCAATTGGGTAAGAAATTTTATCCTTGACGCAGTGGCAATATCCAAATCTGTATCACCGGAGAACCCCCAGTCAGGATGCGGGAACAGGATAACATCTGAGTGAACCAGGTCTGCGATATACATGAGTTTTTCATTACCTGAAGAAATAGTAGTCAGTGTTAACCCAGGAGTATGTCCCGGAGCCAGCTGAAAACTGAAATGATCATATAATGTATTATTTAAATCATAAAATCTTAGTTTAGGCTGAATAGCTTTCAATACATTCTGAAGAGCAGGCAGAATCTGATTCAGAAGTTCAGGATGTGCCTTCAGAGCGCTATTGTTAAAATCTTTCAATGAAGCTTTCATCCAGAAATCATAATCTGTTTTTGAGATAAAAACATTGGCATTGGGAAAAACAAGACGATTCTGCTTATCCACCACTCCACCGATATGGTCCGGATGAGCATGAGAAATAAAAACATCCGTGATATCTTTTGGGAAAAAACCGGCTTTCTCAAGGCTTTTCAATAAGAACCCTGTTCTTTCATCTGCGAAAATACCCATCCCTGTATCAAAAAGAACCAGCTTATTTTTGGTTTTAACCAGCAAGATATTTACTGCCATATCAATATAATCATCAGATCTGAAGTTTTCTTTAAGAATGGTTTGCAGTTGTGATACATTTCCTCTGGGGGCAAATGATTTGATATCGGTTTCATGGATGTATCCGTCTGTAAGGATAAAAAGATCAAGTTCGCCAAGTCTGATTTTCTTAACTCCTGAAAGATCATTTTCTTCTTTTATTTCCGGTATTTTTGTTTCTGCCCATACACGGGAAAACGGGATGACACTTAATGTTCCCGCCAGCAGACTATTTTTTAACAGTTCTCTTCTGTTCATAATCAAATGGTTATTTTATAATTAAAAACCGAGCTCACGGATAATTTCGGGAGCCCGGTTGATGATATAGTCTTTAGTTGTTTACTAATTTCATTGATCCTTCATTATATCTTTCACCTACATTCGGGTATTTTTTCAGAATAGCATCAATGGTATCCAGATCTGATTGAGAAAGGTCTACATTAACGGCTGCAATATTTTCCTCAAGATATTTGATACGTTTGGTTCCCGGAATAGGAATAATATCTTCCCCCTGATTGAGAACCCAAGCTAAAGCGAGTTGCGTTCCTTTTATCCCTTTAGAGGCTGCAAACTCATTGATTTCTTTGGCCAGCTTTGTATTATTATCGAGATATTCCTGCTGATAACGGGGTAATGATTTTCTGAAATCATCATCACCAAGATTCTGAACTTCGGTAATATTAGCAAAAAGCCCTCTGGCCAATGGAGAATAAGGAACTAATGAAATCCCCAGTTCTCTGACGGTTGGCAAAATTTCCTTTTCAATATCTTGGGTAAGGATAGAATATTCTGACTGTAAAGCAGCAATAGGATGAATTTTATTAGCTTTTCTAAGAGATTCTGCAGAAGCTTCGGATAATCCGATATATTTTACTTTTCCGGCCTTAACAAGTTCTGCCATTGCCCCCACAGTTTCTTCTACTGGAACGTTAGGGTCTACTCTGTGAGCGTAATACAGATCAATGGTATCAATCTTTAACCGTTGAAGGCTCAGATCTACAGCCTGTCTGATCCATTCAGGGGAACCGTCAAAATAAGTTCCGGGTGCTCCGCTATGACTTGCTTTTCCATCTTTAAATCTGAAACCGAATTTGGTCGCTATAAAAATTTTATCCCGGTTGGGAACCAAAACTTTAGAAATCAGTTTTTCATTCTCTCCATTAGCATACATATCTGCTGTATCCCAAAAATTGACTCCCAGATCCAATGCCTTGTGTAAGGTATTTATACTCTCCTTTTCATCTGCAGGGCCATAAGCAAAACTCATTCCCATACATCCTAAACCTATAGCAGATAACTGCTCTCCCGTGTTTCCTAATTTTCTAAATTTCATAATGAATATTGATTTGATTTTATATGACAAAATTATAACAAGACAACATTATGTATGATATAGAATTCAAACTAAGAATTATAAAATTCAAACAAGGCTGTTTCTTACTGCATTGGGGGTAGTTCCGGTTTGTTTTTTAAAATAATTTGTAAAGTAGGCGGGTTCTTCAAATCCAAGACCGTAAGCAATTTCGGCGACATTCCAGTCGGTATGTCTGAGTAAAGCATGGGCTTCCTGAATAATCCTAGCAGTAATCTGCTGACTTGTCGTTTTACCGGTAATCTCTTTGACAGATCTGTTTAAGGAATTGACATGAATTGAAAGAGTCTGTGCATAGTCATTCGGAGTCTTTAATTTCAGAAAAGCTTCGGGGCTGTCGATCGGAAATTGTCTCTCCAGCAGCTCCATAAACAAAGAAGCCACTCTTTGGGAAGCATTCTGGTAAGGTTCAAAACTTTCTGCCGGATGCATCCTTATTGTTTCATGAATCATCAGGTAAAGATACGCTCTGAGCATATCATATTTGTGGACGTAATCTGAACTGATCTCTGCCATCATTTTGGTATAAATATCAGAAAGAATCTTCTGTTGCTCTTCTTCCACAAAAAAAACCGGAGTACCTCCAATTTTAAAAAGAGGAGAATCCTGAAGGTTCCCCAGCCGATTTCCATTCTGTAAAAACTGTTCCGTAAAAAGGCAGAACCACCCTTTTTGATCGTCATCTTCAGCCTCCCAGGAATAAGGAATGACAGGATTTGAAAACAATAACGCAGGACGATCCACATAAATCCATTTATCAGCATAATGAAGTTTCCCTCTTCCTATGATGAGTGAAATTTTATAATAATCTCTCCTGCTGTACGGCGTCAATGGTGAACAATACTCGCGTGAAAACACATTAAAATGCCCCATGCTATGAGGCCCAAGACACTGAGGTCCCAGGTTGACGGCGTTACGGGTATAAAAACCTTTTAATGATTCGTTTGATTCCATAGATCAAAATTATAAAATTCAAACAACCTAATTTACTAATCATGTATATATTTAAAAAATATTCGGAAAATGCACTGAGAACTTATGTTTTATTTATTCACCAATTATTACAGAATAATGAGGTATTGTCAACGCAAAGAAAAACATTTTAGCCTTGTATATTGAGAGCTAAAGTACAATTGATACATCGATTTGATGAAGCTTTGATAATATGGTTTTGACCAATCAGTCTTTACCATTTCCATCATAAAAAAGCGACCTGCAGTATGTGCAGGTCGCTTAAAAATTGAATATATATAGTTGATAATGGTTTAATCCCAATCTCCATCACGGCCGTGACCGTGATGCTTGTTTTGCTTTTTATAATATTTCTGCTGATTTTTATAATACTTTTCCTGTTGTTTGCGGTATTTTTTATAATCGTTTTTGCTTACATTATATACAATAACAGGGTTTTGGCCTCTGTAATATCTTTTCTTGAATTGCATATATTTTTCCCTTCCGAGAATTCTTTCCAATTCTGAGTATCTGTCATTTCTCCATCGTCCTGGCTCCACTACATACACCCTGTTCCATGTATCATAATCACGGTATCTGTTGTTTAAGGCATTAATCTGATTGGCCTGTGTCGCAGAAAGCAAAAGATCTGCAACAACGGTCTGCCAGTTAACGTCTGATATACTTCGTCGGTACTCATTATAATAATCTGACTGGGCATAGCTTAAGCTAAAGGTCCCGATCAAAAATGCGGTTAATAACAACTTTTTCATTTTACTCCACTTTTTTTAATTAAACATCATGACATGCACAATTAGAGTGCCAATTATTATTATGAATTGCCAATATTTGTTAAATAAAGTTATAAACCATTGATTATCTTTAAAATATTTTCTATCTTTTTGTACAATTAATAGATTTTAATCATTTCTAAAGCGGGTATTATGCTTCCTTTATTTTACTAAACAGCCTTTGAGATTGAAGCAGCAAGATAAAGCTGACAGCAGGAAACGATGATTAAATGATTTCAACCCTTTAGCCTTTATTCTTATAAAATTCGTTAAGATTGCTAAAAAGTATTATTTCATATGATTAAAATTTGTAATTTTAAAAGGAAGAATGTTTTCATCAAAACTTTGAAAACTAATTTTTAATCAACCAAATCTCAATAATTATGGAAAATATAAAATTTAAAGTATCTCCATATCAGGACGAATTGCAGTTACTTATTGATGGGGAAAAAGCAGGTTACATGTCCATAGAGGTTGACGGAAGGCTGCTGATTGTGTACTATACAAAGCTTGATGAGGAACATGAAGGAAAAGGGTATGCCAAATTATTGTTGGATGAGCTGGTGCGTTATGCGGAAGAAAAAGATTTGCTTGTAGATCCGGAATGTGATTTTGTGAGACAACAGTTTGAAAATCATCCCAGACGGTACAAAGACATCTGGCATGCCTGATCATTCTTCCCACCAGACTTTAAACTGCTGATCAGATTGATTAAGATAAACAACCTCTCCGATCATCGGAGTAAGGATATGCAGACCTTTTTCTTTTCCTAAACCGGTAATTTTTTGTAGCGGCTCATTCCATGGGTGCAGTGCCAGTGCAAATTTTGACGAGTGAACCGGCAGGATTGTTTTTGCATTAAGATCTATACTTGCCTGGACAACATCTTCAGGTAGTGTATGAATGTATCTCCAGGCCTCTCCGTACTGTCCGTTCTCAAGAATTGCATAGTCAAAGGGACCATACTGTTCGCCGATCATTTTAAAGTGTGAATCATATCCGCTGTCACCACCCAGGAATATTTTTTTTGTCGGAGTTTCCAGTACATAGGATGTCCACAGGGTATCATTTTGTTTTAATCTTCTGCCTGAAAAATGTCTTGCAGGAGTAAATGTAATTTTTATCTGATTCTTTAATTCAGCGGAAACACCCCACTCTTCCTCAATAAGCTGAGATTCTTTATATCCCCATCTTTCAAGGTGTGCTCCTACTCCCAGCGGAACAATTGCATTTGCGGTGCGGTCTCTAACAGAATGTACAGTTGGGTAATCCAGATGGTCAAAATGGTCATGAGTGATCACCAGGTAATCCAAAGCCGGAATATCTTCAGGTTTAAAAATATCCGAACCTTTAAATGCTTTATTAAAAAATTTAAATGGAGAACCGTAAGAACTGAGAACAGGATCAATAAGGAATGAAACACCATCGGTCTGCAAATAGTATGATGAATGCCCCAGCCAGATAAACACATCATCATTCTTATCTATATTTTTTATATCGGTTTGTATTGAAGGAATGTTTTTCAGGGGTTTTAACAAGGGATGTTTTTTACCGAAAAAGAAATCATAGGTAACTTTTGACATTTTATATCCTTCGGCAATAGAAGGGGTATGGCTGATATTCTGAAATTTTTTGTCTCTGTAAAGCTTCGACTGTCTGATCCGTTTTAATCTTTGCCCCTTCGGAACCGCTCCAAAAACCCTCATGTTGATCACTATACAAAAAGTAGCAGCAAGAACAACAATCGTTGTTATAATCCAATAAACCATCTTATCATAAATAAACATCAAATGTATTGACTTTTGCTTTTAAATAAAAATAACAAGAATTTATCTTCAAGTTTTTAACTAAATTTATTACGTTTTTCAGAAAATTTATCACTCATTTAAGTGGTGATTAACTTTAAACTCATTATTTTAGCAGCTTAAAAAAACTCAAAGTACATTGAAAAATTGTTCGGTAATATTCCTTCTTGTAATGCTTTCGTCATGTGCATCTATCAAAAAACATAATGAACAGCGGGCTTCCTGCATTCCTCCGGAGCAACTTAAAGAAGATATAGACTATGCTTATTCAAAATTGAGGCAAATGCATCCTCAACTGTATTGGTATATTCCCAAGAAGGAATTGGACCGTAAATTTGACAGCATTAAGCAGACCATCAATCAACCTCTTACTCCTCTTGAGTTTTATTTTAAGCTACAACCTGTGATTGCAGGTATCCGTGAAGGACATCTTTCTTTGAGAATTCCCAGAAAAAGGTTTACTAAAAAAGAAATTAAAACATTAGAACATAAAACAGGCCTTTTCAGCCGCTTTGAATATTATGTCGCAGATGACAGGATGTACATTATTCAAAACCGTGATTCTATTGAAAATATTCAGCCCGGAACTGAGATTTTATCCATTAACAATGTTCCTGTTTCAGATTATATTAAAAAATACAGAAACCTCATCAGCAGCGATGGATACAATACAACTTTCCAGCCTTATTTTTTAAAAGACCTTTTCTTTAATTATTATACAGCAGAACACGGATTGTCTGATAAAGCAATTCTGGAAACTCTATACAAAGGTGAAAAGAAAACCATCACTTTACGAAGAGAAATAAAATCCGATACTGATCTTGAAAAGGATATGGAAATGAAGAAAAGGACTCCGGAGAAGAAGATGAATGATTATGTAGCCTCCAGCAATTCTTATAACCGTAGTTTTAAGTTTCTTGATAAAGACAGTACCATCGCTTACATCAAAGTAAAAAGTTTTTCGCGCGAGTATTCGGACGAGTTTTATAAAAAAACATTTTCAAAGATTAAGGATGCGAAATCAGATTATCTGATCATAGATGTGCGAAACAACTATGGAGGTTCTCTCTACGAAATCAATAATCTTTATTCCTATCTGGCCAATAAGCCTTTCACTTTAATAAAGCCATCTCAGATTACTTCCAGAGATATTCCTTTGCGAACCAATTATTTCAGGAAAAGCAGTCCATTGGAGTTTGCTTTTAAAAGTATCGCCTACCCGAGTTACTTCTTTGCGCAAGCTTTCAGTACTTATAAAAAAGATGGCAAGGTTTTCTATAAGATGAAGGCAGATAAACCTACCAAACCCAATAAAGAAGCATTTCAGGGTAAAGTCTTTGTACTCATCAATGGTGGAAGTTTTTCTGCATCGTCTATTATTACAGCAAAACTTAAAAATGATAAAAGAGCTATTCTGGTAGGGGAAGAAACCGGAGGTGCCAATGACGGAACAGTAGCAGGGTTCTACTCCTATCAGAAGCTTCCCAATTCTGAAATAAAATTCCCTATCGGATTGGTTCTTGTGCAACCTAATATCAATTTCTCGGATTCAAAAAAAGGAGTTGTACCTGATGTTGTCATTAAAGAAAGTATGCAGGATATTATCGATAAAAAAGATCCGCAACTGGATTGGATCAGGAATGAAATTGCAAAAGAAAAAGAAAATAAAAATTGAATCAATTAAAGTATTTTCAGAGAACAAACTACCACACCCAATTCCTGCTAAGAAAGCAAAAAACCCGGCAGAAAAAATACTGCCAGGCTCTTCATTGTGTTTTTTTAAGTGGTGTGTAATAACTATTTTCTCAGGATAGTTGTCTGAAATAATTTCATATGTTGTTTTTACCTATTAATTAAAAACTAAATTCATATTATTCTCAGTTAGTAGAAAAAAAATAAAAATGTTACATCTATTTATAGAAAAAACCGAAAGAATACTCTCTTTCGGTTTTTTATTTTTCAGATATTATTATTACGATATATTTAATTTAATGTTTCCAGGGCCTGATGTAAGGTAACCTATTAATAAAGTCCAACTTGACTCCAATAATGATAATCACCAAAAGAACCGGCGTCAGGAAAAAGATCATAGAAATACTGCCAGGCTCTTTATTGTGTTTTTTTACTAAGTTCTCAAAATAACATTGTATTCGGAATCGATGTATTGAAAATCCTATTCAACAATTATTTTCTTGGTAGAAATAACCGTTCTATTGGAAGTAATTTTTAGAATGTAGATGCCTTTTTGAGTATTTTTAATGTAAATCGTATTCGCTCCGTTATCTAATTTCTGCGCAGGTTTAATCAATCTTCCTGCAGCATCGAATATTTCAACAAAAGCATTATTATTGTTATTTTCAATGGTAAATACACCATCTTTAACCGGGTTTGGATATATTGTCAACTGATCGTTCTCTTTGCGTGTGGATTCCGTAGTTGATAATACACCAGTCCCTATCCCTACGGCATACCACGCACTAACATTCTGCTGCTGCTCATTACTTTCGGCACCATACAGATCTGCCACAGCCTGCTTTGTTGCGTTATAGGCATCCAGATATGTTGTATTAGGGGTCATATAATTCATTAGAGCTCTATAGATAATTTTCTCTGCTTTTTCAATTGTAATTCCGGATACATTATAGGCATTTCCAATATCATTAGTTCCTGAACCGCCTTGTGACAGCAGGTAAAACCAATAATTTCCAACTCCACTGTTTGTATGAACTCCACCATAATCGTTTGAATCACTTGTATCAGCTGTATTCACCCAATTTACTCCCAGATAAGTATCGGGCTGAGGACCTGGGTTTACATTATTCGGATCAGACATGTTTCTCATATAAGGACTTGGGTTGGGAGTAAGAATGTTTGCTGTAGGAATTCCCTCACCTATTGTCCAATTCGGACTAGCACCGGAATAAAACTCGATGGCCGTTCCCAGCATATCTGCAATAGATTCATTAATAGCCCCTGATTCTGCTTCATAATTTAACCCTCCCAGTCCGTTTCTTCCGATAATCAGGTGGGAATATTCATGCCCGGCAACGTCTAAGCCCACAACAGGATTCATTAACGTTAGCATACCTCCCAAAATTTTTCCATTACCATACAACATACATACTATTCCTCCGTATAAAGGAGTATCTAAAGCAGCCGCATTTGCTCCTCCTTGAAGACCTCCAAAATCAAAGTTATAATAGTTGTCTATTTTTGCCCCATTTCCATCATAACTGTTTCTGTTATGCTTTGTCATATAGTAATCATAGGCATTCTTCATTCCCCAATGTACTTCTACCGGTGGTTTTGTATCGTCTGCCGTATAATCAGCCACAGGATTCATATACTCGCCCACATTAATGATCCCTCCACTTATTGTATCTATATCCAGATTAGTTCCATTCATGGTATGGATATTTCGGACATTATCCTTCAACCGGAATTGCCCGTTATAAGAGTCAACAGTAACAGACTGGTTTCCCTTGTAATATGTTGCACTTGTAGAAGGGGTATCTGTATCGTGAACCCTTGAATTTTTCTTAACAACTGCTCCGGTAGCATTATCTATATAATAGGTATACGCCTTTAAGGGTTTAAAAGAAAGCGCATCTATTTTAGAAGTATAAAATACAGCTGTCTTTCTAGCTTTATTTACCTTAGTAATAACTACTTCAGCATCAGAAATCTTTATTTTTCCCTGTGGATTAAGATCAGCAATGATAATCGATTTGATTTTTTGCGAATTAAGTTTCTTTTGACCACTTGAAGAAGGGATATCAGTAATAATTTCACCATTTACATGGGTAATTTTTCCATCTTTCTCATGAATCAAAATCATGTCATCCATTACTTTTATTTTTTTATAGTAATGTTCATACACAAGATGTCTGATTCCCACATCATCTTTATTTTCTTTAACAAGTTTATAAGAATGATCGTCATTTGTTCCCAACCAGTCACTCAAATGTTCCTGCAGGAATTTTAATGAAATATTCTGCCCGTTAAAATCTGCATTAAAAATTCCCATTCCTGGTGAAATTGAAATTCTAGGAAGGCTTTTCACTGAAATGTCTGTATGATCTCTGTTTTGAGCATTACCCAGCGACATTGATACAATCGAAATTGCCAATGACAAGATTAAAACCTTAGTAATAGTAGTCTTTTTTCTCATATTATTTAGTATTTTTTCACAGTTAGTAGAATTAAATAAGAAATGTTACATTTTTTCGCAAAAAAACCTGACAGGTATCTGTCAGGTTCTTCTCTCCTAAAATTAAGTTTCTAGTTCAGTTTATTCAGGGCTTTTAGCAAGGATCCTATATCAAGAAAGTGAAGTTTGGCACCGGCTATTATAACAATCAATAAAACGAGTGTCAAAAATAAAATGATAAAAATATACATTGAAACGAACCAAATAATGGTATTCATAATATGTCCTTTGATACCCATTTTATTCATAAAAAATTTCTGTGAACGTTCAAACCATGTCTGTTTCCTTTTCGATGGCTGGTGTACTTCAATACCGTTAAGTTCATCTACCAACTCTACCACATCATCAATATATCTTCCATACATATAATAAATCCAGTATTTTATGACAAAATAGACCAGAAACAGTGTAATCAGGAAGCTGATTCCGAAAATAGCAAGGTTATATTCCTTGTCAAAATGAAAATTAATCTTGATAAGACACAAAAGAAGAGCGAGCGGGATATAGGAAATATAGTACGAAATATAAATTTCTTTTGAGACTAAAAGCTGGGTTTTAAGATTAAACAGGTCATAATTTGTATTGATACTATTTTGTTTGAGCATCTTATAAAGCTTCAGAAACCTGGAATAAAAATAGATAATGAAAGCCAATGTCAGCATGGTAACAAAGGTTGATATCATCTTAATATTAAAATCCCGAGAAGCGAACGGAAAACTGATTAAAAGCATTGGCAGCGTAACGAGCATCAGCCAAAACTCGGTTTCCATATTTATTTTCAGCATCTGTAACGGAGAGCGTATCTGATGCTGTGTATCCAAAGAAATTTCAGGAGGATCCTGCCCTGTATCTTTATTCCAAAGTTCTTTAAAGTCGTCTAGTTCCATCATGTATGTTTAGTTTGAATCAGTTCTCTGTTTTACGATAATCTCTTTAAGCCTGGCTTTTGCCCTTTTTAATTTTACTCTGGCATTGACTTCGGAGATTCCCAGCTGACAGGCCATCTCCTTTCCCGGAAAATCTTCAAGAAAGAAGAAAATCAGCGCCTTATCAATAGGGCTTAGCTGGTGGATGGCTTCATACATAAGCTTCATATTTACATCATCAGTATCATTGTAAGGTTCTTGTTGGGAACTCAACCCATCAATATTCTGATTTTGTATAAAACTACGCTTTTTTTCACTTCTTAAGAAAACAATTGCAGTATTCAGTGCAGTTCTGTATAACCATGTTGAGAAATCACTCCTCTTTTGAAAACCACCGTATGATTTCCAGGCCTGGTAAATAATCTCCTGATAGAGATCATTCTGGTCGTCCTTATTATCCATATACATTTTAGAGATCTTGAAAACAACACCTTTGTGCTTTTCAATTTTCTCTAAAAATTCTTTTTCCAGTGAAGACATGGGTTTATACACTAATCCTTCAGCAATGTTTTATAAAAACACTACCACATAATTACAAAAAACTAAAATTCCAGCCTTCAATTTAAAAAATCCTTAAAAAACAGAGAAGTTTATTAAGGATTTTTATTTTATGTTAAATTCAGCTTGAGATTCAGATTAGAAAATATAGTCGGTGCTTAAAAAGTTGGAATCATGCTCTCTCACGATGGTATTTAATAATTTTTTATTTGAATCAGTAAGCTTTGCAGCTACCAAAGACCTGATAGAAAATGAACGAAGGGCATCAAAAACAGAAAGTGTTCCTTCCGCACTGTCTTTTCTTCCGGTAAACGGAAACACATCGGGGCCACGTTGCGCCTGGCAGTTGATATTGACCCTGCTGACAAGATTCACGAACGGATCAATCAGTCTTGAAACTTCTTGGGGATCTTCACTAAAGATACTTACCTGCATCCCATGCGAAGCATTGACCTGATATTCTATGGGTTCTTCTATATCTTCAAACGGAACCACAGGAATCACCGGACCAAATTGCTCTTCGTGATACAGCTTCATATCACTGTTGACAGGATAGACAACGGCAGGGAACACAAATGATTCTTCAGTATACCCTCCATCTTTATTCAGCACTGCTGCGCCTTTAGTGAGAGCATCTTCTATACATTCTTTTAAATAAGGAGGTTTATTAGCCTCCGGAAGCGGTGTTATTTTCACATCTTTTTCCCATGGTAAGCCCGGTTTCAGGGCAGAGACTGCTTCACTTAATTTGGCAGTAAATTCTGCAGCAATTTCTTTCTGGACAAAAATCAGCTTTAACGCTGTACAGCGTTGCCCGTTAAAAGAAAGAGCTCCCAGAATACATTCGCTCACTGCAACATCCAGATTCGCATTTTTGGTTACAATAGCTGCATTTTTAGCATCCAGACTTAAAATTGCTCTTAAACGGTTGACTTTCGGATGCAGCTTTTTTAATCCATTGGCAACTTTACTTGAGCCGATAAATGCCAATACATTTACCTTTCCGCTTTCCATGATAGGAGTGATAATTTCTGAGCCTTTTCCGTATAATGTGTTTACAGTTCCTTTCGGGAAAGCTTCCCTGAATGCATTTAACAAAGGATAATGTGCTAGTACCCCGTGTTTCGGAAGTTTAAATAAAATCGTATTTCCCATGATCAGAGCGGGAATCAAGGTGGTAAATATTTCATTCAAAGGATAATTAAAAGGTCCCATGCTCAGCACCACTCCCAAAGGAGCTCTTCTGATCTGCGCTATCGTACCTTCTGCCTGTTGAAAACGCGATGATTCTCTATCTAAATCCTTTAAAGCATCTATCGTCTGATTGATGTAATCTACGGTACGGTCGAATTCTTTGGCAGAATCCGCCAATGTTTTCCCTATTTCCCACATCAGCAGCTTAATAACCAGATCACGCTGCTGGATCATCAGGTAAACAAATTTCTGCATACATTTAATCCTGCCTTCAACAGACATGGTAGGCCACTCGCCAAGACCATTATCATAGGCTTTTACACAAGCTTCCAGGACGTCCATCGCCTCTTTGGGGCCAATATTCGGAATGCTTCCCAGGAGTTTTCTCTCCAATCCGTTTGCTGTGGGAATACAGACAGGTGAATAAATATTTTGTGTTTCCCCCTTCCATTCTACCAGCTCACCATTGAGAAGATACACGTTCTGATGGATTTCAGGAATCCTGTATTCTTCGGGAATATCATTTTCGCTTTTAAAAATATCATGAAGTGAAAAATTATCTGCTGAACTCATAAGTATATTTTTTAATAATTTGAATCTGTTTTGAAGAATAAAGTTAGATGTAAAAATTGATTCTAAGAATAGTGATTCAATAGATTTGCTCTATTTAAAAGCTATTTGAATGAAATTTAATTCAGCTAACTGAAAAAAAGAATAATTTTGTTAAAAATAAATTTCAATGTTTTCAAAAATAATTTTCAGTACTCTGTTTTGGGTATCGGCATTCGGTTTCGCCCAAAATACCAAAGCAAGTCCTAACACGGTTTTAATGAGAGGAGAAACTGTACGCACCTATTCAAAATTACCGGCACTTAATAAACCGGCTCCCAAGTTTACCCTGACAGACGTCAATATGAATGATCAGACTCTTGAATCGTACAAAGGGAGATATGTTATTCTCAATATCTTTCCAAGTGTGGACACGGGTGTCTGCTCTGCATCGGTTCATCATTTTAATGAAGATGCCGCCAATCTTCCCAACACGGTGGTTCTGTGTATTTCGAAGGACTTACCTTTCGCTCAAAAAAGATTTTGCGGCGCTGAAGGTATAGAAAATGTGGTGATGCTCTCAGACTTCCGTTCTGATTTCGGATGGAACTACGGGGTAGAAATGATTGACTCTCCAATGAAAGGTCTTCTGAGCAGAGCTGTGGTGGTAATTGATCCATCAGGAAACATCATCTATGAGGAACAGGTACCAGACATTTCACAGGAACCTAACTATGAAGCAGCTATCAAAGCGGTAAAAATGTAAATTTTATTTTAAAATAGTCTCAAAATAAAAACCTGCTGTAACGCAGGTTTTTTTTCTTGTATCTTATATCTTCCTAAACTTTCACAATATGAAAATACCTCGGATCCGGATATAGAAATTCAAAATTAAGATCTGAAATTAATCTCGCTGACGAAATGATTCTGCCCTCAGTAGTACGTTCTCCTGAATACGGCAGCCCTTTCTGGGCATTGATAATCTCTTCTTTACTGGGGTGAACGGGTGCTGCCACATTATATACTTTGGAATGGGACTTATTTTCCAGCATTTTTTCAATGACTGTACAAATATCAGCATAGTGGATATGATTCACCAGCATCTCCAGATTTGAAATATTATAATTTTTTAAAAGTCTCTGATCGCCCATTAATCCAGCTAACCGCAGAATATTGACGTGAGGAAATGTATTTTTTATAACGCTTTCACTGGGAACATTATCTACAGGTTTATCATCTTCTGTAAATTCTTTTTCATCACCGGGATATACCCCGGTAGAACTCATTAAATAAAGCTGTCCTTTATAATCGCCGAGAAATGTAAGCAGATTCTGAGCTCTTTCGTTCAATGGAATTTCAGCACCTCTTATTCCTGCAAAAGGAACAGTAATGATCACCGCATCCAATTGTGGTGCAATTTTCCACGCTGTATTTAGTTCGGATAAATCATCCTCAAAACTAACTTGTGTGACGTGATACCCTTTATCAGAGAGATCTTTTATTTTAGATTCAGATGTAGTGGTTACAAAAATCTCATATTGCCCTTTCAGTCTAGCCGCGATATGACTTCCCAACCAGCCACAGCCTATTATTCCAATTTTTTTCATCCTTAAATTTATCAATTTATTTGATAAAACAGGGTATAATCGTCTATGAATGAGGTAAAATTTCCCCATCCTTTAAAAGGAGATACTCTTGCCCTATCTCTTCCGAAATTTCCTGCAAATCCCCATCATCAAACAACTGGGGAATGTAGCATTTTTCGTGGGCAAACAGTCCATAATGAATAGGAACCAGATATTTCGCGTGCAGTAAATGAGCTGCAGCAAAAGCTTCTTTCAGATTAAGAGAAGCCGGAACCGGACTGTATTCTAATCCTATAATTTCAAAGTTGACAACCACTCCGTTAACCGGTAAAAATGCGTAATCAATAGTGGGGTTTTCTTTTCCCAACTTCCAGAACTGGCTGTGCCAAATGGTATCACCACCATGAAAAATGGCAGTTGTTCCGTCTTTTACAATCCAGGAAGATTGTATTTCGCCGACACCGTCCATCGCAAAAACCGGCTTAAAGGTGATCTGATGTTCGGTAAAGGTTTCATCCAAATCCAAAACAACCATTTCAACCTGATCCAGATGTTTTCTGACAAAGGGCTCCAGTCCGGAATATACAATCAATTTCCCGTCTTTTTTCAGACATTTTTCGACAACTCCTCGATCAAAATGATCTAAATGTAAATGGGTAAACAGGATATAATCTGCCTGTATCTCTGCAGAAAATTCAATGAGATCTTCTACCGCATCACCCAGGACGGGTTTATAATATGAGAAGTCTTCCACGGCATCTATTAGAACAATTTTACCGTGAGAAGTGAGCTTTATTCCCGCCCAGTTTAACTTTTGTATTTCCATATTTTTATTTTTAACAAAGGAAAACACTTGGGGAAAGTCAAACAATAAACAAAAGATAATTAATTAAGATAGAAGATGAAAGTTATTATAATCATAAAATAACCATACCTCAGTATCTTCACTTGATTGATTGATAAAGCTTCACAAAAACATAACACAAATACTAACTTCAAACTTTTTGTATCAAGCTTCTTACTTATCTCAAGTAATCCTTTTTCTGATCCGGCTTAAAGAAATAGGGGTTACCCCAATATATGAAGCCAGATATTTCAGGGGAATATTCTGAATATAGTGTGGCTTATGATTCAAAAGATATTCATACAAATCCTGTGGGGTGTTTTTAAGTAAAAGCATCTCGCGCTTCATGGCAGCATGCAATTTTCTGCTTAAATAATAGTTCTGAACAAAGCGGCATTCGGGATTAACAGCAAACATTTCTTTGACCTCATCGAGCGTAATTTCCCAGGCAAGACCATTGCTTATCGATTCATAAATCGCCTCAGAACCTTTTTCTCCAACAGTAAAAATATCACCCGGAAAGTAAAACTCCGCACATATTTCTATCTCAATATCTGAAGAATGACTGATATAATATTTACGGACAAGCCCATCTTCGACAAGATAGGCTTTATGGTCCGGAAATATCATTTTTTTTGAAAATTCAACCTTAGCAAACTTCTCCCATACAGGATCATTATCCTCCACGTTCAGGTGTGAAAACATTTTTTTGTTGATGGTTGCCAATGAATATTATATTTTACAGTAAATTTTCATCTACAAGGTTGGGAAGCGTCACTTTCAGATTCGGTTCCACTTCCATCGCTCTTTTAATAGCGAAAATAGCGCCTTCGTTTCTTGCCCAGCTTCTTCTGGAAATCCCGTTATTGACATCCCAGAAAAGCATCGATTTCAGTCTTCGGTCAGCATCAGCACTGCCATCCAACAACATCCCGAAACCGCCGTTGATAACTTCTCCCCAGCCTACTCCTCCTCCATTATGGATGGACACCCAGGTTGCCCCACGGAAACTGTCGCCGATGACGTTGTGAATCGCCATATCTGCGGTAAATCTCGATCCGTCATAAATGTTGGATGTTTCTCTGTAAGGGGAATCCGTTCCTGAAACATCATGGTGGTCTCTTCCTAAAACCACAGGTCCTATTTCTCCGTTTTTGATTGCATTATTGAAAGCTTCGGCAATCTTCATTCTTCCTTCCGCATCAGCGTATAGGATTCTTGCCTGTGACCCTACCACCAGTTTATTTTCCTGGGCGCCTTTGATCCACTGGATATTATCTTTCATCTGCTGCTGAATTTCTTCAGGAGCAGTTTTGATCATCTCTTCAAGTACTGCACAGGCAATATCATCTGTTTTCTGCAGATCTTCAGGTTTTCCGCTTGTACATACCCATCGGAACGGCCCAAAACCGTAATCGAAGCACATAGGTCCCATAATATCCTGAACATAACTAGGATATTTGAATTCTCTTCCTAAAGTAGGATTATCAGCCATTACATCTGCTCCCGCTCTGGAAGCCTCCAGCAAGAAAGCATTTCCGTAATCAAAGAAATACGTTCCTTTTTGAGTGTGTTTATTGATGGCTGCAGCATGTCTCCTCAAAGTTTCCTGAACTTTTTCTTTGAATAATTCAGGATCTTCAGCCATCATTGTATTAGATTCTTCAAAGCTCTGTCCTGCAGGATAATAACCACCTGCCCAAGGATTGTGAAGTGAAGTCTGATCGGATCCGATATCTATTCTCAGGTTTTCCTGATCAAATTTCTCCCAAACCTCCACAATATTTCCAAGATAAGCCAGAGAAACGGTTTCTTTATTTTCCTGTGCTTCTCTTACCCTTTTCACCAATTCATCAAGATTTTCATGGATTTCATTGACCCATTTCTGGTCGTGGCGGATTTTGGTAATCTTTGGATTCACTTCAGCACAAACGGTAACACAACCGGCGATATTTCCAGCTTTGGGCTGTGCTCCACTCATTCCTCCCAATCCGGATGTTACAAAAAGACCTCCTTTCGGTTCTTTGTTGATCTTTCTGAAAGCATTCAACACCGTAATGGTAGTCCCGTGAACAATACCCTGCGGGCCGATATACATATAACTTCCTGCTGTCATCTGCCCGTACTGGGTCACCCCAAGAGCGTTGAATTTTTCCCAGTCATCCGGTTTAGAATAATTCGGGATCATCATTCCATTGGTTACAACAACCCTTGGTGCCTCTTTGTGTGAAGGAAATAACCCCATCGGATGCCCGGAATACATTACCAAAGTCTGCTCATCACTCATTTCCGATAAATATTTCATCGTCAGCAGGTATTGCGCCCAGTTCGAGAAAACGGCTCCGTTTCCACCATAGGTAATCAACTCATGAGGATGCTGTGCAACGGCATAATCCAGGTTATTCTGGATCATCAGCATAATCGCTTTCGCCTGCTCGGATTTTCCCGGATAATCACTGATAGACCTTGCTTTCATCTCATAATCCGGACGAAAACGATACATATAAATTCTTCCGTAGTCTTCGAGTTCCTGCTTAAATTCAGGAATCAGCTCTGCATGAAACCGAGGATCGAAATAACGTAAAGCATTTTTTAATGCGAGCTTTTTCTCTTCTTCTCCTAAAATCTCCTTACGTTTTGGAGCATGGTTGATATTTGTTTCATATGGTTTTGGCTGTGGCAGCTGAGTAGGAATTCCCTGTTGGATTTGTTCTTGAAATGTCATATTGCTATTTAAAGTTCTATGTTTAAACAATTTTTTATGTTTTAAAGATATTCAAATTATAAAATATAGGCAAGTAGAGGTGAAAAGCGAATTTGTTTATTTTAAATTATCATCCTGAATTTACTATTTAGTACTATATTTGAGAAAAAGCACTCAGTTCCCCTCCTCTGGAGGGGTGGATTCGTCGAAAGACGAAGACGGGGTGGTTAAACACACAATCATGAAAGAAATCCTCACTACTATTAATGGAATCCCCATTGTCCGAAACTTTGTAGAAAACTTACCCTACAGTCCCCATTTAAAATCATTGCTAAAAGGAAAACGTAAAGCCCGGATTCTAGGCGAAGTATTATTCTGGAAAGAAGTCAGAGCAGGGATATTCTATAAAATTGATTTTGACAGACAAAGAATTATCGGAAATTATATTGTTGACTTTTATGTGAAGACATTAGGATTAGTCATTGAAATTGATGATTCAAACCATGATGAAAAACAAGACTATGATGTTGTAAGACAAAAATACCTTGAATCTTTAGGGTTATTAGTATTCAGCATTGATGATTATGAGGTGCGAAATAATATGAATAGAGTAATGAAAGAGCTGGAGGCATTTATTATTCTGCACTATGGAACCACCCCGTCTTCAAAAATTGAATAATTTTTGAATCCACCCCTCCAAGGGAGGGGAATTTCCCGTTACCCAATCAGGTTATCATTTAAAATAAAGAGACCTTACTGAGATTCAGCAAGGCCTGTATTATTCTATACGTTCAAATCTTAGGTTAAAACATCATCATTTTCTTCCTCATGATCATCATCATTGTCACTTAAGCTCCAATAATTGTTTTCTTCATCTTCCTCCCCTATTTCTTCCATTTTATCATCCTCTTCTGCTCCCGGGATATCGAGCCCCTTATCTATTTTATCTTCATCGGGGTCTTCGTCTACAATCGGATTTCCGTCTCCGTCTAGCGGAATATGTTTTTCTCTTTTAAATATATCTTCATTAGGACTATAATCCATTTGTTCTAATTTCCTGTTTTGCTCATTAATATTTTTCTCTGGTGCCATAATGTTGAGATTTTAGGTTTGTAAAGAGAGAACAAAAATAATTCCAACTTACTATGAATGGTGGGAATAAACTTCCGGATTGGCACAATACGGCATCTTCTCACCCCTGGAAAATGCTATCAGATTTTCTGCGGTAAGTCTTGCCATTCCGTTTCTCGCTTCCATGGTGGCAGATCCTATATGAGGTAACACACAAACATTTGAAAGTTCCAGCATAGGATCGTCAGAAGACATAGGTTCCGGATTGGTTACATCCAGGCCTGCCCCCCAGATCGTGCCATCAGTTAATGCCTGATACAAATCTTTTTGGTTTTGAAATCCACCCCGGGCAGTGTTCACAAAAATAGCATTGGATTTCATTTTTTTAAAGACTTCTTCGTTGAAAAGTTCTTTATGTTCAGGCGTAAAACTAGCATGAATGCTCAACACGTCAGAACTTGTAATTAATTCTTCAAAGGACACGTATATTGCTCCCAGTTCTTTTTCTGCTTCTTCATTTCGGTTTCGGTTGTGATAGATAATGTTCATGTCAAAAGCATGCTTTGATTTTTTAGCCATTTCAAAGCCTATTCTTCCCAATCCGAAGATGCCCAATGTTTTTCCATACAATTCCTGCCCCAGGGCATGTAACGGATCAAAACTTCCCCAATTGCCATTTTTTACTTTCTGGAAATTATAGCTTGCCTTCCTCGCTACAGCCTGCATGAGTAAAAAGGCGACATCTGAAGTCGCTCTGCTCAGCACATCAGGAGTATTCCCAACGGGGATATTTCTCTTTACAGCCTCATTAATATCAACATGGTCAAAACCTACAGAATACAGAGCAATCGCTTTGATATTCGGGCAGGTATCAAAAAATTTTTTATCGTATTTAAAATCATTTCCAATACTTAATATCACATCCGCAGACTGGCAATACTGCAGCCATTCCTCCTGTGTTAGATTTTCATTTTCAGGAAGTATCACTTCCAGTCCTGCTTGTTTCAACAGATTCATCCCGATTTCAGGAATCATTTTATTGACAAAAACTTTCATAGTATCATTGATTGGTTTAAATAAAAAACCTTACTCTGTGAAAAGTAAGGTCCTAACTTTAATATTAAAAATTATTTTTCTTCACCTGAATGTTTTTTATGTTTATCCCAGGCATCTGAGGCCATCTCCTGAATTTCTTCCCATACTTCTTTTGCTGATTTTTGGGCATGGCTCATAAACCCTTGTTTTGTCGCTTCCTGATTCTTCCCCTTCATCTCGCTGAGATAATCTTTTACCTGTTGAGAATAGCTTTCTACACTATATCCGGGGTTATTATGCAAATTTTTTTGAACATTACTAAAATCGTGTGACGATTTGAATCTATTCGTATCCATAATAATAAGATTTTAAGTGGTTGAGTTCATAATTGAGTTCAATTTTCATTCCGAAACGGGTCTAAAAATTTATTAAAAAAGATAAAATTTATTAATTCTGCTGACACTCAATGTCACCACGATTTATAAAATATTATCTATCCGGCTAAGTAATTCTTCCTTATGGGCTTACATACGGTATCATCTTAAACGTTGTTAAGTGAATTAAATTGTTTTATTTTAAGGAAATTAATGATAAAATAACACTGAATTATCCTACTGGTTTGTATTTCCCAGCATAGGAACGAATTTATAAGCTCCGAATTCTTCTTTTTCAAATTCGGTAGGTCCTATTTTGGTAAATCTGAATAATACCTGTTCGTCGGTAGGACCCAGCGGAATTACCATTTTCCCTCCTATATTCAATTGTTTCAATAGCTCTGTAGGTAATGTGGAAGCCCCACAGGTGACGATGATTTTATCAAAAGGAGCGAACGTCGGCAGTCCCGCAAAACCGTCACCAAAACTTTGAAATTTTGGAAATAAATGGAGTTCACGCAGTTTTTTCTTCGAAAAATCAAATAAATCTTTCTGTCTTTCCACCGTATAAACATGAGCTTTCATCGTAAGCAACACAGCTGTCTGGTATCCGCAACCCGTTCCTATTTCCAGTACTTTTTCCCCGGCTTTTACCTGCAACAACTCGGACTGCTCTGCCACCGTGGAAGGGTGTGAGATGGTCTGGTGTGCCAGAATCGGGAATGCCCGATCCTCGTAAGCAAAATCTTCAAAAATACTTTCGATAAAAAGGTGTCTCGGAACTTCACTCATTGCCCGAAGTACATTTTCATCCGAAATTCCAATTCTGTGTCGAAGATATTCAACTAAAATCTTTCTTTTTCCTTTATGTACAAACGAATCATGCATCTGGCAAAAGTAAGAAATTAGATTTTAGATTTCATGGATTGGAGAAAAGAATTATCCACAAAAAACAATTTCTGACCTTTGGAATCTAACTTCTTTCTTATCTTTACAAAAATTTAATACAGCTATGTTAAAAGCAGGTTTGGTAGGTGCCGGACACTTGGGAAAAATACACTTAAAACTTCTTAATCAGTCAGATAGATACGAGTTGGTAGGTTTCCATGATAAAGATGTTGAAAACGGAAAGAAATTAGAAGCCGAATTCGGATATAAATATTTTGAAAATTTTGATGAATTGCTGGATCAGATTGATATGCTGGATATTGTTACTCCTACAATCTATCACTACGATTATGCTTTAAAAGCCATCGAGAAAAAGCTGCATTTTTTCATTGAAAAGCCGGTTACCCAAACCCTTGAGCAGGCGGAAGAAATCTTACGTCTTTGCCAGGAAAACGGGATCAAAGCGCAGGTGGGTCATGTGGAAAGGTACAATCCGGCTTTTATCGCCACCAAAGATTATATTAAAAACCCGATGTTCATAGAGATTCACAGGCTTGCTGAGTTCAATCCGCGTGGAACTGATGTTTCTGTGGTACTGGATCTGATGATTCATGATCTTGACATTTTGTTGAGCATGGCTAAGTCAAAGGTTAAAAATATTCATGCCAGCGGAGTTTGTGTAGTAAGTAAAACACCGGATATTGCCAATGCCAGAATAGAGTTCGAAAACGGATGTGTAGCCAATCTTACGACTTCCAGAATCTCTATGAAAGCGATGAGAAAAAGCAGATTCTTCCAGAAAGACGCTTATATTTCTGTTGATTTCCTTGAGAAAAAAGCGGAAGTCATCAGAATGAAAGACGCTCCTGAAACTCCTACTCCATTTGACATGATTATTGAAAATGCGGATGGAGAGAAAAATCAGATTTTATTTGAATATCCGAATATTCAACCTAACAATGCCATTTTAGATGAGCTCAATTCCTTTGCTGACGCCATTACGGCTGATAAAAATGTAGAAGTTTCTCTTGAAGACGGGACTGAAGCATTAAAAGTAGCGTTGGAAATCGTAAAACTAATCAGCTAAAAGAGTAGAAATACAAGACTGTTATCGCATATTCCGTAACAGCCTTCACCATACTATCTTGTCCTCGGAAATGAGGACAAGATAATTTTTTTTTAAACTCATTCATAGCAGTACAATGTCGGAAAATGTTTTTAAAATCATAAATAATGACAAAATACATTGATTTATCGACATAAATTTATTTATAAAACAAAAAAACAATATATTTGGAAAACAATTCAATAAACTATTGAAAAATTTTGTTTTGCATATCAGATGGATTAGGATAAATGGAGTCAATACAGATTTCCACCATGCGATGTCCATCGGGCATATTAACCTCTAAACAATCCATACTCATTAAACCATTCCAATTATGAAAAAAACGATCTTATTTTCCGCTTTATTATTGTCTCAATTTGGGACATCACAATTATTAAAAACTGATGGACAAAGAATTATCAATGACAAGGGTGAAAACGTTCAGCTGAGAGGTCTCGGTTTAGGAGGCTGGATGCTGCAGGAAGGCTATATGCTGAAAACCGCTGATTTTGCCGGGCCACAATATAAGATTAAGGAAAAAATCGCAGAACTCATTGGTGAAGACGGAATGCAGGAATTTTATAAGGCGTATTTGAAAAACGGAGTTACCAAACAGGATATTGATTTTCTGGCTAAAGCCGGATTCAACTCGATCAGGCTTCCGATGCACTATAATCTTTATACTCTTCCTATCGAAAAAGAACCTGTGAAAGGTAAAGATACCTGGCTGGAAGAAGGTTTTACGATGACTGATGATCTTCTCAGATGGTGTAAGGACAATAAAATCTATCTGATTCTCGACCTCCATGCTGCACCCGGAGGACAGGGAAATGATGCCAATATTTCTGATAATGATAAAACAAAGCCCTCACTCTGGGAAAGCGCTGAAAATCAAAGGAAAACGGTAGCCTTGTGGAAGAAACTGGCAGACCGCTATAAAAATGAACCATGGATAGGCGGATATGATATCATCAATGAACCCAATATCAATTTCACAGGCAAGAATCCAAACGGTACGGATGAAATGTCTAATGCCCCGCTCTGGAAATTACAGAAAGACATCACAATCGCCATTCGTGAAGTGGACCAAAAGCATATTATTTTTATCGAAGGAAACGGCTGGGGTAATAATTACAATGGCCTGATTCCGATCTGGGACAAAAACATGGCTTTCAGTTTCCATAAATACTGGAATTACAATGATGATCAAACGATACAGTTTGCTTTGGATTTAAGGGAAAAGCACAATATGCCGATATGGCTCGGTGAAACCGGCGAAAACTCTAATGTCTGGTTTACTGAACTGATCCAATTGTTGGACAAGCATAATATCGGATATGCATTCTGGCCTATGAAAAAAATTGATAATATTGCCGGAATTACGAATGTAAAAACCACACCTGAATATGAAAAACTTTTAGAATATTGGAAAAATGGTGGTGAAAAACCTTCAAAAGACTCTGCTAAAAAAGCTTTGATGCAAATCGCAGAAAATTACAGACTGAATAACACGGAAGTCAAAAATGATGTTATTGACGCCATGTTCAGGCAAACGAATGAATCTGCAACAAGACCGTTTAAAAATCATTCGGCTCCGGGAAGGATATTTGCTTCAGAATATGATTTGGGCAGAATGGGTTCTGCTTATCTGGACAAAGATTTCATCAATCTTTGGGTAAGTGATCCTGCCAAAAGATCAGAATGGAACTCCGGTCAGCAGATGAGAAATGACGGCGTTGATATTTACTTGTGTAGTGACAAAATTACGAACCAGTATTATGTCGGGAAAACAGAGGCCGGTGAATGGATGCAATATACCATCCGTTCCAATGCCGAAAAAAATTACAGGGTGGAGATCAGATATTCCAGTATAAAGCCAGCGAAAATAAGATTGGAAGATACCGCCGGAAAGATACTGGCTGTGGTTCCGCTGCAAGCTACCGGAAAAAATGAAAACTGGGCGACTGCGGTTGTGCAAAATATTCGGCTTAAAAAAGGCGAGAATAAACTCAGAGTACATTTTGAGGATGATGGCGTCAATCTGAATTATTTTGAAATAAAATAGCAATAAATATCTTAAATTGCAGCTCCCTTTATCATTTTAAAAGGGAGTTTTTTTTAACCTTATCTCTATGAAAAAAATAACATTTCTTATACTGATGGTTTCTGCCTTTGCTACTGCACAGAAATCCGTACTTGACGAAAAAATCAGTGCTGTTATAAAAGATAAAAAAGCGACGGTAGGAGTTTCTGTTTTGGGTTTTGAGAATGCTTTCAAGTACAGTAAAAACGGAGATGAGAAGCTGCCGTTACTCAGCGTTTTTAAATTTCACCTGGCCTGTGCTGTATTGGATATGGCAGATAAAGGTAAATTTTCAACAGATCAGAAGTTTTTAATAAAAAAATCAGATCTATTGGAAAATACATGGTCTCCGCTACGCGAAAAATTTCCGGAAGGAAATATTGAACTTTCTTTAGGAGAAATTATCACGTACACAGTTGCTCAAAGTGATAACAATACCTGTGATTTTCTTTTAAGATTGATAGGCGGTCCTCAGGTTGTTCAGCACTTCATGGATTCTAAAGGAGCAAAAGATCTTCAGATCAAATATAATGAGGACGACATGCACAGGGACTGGAAAAACCAATATGGGAACGAAAGCAGCACCAATGCGACTGTCTCACTATTGAAAAAATTCTATGATGGTAAGCTTCTTACAAAAAAATCGACGGATTTCCTGATGCAGATTATGTTGGGAACTACAACAGGAACCAATAAAATCGTTGAACAGTTACCCAAAGGTACGCCTGTTGCTCATAAAACGGGTTCTTCCGGAAAGCCGGACAATATACTTACTGTTGCAGAAAATGATATGGGGATTATTACCCTTCCCAACGGAAAGCATTATGCAATCGCTGTATTTGTAAGCAATTCAACGGAAACAGAAAAGGTAAATACAAGGATGGTTTCTGATATTTCAAAGATCGTTTGGGATAATTTTAATAAATAAAATATTAAGCTTAATTTTAGCACGAAAATTGAGAGAATTCTCAATTAAACCAACTTACATGAAAAAAGTCATAATAGCAGTAGCTTTATTTTCTTTCACATTCTTTTATTCACAAAAGAATCAAAATTATTTAATGATCTCTTATGGAAGTTCATGCTGTGGACCGCCATCGGAAAAGCCGGTCATCAGCTATCTGAAAGAATTTAAGAAAAAAAATCATCTGAAAAGTCTTGAAATCCTGCAGCAAAGCGGTATGGGAAGAGAAGGTGAGTTCAAATTGTATGTAGGCACCGATTCTCTTACCGACAATCAGAAAAGACGTCTTACACGAGGGCTTATGGCTGCGGTATCGAACCAGAATAACAGCAGAAAACAGAAAAGTGAAGGAACTGTTTTTTTTGATTCTGCCACTACTGTGCAACAACAGGACCTTGTGAATACAAGAAATCTAACTATCTATAAAAAATAAAGGAAAAATGATCAAAAACATTGTAGTTATCGGAGCGGGAACCATGGGGAATGGTATAGCACATACGTTCGCACAAAGCGGTTTTAAAGTAAATCTGGTAGATGTATCTCAGGAAGCTTTAGACAGAGGCTTAAAAACCATTACGACCAACCTTGACAGAATAATTGCAAAGGGAAACCTTACTGAAGAGCAAAAAGCAGAAACATTAGGAAATATTACCACGTTTACAGCATTGAATGATGCCGCAGGATCAGCAGATCTTATTGTAGAAGCTGCTACTGAAAACCTGGATCTGAAGCTGAAAATCTTCGGACAGATGGATGAACTGGCTCCTGCAGGCTGCATCCTTGCTACCAATACTTCTTCCATCTCTATCACTAAAATTGCTGCTGCCACAAAAAGAGCAGATAAAGTAATCGGAATGCACTTTATGAATCCGGTTCCTATCATGAAACTGGTAGAAATCATCAAAGGATATTCTACTTCTAAAGAAACTTTCAACGCCATTTACGAAATGAGTAAAACCTTAGGAAAGGTACCTGTAGAAGTAAATGACTATCCTGGTTTCGTTGCCAACAGAATATTAATGCCTATGATCAACGAATCTATCGAAACACTTTACAATGGTGTTGCCGGTGTAGAAGAGATCGACACGGTAATGAAATTGGGAATGGCTCATCCGATGGGACCACTTCAATTGGCTGATTTCATTGGTCTTGATGTATGTCTTGCGATCTTGAACGTGATGTACGACGGCTTCAAAAATCCTAAATACGCTCCGAACCCATTGCTTGTAAACATGGTGACAGCAGGAAAACTGGGAGTAAAATCAGGGGAAGGATTCTATGATTATTCAGAAAGTAAAAAAGCTGAAAAAGTTTCAAAAATGTTTTTGAACTGATTTTAAGTCAATAATTTTATTTATCTTTGAGCAAGTTAAAACATTAAAAAAATGAAATTACCAAAGTTTTTATTAGCAGATAATTCGGAATTTCCAGAAGATTTATTCGTAGTACACACTGAGTATCCAAGATTTATCTTAAACGTTGAGGAAGAAGAAGTTGAGTGGTTAGATGATCTTGAAGGTGATGATGAAGAAACTATGGCAGACGAAGCTACGAAAGTGGTAGAAGCAGCATTCAAATGGTGCGACGAAGAGCTGGCTAAGTATGACGAAGAAGAGGAAGATTAATCACAACAGTCTAAAACATAAAAAAGGAACTCCAATGAGTTCCTTTTATTTTTTATTCAGATTTTGTAAATTTCAATAGTAGAAGATTGTCTTTGTACAACTCTAGGGTATTTCCGGAAATTACATATTTATTTGCCTTTCCCATCATATCCATAAAGTTCTGCTCTACTCCGATATTGTTACACATCATTTTTGTAGAACCCATCTGCCCTGCAGAGAACCCTCCTGTAGACGGATCTATTTTAGCAGTTCCGAAATAGTTGTTACAACCGGCATTACCTGTTATCTTTTCTCCTTCAATATTCAATGTTGGGATTTTACCTTTTACATTGTCAGCCAATGTCCATTTTGTATTAACAAGCGCAGGCTGGGCTTTTCCTACTTTAGACGCAGAAGGGCTTGTCATAGATCCACAAGATGCCAATACTGCTGCTGCACATATACTTAAAAAAAGATTTTTCATTTTTTTCTTTTTGAATTCATCCAAATTTACGGAAATAATATTATTTAAACAGGTTGCAGTGAATTTTATTATTCTTTAACATCCTGTATTTTGAAAATTTTTCTGATGACAGGATATGTGCCAGATTGTATTGTGCTATCGGAAAGCCGGGAAACGCAATGACGCGAAGAAGTGTAAACGAGCCGTTTTAAAGGCAAAAAAAACGGACTTACAAAAAGTCCGTTTTACATATTTTTTTACTCTTATACAATTAAGATCTCAATTCTGCATTGAATTCCTTCTGGAAAGATTTGATCAGAGAATCCATCACTTCTGAGATTTCCTTTTCTTCAAGGGTTTTCTCTTCGTTTAATAATTCAAAGCTCATCGCGTAAGATTTTTTACCTTCAGGAAGATTTTTCCCTTCATATACATCGAACAGATTGATGCTCTTAATGAATGGAGATTTGTTCTTTTTCGCTGTTTGGTATAGATCCTCGTAATTCACTGTTTTATCAATCAGTAAAGCAAGGTCTCTTCTGATTTTATTGAATTTCGGAATATCTTTAAACTTCAATTCATTTTTAGCACGCAGTTCCTGTGCCAATTCAAGCTCAATTTCAGCATAGTAACATTCCTGATTTATATCGAAATCTTTCAACAATACCGGGGCTACTTTTCCGATTCTCACTAAAGCTTTTCCTTCTGCTTCATACACTAAAGCATCAGAGAATCTTCCGTCAGATAAGGCTACTTCTTTATAATCAATTGCCAGCCTTTCCAGCAATACTTTTACATAGGCTTTAAGGTTGTAGAAACTCACAGCAGATTTAGGCTGTAACCAGTTTTCTGCTACATCTCTTCCGGAAACAAGAAGGGCCAATTGTTTTCTTTCTTCGTATTTCTCTTTCTTATGATAGATTTTTCCGAATTCAAAGAACTTGATATCCTGGTTCTTTCTGTTGATATTATATACTGTATTCTGAAGAAGTCCTTCCAATAAAGACTTTCTCATGAATGCCAAATCATTACTTAAAGGATTCAACAGCTTTACGGCATCAGTTTCATCTTTCACTGAAGTCAATGAGTTGTTCATCACTTCATTGAAACCCAAGCTTTGTAAGGTTCTTGCCCAGTTGTTTTCCAGTTCATCCTGATCGTTTGCGTTAATCTTTACAGGAGTGAAGGAAATCTTCTGTGGAGCATCAATTTTATTGTATCCATAGATTCTTAAAATCTCTTCAATAACATCGATTTCTCTTGTTACATCTGCCCTGTAAGCAGGTACAGAGATTTCAAAGCCGTTTGGAATTTCATTCAAAACCTGAATTTCCAAAGCTTTTAATATTTCTTTTACTTTTTCTCTGTGAATTTTGGTTCCTAAAATCTGTTCGATCTTTGAGAATCTCAGGATCACATAGCTGTCTTCTATTTTCTTAGGATATTCTTCCAGTAGATCACCTACCAGTTTACCTTCAGCAATTTCCTGAATTAACTTGATGGCATGAGTGATCGCCGTTCTTGTAATATTTGGATCTACTCCTCTCTCAAATCTGAAAGAAGCATCAGTATTTAAACTGTGGGCTTTTGCCCCTTTTCTTACTGCAATCGGGTTAAAATATGCACTTTCAAGGAAGATTGTTTTGGTAGCATCAGATACTCCAGAAGTTTCACCACCAAACACTCCTGCAATACACATCGGAGTATCTTTCCCGTCTTTGATCATGATTTCAGAACCATTCAATGTTCTTTCAACACCATCCAAAGTTGTGAACTTTGTTCCCGGTTTTACCACGCCAACTTTTACTTTTTTGCCAGCAATTTTATCTGCATCAAATGCGTGAAGCGGCTGTCCGTATCCGTGAAGGATATAGTTGGTAATATCTACAACATTATTGATAGGGCTTAATCCGATAGCTTTCAGCCTGTCTTTTAACCAGGTAGGAGATTCTGCAACCTTTATATTCTCTATCACAGCACCGATATATCTCGGAGCCAATTCTGCATCTTCAACTTCCAGGGTAAAATCGTGTGAACCTTCGTTATTTAAAGCTTCAGAAGCTATTTTATTGAACTGTGATTTCAACTGATTGGTAGAAAGATAAGCATGCAGATCTCTGGCAACACCATAGTGAGACATTGCATCCGTCCTGTTCGGTGTTAAACCGATTTCAAAAACTTCATCATTAGCCAGTTCAAAATAATCTGCAAAATTCTTCCCTACTTCGTATTTTGTTTCGTCCAACACCATGATTCCACCGTGATCTTCGCTCAGGCCAAGCTCATCTTCTGCACAAATCATACCCTGAGAAACTTCGCCTCTGATCTTCGCTTCTTTGATTTCAAAAAAGTTTCCGGTTTTATCATAGATTTTAGTTCCGACAACAGCTACAGGAACTGTCTGTCCTGCTTCTACGTTAGGAGCTCCGCAAACGATATTCAATACCTTTCCGTTTCCTACGTCTACTGTAGTTTTCTTTAGTTTATCAGCATTCGGATGTTTGTCACAGGTTAACACTTTACCTACAACAATTCCTTCCAGACTGCCTTTTACACTTTCAAATTTATCTATCCCTTCAACTTCAAGACCTATATCTGTAAGAAACTCACCGATTCTTTCAGTTTTCAATTCCGTTTTCACAAAGTCCTTCAGCCAGTTGTTTGATATTTTCATCTGATAATTTTATTTTTTCTAAAGCCGGATGAAATGCTTGTTTTCATCCGAAATATTTTCAAAAATTTATTTGAATTTTGTTCGATGATAACCGAACGGTTTTAAGCGTACAAATGTCGTGTTTTTTTGAGAAATACAGAAATTTGAAGACAACTTTAAGATAATAAATTTTCGTTAATTTCACTTTTACAGATATGTTTTACAGCCCAGCTGCCGGTCCTTATTTTAGTCTGAAGATTTTCAGGATCATAGATGAAAAATCTATCTTTCTTCAAAGTCCTTGTTTATAAGGATTGACAACCTTTTTCAAACTATCCGAAAACAGCACCAAACCTCCGGCCATCATGATAATATCTTTCAGTACAAGGCGGCCCGCGCCTGACAAATAAGGGAAACCATGTTGCGGAGAAGGAAAATCCCCACCAAGATCAGGAACATAAACTTCCGGAGTTGTTATGAGAAATGATAGCGTAACCAATGACATGAGGAACGTCAACGCTCCCCCAACAGCTCCCGTTTTGGGAAACCATATTCCCAATACCACCAGAATTCCGATGGTTATAATCATAAGACCAAGGCCATATGCGAAACCGTAAGTCCCGTTTTCTTTGTGCCAGTCAATATTTTTCTGTACCACTTTTCCCTCAGGGTTTTTGTACAGTGTATATTCGGAAACGGGCTTCTGATCTTCGTTAAGCACTTTATGTCCGGCATTTTTATAGAAAAAGCTCATCAAAGGACTGTTGGCAACAAAAGGAACAATTCCGTCGGCTTCGTACTGAAAAGCCTTAAGACCGCCAATCCAGGCCATCACAATAAAGATTGAAATTCTGAGAAAATTGAGTGCATAGACATCCAATTGCTGAAGACTGCTGAATAATTTAGTGTTTTGCATATGTTTTACTTTTGTACAAAGGTATTCACATGCCTCAGGCAGCGACATAGATATTTAAGGACATTACATGGACATTTTCGCCACCACGGAAATCCCAACCTTTTCTCTGTAATTTTTCGGGGAGCAACTTACCGATTTTTTAAAGTATCTGCTGAAATAAAACTCATCTTCGAATCCCAGTTCCGAAGCTATTTCTTTCACAGACCGATAGGTTAAATGCAGTAATTTTTTAGATTCCAAAATTATTCTTTCGTTGATGAGCTGAGTAGGTGTTTTGGCAAATTCTTTTTTAACAATCTTACTTAAGGTATTGTTGGTAATATTTAACCGGTCACTGTAGAATGACAATTCTTTTTCCTTTTTATAATACATCTCAAGTAATTTCTGAAATTCTGTTGCTTTTTTGTTCGGGATCTTCTCATGACCGGACGCACTGGATTCAAAGCCGCTTTTTTGTTTGCTGCAGATCGCCAAAATGAGCTGTATATAGGTTTTGATAATTGATTCGGAGAACTGATGTTTTTCGGATTCTTCCTTTCTGATATGGTTAAAAAGTGCGAGAATATACCGGTAGTTCTCTTCGGCAAGTTCAATGGCGGGATCTAAGTAAATATTGTTAAAAAGAAGCCCATTACAGGCTACTTCTTCTTTGTGATATTCTATACAGTAGTAATCACCATGAAACAAAAGAACAGAAATATGCTCACCTGACTGCGCCAGAAACTTTAGCTTTTGATAGGGTGAAATAAATAAAATATGGCATCCTTTGTAGGCATAATTGATATCATCCACAGAAAAAACACCTGAACCTTTCCAAACAACTACAGTATAATTTTCACTAGTCAATTCTGACGGAAAGTCTGAGGGGTGATAGGATTGTATTTTTGCTTCCATAATGAATGATATTTTTTAAACATTAAGGATTGTTTAGAAGATAAGTAAATGTTAAGAGTACAGCTAAAGCTCTTTATTAGGTTAAATTTTATGTCTGATGAGGCTTCCCTTAAAACTTACTTTTTTATTAGTGATTCAATATTTTCCGAAAACGAAAAAAGCCGGATTGCTCCAGCTCTTTTTTATTTATTTTTCATCTTACAATCCGATAACCGGCATTGAAAGCATTAAGATATTTTCGTTTTCTTCAAGACCGTCAAGAGGCTCGATGATCCCCGGTCTGTTGGGCTGAGACATTTTCATTGTAATATCATCAGATCCTAAGATTGTCAACATTTCAGTTAAGAATTTTGAGCTGAATCCGATATTGATATCTTCTCCGTTATAGTCACAAGGAATCTGCATATCTGCTTTGTTTGCATATTCAGTATCTTCTGCATGAAGGTGAAGAATATTTCCGGAAAGCTTAAATCTTACCTGGTTGGTCGATTTATTAGACATGATCGATGCTCTTTTGATGGCTCCCAACAAAAGGTTTCTGTTGATCGTCAATACATTTGGATTTTCTTTTGGAATTACCGCTGTATAGTTTGGATATTTACCATCAATCAGTCTACAGATCCAGATATGTTTATCAAAAGTAAACTTAGCCATGTTTTCATTGAAGTCGATTTTCACTTCTTCATTTGAGCTTGCCAGGATATTTTTGAAAATATTCAAAGGTTTTTTAGGCATGATGAATTCCATAGGTTCAGCATTCATCAGGTCTGCCCTCTTGTAAACTACTAATCTGTGAGAGTCTGTAGAAACGAAATTGGTTTCATTTTCTCCAAACTGGAACAAAACACCGGTCATCACTGGGCGAAGAGAGTCGTTACTTGTAGCAAAAAGTGTGTTTGTAAGAGCTTCTGACAATACTCCTGCCGGCATTACAACGCTTTGGGAAGCATCAAATTCAGGTAACTCGGGATAGTCATCAGCATTATCTAATGCCACTGCGAAATTGTCTTTTTCATCTAAAATCTCAAGCTGACTTCCAGTTCCTTCCGCATTGTCTTTTACAACAAACGTAAGGGGTTGTTCGCCATATGTCTTGATAAAATCTTGAAAAATTTTAGCAGGAACAGCAAATTTACCTGAGTCATCAGACTTTACTTCCAGAGAAGTTACAAGAGTCGTCTCGCCGTCAGATGCTGTAATGGTAACATTATTTCCGTCTAGTTCAAAAAGATAGTTTTCTAAAATCGGTCTCGATTGAGAGCTTGATATTACGCCACTTACAGTTTGCAAAGCCTTCTGCAGTTCACCACTTGAAATAATAAATTTCATAGATTTAAAAATAAGTTTCTACAAATATAATAAATTGATATAACAAAGAAAAAAATAATCTCTAGGAGTTTTTAACAAACATCATTAATCTGTTTTAAGACTTGATATTACGTTTAAAGTTCTGTAGTCTTTTAATTTTACACGAAAAATATCGGCATTATAATAATTTATCGTCACTTTTTTGTTTAATAATGCGTTGTATTCACTGGTAAGATCGATGTTTGATTCTATGATAACCCGATTATTTTTTTAAAAATTTTTGTTTTCATCCAGCAGATAAAATACCACAAAATTATTTTTCAATCTTTACTAGTGTTCCGTGCATGGTCAAATCTTTTTGTTTATTCTTTCCAGGCTTTCCTTTATCTAAAAAATCAGAAAATGTCTCCGTACATTCAGTGATCATCTGAAATTTAGGGAATACTATCTTACAATCAAAATACAAAACCTATCTTTGTTAAAAATAAAAAAATGCAAAAACCTCCTCTTCATAAAAGTTTTCTGAATGCTTTCCGGGGAGTTTTTTTTATGCTGAAGACGGAGAGAAATTTTCAAATTGAGCTTCTGGCTTTTTTGGTAAATCTGTTTTTAATTTTTTATTTACAACTTTCCGGTATTGATGCCGCTCTGATCCTTTTTGTTTCTTTTGCCGTTTTAAGTGCGGAAATTTTTAATACATCCATTGAAAAGATCTGTGATTTCATACAGCCTGATTTTGATAAAAGAATCGGTTTTATTAAGGATATTGCAGCCGCCGGAGTGGTACTTATGGCTACTGCTTCCATTATTGTGGGAATTCTTGTGTACTGGAAATACATTTTTAATTGAATAACAACAACATAGGTCGGGGGCAGTTTTAAAACCATTCACCCGATCTAAAATTCTATGGTTTCCCCCTCCAAGGGAAGGGGAATTTCACACCTTCAATTTAAAAAAAATCTGTGAGGGCTACGTTTGTACGAAAAGCTTATTTCACGGCAATGAAAATATCTACTTCTGCATCTGATGGATTTTGTGCTTTTTCTCCATAAACTTCAAAATCAGCTGTAAATGCTCTATCCATATCCATTTCCCAGATTTTTAACCATTCGTTGATCACCAGATCTTTTGCTAGGTCTCCCTTTGTGGTAAACTTTATATAATCTCCGCCATCAAAAGATTTCCCTACCATTCCTTCAGGGATATGATCGAGGTTTTCTACCTTACATCCGAGAATGGTTGTATAAGGTTTTGTATGATCTTTTTCATAATCCGTGTAGATGGAATATATCGTATTATCAGTTTTATTGGGAATACGATTCAGAATATCCTCATTCATCAACTTTTCCCACAATACAGGAATATCTTTTGCGGCCTGATTATTTTCATTTGTAGTTCTTACTGAGATTCCAATGACCTTAAAAGGTTCCATTTTTACGTTATTCATTTCTTTTAGTATTGTTGCAGGACAAAGATAAATACAGCTTGTGACAGCTGTTTGTCAGGAGAGATTTCATGATCAATAATAAATAATGACAGATGCATGAAAACGGTCGGTCACAAAAGATATTTACCCAAACACAGATTGTATAGATTTCGGGAACACGTGGCGTTTTTATGTTTTGGCTAAAGCCAATGGATGGGTATTTAATGTTAAACGGCCTAAAGCCCGTTTCTATTGATATAAAGATTCTGTCTGCTAAATTATATCGAGCGATCTTATTTTCCTACATAAATAAAACCGTTTTTCCCTGATGTAAATAAGGTTTCGATTCTTTTATAATCATCCACTTCGTATTCATCTGCCTGCAGGATTTCATCTTCTGTCACTTCGAAAAGTATTCCTTCCACCTGATCTTCGCTACTTCCTGAAAACTGCAGTACCGGATGGTATTTTTGCCCGCTTTTCCGAAGGACTTCAGGATCCGTAATTTCAATCATATCGAGTTGATAGCCTAAAAGCGTGTCTTTTTCACCTTGTAAAATCCGTCCGAAAGTTTCAAGCTGCACCTGCTCTTTCTGCAGGGTTCCGTAAGAGAATAAATAAGGCATTACAAATATTTTTCAATGACAGGTATTGCGATTTCTGCCATCATTCCATACCCTTTTTCGTTAGGATGTACTCCGTCGGCAGAAAGTAAAATTTCTTTATCTTCAAAAAAAGCGCTGTGAAAATCAATATATCCAAGAGAATGGTCTGAAGCAAGTTCTTTGAGAATCCGGTTATAAGCAAGAACTTCGTCATTGGTTCTGAATTTTCCCGAGCTTACTACTACTCCATCTATTTTCTGAGACACCGGAAGAATGCTTACCAGATAAATATCTTTTGAAAATTCTTTTGATTGCTGAATAGCAGCTTCCATATTCTTTTTAAAATCTTCAGGAGAGACAATGTACGATCCTTCTTTTACGGCAAGATCATTAGCGCCGTAAGCGAGAAAAATAAGATTTCCGTCAGCGGAATTACGGGCATTCAATTCATGAGGTAAGCGCTTCATCAATCCTTCGGTGCTTTCACCACCGATTCCAAGGTTGAAAAGTATTAATTCGTCTCCATTTCCTTCGTGAAATTTTTGAAGGGCATATCTTTTCAGGATGTCTACCCAGCCTCCAAACACGCCATCATATTCTCCGTAAGTAATACTGTCTCCAAAGAACAGTCCATATACTATTTTCTTCATTTTGCTAATTCTTTTCTTTTTGGTTTTTACTTCTGTTTTAAAGCTTTTAAAATATGATTAAAAGTAAGGTAAATTCTTTCAAATCTATTTAATTTGTGAGTGTTTTTTTAACGCAAAGATGGTTTGCCTTATGAATATTTTTTAGGAAGCGAAGATGAATCAACAAGTTGATTTGATCACATGAATGGAAAACTTTGAAAAAATGTTGAAAGAGGTCTTTGTTTTAATGGAACTTATTTGAAACTGTTACTTACTGCTTATCAGCTCAACGTCAAATTAATATTAGTGTGTGATTCTATGATCTCAACCAGAATATCAAACAAAGTTGGTCCTTTTCCGGAAATCAAATCATCAAGTTTCTGCTGAATCAGTTTTATGTTGAAAGGCTTTCCCTGTTTGATTTTATTTTCGTAGAATTCCCGGGTAGCGCTAAAGCCGAGCTCCTGTTTTGACTTTTCTGATTCTTTCCAGAGGATTTCAATTTCTTCATGGTTTTCAAATACTCCGAAACCGCCGTACAGAATATCATCAAAGCCATCGAGTGTACCCACATTCCAGTCTGTATCTTTCATCAGGACTTTGGAGACTTCTTCGTAGAAACCTCCTAAAGATGAAAAATGACCGCCATGGATGACGATCATTTTTCTTGTATTTTTATTTGAAGTATTCAACACCGTTTTTGAATATATTGTGATAATTCGCGGTTGGTATATTTTTCATGAGACCTTCAGCAAAACGTTCAGGGTGTCCCATTCTTCCGTAGATCTTTCCACACGGGCTGGTAACTCCTTCGATTCCGAACAATGAATTATTAGGATTGAAAGGCATTCCGTGGGCAATGTTTCCATCAAGGTCTATGTACTGGGTAGCAATCTGTCCGTTTTCATACAGTTTCTTGATTTCTTCTTCTGAAGCCATGAAACGGCCTTCGCCATGAGAAATCGGGATGGTGAAAACCTGACCCTTCATTCCTGTTAACCATGGACTTTCGTCATTGACTACTTGTACGTTTACCATCTGAGAAATATGTCTTCTGATAGCATTGTGAGCCAATGTAGGAGAGTTTTCATCCAGATCTTTGATTCTTCCGTATGGTAGCAATCCTGACTTCACCAGCGCCTGGAAACCGTTACAGATTCCGATAATCATTCCGTCCCTGTCCAGTAACTCATGAACGGCATTTTTCATTTTCTCGTTTTTCAAAACATTTACGATGAATTTTGCAGAACCATCCGGCTCGTCACCGGCAGAGAAACCTCCTGAGAATGCAAGAATCTGAGAGGTTCTGATCTCTTCCACCCATGCATCAATGCTCTCATCAAGCAATTGATGATTGATATTGATTAAAGGCAGGCTGCTTACCACAGCTCCCTCTTTCTGGAATGCATTTAATGTATCGTACTCACAGTTGGTTCCAGGGAAAACCGGAGCAAATACTTTCGGTTGTGCAATTCCGTGTTTTTTAATGATAATATTTCTTGGGTTGACAGAGTTTGATTTCTCATCAATTTCAACCGTGATCTTTTCTTTTTCTACTGTTGGGAAAAGGTTTTCAAATGTATTGGTGTATGCAGCTAAGAGCTCCGTGATACGGGTTTCCAGATTGTTAATCTTTAAAACTCCTGAATCTTTTACTTCCCCGATTAACTGTAGAGATGTGTTGCTGAGCTCTTCTTGGGATTCGATGATTAAGCTTCCGATATTTTTAGCTAACAAAGTCTTTTCATCAGCATTTATTTCTGCTCCTAATCTGTTTCCGAAGCTCATTTTTGCCACAGCCACTGCTACTCCACCTTCTTTAACTGTTTTTACAGAAACAATTTTTCCTGCTTTAATGTTTTCAAAAATCAATTCGAAGACTTCTTTTAAAGCGTTATAGTTTGGAAGTCCGTTTTCCTGTGCCCTATGATTGAAGAAATACAATTTATTTCCCGCATTTTTAAATTCCGGAGAGATAATATTTTCTTTTTCACCGTTGGCACAAGCAAAAGAGATCAATGTTGGCGGTACATTAAGATCCTGATAGGTTCCACTCATGGAATCTTTTCCTCCGATAGCTGCCAGTCCAAGGTTGATCTGAGCATCATAAGCACCTAATAAAGAAGCAAGAGGTTTACCCCATTTTTCCGGAGCCTGTCCTAGTTTTTCGAAATATTCCTGGAAGCTTAGCCTGATATTTTTGTAATCACCTCCCATAGCCACAATCTTCGCAACACTTTCCACTACGGCATATGAAGCCCCCAACAGTGAGTTTTGCTTTGAAATTCCGGCATCAAATCCCCAGCTTGCCAAAGAAACGGTTTTAATATCTTTAGCTCCAAAGATCGGTAATGTCTGAACACTTCCTTCCATAAGGGTCTGCTGATATTTTCCACCCAGAGGCATTGCCACTGTCGTTCCTCCTACGGAAGAGTCGAACATCTCCAGTAATCCTTTCTGCGAGGCTACGTTTTTATCTTTTAAAATATTCAGGAAGTTTTCTTCCGTGAATGCTTTGGTTTCTTCTTTTACTTCTTCGAGGTGATTGATTTTTACCTCCTGAGATTTTGAACATCCGTTGGTATCAAGGAATGCCCTTGAAAGGTCAACGATCTTGTCTCCTTTCCAGAACATCTGCATTCTTCCTGAATCTGTTACTTTTGCTACTTCAACAGCAACAATGTTTTCCGCTTCACAGAATTTGATGAACTTTTCTTTATCTTCAGGATCTACCACCACAGCCATTCTTTCCTGAGATTCTGAAATAGCGAGTTCGGTTCCGTTTAATCCTTCGTATTTTAAAGGCAGTACGTCAAGGTTTACTTCAAGAGAGTCTGCAATTTCACCGATGGCCACAGAAACTCCTCCTGCTCCGAAGTCGTTTGATTTTTTGATCAGCTTCGTTACTTCAGGGTTTCTGAACAATCTCTGGATTTTACGTTCTTCAACAGCATTTCCCTTCTGAACTTCTGAACTCATCGTATGAATAGAGGTTTCATCCTGTTCTTTTGAACTTCCGCTTGCTCCTCCTACTCCGTCACGACCGGTTGCTCCACCTAAAATAATGATAGAATCGCCGTTTTCAGGTTTTTCACGTCTTACCCAATCTACAGGAACAGCCCCGGTAACGAAACCAACTTCCATTCTTTTGGCTTTATACCCTTCGTCATAAATCTCAGATACCATTGTTGTTGCGAGACCAATCTGGTTACCATAAGATGAATATCCGTTAGCAGCCTGTTTTGTAATGGTTTTTTGCGGCAATTTTCCCGGTAATGTTTTGTCTACTGATTCTAAAACATCAGCAGCACCCGTTAATCTCATCGCCTGGAACACAAAAGATCTTCCGGACAAAGGGTCTCTGATGGCTCCACCGAGACAAGTGGATGCACCTCCGAAAGGTTCAATTTCTGTCGGGTGGTTGTGCGTTTCATTTTTGAATAATAAATACCATGGTTCTTTTTTACCATCATATTCCGCTTCAATCCGGATAGTACATGCATTGATCTCATCGGAAATCACCAGATTATCCAGGTTTCCTGTTTTATGGAAATATTTACCGCATACTGTTGCCAGGTCCATTAAAGAGATCGGCTTCAGCTCGCGGCCTAAGAATTTTCTTTTTTCGATATAATCATTGAAAATAGTTTCCAATGTATGTTTGAACTGACCTTCAAACTGGATATCTGACAATCCTGTTTCAAACGTCGTGTGGCGGCAGTGGTCACTCCAATATGTGTCTAAAACTTTCAATTCAGTTTCCGTAGGGTTTCTTTGTTCTGTTTTGAAATATTCCTGAATGAACTTTAAATCATCCAGTCCTAGTGCAAAACCATGGGTATTAAAGAAATTTTCAAGTTCAGCATCATTAAAATTGATAAAGTTTTCGTGAACGATTACTTTTGAAGGGATTTCATCGGCAGGAATATCCAGGATGGAAAGGTCTTTTTCCTGAGATTCTACTTTATTGATCAGAAGGTCTTTGATTTTCACCAGGTCAGCTTCGGAAACTCCCTCAAATTCGATCAATTTACCACTTCTTACTTTTGATTTTTCATTTTCTGTTAACAGGGCAATACATTGCTGTGCAGAATCTGCTCTCTGATCGTACTGACCAGGTAAAAACTCCATTGCAAAGTGGATGTTTTTTGCAGGATTTTCTGCGTGCAGAATGTCGGTAACAGGGTCTACAAAAGTATTGTTCACCACTTTTTCAAATTCTCCGTCATTCAAATTGAAAATGTCGTACACATTGTAGACTTTTACCCTTTGAATTCCCGGAACAACCGCTTTTACTTCATCAAAAATTTTTGGACTTTCAACATCGAAAATTCCTCTTTTTTCTACGAAAATTCTTTTGTTTTTAGACATTAGATGTCAGATTTTATTTAATATTAGATTTATTTCTCTTTTTTACTTGGTTTAAGTGTGAGCCTTTCTCTTCAGAGAGAGACCAACTTAATAAATATCTTTTGCCTCATCTGCGCTGGAAGCGTTTTCAGCATTTATCATCCAACGATTCTTACAGTGTACAAATTTAAAAGAATATGTGTTATCTTTCTCAATTTTACGTGCACCAATTACCAATATTATCCTAATTACTGAATAAATTTATTGGGATTATCGGGATGTTCTTTTTGATATTGCTCTGTTTGCATTATTTCTTCCTTCAGCCAGCTTTCAAAAGGAATCATTTTACGGTCATAATTTAGAATATAAACATTTTTTCCGTCCTCTGATACAAAGAACTTTAAATCATCAAAGGATCCCAGATTACTTTTTTCATAATTATATGTATTGATCTGGTAATAGGGAAAGTTTTCTTTTGGTCTTTCTACAATTTCAAAAAGAAGTTTTTTATCCTTTTCAGACATTTTGCTATATACATTTACATAATAAATTCCTGAAATTGTTTTATTGTGTTGTTCAAAAAACTGGAGGATATTTTTTTCTTTTTCGTTATATTGAAAAGGATCAGGATAATATTTCCCGTCAATCTTCACATCGTTTTCCTTTGGATCAGCAAGGGGCTGAACTTTTTGTCCTTTTGTATTCATCACTCCCCATGTTCCTCCTACCATTGCTTTATGTTCATCATCTGTTTTTTCCCAATCACATCCGTCACAAAATACGGCATAACCATAATTGAAAGAGCTCGCAAAATCATGTTCAGGGGCAATGACTGTTTTCCCATTCCGGTCAGCAAAGCCTATTTTACCTTTTTTAACAAATCTTCTCAGTCCTTCGGAGAAATAATCCGGGCCATTATCATATAAGAATGGGGTATACAGAAAGTTTCCTTTTCTGTCATATACGTATCCCCAGCTATTTTTCTGAAGTTTTTCCCCTTCTTTAGTTCCGTCAAAAAAAATGGTTTCTTCTTCTACAGGATCACCATCTTTAAGGTAACCGAAGATTTTAAACTGTGCAGGAATGATAATTTTACCTGATTTATCTTTTACTCCAACCAGAGAGTCTTTGTTTTTAAAATAATGCAATCCTTCTTTTTGCTGGGCAAAAGAAATAATGGGGATCAATGAAATGGTTAATAGTAGTTTTTTCATAGTAATAGGTTGGAAAAAAATATGCAGCCCAAAAGGGCTGCACCATGTTTATACTTTAAGATCAGCTTCCAATCCTATTAAGTCTTTATTCTGATCCAGAATCGGCTGTACTTCATTTTTAATGAATTCTTCCGTCTGAATCGGTGCAAACCCGATAAAGTTCTTAGGATCTAAAACTTCTTTTAATTTTGATTTGTCTAATTTTAAGGAATCGTCATTTAAGATTCTCTCAATAAGATCATTTTCCTTACCTTCTACTTTCACTTTTTTGGAAGCTTCCATAGAATGAACCCTGATCACCTCATGGATTTCCTGACGGTCACCACCGGCCTTCACTTCTTCCATAATGATGTATTCCGTTGCCATGAAAGGAAGCTCTTCCATAATGTGCTTGTTGATTCTGTTCGGATAAACTACGATTCCGTTCATGATATTATTCCAGATCAACAGAATAGCATCAACAGCTAAAAACGCCTGAGGAATTGTTAATCTCTTATTGGCAGAATCATCCAGTGTTCTTTCGAACCATTGTGTGGAAGCTACCATTGCAGAACTCGTCGTCAATGACATTACATATTTTGCCAATGCCCCGATTCTTTCACTTCTCATTGGATTACGTTTGTAAGCCATGGCAGAAGAGCCAATCTGGTTTTTCTCGAATGGTTCTTCAATTTCTTTAAGATTTTGAAGCAAACGTAAATCGTTGGTGAATTTATGGGCAGACTGAGCGATATTTCCTAATAAGGCAACAACTTTAGCATCAATTTTTCTGTCGTACGTCTGTCCTGAAACTCCAAAAACTTTTTCGAAACCGAATCTTTTTGAAAGTTCTTTATCCAGATGTTTTACTTTCGAATAATCGCCATTGAAAAGCTCAAGGAAACTTGCAGCAGTTCCTGTTGTTCCTTTTACTCCTCTGAAACGAAGGGTTTCCAGGAAGAAGTCCAATTCTTCAATATCAAGAACCAAACTTTGTAACCAAAGAGTTGCTCTTTTTCCAACTGTTGTCAACTGAGCCGGCTGGAAGTGTGTAAATCCTAAGGTCGGAAGATCTTTGTACTGAATAGCAAAGTCAGAAAGACCTTTCATAACGTTCACTAACTTCTTCTTCAAGATTAAGAGTCCGTCACGGATCTGGATTAAGTCTGTATTGTCTCCTACAAAAGCTGAAGTTGCTCCTAAGTGGATAATTCCTTTTGCTGAAGGCGCCACATCACCGTACGTGTGAACGTGAGCCATTACATCATGACGGAATTTCTTTTCATACTCTGCTGCTTTCTCATAATCGATATTTTCAGCATTAGCTTTTAACTCAGCGATCTGCTCGTCTGTAATTTCAAGTCCAAGGTCTTTTTCGATTTCAGCAAGAGCTATCCAAAGTTTTCTCCAATTCTGGAATTTGTTATTATGTGAGAAGTTAAATAACATTTCTTCACTGGAGTAGCGCTCTTCCAATGGATTTTTGTAGGAATTCATTCGTTCTTTTACTTTTTAGATGTACAAAAATACGGTTTTTCAGTGAGAGATGAAAATGCTGTTTTTATGATTTTTGAACCTTAAGTATTTATCTTTTCTACTGAGATCAGTTTCTCCTTTATAGCTTAACATTGAATAGACAGCATGGCAAAAGCCACCACTGTTCCTGGTATAGCAATACTACGTCCAAGTATATTTAACATCAAAATAATAAGTTTATCACTCATATTTTTAAAAAATGTGATGATTGCAGGAATCAAAAAAATATTCGGAACCATTAACAGAACAGATAAATTCATTTCTTCTTCAAAGGGGAAGATCCTTTTTTTATGACATAGATATTCAGAGAGAATATAATCAGGTTAAGAATGATGATTAAAACAGCTAGTGTACGATTTATTCCGGATCGCACAAATATTGTATAGGTAAGGGAGTACAAAATAACGAATAAATATTTTATTGCTAATACTTCTATTGTACTATTCTAAACATTATGAATGTGCATCTGTAGTCTTGTATATTGAATTTCAGGTATGAATCGACCTTGCATACGAAAGGCTATCTCACTTCTGAAACAGCCTTTTTGTATTGGATAAATCTATTATTTAGATGTATGTTAATCAATAAGTCCACATTGTGATCCTACCGGAATACATTTTTTCATAAATGAACACCAGAAGTACCCCGGCAAACACATTGGGATGCCTCCCACAACTGTTTTCAATTCTTTTTTTGATAATTTTCTTAGATTTTTCATAGTTCTATTTTTTTGGTTGTTCCTACTTTGTATGCTTTTCGGATTCTGCTTTGATTAGTAGATCTAAGATACAGATTTTTCACATAACGAAATATAAATCAATCATTTAATATCATTTATTAAGTAATTTATTTTTTTCAAATTATATTTCAAAAAATGAAAAGAGACTGTCTATAAGACAGCCTCTCCCTTAGTATATGCTTTTTTCAAAAATAATTCTCCCAAAAGAAACCTGCACCAGGAATTGAATCCAGTTTTTGTTTAATCGGGGGATTTTTTTCAATCCATTTTTTCAATTCATCATTAGTTTTTAAAGTACTGTCTGTAACAGGAACGTTAGCATATAATCTGTTATTATGAACATCACTATTCAAGTAAATCACTAAATACTTTTTATTGACTTTCTTTTCAGCAACTGAATATGATAAGTTTCCTATATCACAATTCGATTCATAGCTTTTACCATTTAAATCAAAGGTATAAATAAACTTAAATCCTGTTCCTCTGCCATATCCTTTAACTTTCTGTATTGTTCCGGTCGTATACAAGCCGTCTTGTTTATATGAGTTTTTAAACTTTTGCAAGAATAAATGATCATAGAAAATGATAGCTCCTATTATAATGACAATAATATAAATATAATATTTTTTCAAAAAAATGATCATGTCAATTACTTTTGTTTTTTCTGAATTTCTGATGCATTTGCTCCCGCAAGTCCGTACATTGTTGTCCCAATAAGGAAATTGTTTACTCCAACTACCGTTTTATCGAGACCTTTCGCTCCGGTAGCTGTTGCTCCATTTACTTTCCCTAATCCTTTGCTTATAAAAGCAAATCCAATATTAGAAGCAGCTTCTTCAGGTGCCATTCCACCACCATTGAAGACTGTTCTGAATGCCGGCTGACCTTTTCTGAGTTTGGACCATGAAAGTTCACTAACCCCTCCCAGAATTTCTCCTGTACCATAGGCTCCAAAAGTATCTCCAACAACACTCATTAAATTAACGTCTCCTGTCCCTACATATTGAGTTGCCCCACTTAAAACAGCTTTCCCAAGCAACGTCTTGGCTGATCCCCCTGAAACAAGATATGGTGAACCTTCCAATAATAAAGGAAATGCTACAAAGGCTGCCATAAATGTACCAAATTGGTCAACAGGTTTCATATCTGTATAGTGGTCAGCATCTTTAAAAGCTTTTCCATCAACCGTATAATTTCCGTCTTCTCCTAAAACGACCTTCTGTTCTACTCCGGTATCCACTCCGTTTCTTGCCAGGGTTGTTGTATAGCTACTATTATCATCTCCTCTTCCATTTGCGTAAGACACAAATCCAGCATCTTTAGCTTCCTGCTCTGAATTAATATCACTTCTATATTCCCAATTGCTATGGCCTGTCCTTCTTACCCAATCATTGACTCCTCTTCCATCAGGATCAATAAACCTTATCGGGTTATTGACAGCATAATTGTATACAGAATGCCTGCGATACTGTTCAGCTAGTGGATCTGTCACACCCCATCTTCCGATATCAGGCATATAGAATCTTGCGCCATAGTCATACATTCCACTGTTTTGCAATTCCTTGCCATTGTATTTGTAATTCTTATAACTCGCCTCGCCATAGAATGAATTACCCGTCTTCAGGTGGTTCATCCCGAATGGATAATAATCATTGGCATCGGTAATCTCCAAAGCTCCAGCACTGTTTCTTGTAAAACTTATCCGCACGTTTCCTAAATGATCTTTGTACTGATAAATATACTGATCTTTAGTGTAATCATAAAATCCTTCTGCGGTTGGGAAAAAGATCAATCCCTTAGTCCTAAAGATTTTAGCA
>NZ_AXUZ01000016.1:0-223583 GCF_000482305.1 Chryseobacterium sp. UNC8MFCol
CTGACATCTTATATACAACCTTTAGGGTGGTTTTAGCGGTGGGGCTCACCTGTTCCCATTCCGAACACAGAAGTTAAGCCCACCAGCGCCGATGGTACTGCTAACGCGGGAGAGTAGGCCGCCGCCAGTTTTTATTTTATTTTTAAAAAGTCTCATACAGCAATGTATGAGACTTTTTTTTGCTTTATACCTAAGCAGGTTACAGGCAATAGGCAGTAAGCCCTAATCCACTAGATCATTCCTGATTGAGCATTTTCAACTCTCAATTCTCAATTTTCAACTTATTATATAGCTAGAATATAAAAAATCGGCTATCTCAAAAAATTGAGATAGCCGATTTTTATTTATGAAATAGGTGATCAGACCTGGATCACTCCTAAATTAAATTTTTCTGTAATAGGAGAGTGATTAGCAGCTTCAATCCCCATGGAAATCCATTTTCTGGTATCTACAGGATTAATGATGGCATCTGTCCATAATCTGGCTGCAGCATAAGTAGATTCTGTTTGTTTTTGGTACCTTTTTGAGATCGTATCCAGAATTTCATTATGTTCTTCTTCAGAAATTTCTTTTCCTTGCTTTTTAAGGGTAGATTCCTGGATTTGTGCAAGTACTTTTGCAGCTTGTGCCCCACCCATTACGGCCAGGTCAGCCCAAGGCCATGCAACGATAAGTCTTGGGTCGTATGCTTTTCCGCACATTGCATAATTTCCGGCACCGTAAGAGTTTCCGGTAATAATAGTAAATTTTGGAACTACAGAGTTGGAAACGGCATTCACCATTTTGGCTCCGTCCTTGATAATTCCTCCATGTTCTGACTTAGATCCTACCATAAATCCTGTAACGTCCTGTAAAAAGATCAAAGGAATCTTTCTTTGATTACAGTTGGCAATGAATCGGGTAGCTTTATCTGCAGAATCTGAGTAAATTACTCCGCCGAACTGCATCTCTCCTTTTCCACTTTTTACCAATTTTCTCTGATTGGCTACAATTCCTACAGACCATCCGTCAATTCTCGCTGTGGCGCAGATTATACTTTTACCGTAATCAGGTTTATACTCTTCATATTCTGAGTTATCCACAATACATTTGATGATATCAAAAGTATCATATTGTTCCGCTCTCGAAGCAGGCATAATTCCGAAGATATTTTCCGGATTTTCTTTAGGCGGATAGCTTTCTGTTCTATCGAAACCTGCTTTTTCAGTACTTCCGAGAGACTTCATAATATTTTTAATTCTATTCAGAGCATCTTTATCATCCTTGGCCTTATAATCGGTCACCCCTGAAATAGAACAATGTGTGGTTGCTCCTCCTAACGTTTCGTTATCGATGCTTTCTCCGATGGCTGCTTTTACAAGATAGCTTCCGGCAAGAAAGATAGAGCCTGTTTTATCAACAATCATGGCTTCATCACTCATAATAGGTAAATAAGCTCCTCCGGCTACACAACTTCCCATAACCGCTGAGATCTGGATAATTCCCATAGAGCTCATCTTTGCATTATTTCTGAATATTCTTCCGAAATGCTCTTTATCAGGGAATATTTCATCCTGCATAGGAAGGTAAACTCCCGCAGAATCTACAAGATAAATAATAGGAAGTTTATTTTCCATAGCGATTTCCTGTGCTCTGAGATTTTTCTTTCCTGTGATCGGAAACCAGGCTCCTGCTTTTACAGACGCATCATTAGCCACGACAATACATTGTCTTCCTGAAATGTAGCCGATCACTACTACGACTCCCCCGCTGGGACAACCACCATGCTCAGGATACATTTCATATCCGGCAAATGCTCCTACTTCAATGGAATCTGAATCCTTATCAAGAAGATATTCTATTCTTTCTCTTGCAGTCATTTTTCCTTCTTCACGAAGCTTTTGAAGCCTCTTTTCTCCGCCTCCTTTTTTGATTTCGGTGAGCAAGCGATTGATTTCTGATAACTTTAATCTGTTGTGATCTTCCCGTTTGTTGAATTCGATGTCCATAAGATTTCAATTTTTACGCTTAAAGATACTATTTTTATGAAGAATATGGCTGTGAAGTAAAACAAGTGTTTAATACTTTGGTTATTAGTAAATTGTGAATTTTTTAACAGAAAAATATTTTTAAATGATTGAGATTTTTTCTAACTTTACATCAGAGTAACAGGGGGTGATATCCTCTGCAAATACTCTGTTCCTAGTTTATTTTTTTAATAGTTTATTATTTGAAGGCCCTGAAAGTTTACCAAATTTTCAGGGTTTTTTGTTACTCATCATTGCGGGCTCGTAGTATTTTCTATACTCTACAATACTAAGATCGGTGAGAATATCTTTGTACTTCTTATACCTTTTAGCAGGAATAAACCCAAGTTTTTCCGGAATTTTTCTACTGGCAACATTGGATTCGTCAACGGGGTAGAGGATATATTCAAAAGTAAAATGATTTTCGAGAAACTCAATCAGGCCTGTTATAATTTCACTTCCCAGTCCTTTCCCGTGAACGCCCTTTTTCAGCCATAAACCTAGCTCAACAGATTCCTGTGTTATATTGTGGATACCACAACATCCGATAAAATCTTCATTTGAATCCAGGGCAACCAATACCAGATCTGTGTTTTGAGATAAAGTTCTTTTTGATTCATTCACAAAATTTACAATCTCCTCTCTGTCTCCTTGCGGATTAAAGGGCATGTATCTGGTGATTTCACTTGTGAAATGTTCCAAGATAGCATTGATGTCTGAGTCTCGGACAGGCTGCATAATTACACGTTGCGTTCTTATTTTAATTTCAGGACTTAATATCATGGTATACTTTTTTTCTCTCTTGTATTCTCTTTTTCATGAAATGAATAGAATGAATCAGGTATTAGCAAGAAAATCTATAAAAAACTTTATTTATCTTTTTTTTACTAATGTAAATTTATATTTTTTATAAGATTTATAAAAGCCTATTTGTACCTTTGCCTGTTAAAAAATTGAAGTAGAAAGAATATGCATAAGCTGGCACTTTTTAGGTTGCATTTAATTGTATTTTTATGGGGTTTTACCGCTATTTTAGGGAAGTTGATTCATGCCAATGCCCAAATTTTGGTGTTTTACAGAATGTTGTTTGCAGCAATTTTTCTTTTTGTATTTATCAGAATTTATAAAAAGGAAAGCATCGCTGTTTCGAAAAAAATATTTTTCCAGCTCGCTGCCATAGGATTTGCAATGGCTCTCCACTGGTACTGTTTTTTTTATTCCATTAAGGTTTCGAATGTTTCCATAGCTTTAAGCTGTCTTTCGTTGTCTACACTCTTTGCATCAATACTGGAACCTATTATTTTTAAGAGAAAGGTGGATGTTTCAGAAGTGGTCATGGGAGTGGTTATCGTAGCTTGTATTCTGATGATTTTTAAAACAGAATTCCACTTTAAAGAAGGAATTATATATGGGATCTTTTGTGCTGTTTTCGGGACCGTTTTTTCCGTATTTAATGGGAAGATGTTTGGAAAGACAAGCTCTGGTAATATTATATTTTATGAGATCTTCTGTGGTTGGTTTATTTTAATGTTATTTTATCTGTTTTCAGGCCAAATTATCCATATGAATGAAATAAATTACAGAGATCTGGCGTTAATATGCTTATTGGCCAGTGTTTTCACCGCTTTTCCGATGCTGGAATCGGTTAAGCTCATGAAGTATATATCACCGTTTACTCTAATTTTAACAGTTAATTTAGAACCAGTTTACGGAATTATACTAGCTTTTTTTATCTTTGGGGAATCAGAACATATGAGCCCTATATTTTATATTGCTTCAGCAGTTATGATACTGGCAATCATAGTGAACGGATTAATAAAAGCCAGGAAAACTAAAAACTTTAACTAAGCATCAATTGTATATGATGAAAAAATATTTTTTACTTGCATTTTCACTGCTGTTTGGGTGGTCTCAATCACAGATCATCAGGAAATATTCCAATGAATTTCTAAATATCGGAGCAGGCGCGAGGGGACTGGCGATGGGAGGAGCGGTAATCACTAACCAGGATGATGTCTATGCTCCTATGTGGAACCCTGCAGGATTGATGTCCATTGAAAGAGACTGGCAGGGCGCAGCGATGCACGCAGAATATTTTGAATCTATTGCAAAGTATGATTATCTGGCCTATGCCAGGGTATTGGAAGAAGGCGTATTTGGTGTTTCGGTAGTGAGACTGGGTGTAGATAACATATTGAATACAACCCAGATGATCGATTCCGAAGGAAATATCGATTATGATAAGATAACCAAGTTCTCACAATCTGATTATGCTGCCATCCTTTCATATGCCTTCAGACCTGGTGGAAACCCGAATCTGAACGTAGGGGTGAATGCCAAAATTGTATACAGGAATGTGGGTAAATTTGCAAACGGATATGGATTTGGTTTTGACGTGGGAGCAATTTATAAGGCAGATAACGGATGGAAATTTGGAGGGATGATCCGGGATATTACAACGACGGTAAACTTCTGGAGTATTAACCAAAAGGAACTTTCAACGGTTGTAAACGGGGAAGAATTTAACCCTGCACCAAAAGATAAGATGGAGCTTACCATGCCTAAACTTAACGTAGGTGCCAGTAAATTATTTGAAATCAACAGCAGTGTTTATGTTTTACCTGAAGCAGGTTTAAATGTAGATTTTGCAAAAACGGCATCACTGGTTTCAACTGATTTTGCCAGTATCAGCCCATATGCAGGTGCTGAATTAGGATATCAGAAAATGATATTTGTAAGATTGGGTATCAACAGATTTCAATCTATCACAGATATTGAAGATCTTAAAAGAAAAGTTTCTTTCCAGCCAAGCGCAGGAGTTGGGATAAGATACAGAGGCCTTACATTGGATTATGCGATTACAAATTCAGGGATAGGAGGCTCCAATTTTTATTCTAATTTCTTTTCACTTAAGCTCGATATGGGAGCATTTAGAAATGATTAAAAAAATAAAAATGAAGAAGACACTAGTAATTATAATGGCTGTATATTCAGCAGCAGTTTTCGGACAAAAAGTTTCGGATTATAAATATGTTTCAATTCCACAAAAATTCGAGACCTTTAAAGGTGATACTTTTGGATTGGAGGCTTTTTTAGCTAAGGGTTTGGCAGCAAAGAATTATACCGTTCTACCTGCTCATATAGATCAATGGCCTGCTGAAGCTAAAGATAATTCCTGTAACATCGTCAACGCAGAAGTAATTAATGATAAGAGCTTATTCACCAATAAAGTTATTGTACAATTTAAAGATTGCAATAAAAAAGTAATCTTCGAATCCAAAGGGCGTTCTGATATCAAAGAATTTGAAACGGGATATCCGGATGCACTAAAGGATGCATTACTAAAAGTGGCGTCTTCTAATCCTGTTGAGATGCTACCGGCTGTTCAGAAAAAAGTATCTGATCAGGTAGCTTCTGTTTCAGAACCTGTAGCTCAATCAACTTCAGTGGCTCCAACAGCAGGTAATTTTTCTAATGGAAAAACGGATGTCCAGAAAATACAGATTGATGCCAGTCAGTTTATTTTAGCTAAGTCAGGAAGCTCTGTGCCATTTGCTGTTTTCAAAAATTCTTCAAAAAAAGATGTTTTTATTGTAAAACTGGCTGACGGTAATTCAACTGTTGGATATTTTGAAAATGGCAGTATCGTCATTGATATTCCTCAATCTGATGGCAGATATACTAAGGAAGTGTTTACAGGTAAATAAAAGGTATTTCGATTACAATATAAAAATAAGCTCTTGAAAAAGAGCTTATTCGTTTTTAATATGATGATGTGTTTTTTAGGAAGTAAATGGTTGTGTACCCATCAATTTTTCATTATCCTTTAATGATAGTATAATGAAAATCATCCTCATCAATAAATGATACCTTTTATTACAATACTAATTTACGATAAAAAATATAAATATTGTTAATTTTTAGTTAAGTTTTTATCATAAGATATTAATTGTTATTAATTTTTCTTTTGTTGATCGGTATTTATGTATTTTGTCTTTTTTTGATATAATAGAAAATATAATCCGTTGAAGACTGTTTCATATGGATATGAATCATAAAAAAGACCGCTGTTATTACTATAAAGCGGTCGGTGCAGATTGTGAAAAACTGCTAATTTTTAATAAACTTACTGCTAAAGTCATAAATTTTGACAGATTGAATTGTAGCAGTGCCTTCAATAGTTTACTGCTCACAGAACTTTTGAGGTGAAATCTGCTGAAAAAAAAGATCATTGGCAGACATCAGTATATGACTTTAAAGAAGTTAATTTATATTGAAAAATTCCCAAATAACTTTGGCCTTGGTCTTTCCTAAAATTTCTTCTAATGTTTCAAGATTGGATTCTTTAATTCTTTTTACGGATTTCAGTTTTGACAACAATAGTTCTATTGTTTTTTCTCCAACACCCGGAATTTCTTCCAACTCAGATTTTATTGTGGAATTTTTCCTTCGGGTTCTGTGATGCTTTACTCCAAAACGGTGAGCCTCATCTCTTACCCTTTGAAGAATTTTTAAAGTTTCAGATTTTTTATCAAGATATAATGGGATAGGATCTTCCGGGAAGAAGATCTCTTCCAGCCGCTTTGCAATTCCTACTATGGTAATTTTTCCGTATAGTCCCAGCAATCTTAAACTCTTTACGGCCGAAGATAATTGCCCTTTTCCACCATCAATAAGGATCAGCTGCGGAAGGCTTTCTCCTTCATCCAGCATCCTTTTGTAACGGCGGTAGATCACTTCTTCCATGGTAGCAAAATCGTTTGGCCCTTCTACTGTTTTAGGATGAAAAATTCTGTAATCCGCTTTGCTGGGTTTCCCGTCTTTAAAAACCACACAGGCAGATACCGGATTGGTTCCCTGAATATTGGAGTTATCAAAACCTTCAATATGTCTTGGTTCCAAAGGCATTCTCAGCAATTTCTGCATTTCCGCCATGATTCTGTTCGTATGTCTTTCAGGATCTACAATCTGAACCTGCTTTAATTTTTCCAGACGATATTCTTTGGCATTCTTTTCTGAAAGTTCCACAATTCTTTTCTTATCACCTACCTTGGGAACAATAAGCTTTACATTGGGGATTTCTATAGAAAGATGGAAAGGCAGGAGAACTTCCCTTGAATTGGAATCAAACTTTTGTCTGATTTCTATCAATGCTTCCTCCATAATATCTTCATCAGTTTCTTCCAGAATTTTTTTAATCTCCGTTGTAAAACTCTGAATGATATTACCATTCCTTATTTTAAAGAAATTGACATAAGCTGCGGTTTCATCACTGGTCATTCCAAAAACATCCACATCGTCAATATTGGGGTTGACAACAGTATTCTTAGCCTGATAATCTTCAAGAATGTCTAATCTTTCTTTAATGATCTGGGCTTCCTCAAACTGTAGGTTGGAGGCCAGTTTCATCATCTGATTTACCAGATATTCTTTTGCCTTACGGAAGTCCCCCTTGATTATCCCGCGGATGGCCTCTATCTTTTCATCATAGTCTTCCTTACTTTCAAGGTCCTCGCATGGGCCCTCACAGTTTTTGATATGATATTCCAGGCAGACTTTATACTTTCCGTCTGCTATTTTTGCAGGGGAAAGATTAAGATTACAGGTTCTCAGTTTATATATATGCTTAATCGTATCCAGTAAAATTTTAGCAGGACGAACTTTCGCATAAGGCCCATAGTATTCGGAACCGTCTTTAATTTTATTTCTGGTGAGAAAAATTCTCGGGAAATCCTCATTTTTAATGCAAATCCAGGGATAGGTTTTGTCATCTTTCAGCATGACGTTATAAAACGGCTGATGTTCCTTAATCAGATTATTTTCCAAAAGAAGAGCATCATACTCACTGTTCACAATAGTCGTTTCCAAACGCTGGATTTTACTGACCATTATTTTAATCCTGTACCCGGAAAGATTTTTATTGAAGTAGGATAGTACCCTCTTTTTTAAATTTTTGGCCTTACCAACATACAAAAGCTGATCATTTTTATCATAATAACGATAAACGCCGGGTTCGGATGGTAAAGTTTTGAGCTGTAATTCTAAAGAAGGATTCATATAACAAAATTAAGGAAACTTTCTATATCTTAAAATAGAAAAACCTGCAGATTGCTCTACAGGTTTCTTTTATGCCTTGAAATTCATTATCCGTTCATCATTGCCGTATATTCACTCACAAGGAAACTGAAGTAATCCCATTCTACAGATTTCTTTGGATATTTCTTCATAAATTCCTGATGGTCTCCGAAAAGGAAATCATAATGGTCTTCAAAATCATCTTTATGAAGCCAAATTACTTTGTCCCCCTTTTTTACATAATAGGATTTAATAACGCCGCCGCCAAGCTGTGGAGAGCCCATGACAGAAAACCCTGTAGTTTCCTTAGCCCTTGGATCATGATATACTGCGATAATATCGTCAAACCCCGGATTGATAACCTGCATCAGAAATTCTTTATCGTCCTTTTTATTTTTCAGGGAAACTGTTTGGTTTACAAAGTAAATTCGGTCATTATTAGTGTTTTTGGTCAGTTTCTTTGTTCCGAAGTTTCTGATATTTCCCATGTATTTGGCCACTTTTGCAATTTTTTCTGCATTGCTTGGATATACATACATTTCACTGATCTGATCGGCATTAAAAGTACTGTTCTTTTTAGTAACACTATCTTTAATAGCTACTTCATAGATTTGTCCCTTCTTAGTTTCAATCTTATTGCAGAAACCTTTATAGGTATTTCCGTCTTTTAAAATAATAGTGGATGTCTTTTTGGGAGATGGAGTATTAAAACCTTCATTAAAAAGATAAGTTTCCATTTTTTTGATCTCTTCCTTTGAGTATTTTACTTTCTGTGCGAAGGTGGAAGTTCCTGCAACGCATAAAGCCAGCAGTAAAGTTTTCAGTCTCATGTATTATTGTTTTTTATGTTCAGGCCTAAAAATAATAAATTAATTCACTCATTTTCATAAAAATATAGAACAATGAAATTTAGTTTCTCCAATTATTGTTAAATGCTTAATTTTAAGAAAATTTTTTAGAAATGATATACGGAGTAGATGTTTTTACATTCCATGATGTTCTGGAAATATGTAAAAAACCTAATAAAGCCAAGCTGAACAAAGCAGCAAAAGAACAAATTTTAAAATCTCAGAAAAACGTACAGGAAATTGTAGAGTCCGATAGATGTGTATATGGAATCAATACGGGATTCGGGCCGCTGTGCGACACTAAAATATCAGCTGATGAAACAGCGCAGTTACAGTATAATTTAATTATTTCTCATGCTGTAGGGGTAGGAAAACCTATTCATAAAGAACTTTCCAAGATTATGATGATCGCTAAAGTTCATGCTTTATCAAAAGGGTTTTCCGGGGTTTCTCTCGATGTGATTGAAAGAATGATCCTGATGCTTGAAAAAGATATCATTCCTGTAGTACCTGAACAAGGTTCTGTAGGTGCCTCAGGAGATTTGGCTCCGTTGGCCCATCTTGTATTGCCATTGCTGGGGCTTGGACAGGTTTGGGAAGGTGATCAGGTGGCTGAAACGATGGATGTTTTGGAAAAGCATAATCTGGAACCTTTGGTTTTGGGACCTAAAGAAGGGCTGGGGTTAATCAATGGAACCCAGTTTATTTTAGCTCATGCCATTAAGGGGCTGGAAAAATTCGAATATTTACTTGACCTTGCCGATATGACGGCTGCCATGAGTATCGAAGCATACAGAGGTTCTGCAAGCCCGTTCAAAAAAGAACTTCATGATATCAGACCGTTCGAAGGAAGTAAAAAAGTGGCGGCCAGAATGCTTAAGTTCCTGAAAGGATCGCAGAACATGAAAGCGCATGAAGATTGCGAGAGAGTTCAGGATCCCTATTCGATGAGATGTGTACCACAGGTACATGGAGCGAGCAGAAATGCTTTTGAGCATTTGAGGAGTATGGCTGAAACAGAATTAAATTCAGTCACAGACAATCCAATTGTTCTTAGTGCAGAAGAATCTATTTCGGGAGGAAATTTCCACGGACAGTTAATGGCATTACCGTTAGATTATGCTACATTGGCTGCGGCTGAATTGGGAAATATTTCTGACAGAAGAAGCTACTTGCTGCTGGAAGGAAAATACGGACTTCCAAGATTATTGACAGAAAGCTCAGGATTAAACTCAGGATTTATGATTCCTCAATATACTTCAGCTGCTTTGGTTACAGAAAACAAAACATTATGTTTCCCTGCATCTGCCGATTCTATTCCTACAAGTTTAGGTCAGGAAGACCATGTTTCTATGGGAAGTATTTCAGGAAGAAAATTCAATCAGGTCCTTGGAAACCTGGTTAATATTTTATCTGTTGAATTGATGTTTGCCGCTCAGGGACTGGAGTTCAGAAGACCTTCCAAATGTTCCAAAGTCATTGAAGAAAACTTTGCTATTCTTCGCTCCAGAGTTTCTAAACTGGAAGACGACAGGCTTATCGGTAAAGATATGCTGGCGATTGCAGCACTTATTAATGAAAGAAAATTTATCGTCAACTAACCGTACTATATAAAAGCTTCCAATCGGAAGCTTTTTGCTTTTAATTTTTAAAATTTAAATAGTCATGACAATACAAAGACTGGATTCCACTCACCCGGACTTTCAAAATCTGGTAAAACATCTTGATGCGACATTAGCCGAACATAATGGTGAAAATGATGATTTTTTCAGCCAGTTTAATACCGTAGATACTCTTAAAAATTGTATTGTAGTGTATGTTGATGGGATTCCGGCTGCGTGCGGGGCTTTTAAACCTTTTTCCAAAGATACCGTTGAAATTAAAAGGATGTACACGGACCTGAATTTCAGAAAAAGAGGATTAGCTTCTGCAATGGTTACTGAATTAGAAAGCTGGGCTAAAGAACAGGGATTTGGAAAAGCTGTCCTGGAAACTTCTTCAGGATTGCATAGTGCGATTTCCGTATATGAAAAAAGCGGATTCTACAGGATTCCCAATTATGGACAATATATGGGAATAGAAAGCAGTGTCTGTTATGAGAAAATACTTTAACTGTATTTTTATATTATTATTTTGTTAATATTTTGCTATTTATTTCGTTTTTATATTATATTTAGTGTTGTTTAATGCTAAATTCACTTTTTAAAATTCGTTAATTCCCGGTAAAGTGTTATATTGTGATCACAATCAAAATTATAACATATGAAAAAAAGTGTATTCCTACTGGCACTATGTATTGCTTTACATTCCTGTACCAGAGATGAACTTCAAAATGAAAATCCGAAAATTGAAGTGTCTCAGAAAGATCCGTTGACAGGTAAACAAATCAATGAGAGAATTAATCAGTCTATCAAAACTGATGGTACCTTCAACTGGAGCAACGAATCAGATCATTTTTTGTGGAGCGCAGTTTTTCGCGGAAACAGGATGGTATCTATCGGATTTGGATCCTCTAAGGACGATTTTGACAGAAGTAAATCTCCGGAAAATAAGGTTATGGAAGGCGAAATTTTATCCGTAATCAAACAATATGAAGGATCGGAACCTGCGAGATTTCTTCTTACTTCTGATAAATATCTTAATCAGATAGATGTCGTTATCGAAAAGGAAGAGACTTTGACAGCACTTCGTCAGATGAAAAATATCCGATATGTGGAGCCGGCGGATTACCATTATTTTGAAATAGAAAACCAATATAATTTAGCTTCAAAATCTTCAGGTAGCGGATCATCAGGATGTGGCTTTTCATCCACAGCTTTAAATACCGCAGATTATACCTCAACTACTCCGGGTGCAAAAATTCCGTGGGCTTTTGCCAAACACAATATTCCCGATGCCTGGAGCTACAGTACCGGAGCAGGCGTCACCATCGGTCTTGTAGATACAGGAGTTTCACCTGAACAAACCTTGCTTGGAACAAGCTTTAATAATGGGGCTTCCTCAGGAAGAACAATCAGTAAATTCGGAGTATTCAATTCAGATGGGTCAGCCGACCAGTGTGGGCATGGAACGAAGATGGCTTCAGTAATGACTGCACCAAGAAATAATGCGGGATTACCGGTGGGGGTTGCTTATAATGCCAATTTAATTGCTTACAGAGCTGCAGAAAACGTGGTGCTGGAAACCTCCGCAGAACAAAACGGGGTAAAGACTGCATTTACAGAACTGGGGAATAATGCCAATGTAAAGATTATTTCCATGTCAATGGGACATATCTTTTCAGTAGGTAAAATTGAAGACGGGGTAAAATATGCCTATAGTAAAGGAAAACTGATTTTCTGCGCAGGCGGAACTTCCACGAGTTTTACCAATTTTGTAGGAGTGATCTTCCCTGCATCCATGTCTGAAACACAAGCCATCACAGGGGTGAAGGAAGGAACATCCAACCAGAAATGTAATGTCTGCCATTCCGGAAGCCAGATTGATTTTACCTTTCAGATGGAGAGAGCTTCAGGGAATACCGTTCCTGTGTTAAGTTATTATAACGGACAGTCTGACTATGTAGGAGGATCTTCTGTAGCTACCGCTGCTACCGCGGGAATTGCTGCTTTGGTTTGGGCTAAAAATCCTTCCTGGACCAGAGATCAGGTACTGAACAAAATGAGACAGTCTGCCACTTATTATCCTAACGTAAATTCCAGCTACGGCTACGGGAATATCAATGTGCTAAAGGCTGTTCAGTAATACAAATTCTAAACTATAAAAAGAAAGGAAATATCTCTTGAGGTATTTCCTTTTTATTTTAAGGTCTTATCCGATCCTGACACTTGTCATACTTAAAGAGCCTCCGATGAGCTCGTCGTTGAATAATGCAAGTTCCTCAGACCTGTCCTTTAATCCCAACGTATAAATGAGAGGCAGATAATGATCAGGAGTTGGGATGGCATACTGTAAGGATGTACCTTGCTTCTGGTATTCGATGATATTTTGGAAATTGCCGTCCAGAAGCCAGTTATTGGTTTTTTCACGGGCTTCAATCGCCCAATCCCAGCCGGCACCAACGGTATTGATATTTTTCCAGTCTATCAGTCGGAGATTATGAACAATATTTCCGCTTCCGATGATGAGGATCCCTTTTTCCCGAAGTCTATTAAGCTGTTTGGCCAGATCATAATGGTATTGTGCAGGTTTTGTATGATCTATACTGAGCTGTACCACAGGAATATCAGCTTCCGGATACATATGTTTGATCACCGACCAGGCACCATGATCAAGTCCCCAGCTGTGGTCTTCTTCCACGATGGCCGGTAGCAGAAGCTCTGCCGTTTCTTTTGCCAGTTCAGGACTTCCCGGAGCAGGATATTGTACATCAAATAAAGCTTTTGGGAAACCATAAAAATCATGAATGGTCTTGGGCATGTCCATAGCCGTCACAAAAGTTCCTTCCGTATACCAGTGGGCAGAAATACACAAAATAGCATTGGGTTTTGGTATTTCTCCGGCTGCTTTTCGGAAGCCTTGTACAAATTGATTTTCTTCAATTGCATTCATTGGTGATCCGTGGCCGAGAAATAAAACGGGCATTCTTTCAGTTGAATTAAACTGATCACTTATATTTTGAAGATCATGTAGATTCATAATTGATAGGAATTAATAAAAAACAAAAGGTTCAAGGTTTTGTAGCAAAATCCCTGAACCTTTTATATGATATGGTACCAAATTATACTTGTTTTACAAACTGCAATTCTCCGGCAATTTTTACATCATCACTTACCATTACACCTCCTGCTTCAAGAGCTGCATTCCAGTTAAGTCCAAAGTCTTTTCTGCTGATTTTTCCTTCAAAAGAGAAACCTGCTTTTGTATTACCCCATGGGTCAACATTGATTCCTCCGAAGTCAACGTCCAAAGTTACCGGTTTTGTGATCCCGTTGATCGTAAGATTTCCAACGACTTCATTATTTAAATTTTGAGATTCAAAAGTGATGGTTGGATGTGCCTCAGCATTAAAAAACTCTGCTGATTTTAAGTGATTATCTCTGTCTGTATTATTAGTGAACACAGAATCAGTCTGGATCGTTGCAGTAGTTTTTGCATTACCGAAAAATTCGTCTTCAGATTCAATTTCTGCAGTGAAAGTTCTGAAGCTTCCCTTTACATTAGAAATCATCATATGTTTTACTTTGAAAGTGATTTCACTATGTGTTGGGTCTAGGTTCCATTTTGTTGCCATTGTATTGTATTTTTTATTTGTTATTGATACTGCAAATTTAGGATAGGGAGCATATACGGAACATTGATATAGGATAAGAAATGCTTCTGATACTTAAAATGATTAGTTTGGGTTTAAAATCCATCAATTTTCAATTTAAGTTCTCCATTTTCAATTCAAAAAATTCTAGTAGTAAGTTAAGAAATAATTTCATTGGATGCATTAATTCTATTTTATGAAGGTTTTATTTTAACATTTCTTAACGGATGATTTTTATTTCTTATTTTTGATGGATTCAATTCTATACAATGAAATTAAATAAATTTTCTTTATTGATGCTTGTTTTGGGCGGTGCAGCATTGGCCCAGACGCAGAAATTTACGATGGCGGAGGCTGTAAATGGGATGAGAACAAATCTTGCCGTGAAAAATATTTCTCAGTTTTCATGGTCTGCAGACGGGAAATCTTATATTCAGGGTGTGAAAGGAGGATATCTGATCACAGATCTTAAAACCAATAAACAAGATACTTTAGTGTCTTTAACTCAGTTGAATAAATTCTCGGATGATAAACTGAAAGCTGTTCCACAGATAAGGTTTGCCGATAATTCAAGAGGATATTTCAATAGCGGAGGCAAAATGTTCTGGATCGAAAAATCCGGAAATGACTGGAAAGTAAAAAATACAGCAACGATGGACAAAGATGCTGCCAATGTGAAAATGTTCAGTGACGGACAAACCTTTGCATTTACAGCAAAGAATAATTTATTTGTCAGTAAAAACGGAAAAACGATCGCGGTAACGAATGAATCCAATGAAAATATCATCAGTGGTCAGGCTGTTCACAGAAACGAATTCGGAATCGATACAGGAATTTTCCCGGCTCCCAATTCTGAAAGCGTAGCCTTCTATAAAATGGATCAGAGCATGGTGGCAGATTACCCGATCATTGACTGGTCTGTAACCCCTGCCGTGAACCATAATATCAAGTACCCGATGGCCGGTCAGACGTCTCATCAGGTAACTTTGGGAGTATATAATATTAAAACCCAAACTACAACCTTCTTAAAAGTAGAAGGTGAAAAAGATCAGTATTTAACAGCGGTTACCTGGAGCCCGGATTCTAAATATATTTTCATCGCTGTTCTGAACAGAGGCCAGAATCATATGAAAATGAATCAATATAATGCGGCTACAGGAGAATTGGTAAAAACATTATTTGAAGAAACAGACAGCAAATATGTGGAGCCACAGCATCCGCTTACTTTCTTCCCGAATTCGAATACAGACTTTATATGGCAAAGCCAGAGAACAGGGTACAACCACCTGTTCCACTACAGCCTTGAAAAAGGACTTGTGGCACAGATCACAAAAGGAGACTGGCTGGTAACCGATATCCTGGGATTCAATGAGAAGAAAAAGGAAATCTATTTTACGTCAACAAAAGAAACGCCTTTAGAAAGACATTTGTATAAGATCAACTGGACCAACTTCAAAATGCAGAGACTGGATGATGCACCGGGAATGCATATCGGAACGTTAAGCAATGATGGGAATTACTTATATGATGCTTACAGCAATGCGAACTCACCAAGAATCGCTAATATCATTAATACATCAAATCTGAAATCCAGTAATATTCTCACCTCTGAAAACCCGTTAAAGAACTATCAGAGACCTGAGATTAAAAATGTCGAATTAAAAGCTGATGACGGAACTCCTTTGTATGGAAAAATTATTCTTCCAACAAATTTTGATCCCAACAAAAAATATCCGACGATCGTTTATCTTTATAACGGACCACACTTACAACTGATCACCAACAGCTTTCCGGCTTCAGGAAACCTGTGGTATGAATATATGGCTCAAAACGGATACATCATTTTCACAATGGACGGAAGAGGATCTTCAAACCGTGGAATGAAATTCGAGCAGGCTGTTTTCAGAAACCTGGGAACCACAGAAATGAATGACCAGATGAAGGGAGTAGACTACTTAAAATCTCTTCCTTATGTAGATGCCGAAAAAATGGGAATCCATGGATGGAGCTTCGGAGGATTTATGACAACAAGCTTTATGCTTCGCAAGCCGGATGTATTTAAAGTGGGAGTTGCGGGAGGCCCTGTAATCGACTGGAGCATGTACGAAATTATGTATGGTGAAAGATATATGGATACGCCACAGGAAAACCCTCAGGGATATGCTGCAGCCAACCTGTTGGATAAAGTTCAGAATCTGAAAGGAAAACTATTGATGATTCATGGTGCTCAGGATGATGTCGTAGTATGGCAACATTCTATAAAGTTCATTAAATCGGCCGTTGATAACGGAGTTCAGCTGGATTACTTTGCGTATCCGGGACACCCACACAACGTGATCGGAAAAGACAGGGTACACCTGATGCAGAAAATCACAGATTATTTTGATTTATATCTGAAGAAATAATAGTAAAATCCAACCATAACGGTTGGATTTTTCGTTTGTGTATTGATTCGAAATTACAAATATGCAAAAAGATGTAATGACGTACTGTTTTTAAGGCGCAAGGATTTTATCTGTGATAAAATTTTGGTATGCTCTATTGTTACGAATTCACGAATATTTTTGACGCATAAAACCTATGTGTCTGTGTGGTTCAAATTTTAGAACCACATAGACACATAGAATATATATTAATATGCAGCCTTATTAAAAGAAATTATGAATTCGTGGCAAAAAAACTGGAGTATGCCTTGCTGAAACCTTTGATGTTCTTGTACTTTTAGTGTGTAAACATATGGTCGTCGTTCTTATCAAACATCAATGCATATGATATTTCATAGCGCTATTTTTGTAGTACTAAAATCAACAATATGGAATTAGGAATAGGAATGTTTGGAGATCTGGCATTAGACCAGTCCACCGGAAAATATAGAGATGCCGGAACTAAGATTCATGAAATATTGGATCAGGTAAAATTAATGGATGAGGTAGGAATTGACGTATTTGCAATGGGAGAACACCACCGCCCGGATTATGCCGTTTCTTCTCCGGAAATGGTATTGGCCGCGGCAGCCGGTATTACAAAAAATATAAAATTAGCAAGTGGGGTTACTGTTTTGAGTTCTTCGGAACCGGTAAAAGTTTATGAAGACTTTGCCACACTGGATCTTATTTCCAATGGAAGAGCTGAGATATTCGTGGGAAGGGGAAGCTTTATAGAATCTTTTCCTTTATATGGATATTCATTGAACGACTATGAAGAGCTATTTGACGAGAAACTGGAATTATTGTTAAAAATCAATTCTGAAGAAAACGTAAGCTGGTCAGGAAAGCTTCGGGCTCCAATGCAGAATCAGACTGTTTACCCGAGAGCAAAAAATGACGGGAAACTTCCGATCTGGAGAGCAGTAGGAGGAACGCCACAATCTGTTTTGAATGCTGCTCAATTAGGAATGCCTTTAGTGGTAGCCATCATTGGAGGAATGCCGATCCAGTTTAAAAACCTGATTGAGTTTTATAAGCAGGAATACGAAAAGGCAGGGCATGATATGGCTGAAATGCAGATTGCAGTTCATTCACACACTTTTGTAAGTGATGATCCCAATGTTGTAGACGGATATTTCCACAATTATAAATCCCAGATGGACAGGGTAGGGGCTTCCCGAGGCTGGGCTCCTTATACTAAAATGCAGTATGACGGAGGAAGAAGTAAAGATGGAGCTTTATTTATCGGAAGTCCGAAAGAAGTTGCAGATAAAATTGCTTATATGAAAGAGCTTTTCGGGATCACGAGGTTTATCGGGCATATGGATATCGGCGATCCTGCCCATGATATAATGATGAAATCCATCGAGCTATTCGGGAATGAAGTAAAGCCTTTGGTTCAGCACTTATAATTAAAGAGATTATTCAACCACAAAAGTCACAAAAGTATTTTTCAGATAAAACTTTTGTGACTTTTGCGTTTTTAAAATTTATTGTTTAGCCAATTCCGATCAAACTACCTCTTTCTTCATCTTTAATAATGGTAAGCGCTGTAGGAATTTTTTCTTTAAGCTCTTCCACGTGCGAGATGATTCCCACGATTCTGTTTTCTTTGATCAGATTGGTAAGGGTTTCAAATACAATATTGACAGACTCCGTATCCTGCGTCCCGAAACCTTCATCGATAAAAAAGAAATTCTTGTCTGCCTGTGCATTCGCCTGTACACTTTCTGCCAATGCCAGTGCAAGGCTCAGTGATACCTGGAATGCCTGACCTCCCGATAGGGTCTTTACACTTCTGCTGCGGCCTTCGTTGAGGTAATCGATGATTTCGAAATCATTATTTTCATTGAGTTGCAGACTCAGCTGGTTCCGGGTCATTCTGTGAAAACGCACATTAGCATGGTCACAGAGCTGCCTCAGATAAATAGAAGAAACGTATTGTACAAAACCGGCTCCTTTGAAAAGATTGACCATCAGTTTTAAATTTTCAGCACGTTTCTGAAGAGCTGCAAGATCTTTTAAAAGTTGTTCTTTTTTAGCATATTCTTTTTCCAGACGCTGAATTTCAGACGTCATTGTAACGACAGAATCATTGACCTGCTGAACTTCAGCTTTCACGTCATTATATTGCTTTTCTGCCAAGGAAAACTGTTCATTGTCAAAAGAAAGATTTTTGAGTTTGAGTTCCAATCCTTCAATCACTTTTTTCAGGGTTTGGAAATCGATTTTGAACTTCTGGATCTGAGCTCTTGACTGCTCAATATTGATTTCCTGAGAAAGAATATGTTCAACTTCTTTGAAATCTGCGAATTGATGCTCCTTTAAAGAGCCGGCTATAGCCTTCTGATGATTATCGATCTCTTTTTCAAGCGTCATGATCAGTTTTTCAGTCTGACTAACAACGGCTTTTTGTTCTGCCAGCAAGGGAGCCAATATTTTTTCCTGTTCAACGGCTGCCTGATAATTCTGTTCGGTTTCTTTATTGCTTTGAACCAACTTCTGATAAGCTTCTTCAACTTCCTGAACCGTTTTTTGCTGGTAAAGATTCCAGTCCAGAGTTTTAAGTCCCGAGCGGCTTATGTTAATCTGTTCCTGTTTCGTCGCTTCTTCCAGTCTGAAGGCTTCCAGCGCCGATTTATATTTTTCTAAGAGCTTGTTTTCTTTGTCGGTTTCCTCACGTTCCGCGGTAATGTTCCGTTCTATTTCTTCTATCTTTTTTTCTACGGCAAAAGAATCCTGGCGTTTTTTATCAAATTCTTCCTCACGTGCAGGGCTGAAATCATTCCAGATAAAAAGTTGAATATGATTCTCCAGATCTTTTTGAATGGCTTGTAACGTCGTTTGTTCGTTGATAAGCTGATCTTCAAAAATCTTTTTTCTATCAAGAACTTTTTCGATTTCCGTTTCCTGTTTCTGAAGTTTCTGAAGCTGCTCATCAAGAGCATTTATCTTTTCCTGGGTTTCCTGCATTTCCATATGTACATCGTGAAATTCCACAATATAGGGATGTTCCTTAGAACCACAAAGAGGACAGGATTCTCCGTTTTGAAGTTCACTGGCAAAACGGGATAGTTCTTTTTGTATTTTTAAATGGTCTAGCTTCTGAACCCATTGTTTTTTGTTACTTTCAAGACTTTCTTTCTGCGTTCTGAAATTTTCCTGATAATTTTTTTGGTAAGGAAAAACCTTTAATTCTTCAGCGACGCCATGAACCTGTTTCTGTTGTTTTTCAGTTTTTTCCGTTTGCTCAAGCAGGGATTTTTGTAAATTTTTATGTTGAATAAACCAGTTGCCAATTTGAGAAAGAAGAGCGGTGTCAAGCTTTTGCTCTTTTAAAGTCACCAGACTTTTGGTAAGTTCTGTAATCTTTTTAAGGTTGCTTTCTCTTTTTGTCTCTACTTCCGTTACTTTTTCTGAACCCTTCTGCGTACGCTCATTGAGTACTTTGATCTCTTCAGAAAATTTGAGAATATTGACAATTAGATTCAGATCGTTTTCCTGTATTCTGGATTGATCCAAAGATTTAAATTGGGGCTCAAGAATAATCAGTTGGTCTTTGACAGCATTGAACTTTTTTTCAGTGTCCTGTACAACCTTCACATGGTTTTCTTTTTCCGTCTGCTGATCTTTTATTTCTTTTGAAAGCTTGTTTTTTTCAATAATCAAAGGATTAAAAACCCTGAAAACGCGGTCGTACAGATCGGTCTTAATTTCCAGCGCATCAATCATGGGTTTTTGGAGAGAGAGCTCAGCGAAATTTTCTCTGTTCTGTTGCAGGCTTTCAAAGTCGGTTTTTAAATTCTTTAGCTGTTGATAAGTATTGGATACCTGTTCCAGTTTCTCATTGACCTGAGTGAGTTTTTTCTGTTCCTCTGTTAAAAATTCCTTTTGCTGCTGAATCTTTTCTTCACTGATTTCTTCAAAACCTTTCAGCCGTCCTTCAAGCTGATCCAGTTCGGACCTGTTTCTGACGTTCAGGGAAGAAACATTATTCTGGAGATCAAATCTCTGAAGACTGAAGATCTCCTTCATCATATTGGTTCTTTCTGCAGCACCAAGTTCAAGAAACTCTTTAAACTGACCTTGTGGAATGATAATGGTTCGCTTGAAATTAGGATAACTTAGCCCAATGATCGTCTCCGCATTGGAATGATCCAGCGGAACCCATTTGTTATCAATATTTTCATAAAAAGTGACGGAATAAGGCTTTACATCGTCAAATTTCTTGGAATTACGTCTGAAATCCCTGGTTGCACGAAACTGTTTATTTTCAAAATTGATGAAATCAAATTCGATATAAGAATTGTTTGATTTTAAATTCATCATGTTGTACGCCCTCTTATCACGCATATTCAGACGTTCCGTTTCGCCGTATAACACAAATGCGATGGCTTCAAGAATCGAAGACTTTCCGGAACCTACCGCCCCGAAAATACCGAATAAACCGCCTTCCGTAAGATTTTTAAAATCAATAATCTGGCGTTCCTGGTAAGAATATAAACCTTCAACTGTTAATTTTACTGGAATCATAGATCAGGCATTTAAAATTTCATTAAACAAATTCATCAATTCTTCATTAGCCTCCTGGCCTCCGTTTTTAGATTTAAAATAATCTTTAAATAATGCTTCTATATTTTGATTCAGGTTAATTTCGTGATTTTCCGGCTCTATGAGTTCTCTATTTTTAATTTTCGGGATCAGATACACAATTCCGTTGTGAGACTGATAGATAAGCCTTCTTTCATCAGCGGTTAAGAAAGTTTCACTTTCTAAAGTAAGCTCGATAAAGGTATCAGGATTTTCTTTAAGCCACTTAATGGTGTCTTCTGTTGAAGTGAATGTTTTCCGTACCAACGCTCTTCCACTTTTCAAAGCTTTCTTCTCATAGGTAACAGATTTTCCCGGCTCTGCATTAATAATAGATACATATTTTATCTGACCTGCTTCACTAAAACTGTAACATAACGGAGAAGAAGAATAAACCACAGGTTTTTCTCTGGTTCCTATATTCTGAAAGCCATGAAGGTGTCCTAATGCCGTATATTGAATCTGCTCAGGAATACTATCCGAAAAAATAAGATCAGCATTTCCTATTTTAATAGGTTTTTCCCCCTCCGGTTCTTCCAGAATTTCATTTCCTTTTTTATTCATGTATAAATGAGCCGTCAGCAGATTGACTCCTGCATCATCACAAAACTGCTCTGCAAGCTCATTCCAGGTGTGGGCAAGGACTTTGTTGATTTCTTCTTCTTTACTCTCACCAAAATATTCCTTTAAACGGATCTCATTGGCATAAGGGGTGTGAAGGATTCTTACCGGAAAATCAATGGTATTGATTTTCATTTCTATAAAGCCTTCCCGGGAGTTCAGGATGCTGAAATATTCTGTTCCAAAAGGCTGTATGACTGTTTTGGGATGTCCGATTAAAATAATTCCGCATTCCCTGGCCAATGGATCAGGTGCGTTGATGAGGTTCGGTGAATCATGATTTCCTGAAATGGCAATGACAGGACGTTGTCCGTTTTTGGATAAACGTTTCAGGGTTTTATAAAAAAGTTCCACAGCTTCTACGCCGGGGTTAAAGGCATCAAAGAGATCTCCGGCCACCAGGATAAGATCTGCATTTTCTTCATCAGCAATGCCGATGATTTCTTCCATCACCAATATTTGCTCCTCGAGACGCGAAAAGCGATCCAGTCTTTTTCCTAAGTGCCAGTCGGCAGTATGCAGAATTTTCATAAAAAATTATCATTGTTAACAGTCAATATCCAAAGATAAATGAAGTTGTATTGTTAAAATTACGGCTTACCTTACTTCATCGGGATCTACACCTGTGTCAAAAGAATCTGCTTGAACCTTAGACAATTTTACAGTTTCAAAACCAGGATGTTTAGTAATGAAGGATGGATTATTTTTGATCGTCCTCTTTTGCTTTAAAATCTTCCAGAATCTGCTTTAAACGGGCTTTTCTTTCTGCTTCAGCATTTTGTGTTTTCCGTTTTTTCTGGTCGATCATCTTTTTATTCTTTTTCCTGTTTGCTTCGTTGTTTTTGCTCATATTTTTGATACGGATAACTTTATGGGTAAGCCATCGCTTCATCAAAAATACTAAAGATTAAGAGTCGAAACAATTTTAGTCGGTAAGTCTGATAAAATGTTTTAATTTTACTGCGTTATGGAAGAAAAATCAAAAGATCCCTTACACGGAAAAAGACTCGATGCCATTCTCGAAGAATTGGTAGAATACTACGAAGGCTTTGAGAAATTGGGTGAGCAGATCAATATCAGATGCTTTACAGATAATCCGAGTATCAGTTCTTCCCTTAAGTTTTTACGAAAAACACCATGGGCAAGGACAAAAGTGGAAAGTTTATATCTGTTTGTACTAAGACAGAAGAAGAGAGAAGAAAACAGAAATAGTAAATAAAGGGCGAAAGCTGGAAATTATTTCCGCCTTGTAACTTATTTTTTAAATTAGTAAAAATGAATTTTTGGAAGTTAAAAAACAGATGTGGTGTACTTTATGCCCCTCATAACTTCCTTCTTCCATCTCCCGTCTTTCAACCTGATCAAATCATTTCAAAAACAGTATCTTTGTACCATTAATCGTGAAAGAGCTCACGACAAAAAAGAATAATATGACAATTGAAAACAATCACGTTGTAGCTGTAAAATACATTCTTCACACCATCGAAGAGGATGGAAGTAAAGTTCTTGTAGAAGAAACAACAACAGAAAATCCACTTACATTCTTGTACGGTGTGGGAATGATGATTCCAAAATTTGAGCAAAATATCTTAGGATTGAAAGCTGGTGATAAAGCTGCTTTTGTAATTCAGCCGGAAGAAGCTTACGGTGAAAGACAACCTGATGCTATCGCACAATTGCCAATCGAGATGTTTAAAGAATCAGGTACTCCTCCGATCGGGGCGATTTTACCATTATCAGACAACCAGGGGAATAACTTCCAGGCGTTTGTAGTAGAAGTAACTCCGGAGGTTGTTGTAGCAGATCTTAACCACCCAATGGCAGGTAAAGTATTAGATTTCCAGGTAGAAGTGCTAAGCACTCGTCCGGCAACAGAAGAAGAATTGTCTCACGGACATGCACACGGAATTGACGGAACTGAAGGTCACTAAAAAATAAAAATGCCCGGTATTCGGGACATTTGTAAAAACCACAGCTTCAGCTGTGGTTTTTTATGGTTTATGTCAGCCAAACAATGCCTTGGCATTCCGGGATGTCAATCTACGATTTGGCGGAGTGGCCTACACCGTGATGATTATCCACATTATTCCGCATCATATTCCGTTACATCAATAAACGTAAGAACCCATTTCCCCTTGATCTTAGTCATCACAAACCTGAATCCGTTGATCGGAGCTTTCTCTTTAGTATTCTCGGCAAGCGTTACAAAAACTACATTCTTAGCATCAGAATTAATTTTAAAAATCATCTGATCTTTTACAGAATACTGATCAGGGAATTGATCTGCATATTCATTCACTGCATCAGAGTTGAACTGAACAAATAATCCCTCTTTTTTCCATTTTTTGCTTTCTGAATCATACTCGTAAGCTGAATCAAACTGGATAGGAAACTGATTTCTGATAGTCCATGCTTTTGAAATATACCCTAATGGCATACTGAAATCCACATCTTCATTCGATACAAACCCAAGATTACCGCCACTTTTAAAAAGAACGCCTATTCCGTAGTTTTTGTCTACATATTTGTTCATAAGTTCTCCGTTTTTAGTCTGGAAGCCTTTTAAAATATCCGTAACGGCAGCCGTGATCTGTTTTTTGTCATCTGCGGTCTGAGCCTGGGAAAAGGCGAAACCGCAAATCAGCAGCAATACTGTGTAAATAAAACTCGTCTTCATATTATATTAATCTAAAAATTCTCCTGAAACATAATACCAGCGTTCATGCATTTTTTGAAAAACAGAAAACTCATGATGAACCTGAGGATGGCCGTCCTGATCTGTGTAATACGCTTTAAACTCTACATGGTTTAATGCGGGCGTCTGGATGATTTCCAGTTTTGTCCACTCATTGATTTCACCCCATTCCTGAAGATCCTGTTTGTTGTGGTACTTTCTTTTGCCCGGAAGGGTAGTTTCCATTAAATATTCTCCATTCGGAACAGCGAAGGCAGAAAATCGGGAGCGCATTAAGGCTTCAGCAGTTGGCGCATGCTTTTCTCCTGTATGATAAGGTTTGCAGCATTCTTCATAACTTTTTCCTGAGCAACAGGGACAATTCATAGGGTGTATTTTAATTTCGAGCTACAAAAATAAGAAATATCAATAGAAATGGGCTTTAGTTATTATAACCTCTCAACAACTGAGATGTTCGGGTAAGCCTTTATGATGTACCTGTTCCTATGAAATTAATATTTCAACAAAAAAGAAGCACTCTAAAAAGAATGCTTCTGATTGTATTATTTGATAAATCCTCTGTTTCTTAGTAGAGGCTTAATGTCCGGATCATGTCCTGTGAAATCTCTGAATGCCTGGTTAAGGTCTACAGAATTTCCTACGGAAAGAATATATTTTCTGAAACGGTCTCCATTTTCTCTTGTTAAGCCGCCGTTGTTTTTAATCCACTCCCATGCGTCATTATCCAAAGTTTCAGACCATAAGTAAGCGTAATATCCTGCTGAATAACCACCTCCCCAGATGTGAGCAAAATAAGGAGTATGGTATCTCGGCGGAACTGTTGCTAAATTGAATCCGTGATTTGCCAACGATTGTTTTTCAAAATCTAAAACAGGAATAAACTGCTTTTCATCGCTTACTGTATGCCAGTCCATGTCAAGTTCAGCAGCAGAGATCAATTCAGTGGTCATATATCCCTGATTGAATGTTGATGCTTTTTTGATTTTTTCTACCAATGTTTGCGGAATCGGCTGTTTTGTTTCGTAATGAACAGCATAATTTTTCAGTACAACCGGATCCAATGCCCAATGCTCGTTAATTTGTGACGGGAACTCCACGAAGTCTCTCGGTACGTTAGTTCCGGATAATGAAGGGTATTTCTGACTTGCAAACATTCCGTGGATCGAGTGTCCAAATTCATGGAAAATTGTTGAAACATCATCAAAACTGATTAATGAAGGTTTTCCCGGAGCCGGTTTCTGATAGTTGTAGCAGTTTACGATGACAGGTTTTGTACCCATTAAGTAAGACTGTTCAACGAAATTGCTCATCCATGCTCCACCGTTTTTAGAGTCCCTGGTGTAGAAGTCAAGATAGTAAATAGCAATCGATTTACCGTCGTGATCGAAAACTTCGTAGGTTACAACATCAGGATGGTAAACCGGAAGATCTGTTCTTTTTTTAAACGTCAGTCCGTAGAATTTTTCTGCTGCGAAGAAAACTCCTTTTTCTAAAACCGTAGTGATTTCAAAGTAAGGTTTTATTTCACTCTCATCAAGGTCGAATTTTGCTTTTCTTACTTGCTCTGCATAGAAATTCCAGTCCCAAGGTTCTACTTTGAAACCTCCTTTTTGCTGATCAATCAGATCCTGAATATCTTTTGCCTCACGTCTTGCCGTTTCTACAGCTGGAGTAGCCACCTGATTCATTAGCTTAGTAGCAGCTTCAGGAGTTTTGGCCATCTGGTCCTGTAATTTCCATTCTGCGAAATTCTTTTTACCTAAGATCTGTGCTTTTTTCAGTCTAAGTTTAGCCAGTTTTTCAATGGTTTCCCTGGTGTCATTGGCATCACCTTTTTCAGCACGCGTCCACGAAGCTTTGAAAAGTTTTTCTCTTGTGGATCTGTTTTTTAAATTTTGCAAAAGAGGTTGTTGCGTAGTATTCTGTAAAGCCAGAAGATATTTTCCAGGTTGTCCTGCAGTCTTAGCATCAGCTGCAGCCGCAGCGATTTCATCTGCAGAAAGCCCGTCAAGTTCCTTTGCATCAGCAAAGAATACCCCTCCCTGCTTTCTTGCTTCCAGTAATTTGTTGGAGTACTGAGTAGAAAGAGAGGCAAGTTCCTGGTTATATTGCTTTAATTTCTCTTTGTCTGCCGTTGAAAGATTAGCACCTGCAATCTCAAAATTTTGTTTGTAATATTGAAGAAGCTTTTTACTTTCAGAATCTAATCCGTCTTCTTTGATCGATTTGATTCTTTTATAAAGATTTTCATTCAGGTACATTTTATCGGAATGTGCAGCAAAAATTGGTGCATATTCTTGATCTAATGCCTGTAATGTAGGGTTGGTATTAGCACTTGTAAGATTCGAAAAAACAATGATTGCTCTTTTCAAAACTTCGCCACTTTTTTCCAATTCTACAATTGTATTTTCAAAAGTAGGAGAAGCCGGGTTGTTGGCAATTTTTTCAATTTCAGCAGCATGTTGTTTTAAACCAAAATCAAAAGCCGGTTTGAAATGTTCGTTTTTAATTTTATCAAATTCCGGAGCTTCGTATTGAAGCTTGCTTTTCTTCATAAACGGATTAGAAGATAAAGACGGGTCAGGAGCAGGAATTTCCTGTTGAGTATCGGTTTTTTTCATTGTAGTACAAGATTGATTGAACGCCAAGGCAGAAATTAATAATACCGATGAAATATTCTTCATAAAATAGTTGTTATTAAAGCATAAAGATATTAAAAACTTACTGTATAGGACTTATTTTGTAAATCGAATTAAGATAAAGAAACAGAAATATATTTTTTAAGTGAATACATGCCAGACTATTAGTTAATTTTGAATACTTACATAGTCTTTCGGTACTGATGTAATATTTTTCATACATTAGTTGTTTTAATATTAAAATAGCAAGAAAATAATCTATAAAAGATAATAAACATGAAAACAAGGACTCTTTTTATTTTTTCAGCCTTAGTGGTATTGGCCTCATGTAACGAAAGACATGAGAAGAAAAACAGAGAAAAAAGCGGATGGGTAGAGAAAGTAATCAATAAAGAAAGCGGCCCGATGCAGCAGAAAGAATTTACCGGAGAATTTGATGAAATCCAGGTTTCACAGGCTATTGATGCAGAGGTGATCAAGTCGGAAACTGAGAAAGTAGTTATTTCAGCTCCTCAAAGTATAATCAACGAAGTTCTTGTAGATAATGAAGGGGGAAAGCTCCATATTCATTATAAAAGAGGAATCAGAGTGATGAATATCAATAATGTAAGCGCGAAAATTTATACTAAAGATTTTTCGAAACTTGGAGCCGATTCTGCGGCAAAAATTACCGTAAAAGATAAATTTACCCAGGAAAAAACGGATATTGAGGTGTCAAGTGCGGGAAGTGTTTCCGGTGATCTTGAGGCGAATGATTTTAACATCAATGCAGGCAGCAGCAGTAATTTCAGTGGAAAGGTCTGGGCGGTAAACCTTGATATTGAGGCGTCTTCTGGATCAAGTATTGATATTTCAGGAAAAGCAAAACATGCAGACGTGAGTGCTTCTTCAGGAAGTAGTATTTCTGCCCAGCAGGTTATTGCAGACAATGTAGAAGCTGATGCTTCCAGTGGTGCAAGTGTCCAGTTGAGCGCGGTGTCTTCTGTAAAGGCGTCAGCATCATCAGGTGGAAGTGTTGATATTTCTAAAAAAGGCGAACTGAAAAATGTAAGTAAAGACGAAAGCAGTGGCGGAAGCGTAAGCATTCAATAAATTAACCCTGGGAATCTTCCTCATCTTCTTCTTCGGTTGATGAGGAATCCTCCCAATTTTTAGTATCAAAATTAAGATTATCAAAAGCAAGTAATTCCTCCTCCCGCTGGAGGATTTCTTTTGTGGTAAATAATTCAATATCATCTTCCTCTTTCGATTTTGCCAGCTTTCTGATAGAAGCTTTATCAATAGCCATAAACCTTTGTCCCAGACGCCTTGCCGCATATTTTCTCATTCCCGTTTCATGAAGGACGTCAATAGCCATATCAACGGCAGTACCTAAGGTTTCACGGTAGATATGATTGATTCCGTTGTTAAGATATTCATACGCGTCGATTCTGTTTTTCGCCCGCACAAAAATCTTTACCTTCGGATAATGTTCACGAACAAGTTCTGCAATAAACATATTATCATCAGGGTCATCAAGGCATAAAACGAGTATTTCAGCATCTTCAATACCGGCCGCTCGTAAAATGGGAATTCTTGTGGCATCCCCATAATAGACTTTAAAACCATAACTTCTTAACAATTTCACACGGTCGGAGTCTCTGTCCAGCACGGTTGCTGATATTTTATTGGCTTTCAGAAGACGGCCTACAGTACTTCCGAAATGCCCAAATCCTACAATTATTATTTTCTTCTGGCTAATGTCACTGTCAAGAATATTAAAATCATGCTCCTCTTCAGGAATTTCCCTGATAAATTTCGGGGTGATAAATTTGTCGTTGACAATGAGTAGAATAGGAGTGATACACATCGTGATAGCAGTTACAGCCATTAACTGAGCATTAAGTTCGGGACTTAACAGATAAAGATCGGAAGCATAGTTGATGAGGACAAATGCGAATTCTCCCACCTGCGAAAGGGCAAATGCATAAAACAAGCTTTGCGGATTATCCATCCTGAAAAACTTTCCGATGATGTACAAGACTACAAATTTTATTGTTACGACAGCAAAAACGGTAGTGAAAATAAAAAGAGGATCCTGCTGAATGATATTGAAATTTATCGTTGAGCCTACGCTTACAAAAAATACAGCCAGTAATAAGCCTTTAAAAGGATCGATCTGCGCTTCAAGCTCATGGCGGAATTCGCTGTTGGCGAGCATCACTCCCGCCAGGAAAGCTCCCAGTGCAGGTGAAAGTCCGATCACAATCATCAGCTCAGAAACTCCGATTACCAGAAATAGGGAAGAAGCTGTTAATAGCTCGGTCATTCCCGATTTTGAAACATACCGTAAAAAAGGAACGAATACATATCTACCCAATAAGATGAGTAAAGCCACTCCGAAAATTACTGTCCCGGCCTGAAGCCATTCCGGAAGTTTTTGAATCAGGATCTGAATTTCATTATCATGATGTTTTGCCTTATAATTAGCAACAATAGGAAGTATGGCTAAAATAGGGATGACAGAAATATCCTGGAATAATAAAGTTGAAAACGATGCTTCGCCAGCCATTGTTTTCAGGTTGTTTTTTTCATGCAGGGTTTGAAGAACGATAGCTGTGGAAGACAAAGCAAAGCACATGGCCACAGCAATTGCTTTATCTATTCTCCAGCCAACGGTGATGAATACAAGGAAAAGTAAAGAAATGGTAAGAAGCATCTGAGTAAGGCCTAATCCCATGATCTTTTTTCGCATTTCCCAGAATTTCCGGGGCTCAAGTTCAAGTCCTACCAGGAATAACAGCATAATAACACCAAATTCACTGGCGTGCATGATGTCATTTACATTATGTCCTGTCAATTTCAGCACATAAGGACCAATAATAATTCCTCCTAAAATATAACCGATTACAGAACTTAAACCCAATTTTCTGGCCAGTGGAACCATAATAATGGCTACACCTAAGAAAATTAATGTGTTCATCGCTAAGCTGGACTCCATATGCTATTGATTGAGTAGTTCTGTAAACTCTTTTTTATGTAAAATAATTTCTTTTTTAGACAACTTATTAGCTTCGTAAACAATTTTGATATGTTTAATATCTGCTTTGAAAACTTTTAATGAAACAATAAGGCCGCTGATCAACTCGTCAACGGTATATTGATAGGTACCTGTTTTACTGAAAGACCTTTCTTTTCCGCCGGTGGTAATCAGAATGTAGACTTCTTTATTTTCCAGCGGGTTGTATTTTCCGGGCTGCAGCCAGTCTCTGTCAAAAACTTCATCAATCCATAATCTGAGCAAAGGAGGCATTCCGAACCATATTAAAGGAAACTGGAAAACAAACCGGTCGTAGTTGGCTAAACGTTTTCTTTCTCTGAAGGCTGCGATATGAAAATCAGGATATTCTTCATAAAGATCGCGTAAAGTATAATGCTGGTGTCGAACGTAGAAGTTAATGAGCTCCACATTCGAATTAGAGTGCTCCAGATAAGGGTGTGCAAATACTACTAATGTCTTCTTCATAAATCCTGTTTTCAGTAAATATAATGATAAATTTTTGAATAAAAGAATGAATTTGTGTATGTTTATTAATTTTTTAACATGTAAATGTCAATTTAATGTTAAAATAAATCAAATAAAACAGGTTATTTTAAGGTTTTAAATAAAAAATCAGGCCGTAAAGACCTGACCTGTTTATGTGTTGTTATCATTGTTCAAAGATTACCATCCACCGGATGCTCCGCCTCCGCCAAAGCTACCTCCGCCTCCGAAGCCACCGAAACCTCCGCCACCTCCGGAGCTTCCTCCACCGAAGCCACCGCCTCCGAAACTGCCCGGGAAAGGGAAGAAACCACCAGGATAATTTCTGCGTCCTCTTCGGCTGATAATGACATCATCATCGTCGTCATAATTTCCGCCACCACCACGTCCGCCTCCTCTGTTGCCAAACAGGATGGCAATAATGATAAAAATGATAAAGGCGATAACGAGTACTTTAAGAGCACTTCCATTACCGGAAGGTGCTGTAGTGGCTACAGGTTTAAATTTTCCCTGCACCGCTTCCATAATGGCTGATGTACCGCCATTGATTCCTGCGTACCAATCTCCTTTTCTAAAGTTTGGAGTAACAATATAGTCCAGAATCTGCCCTGCTACAGAAGCCGTCAGATACTGCTCTACTGCTCTTCCTTGCTGGATAGACATGGTTCTGTCTTCGGTAGCAATCAGAAATACGACACCATTATCGACCCCTTTTTTTCCAATTTTCCATTTTTGACCGAACATGGTTGCCAGGAAATTGACATCTTCGCCTTTGGTAGACTTGATAATCACTACCTCAATTTCTGTTGAGGTAGTATCGGCAAATTTGATCAGTTTATTATTAAGCTCATCTTTCTCCTGTTGGGAAAGAAGATTGGCTTCATCAAAAACGGGATAGAGTACTGCCGGTTTTTCAGGTACGGTATATTGTGCTGATACAATGGTGTAAAAGCAGATCAGTAAAAATGAAAATACTATTTTAAGAGAACGTAATTTCATTCGGGAGTTGGTTTGGGTTTTCTCCTTCTACAGGAAAATATTTTTTGAGTTCAAGACCTGTTTCAAGAATGGCACTTTTTAATGCCTTATAATAATTTCCTTTTGCAAATTCAGCCGTAATATAGTCATGCAGATGATCCCAATATGATTGATGCACTTTTTCATGGATCCCGAGATCTCCTATAATAGTCAGATATTTTTTTTCAAAATTGACATGAAAAAGCACCGCATTCCTATCGGTAGTTTTATCCATACGGAGTTCTTTAAAGACTTCAAATGCCGTTTTAGCATGCTGGTCTTCCGTATTAGAATCAATATGAACTCTAATTTCTCCCGTAGAATGGTCTTCTGCCGACTGAATCGCTTCCGTAAGGGAAGCGATTTGCTGATTGGTAAGGAATTTACTCATTATTTGAATACTTCAGGGGCTTTTTGAGCGCCTGCTTCAGCTTTGAAATAAGGTTTTTCTTTAAAGTTGGTAAAATTCGCCAAAATATTATTGGGGAAAGTTTTGATCGAGGTGTTATAATCCTGGGCAGCTTCGTTATAATAAACCGTTTCAGTTCTGATGCTGTTTTCGATAGCGGTATATTCTCTTTGGAAGTTGATATACTGCTGATCTGCTTTTAGGTTAGGATACGACTCCACTACAGCCATTAAACGGCTTAATGCTCCGGATAATTCTCCTTGTGCCGCCTGGAATTTTGCAATATCTGCATCGGTCATATTGGTAGGATCGATGTTGATTGATGTTGCTTTAGAACGTGCTTCAACAACTTGTGTTAACGTTTCCTGCTCGAATTTTGAGTAAGATTTTACCGTTCTTTCAAGGTTAGGAATGAGATTCGCTCTTTTCTGATATACAGTCTCAATATTAGACCATTTTGTGTTCACATTCTGTTCTTTGGTTACAAAGTTGTTATATCCGCTTTTTCCCCAAAAGAATAGAACTGCAACAATAATAAGGAGGGCAATACCAATGGTTCCGGCGCCCAGACATCCTTTATTTTTCATAGTTTATTTTTTTTAATTTTTTGTGCTAATCAAATATACAAATTATGTGCTAATTTTGTGAAAAATTATATTTGAATGACAACAATAGTGGTAGCAATGGGAGAGAAGAATGAAATTGGTTTTGAAAACCAGTTGCTTTGGCATCTTCCTAAAGACTTAAAACATTTTAAAGATATTACTTCCGGGCATCCTGTAATTATGGGTAGAAAAACCTATGAAAGTATTGGGAAACCTCTTCCTAACCGTACAAATATTGTTGTTTCAAGAAAAAAAGACTGGTTTGAAGAAGGTATTCTTATTGTGGGCAGTATAAAAGAGGCTGTAAAATTTGCTAAAAAAATTGATGAGGAAGTCTTTATCATAGGAGGCGGAAATATTTATGAACAGACCATGGATATGGTGGATAAGCTGGAAGTTACCCTTGTACAGGCTGATCTTGAAGCTGATACATTCTTCCCTAAAATAGACGGAAAAATCTGGAAAAAAACGAATGAAACCTGCCATGAAAAAGATGAGAAAAATATGTATGATTTCTGTTTTCAGACGTTTGAAAGAAACAAAAAAGAAGATTAAAGGTCCAAAGTCAAATTTGGCTTTGCAGGTAAATTGTGATTTCCGGATGATACCAGCAACGGACAAGCACGTAGAATTGACCATTCACCATTGACTTTTTGAACTTTAAGGCTTAAATTTATTATCTTTGCACTTCTAAAATTTAAAAATGAATAAGTACATAAAAATTGCAGTAGCAGCAATTCTGATTTTATTAGGACTTTATATGATGATTTTCACAAGAAATCTTGGTTGGGGAATTGTTGTGTTTCTTTTGGCTGCTTTTCCGATTCTGCTTTTCTTTAAAAATGAATATATCCTTTTGGCATTCTGGCAGCTAAGAAAACAAAATATGGAGAAAGCTGCAGAATGGCTGACAAAAATAACAGATTACCAGGGGCAGCTTCATAAATCTCAGTATGGGTATTTCCATTATTTACAGGGATTAACACAAGCTCAGGATCACCCGGCGAAAGTAGAGCCTTTGATGAAAAAAGCGCTGGAATATGGTCTGAATATGAAACATGACCGGGCTATGGCTACCCTGAACCTTGCAGCAGCAGCGATATCTAAAGGAAGAAAACAGGAAGGACAAAAACTCCTGGAAGAAGCAAAAAGATTAGACAGTGCCGGTATGATGACTGATCAGATCAAAATGATGAAAGATCAGTTGAAAATGCCATCTATGCAAAAGCACATGCATAATCCGAATATGAGAAACAGAGGAAAATTCTTCTAGTCAGAAAAAATAAATATAAAAAAGCACCTGAAAGAAAAACAGGTGCTTTTTTTATTTTTAAAAGATATTTCTACATTTCAGAAGTCTGATCATATCCGTAAAACTTTGGCATCTGCCAGTGATATTTTACGGCTAAAGTTCTTATCCCTACAATCAGTAAAATTGTAAAAATCTGAATGAAAGTATAGGATAAAGATGTGTATTTGGTCATCAGTAAAAATGCTGCACCTCCTACAATACAGGCTGTAGCATAAATTTCTTTTCTGAAAATAAGAGGAATCCGGTTGAGCAGAATATCGCGGATAATCCCTCCGAAACATCCGGTAATGGTTCCCAAGCCAATACAGATGAGCGGATGTATTCCTACATTCAATCCTTTCTGGATCCCGATAATGGTAAACAGGCCAAGTCCGAAACTGTCGAAAATGAATAAGGTAACCTTAAAGTTTTTTTCCAGTGATTTAAATACCATGGAAAAGATACTGGTCACCAAGATTAAAATGCACATGAGGAGATCATGCATCCAGAATACTGGGATATCAAGTAAAAGATCTCTTACAGTTCCTCCTCCTACAGAAGTCACAAAGGCAATAATAAGCACCCCAAACGGATCGAGCCGCTTCTGCATGGCTGCAAAACTTCCGGACATGGAGAAGGCAATAGTTCCGAGGACTTCTATCGCGAAATTGAACTGTTCGTGCATAAAGTTATAAATAATGAATAATGAGCAATCAGTAATAAAAATTATGCCATTTAAATTGAGATAATTTTACCAGTTCTTCACATTCTGTTTTTAAATGTAAAATATTTTCCGGACTTATATATTCTAAACTTTCAATAATTTCAAGTCAGAGTCGGGTTTTATCAATTTCTTCAACCACAATATACATCATTGTTATTCATTCCTGATTGCTCATTACGTATCTATTTATCTCTCGACTCTTACTGAATCCGGAACCAGGAGCTCATATTCACCACCGTGATTAATGATCTCTCTTACAATGCTGCTGCTGATGAAAGATTTTCCGGATGATGTCAGAAGGAATACCGTTTCCAGTTTTTTATGAGCCAAGGTTCTGTTGGTGTGGGCGATTGCTTTTTCAAATTCAAAATCAGCAGGATTTCTAAGTCCCCTGATAATGTACTGCGCATTTTTTTCAAAACAATAATCTACCGTAAGGCCCTCGAAATAATCTACTTCTACATTAGGAAATTCAGCCACGGAATTTTGAATGAATTCCATTCTTTTTTCCAATGGGAACATGTATTTTTTTTGAGAATTTTGTCCGATGGCAATAATTAATTTGTCAAAAAGCGGTGCCGCTCTTTCTATAATATCGTAATGTCCTAAGGTAATCGGGTCAAACGATCCCGGGAAAACAGCAATTTTCATGTTGTACAAGTTATGAGTTTGAGTCAAAAACGATAAGAAAGCGATGGATCTTATGTTTATATTGAACTTCTGAATTATTTATTAAGTGCTTTTTCAACTTCATTTCCACAAAGATCCATGATAGAAATTCCATAATGTTTTGCTTGCTGAGGAAGAATGCTGGCAGGAGAGAATCCCGGGTTAGTATTCATTTCAAGCATATAAGGAACTCCGTCCATCAGGATAAATTCGCTTCTTGAAAATCCGCTCATTCCCAGTGAGTTGTAAGCTCTTTTCGCGATTTCTTCTACTTTTTTTGTCGTTACTTCATCAATTCTGGCCGGTGTAATTTCTTCAGATGCTCCTTCATATTTTGCTTCGTAATCAAAGAATTCATTCTGAGGAACAATTTCAGTGATTCCCAAAACAATTGTTTCTCCTTTAAAATCGATCACTCCTACAGAAACTTCCATACCGTTCAGGAAACTTTCAATAAGGATTTCGTCATCTTCTTTAAAAGCAATTTCCGTAGCAGCAATCAGTTCTGACTTTTCTTTTACTTTGGAAATTCCGAGTGATGAACCGGATTGGTTAGGTTTTACAAAAAGAGGAAGATTTAATTCTGAAATGATCTCATCAACGTTAATGTGCTCTCCTTTTCTCAGATAAATGCTTTTCGCAGAAGGGATTCCATATTTGGACAATACAGCAAGGGTATCTTTTTTATTGAAAGTAAGGGCACTCTGGTAAAAACCGCAACCTGTGTATTTCTGACCTATTGCATCCCAATATGCCTGCAGTATCCCATTTTCACCGGGCGTTCCGTGGATGATGTTGAAACATACATCAAACTTCAATGTTTCACCATTATCTAAGGTAACTGAAAAATCACCCCTGTTGATGGGATACTTTTTATCATTTTCGTCTAAAAAATACCATTCATCTTTAAGGATTACTACTTTATATACATCATACAGATTTCTGTCTAAGGAATCATAGATCAATTGTCCGCTTTTTAAAGAAACTACATATTCATCAGAATAGCCTCCCATTACTACGGCAACACTTTTTTTGTTCATAACCATATAGTATCAATTAAGGCAAATTTAAACATTTTATGTAATGCAATACGGGAAATAAGGAAATTTTAAAATCAAAAATGAATTGTGTTAAATAAAAAGCCCATTCTAAAATTATTAGCTATATTTGCCGTTGTAATTAAAGTAATTTTAAGTATGCTTAAATCACTTTTCAATTGGAAAGTTTTACTGAATTTAGTAATAGCCATCGGCGTTTTCGTGGGTCTGGTATGGCTTACATTTCGTTGGTTGGAATACCATACTAACCACGGTCAGGAAATTCCTGTTCCCAATGTAGTCAATAAATCTGTACACGATGCAGTTAAAATATTAGATGATACAGGACTGGAGTATGAAGTAGATAGCGCGAATTATGATCCTAAATACAGACCATTTCAGGTTCTGCAGATTTATCCTGCCCCAGGATCCCGTGTAAAAGACGGAAGAACAGTTCGTTTAAAAGTAAATCCGAGAACATGGGCTCAGATTGCTGTACCGGATGTAATCAATAAATATTCAGGGTTGGCGTTCCAGAGATTAGACCAGGTTGGTCTTAAAATCGGAGATACTATTTATGAACCGAGTATTCAGAAAGATGCCCTTCTAAGAATTTTATATAAAGGAAATGCAGTAAATCCGGGAGCACGTTTACCGAGGTTTTCTGTGATCGATGTAGTAGTAGGGTCCGGTCCTATGAGAAATATTTCAATTCCTAACGTAGTAGGGCTTTCGGTAAAAGAAGCCAGAGCCGTTATTGCCAAAAGTATGTTTGAAGTAGGGTTGGTAGAGCATGAAGACGGGAATAAAGATGAGTCTGATATTATTTATTACCAGGATCCGGCCTCAGGAGATGTCCGTGATCAGGGAATGCAGATTGATCTTTGGGCAAGTAAGAGAACCCCGGCAGAGCTTAGAGCCAAGGTGGAGCAGTTGAATTCTATCTATCGTATGAAAGTAGATACTTCTCTGCCACCGGTACAATACGAAGAAGTTCGTTCCGAGCCAAGCTATGTACCACCGGTAGCCCCGCCACCTGCCCCTAAGAGAGAGATCCCTAAGCCAGAACCTGTAAAAACAGAGACTCCAAAGGCTCAGACTACAAGTCCGAAACCGGCTGGTTCAACTTCGGATAAGCCTAAAGCTACCGGAAACAGTCAGACTTCAGGAACTGCACATAAACCTGCTTCTACAGCTACAAAAGAGCCGGCAGAAAAACCAAAAGCGAAAAAAGTAGTCGTAGAGTAATACGCCACTATGCTAATAAAATATAGGCTTCAACTGAAAATGTTGAAGCCTTTTGTATAAAAATCAAAAACAATGTCAGAAGATAACGAAGATTTTTTAGATGAAGAGTTATTAGACTCCAACAGTATTGAAAATATCGATATAGACGAAGAAAATAAGGGATTGTATGAGCATCTTAATATCACTGTTGACCCGAAACAGGATCCGTTAAGAATTGATAAGTTTCTATTGATACACAGGCAGAATTCGTCAAGAAATAAAATTTCACAGACCTGCAGGGCCGGAAACGTTATTGTAAACGGAGTTGCGGTAAAGCAGAATTATCGGGTAAAACCGGGTGATCAGATCTCTGTACTGCTTACCAGACCTCCAAGGGAAAATGTAATTATTCCGCAGGATATCCCTTTGAATATTGTGTATGAAGATGATGATCTGGTTGTTGTTGATAAGGAAGCCGGAATGGTAGTGCATCCGGGACATGGTAACTGGGACGGAACCCTAGTGAATGCATTAGCTTATCATTTTGAAAAGAACGGGCAAAAGTCTGATCTCGACAGGGTAGGGCTTGTTCATAGGATTGATAAGGATACATCAGGTCTTTTGGTTATTGCTAAAAATGAATATGCCTTAAGCTTTCTGGCCAAGCAGTTCTTCAACAGAACTACGAAAAGGCTGTATTGGGCTTTTGTTTGGGGAAATCTTAAAGATGAAGAAGGTACCATCAGAGGACATATCGGAAGACATCCTAAAAACAGGATGCAAATGTATGTCTATGAAGACGGAAGTCAGGGAAAACATGCCGTTACGCACTATAAAGTATTGGAAAGGTTCAAATATATGACATGGGTAGAATGTAAGCTGGAAACGGGAAGAACCCACCAGATCAGGGCACATTTCAAACACATTGGACATACTTTGTTTAATGATGAACGGTATGAAGGTCATACCCCTCTGAGAGGAGTAAATCTTCCAAAATATAAGCAATTTATCAATAATGTCTTTGAAATTCTGCCAAGACATGCACTTCATGCCCATACCCTGGGATTTATACATCCTACTACTAAAACGGAATTATATTTTGAGAGCCCAATGCCCAAAGATATGGAGGATGCTGTAAAAAAATGGAGAAATTATTTAGAAAACTAAAAATATATTGAGATTTTTTTTATATTTGTTGAATTGAAATCAAGATTTGTTATGAGAAAACTATATGCTATCGTATGTTTAGCTCTTTTGTCAAATGCATACAAAGCACAAGAATCACTACCATATTATCAACAGTATCTTTTGGATGGTGACTTCCTGTTCAACCCAGCTCAATACGGAAAAACAGATTACGTACAGCTCAATGCCATTTATCAAAAACAATTTTCAAAATTCAGCGAATCCCCAAATGTTCAATCTGTGGGAATCAATGCAAACATATTCGATAGAGTAGGTGCCGGTCTTACCATGTTCAGAGACAGCAATGGAGCTGAATCTGCGGGAGGTGTTACAGTGGGTGCTTCATATTTTATTCCTCTAAGTAGTGAAGGAGACAGAAAAGATCAGTTCTCGTTTGGTACCAGTGTTAGTTTGTATAATAGAAATTTTGATTATTCGAAAATTAACGTAGAAGATCAGGGAGATCCTTTAGTAAGAGGGGATCAAAGTAATATCTTTATGGCTTATGCCAATTTTGGTTTGGCTGCTACTTACAGAAACCTTTTCGGGGGTGTATCTGTAAATGATATTGCATTAGGTAATGACAGACCGATTGTAAACGGTTATGAGCCTTCTCCGATTAAGTTTTTCTTAAACTTAGGATACAACTGGCATATTGCAGACAATATTATGATCACGCCTGCAGCGATGATCAACCTGAATACCAACTCAACAAGAGTAATGGATTACAACTTAATGGCGACTTTCAAAAATGAAATTAACGCGTTCTCTTTCGGGGTAAGTTATAGAGCCGCTCAAAACAGATTCGACAGCCAGCAGTTGGAAATCGCTCCGGTTGTAAAAGTAAGATTCAATAAGTTTATGATCGGTGCTACATATAACCTTGGGTTATCTGATATCCAGACATATGGTGGAAACAGTTTCATGATTGGTCTTGGATACAACTTCGATAACTTTATTAATGTTAGAGGATATAGATATTAATCAATTTAATTTAAATAAATTTGAGCTCTGAATTTTTTCAGAGCTTTTTTTATGATATATATTCACATTCCGTTCTGTAAACAGAAGTGCAGCTACTGTAATTTCCATTTCTCAACATCTCTGAATTTTAAGGATGAAATGCTTCATGCCATGAAAACAGAGCTTATGCTGAGAAAAAATGAATTACAGAACCAAAGTTTAAAATCCCTGTATTTCGGAGGTGGAACACCCTCTATTCTATCTGTTGATGAAATCAATTCCATGATAGATGAGGTTTTGCGCTATTTCAGTTTTGAAAAAGATATCGAAATTACCCTGGAAGCTAATCCCGATGACCTTGATAAAAACTTTTTAAAGCAATTATCCGGAACGCCTGTCAATCGTCTGTCTATTGGTACTCAGAGCTTTTTTGAAGAAGACCTGAAATTGATGAACAGGGCGCATAATGCCTCAGAAGCGGAGAGTTCTATAAAACGTGCCCAGGATTTTGGATTTGAAAATCTCAGCATAGATTTAATTTATGGTTCTCCCACTTCAAATCTGGAGATCTGGAAAGAAAATTTACATAAAACAATAGCTCTTGAAGTTCCCCATATTTCTTCTTATGCCCTTACGGTTGAGCCTAAAACTGCTTTGGAAAACTGGATTTCCAAGGGAAAAGTAAAAAGCCCCAGAGAAGAAGAACAAAATAAAGAATTCTATTACCTCTCAGATTTTTTAAAGGATAATGGTTTTGAACATTATGAAGTATCCAATTTTGCCAGACCAGGATTTTATTCCAGACATAATTCTGCCTATTGGAAATACCAGGAATATTTGGGAATAGGCCCTTCAGCACATTCTTACAATGGATTTGATGTGAGAAGCTGGAATGTAGCAAACAACCAGCAATACATTAAAAAACTGGCGGGAAAAATTCTTGCCAAAGAAGAAGAAATCCTTTCACAGGAGGATCAGTTTAATGAGATGATTATGATTGGGCTGCGCACAATATGGGGAGTAGATATTACAAGTTTAACAGCCAAATTCCCGGAAAGATTATTAGAACATTTTCAAACCGAAATAAAATCCAAAATTGACGAAGGAATTTTAATCATTGAAAACGATCATCTGAAAATCCCCGAAAAACATTGGTTTATGGCTGATGGAATTGCATCGGATATATTCATTGTATAATTTTTTTTCGGTACAATATTAACACCGTAAAATTCACTATTTTTGTATAAAATTTCAGTTCATTTGAAAACTAAAAAACAAGATTATTCGCATCTTTCATCCAGCCAGCCTATCGGTATTTTTGACAGTGGTGTAGGAGGCCTTACCGTAGCTAAAGAAATTAAAAGACTTCTTCCTCTTGAAGACCTGATTTACTTTGGAGATACCAAACACCTTCCCTACGGAGAGAAGTCAAAAGATGCTATTATTGAATATTCCACGAAGATTACCAATTTTCTGTTGGAACAGAACTGTAAAGCCATTGTGATTGCCTGTAATACGGCTACCGCAAATGCTTTGAATGAAGTTATGCAGTCTGTCGCAGGTAAAGTTCCTGTGATTGACGTTATTAATCCTGTTGCTGAAAAAGTGTCGTATGAAATTCATAATAACGTGGGAGTGATTGCTACCAAAGCAACGGTGAATTCCGGACTCTATAAAAAAAGCATCAGAAAGCATAATAAATGGATCAAGGTAGATGAGCTGGCAACACCATTATTGGTTCCTGCCATTGAAGAAGGTTTTAAGAATCATCCGATAACCCATGCGATTATTTATAATTATCTCAGCAATAGTAAATTAAAGAATATTGAAACATTGATTTTAGGATGTACACACTATCCCCTTTTAATTGATGAAATCAAACAATATTACGGAAACAGGGTTCGGGTAATCGATTCTCCCAATATTGTGGCCAATCATCTGAAAATCATTCTGGATAAATATAACTTGCTGAATGATCATAATCCGAAACCTAATTATCATTTCTATCTTTCGGATCTGACAAAAAACTTTGAAAAAATTTCAAAAAAGTTCTTTGGAAAAACAATCGATTTAGAACTGAAAGTATTATAAAATAAAAAGTCTGCCTCGTAAAGAAGCAGACTTTTTTATTTCTTACCCTCGTCATTGCGAGTGTAGCGAAGCAATCGCAATATTATAATTATATGTTGAACAAGACAAAGACACAAATGCTCTGAGTTTTGCATTTTTAAGACCCAATATTTTATCTTCGATATTTTTATTCTCAGAATTTTTCTCGCAGATTTCGAGAATTACGCAGAATTTTTTGTTTTATGATCTGCTACATAATCTGCGAGAGTATTACTATATATTTCTTGTGAAAAAAAATTGTGAGACCTGCGCTTAAAATTATGCTTCCAGAATCACTTTCTCGGCCTGCAATCTTGCTTTAGGATTGAATTGAGGCTGGTTCGCATCTGTAATATGTCTTTCACCGATAGCTACGGCAAAAAGTGTTTCATATTCAACATTCTGAAGGATGTTGTCGTATTCTTCAGGTTCAATTCCCTCCATCGGGGTAGAATCTATTCCCATTGCTGCACAGGCAGAAAGAAATACTCCCAGCGACAGATATACCTGATGTCTTAACCAGGCTTTTACGGCTGCTTCACCCTTAGGTTTCACCATGGTTTTGTAATAGGTAATATTACCTTCCGAAAGGGTTTCTTCAATTTGTTTTTCAAATTTTTCAATGTTTTTTATGACCTGGAATACAATAATATAGCTGCTGTCCAAAACCTTTTCCTTGTTAAAATAAGATTTTTCTCCCAATTGCGCCTTCACTTCCGGTTCATGTACAAAAATAAAATTCCATGGCTGGCTATTGATGGAAGAAGGGCTAAGGTTAAGAATTTCTTTCAGCTGGTGGATTTGTTCCTTGCTGATGACTCCCTGAGGGTTATACTTCTTTACAGTATACCTTTTTTTCATTTGATCTAAAAAGTTCATAATTTTATACTATCATTTTTATAGTTACAAAATTAATTTAAGTTTAATAACTTTGCAATAACGGTTAAAAATGATAGTATAAAAATGTATACAATAGATAATAAGTCATACCCTTGCTGTACCAGTGTTACAATGAGGTTTATCGGCGGAAAATGGAAGGCAGTGATTTTGCATCATCTGATCGATGGTGCGAAAAGATATAATGAATTGAGAAAGTCAATTCCTACGATTACTGAGCGTACATTAAGTCTGCAGCTTAAACAATTGGAAGACGACAACGTAATAAGCAGAACCGTTTTTACGGAAAAACCTCCATTGGTGGTTGAATATGAACTGACAGAATTGGGAAAAACTCTGCTCCCTGTTTTAGAAGCGATTACAAAATGGGGTGAAGGATCACCTGAACTGTCAAAAAAAATAATCAGGAATTAAATTTCCTGATTATCTTGTTTATTAGGTTCAAAAAAACTGAAACTTACATTTCCGTATTTTCGGGTATCGGTCAGATTGGGATGCTCCAGTTTCATTCGGCTCTGGTGTTCTACAATGAGCACTCCGTTTTCTTTTAAGTACTTATTATTCAGTACTAAGGAAATAAGCTCATAATACTTCTTTTCTTCCATTTCAAAAGGGGCGTCAGAAAAGACAATTTCAAAAGATTTTTTATTCCTGAATTTTTTAAGCCAGTCGAATACGTCACCTCTCTGTACATTGATCTGAAGTGCCATATCAAGTTCTGAAGCTGTAGAATTGATAAATGCCGTATGTTTCGGATTCATCTCTACAGACGTCACATCCTGGCATCCTCTGGAAGCCAGTTCTAACGAAATAGAACCAATCCCTGCAAACAAATCAAGAACGGAAATCGATTGCATATCGTATTTATTTTCCAGGATGCTGAATAAAGCTTCTTTCGCAAAATCTGTAGTAGGTCTTACATCAAAGTTTTTAGGAGCGGCTATTTTTTTGGCTTTCCATTTGCCGGATATGATTCTGAACATATTTTTATTAGGGTTTAGGTAAAAGGTTGTAGAAAAGCTACAATTATTTGTTTTATAAAGTATCTTTTCTTTCGTGATCCTTTATCCCTTAATTAAGTATAAAATTTTTATTAGGAACGTTGTCAAAAACAATTTTCAGGTTTTTAACAAATTTCTGGAGCTCGGAAATGAACGTTTCATTCTCCGTTGTTTCACCGTAAGCATAAAAGCTGGTTTCATTAATTCCAAAACCGATCTTGCTCAATGTGAACATAATGAAGTAGAGGAAATCAACTTCTGAGTTCACATCAAGGTTATTATAAAGGATGATTTTTTTGTTATCAATCGCAAAAAATTCACACTGGTTATGATAAAGATTGATGTGGATTTCTTTATTGTTTTTATTGTTGACAGAGTTTAAAAACTTTTCTCCGGAAAAATTAAAGTGTACCGGTACCGCCAGCTCCTTTATTTTTTTATAATAGTTTTTAGGAAAAGTATAATAAAACTGAATATTGAATTTTTTATTTATAGAAAGCATCAGCTCTTCCTTCTCTTTGTCAGCAGGAGCATTGTAAGCAATAAGATCAAAACCCGCATCGTGATCAGAAAAACCTTCAGGCATCAGAGTAAAATGATTAAATGCCGAAACCACCTGAATCTCATCAAAACGTTGCTTGATAAGGACTTCATCCAGTTTATCATCGATAAGGTTGGCCGGGGTTTCTTCAGTAACGAAATACGATTTTTCTTCCAGAATGCTTTTATTTTTTACAATCTGATAAATCAACCCGTCTTTGGTAAAAAGTAAATTAAGTACGTTCATAATTCAATTGCTGCAAATTTAGTGAAATTCTACCATTACCGCACCTGATTGATGGTGAAGTATTTCCTTATTATAAAAATCAATGCTCACCTGGCTTTCCAGAACATCGCGAACCATTCTCTGTAAGGTTCCGTCACCAATACCATGAACAATCTCAAGTCTCTTTAAATTATTTTTCCTGCAGAATTCCAATACTTCTATTAATTTTTCCTTTTGAATGAAGAGTCTTTCAAAACTATCATAGTCATCAGGATTCTTTACCAAATTATGAAAATGCAGATCCAAAACCAAATGATTTTTCTGATGTTTTTTAGAAATTATTTTTCTGGGCTCTGCTTTTTTTACCACCCTTATATTTTCATACAACTCCGCATTTTTGGGTACCAGTTTTTCTTTTGGATATTGGTGGGTAAAACCATAATTATCCTTAAAGACAACAATATTCCCCTTCACGGAAGTCACGACTCCGCTTAAATCTTCATCTACTACAGAAACGGTATCCCCGATTTTCATTTTTTGCCTGCTTTGAATTACCAACTTGACCTGTCACGGCTTTAAACTTTTGGACCTAGCTCTATTACTTCCAGATCTTTTATTTCCTCACCATCTACTACAAAACGCATCATAGTTCTTACCTTATGCCAGCCTTGTTTCCCACATGCACCCGGGTTGAGATGCAAAAGATTATTTTTGTCGTCGTACATCGCCTTTAAAATATGAGAATGCCCGGAAATAAATAATTTCGGAGCTTTTTCAGAGATTTCTTTCTTTGTTAACGGGGTATATTTACCGGGATATCCACCAATATGGATCATCAGAACCTCCAGCTTTTCACAAAAAAAACGATTCACTTCCGGAAATTCAGCACGGATTCTGGCATTATCTATATTGCCGTATACTCCTCGTAAAGGCTTTATTTTTTCAAGCTGCTCAATCACATCCATGCTTCCGAAATCTCCGCAATGCCAGACTTCATCTGCCTGTGAAGCATATTCCAGAATGCGGTCGTCTATATACGAATGGGTGTCGGATAGGAGGAGAATCTTTGTCATTATCTAAGGGTTCTGGCGGTAATATTTTCGTCGTATTTCTCTTTGAAGACAGCCAAACGGTCAGAGTTCAGCTCACCGTCGTGGTTAATAACTCTTTCTTTCAGTAGCCATCTTATGATCTTTTCCATCCCCTTTCTTGAGTTCATAAAATTGGAAACTTTTCCCAGATCTCCGGATTCTACTTTTACTTTTTCAGTCAGAAAATTTAAAATGAAATAATCATCACTTATATAGCTTGGAGTTTCATTATCCATGTATTTGTACATCAAAATCTCATCATCATTCTTCATGGAGAAAAAAGAATATTGAGCAAGACTGAGCTTTTCTGCTTTTAAGATCTGTTTGCCGTCCAGTAAAACTTTATCATCTTTGATGGTAACGTTCTGGGAAAAATATAAATTACTGCTTATCATCAGGATGAAGAAAGCCAATAATCGGTTCAATGCCATTTTTTAATGCTTTTATTCTGCAAATATAAAGAAGCTGGAATAAAATTATTTTTACGGGCTGATGATTAAAGGAGATTTTTTCAGAGATTAATCAAGAATGTTTTTCTCTCTGCGGATAGAATCCATTTTCTTTTCTGTTTTAGGATCGAAAAGCTTTCTTAGTTTTAATTCAGTGCTGGTCAGTCTTGAAATAATAAAATGACCATTCATGCTTGCGTTGGAAGGGAAGGTGATGGTAAGTGTACTGTCCGAAGTTTTTTTCCAGTCACCTGTGTAACGTTCGAATCGTAATGATTTATTGGTGATATCTTCAGGATTGCCATTTCCACTTCCCGGGCGCGGTAAACTTCCCTGTAGTTTTCCATTTTCTTTGAATCTGATTCCATAGCTTTTGTTGTCAGAAACATCTCTTCTTTCATAAGTGTAAATATAGGTATCCAGGCTGATGAGCTTCCAGGTCTGCAGCAGTAAAGGATTTGAAACCTTGGTCTGGCTTTTTACAAAACTGATGGCAAAAAAGGATAACAGGAAAATACATATGGACTTTTTCATAGGTAACAAAACTGATGGTTCGTAATGTAAGTAAACTTTTAACTGTGCAAAATTAAGATCAATATTTACTAAATTTGAGAAAATTAATAAAATAATGAAACAAAAGTTTTCTTTTTTCATTTTTCTTTTAACTGTAGGGGTAGTGAATGCTCAGGTTGAAGAGAAAAAATTGGATGAGCTGATCCAAAACACCCTTACAACTTTCGATGTTCCCGGAATGTCGGTAGGAATTGTTAAAGATGGAAAAGTAACCTATTCCAAAGGGTTCGGAGTACGCTCTCTTACAACCAAACAGCCAATGGATGAGAATACCCTGGTTGGTATAGCCTCCAATTCCAAAGGTTTTACCTGTGTAGCACTGGCTATTCTTGCAGATGAAGGAAAGCTAGGCTGGGACGATAAAGTTTCAAAATATATTCCTGAATTTCAGATGTATGATCCATACGTTTCCCAAAATATAACGATCAAGGATTTGATTACGCACAGAGCCGGTTTAGGGCTGGGGCAGGGAGATCTGATGTTTTTTCCTGAAGGGGGTAGCCTGACAGTGAATGATATTGTACACAATGTAAGGTACCTTAAGCCTGAAAATCCTTTCAGAACAAAGCTTGATTATAATAATATCATGTTCATTGTTGCGGGCGAAGTGATCCATAGAATTTCGGGACTCAGCTGGGCAGAATTTATTGAACAGAGAATTATGAAACCGGTAGGGATGAATTCAAGTTTTGGCAGTTATAACAGGGCTAAAGCAGCAATCAATAAAATAGATGCTCATGCTCCGGTAGATGGAAAGGCTGTAGCAGTTCCTCATGACTGGAATGAAACAGGTAATGCTGCAGGAGGAATTATGAGTAATATCAAAGACATGACGACCTGGGCAGAATGTCTGATGAATAATTTTACCACGAAAGACGGTAAAAAACTGGTGTCAGATAAGAATGCCCAACAATTGTGGAGCCTTCAGATTCCTGATAGAGTAGCTGCCAAAAATCCATATGATACCAGTTTTTACGGATATGGATTAGGATGGTTTTTAAGCGATGTAAAAGGTCACAAACAGGTACAGCATACGGGTGGATTGATTGGGACAGTGACGCAGTTTACCCTGATTCCGGATATGAAACTGGGAATTGTTGTTTTAACCAATCAGCAGTCCGGGGCTGCTTTCAATACCATTACCAACACCGTGAAAGATTCTTATCTGGGAGTAGCAGACAGAAACTGGCTGAAAACATATGGTGAAAGAATGTCTAAAATCAACGCTGACTACGATAAAGAAAAGAAGGATGCTTTTGCAAAATCAGAGGCTTTTAAAAAAGAAAAGACGCTTCAGCCTAAAGCAGAACAGTTTGTAGGAACGTACAACGATGTATGGTTTGGTGATGTGGACATTGCCCGCCAGGGAAATACGTACAGACTTTCGTGTAAAAATTCACCAAGGTTAAAAGGAGAGCTGCTTCCGTTTTCCAATAATTCTTTCATCATAAAATGGGACGACAGAAGCTATGATGCAGATGCGTATATCATTTTTGATTACGATGAAACCGGGAAAGCACAATCTGCAAAGCTGAAGGCTATTTCCGGAGTTACTGATTTTAGCTTTGATTTTGATGATCTGGATCTGAGAAAAAAATAATTCAATAGAAACGGGCTAAAGCCCGTTTTATATTTTTCCGGGTTCATAAAAGAAAAGAAGTCTTTTCTTTGCTCCGTCAAATTCGGACCATGAGTTGCAGTCTACTTCAAAACCGGCAACTCCGCAGGTGGGAAAATGGAAAATATCTTCAGAAATGGAATTGGCAAAATTGGAAATTCCATTGTTATGAGAAAAAAAAGCTACAGAACTCAAATTATCATCCAGATCGTAAATGACAGACTCAAAACTCCTTTCCGATGGATTGTATAATTTCTGATCCGTAGAACAGTTCAGCTGATAGGCCTGGTTGAAAATTTTGCAGGTGTTCAGCGCTCGTACCGCAGGACTGGATACGAAATGATCAATTGAAATATGATTATTTTTCATGAATCTGGACATGTTCATAGCGTCCTCCAAACCTTTGTCCGCCAAAGGTCTGTCAAAGTCCTCCGTTTCTTCCGGCCAGTCGCTCTTTGCATGTCTTACGAGGATGAGTCTCTTCATATAATTGTTTTTTGGAAGATTAAAATTATAAAAAAAATAATGGAATAAAACATGATTTATATAAAAAAACTGCGTTATGAATAAAATCATTAAATTTTAGTAAATTTGCAAAATTATGGGACAAATCCTTGCAATAGACTATGGAAAGGCACGTTGTGGCATTGCTGCAACCGACGACATGCAGATTATAGCCAGTGGTCTGGACACTGTGGAAACCAAAATTTTGATTGAATTTTTGAAAAAATATTTTAATGAAAATAAGGTGGATGAGGTAGTGATTGGGCTTCCCATAGATTTGAAAGGAAATATTTCCGAGGTGGAAACCGATATTTTAAAATTCATTGAAGAATTTAAAAAAGAATTTTCGGATATTGCAGTCCATCGTTTTGATGAAAGATTTACATCCAAAATGGCCTCCTTTTTTATTTCACAAAGTGGAAAAACCAAGAAAAAGAGACAGGAAAAAGGATTAATAGATAAAGTAAGTGCAACCATCATATTGCAGAATTTTTTAGAACAAAGAGTAAGATGATATTACCGATAAGAGCTTTTGGGGATCCTGTTTTAAGAAAAATGGGTAAAGATATTGACAAAGATTATCCCGGATTACAGGAATTGATAGATAATATGTTTGAAACGATGTACAGCGCCAATGGCATAGGTCTTGCTGCGCCACAGATCGGGTTGGATATTCGTCTGTTTGTAATCGATGTAACACCTCTTGCAGAAGATGAGGATTATGAAGATATCAAAGATGAGTTGGCAGAGTTCAAAAAAGTTTTTATCAATGCCAGAATTCTTGAAGAATCAGGTGAAGAATGGAAATTTAATGAAGGCTGTCTTTCTATTCCGGATGTCCGAGAAGATGTAAAAAGGAAAGGGACAATCGTTATTGAATATTATGACGAAAATTTTGTGAAACATACAGAAACTTTTTCCGATATTAGAGCCCGCGTAATTCAACATGAATACGACCATATCGAAGGGATCTTATTTACCGATCATTTAAGTGCATTAAAGAAGAAACTGGTAAAAGGGAAACTGACAAAGATTTCTCAGGGCGATGTAAATATCGGCTATAAGATGAGATTCCCAAAATAATGTAAACAAGGATTAAAAGAAATAATAAAAAGCAAAAGCTTAAGCTCGTTGCAAAATTTACAAAAAATAAAATTATGCTGTTAGAAAAAATAATTTCAATTTCCGGAAAACCGGGACTTTTCAAATTAGTTTCTCAATTAAGAAACGGATTCATTATTGAAGATGTTACCAACAAGAAAAAAGTAAGCATCGGAAATTCAAGCCAGGTAAGCTTACTGGATAATATTGCCATGTTTACATTTGAAAAAGAAGTTCCTTTGTTCGAAGTTTTTGAAAATATTGCTAAAAACAACGATTATAAAGAAACGATCTCTCACAAATCTTCAGATGCAGAGTTAAAAGACTTTATGCTGGCTTCACTTCCTAACTATGATACAGAAAGAGTGTATTCTTCCGATATCAAAAAGCTGGCCCAGTGGTACAACATTCTTCAGAAAGCAGGATATATCACTCCTGAAAGCTTTGTAAAAGCAGAACCTGAAACTTTGGAAGGAGAACCTGCAGAGGAAGTAAGCATCGAAAAGGAAGCTAAAAAAGCAGCTCCAAAGGCAGAAAAACCTGCTGCTCCAAAAGTAAAAGCGACTTCAGCAGCAAAATCAGCTCCGAAAAGTACACACACTAAAAAAGGATAATTCTTTGCTGAATTCACCATATAAAACCTTGTCAGAAATGATGAGGTTTTTTGTTGGCAGCAGCATTATTGATGATACCCAAAGATTGAATCTGCATTCCGCAACTTTTACTCCCAACGTTTGTAATGATGCCCGAATAACCCTTACATTTGTATAGATTGAATTTCCCATTATTATGAACACGAAACAGGAAAAACTAGAAGCTTTCGGAAGATTACTCGATATTATGGATGATCTTCGTGAGAAATGCCCTTGGGACCAGAAGCAAACCCTGGAATCCCTGCGCCATTTGACTCTTGAAGAAACTTATGAACTATCCGATGCCATTCTGCAGAACAATTTACAGGAAATAAAAAAAGAATTAGGCGATGTTTTACTTCATCTGGTTTTTTATGCTAAAATAGGTTCGGAAAAAGAAAGTTTTGATATTGCAGATGTGATCAATTCACTCAACGAAAAACTGATTTTCCGACACCCTCATATCTATGGAGATACCCAGGTGAAAGATGAAGAAGAAGTAAAACAGAATTGGGAGAAACTCAAACTTAAGGAAGGGAACAAATCTATTCTGGGAGGTGTTCCGAAGAGTCTGCCAAGTTTGGTGAAAGCCTATAGAATCCAGGACAAAGTAAAAGGAATCGGTTTCGAATTTCGCGATGCCGAAGATGCCTGGAAAAAGGTGGATGAGGAGATTCAGGAATTTCATGCGGAAACTGATCCGGAAAAAAAGGAGCAGGAGCTTGGAGACGTATTTTTCTCCCTGATTAATTATGCCAGAATTTCAGGTCTCAATCCGGATTCTGCATTGGAAAGAACCAATCTGAAATTTATTTCAAGATTCCAGAAGATGGAGGGAATGGCGGATGAGCAAGAATTAAAACTTGCCGACATGTCACTCGAAGAGATGGATGTCCTCTGGGAAAAGGCAAAACTCTTGTCCGGCAACTCCTGATTGGAATGATTAATGCTTCTTATTTTCAGTTTAAACTTTTAAATAAATAAAATGTTACGATTTCTTATGCTACCTTTTCTTTTTTTGCTGAGTTGTAATCCAAAAGCTCAGAATTCACCGGGTAAAAACGGTGACCTGGAAGTACAATTTTCATTTCCTAAAAAATTAAAGGAAGTTTCAGGTTTTGCATTGTCGAAAGAAAAAAAAACAATCTGGGTCATCGAAGACAGAGGTAATAAAAACGCAGTATACGGCCTTAATGATAAAGGAGAAATGATTGCGAAAGTACCTGTAGAGAATGCTGAAAATACAGATTGGGAAGATATTATATCGGATACCCAAGGGAATATTTATATCGGGGATTTCGGAAATAATGATAATGACAGGAGAGATCTGGCTATTTTAAAAACCGATCTGCAGGATCCAACGCAGAAAACAACTAAAGTTGTACAGACCACAACATTTCATTACGAGGGACAAACGGAATTTCCGCCTAAAAAATCCAATTTACTGTACGATTGTGAAGCTTTTGTGGAAATGGACGGTAACTTTTATCTTTTTACCAAAAACAGGAGTAAAGGATTTGACGGAACGTTTTTGGTTTTTAAAGTTCCCAATAAAGAAGGCGATTTTGAAGCTAAATTGATAGGTACTTTAAAACTTCAGGGAGGATATAGTGATGCAGCGATTACATCAGCAACGATCAATACTACAAAAGATAAAATCGTGTTGCTTACCCATAAAAATGTTCATGTTCTTACCGGATTTAATGCGGACGATTTTGGTTCTTCTAAAATACAGAAAATTCCGCTGAATCATAATTCTCAGAAGGAAGCGATCGTATTTCTAAATGATAGCACAGTATTAATAGGTGATGAAAAAGCAAAGAGTGAAGGCGGGAACGTTTATCAATTCTCTTTTTAATTTCATACGCCCAGACATAAATGAAAATCCACAGAAGAACTCTGTGGATTTTTTTGAATAGTATAATTGATATGATTTGAAGCCAAATTGTTAAGGTGTGAGATAAGATATATGAATATTGCCACCGGACAGTCTGAAATTCTGAGTGTAGCGGCAACGTATTCTGAAAGTATCCCCGGGATTGAAAAAATTGATGGAAGATAAATTATGATTCAGCCCGGTGGTGCGTTCTCCATGACCTGTAGAGATCCCTGCCAGCGTGGTTTGTGAAGGAGCAACTCTCTGAATGTATGAATTGGCCGTTCCTGCGGTCTGCCCGGATGGATTTAAGTTCAGGTCGTAGGTGACATAAGGCACAATATTATAAAAACCTGCTTTCACTACGGTGAATAGTCCCGTACCGGAATTATAGGTCAAATAGGAAGTATCAATTTTGTTGCTTACATTGAAAATATACGTTTGGGAATAACTTTCATGTGTACTGACCGGAGCTGTGTGGCTTCCTGTATAGCTTCCGCTGGCAGGGCTTATGTCATTTTTGTTTCCTACATAAATAACTTTCAGGAAGTTTTCAGATTCTATGTTTCTCCATACCGGTGCATTGCCGGCTCCATTTGACATCAGAAATTCCCCACGGTTTCCCGAACTTCCTTTGGTGTTGGCATTACCGCCTACATTAATGTCTTTTACTACCTGAAGAGAACCGTTTACATGTAATGAATGTTGTGGCGTGGAAGTATGTATCCCAACTTGTGCGTAACTACTTATGGACATCACTAATAATGCCATGTATAATAGCTTTTTTTTCATCTTTTTGTTGATTTTTATTGAAATAATTTTAAACAAATATATATTCTTTTTAAAACATTCATTTTTTTTGAAATCAACAAAAATATAGGTCTATCGATGTATTTAGTATTTGACGCTGAAAATATGGCTCTTATTTAAAAACCATATTTAAGTTATGTGTGAAAAGTATCAATTAAAAAGTGGAATTATTAATTTTTATTTAAATTATTTTTTTTAAATTCTAAACAATAAAAAGCCTGACGGGCGGTTTGCTGTCGGTGAATTGTAATTTTTACAACTCTTTTTTTTACATTAAAAATTAGAGTTAAATTTATTTTTCACTAAAATTTCATTCCTATTCCTGCAGAAATCCTTCCTCCGTCTGAACCATAGAAATAATTTAATCTTGCGGACATCATTTCCACAATGCTTAACCAGATCCCGGCGCCTACAGATTCGTGCCATTTTCTCGAATTTTCAGTATCATTCCAGACACGGCCGATATCATAACCCACAAGAATTCCCAGATTGGTTGGAGCAATATTGTTTCGTATTCTGCCGAAATCCCACCGGATTTCAGAATTATTGGTAAAATAGGATCTACCGGAAAACCTTTCATTTCTGAAAGCCCTCATTCCATTATTACCTCCGATTGCGGCAGCCTGAAAGAATTCAAAATTGTTATTATTGATCCACATGACATTACTTGAATTGGCAAATACAAAATTTCCTTTTTTATCAATTCTGTGATCAATGGCAAGCTTTCCTCTAAAAGTCAGGAAGTTTTTGTTGAAATCTGAAAGAGTTGCTTTCCAGTCGGCATTGAGCATAAATTCAAGCCCGAGAGTAGGAAAGGCAACGTTATCAGCATTTTTATAACCAAATGTATAGTTGGCTCCCACAAACTGCTGGCTATTGAATACTTCAGGTTTTACATCAGGGGATATATTAACGAACCGATTATCTTTTCTCTGTACCTTATTATCCTCAAAAGTAAGCTGAATCTGATGGCTGAGGTTCATCCAGCTTTTTTGGGAGATTGACGGCGCAAAATTGAATTTCGAGATTCGGGCTCTGTTATACTCTCTTTCTGTATCTTCTTTATTGTATTCGCTTTCATTAGACAACCCGAAGAAGTTTTGAGAAAAACGTGGAGTAGTATAAGCAGCGTCCAAATTGAAATCCCATCCCGAGATAGCTTTCTTAAATATTCCTTTATAAACAAGGCTGAAACCAGCCGTGGCAGTATAGAAATTAGCTTTTAAACTATGTTTTTGGGTAAAGGGATCACGGATAAAATTATTGACCGTATAATTGGCCAGAACACCTATGATAACCCCGTCATCCGGGTTGTAATCAGCATTGGGATAACCGGCTACAGAATTGTATTTCGGATGCTTGTAATTGTAAGAATTGATATCATAGTCATCAGAGATATTTTTGGTAGCATTACCTGCATTATAGGTATTCTTTTGAGATTTAAAATCATAAATTTTTACCTTTCTTCCGTCGGCTACATTATAAACATCATGGTTATAGCCACCAATTAACCTGATGGTCATTTTAGGACTACCGGTTCCTACGACGTCATAAACATCATCGTCTTCAAGTCCGTAGATCCAAAGTTCCTTTGTTTTTGAATCATGATACGTCTTTTCAAAAACGAGCTCGTTCTGATCTTTGTTTTTGCCTAATTTATATTGTTGTACAAGCACTGAGTGTCCGTTTTTTGTAATAACGAATTTATCCGGGCTTGTGGTGCCGGCTAAAGGAACTTTTGCCTGCAGTACATCATAGTATTGGGACGCGTAATCCTGTAGCTTTGTTTTTCTTATTTTAAGTTTTCGCTGAATATCAGCAATGGTTTCATCCTGCACTTTTTTGGGAAGATTCTGAAAAGCATTATCGATATCCGGATCCGTTAAATGTTCCTGAATATATCTTGCCTGTGCTTCCCAATCTTCTTTGGTTGCTCCTTTTAAGAAAACCAGATCCATCGGGTAAGGCTCCATAGCCAGCCATTTTACACTGCTGATCTCTTCTGTAAAGGTTTTCATATGGCGGATGGCGGGAACATTCATGATAATTTTAAAAGCTGCCCCGTCATATTTGCTGAATGCCTGGTCCCTGTCTTTTGGAATCGGCTTATAAACCACTTTATCCCCAACTTCATATTCTGCCCATTTCCACTGATCAGAATGTCGGTCCCAGTCACCAATCAGCATATCAAACATTCTTGCTCTGATATAAGATTCTTTGTCTACAGAGTATTTGGTGCTCTTGTTAATATTTTTCAATACATCGTCGGTAGAAAGAATATCCTTTGCATTATCCAGGGAGGCCAAAGTTTTCGGATCTGAAGAAAAACGCTCCTCGATCATGTACATTTCGTCTCCATAGTTTTGGTTATACTTCCCCAAAGCCTTTTGCTTAGGGATATAATACAACTTTGGATCACTGTGGAAAATATTCAGCTTTTCAGACATATTTCCGACTGAAAATGGCGTGAAGGGATGATTGGTTGTATAGAAGTCTAATAAGAATTTCTCAGGAAAGGTATCTGCCAGCTCCTCGCCGAGTGTACTTTTCTGAAAAGCCATGTTATTAAGAAATCGGATAGCACTTTTTTTCACCCCACGCATCACGAATTCCTGTCCGTCAGCTGCTTTTAATCTTAAACTGTTCGACTGGTTTCCGCCTCCTTCTCTGAAAGGGATATATCCGCCATTGAGTTCTGAAAGATTGGCCGTTGGTGCTTCAATCGGAATTCCGTAATATCTTCTGTAATGATCTCCCCAGAGCCATCTGTAAAATTTACGTTTTTCAGTGAGCTGAACAGGATAGATACTCGAAGAGAATGTTACAGGAAAAGAATTGGGAAAGTTGTTCACAAATACATCCGGCTTGGAAATAACGGAAATATGGGTCAACTTTTTCAATTGGGCATCTTTGGTAGAAAAATATTCAATATCTGTGCTCTGATCGTTTCTGATATTCATAACGGCAAAGCCACTGCCGCCATACGAGAAGTCTGTTTTTTCAACAATGGTAGCCGGGTCAACTTTGGAGCCTGCCCCGCTGATGACCTGTCTTATATTTCCCTCTTCATGATATTGTAAGTTATGATCATGTCCGGAGACAAAAATAATGTTTTCTTTATCCTGTACAATGCTTTTTAATCTGTTGGCAAGATCCGCGTAATGCTGGTTATTGATATCGGCGGGGCTTGCTCCTGAAGAGCTTCTCAGGATATTAACAGTACTGGCTATTACAGGAAGAGGAACCTTGCTATTAAAAGGGTACAGATGAGATTTTGCCGAGGTAAAACCGGCATGGGTTCCACTGCTGATAATCGGGTGGTGTAAGGCAACAATAATTCTTTTTCCATGGTTTTTAATAATAAGATCTTTAAATTCTGTATAAAAATCTTCCCGTGTCTTGATATTGCAGTTTTTGTTAATTCCCGGGTGGTTGTCCCAGTTTGTAATGACCCATTCTGTATCGATAACGATTAATTTAATATCCTTTGAAAGGCTGATATCATCAATAGGACATCCGCTTTTAGGTAAAAAAGCTTTTTTATCATCAAAATATTTTTTAACGAAACCTTCCTGAGTATTTAATCCTTCGACCCCACTGTACCAGTCATGATTTCCCGGAATTACCAGTGTTTTTCCTTTGAAATTTTTGGTGATGGCGAGTTGATCTTCCAGTTTTTTTTCGGCTAAAGGATAATCTTTATCTTTCTTCTGAGGCATTCCATTGGGATAAACGTTATCTCCAAGAAAGATCAGCATTGAATTACTGCTCGCAGAATCCAGTTTGCCTTTAAGTAAATTCAATGTCTTCTGTGCCTGGGCTTCATCTGCATTTCCGGCATCCCCGATCAGGAACAATTTAAAATCGTTTTCAGATTTTATCTCTGAATCTGCTACTTCGAATAAGTTTTTGCCCTTTTGTACGTTATAGGTTGCGCAGGAATACAGTGCTCCGGCAGACATTACCGTTCTAAGAACAATAGAAGTATTTTTTAAATGTGTTTTAAAGGATAAATTCATAAATTTACATTAACAAAAATTCAAGGATGAACATTCTAGACAAAGCTAAAAATTATGTTGAAATCTTATTCAAAGATAAGTTATCTTCAGTTTACTTTTACCATAATTTTATTCATACTGCCTATACGGTCAATAAGGCTGAGGAAATCATGAAGAATACACCTGTTTCTGAAGAGGATCAGGAAAAAGTGCTCGTGGCTTTATGGTTTCATGATACAGGATATATAGAATGTGCTAAAAACCATGAAGAAAGAGGCGTGGAAATCATGAAAAATTTTCTACATCAGGAAAATTATCCGACAAACTATATTGATGATGTGGAAAAGCTTATTCTGGCAACGAAAATCACGCATGAGCCGCAGGGGTTACTGGAGAAAATTGTAAAGGATGCAGACTTCAGTCATTTTGCAGGCCACGATTACAGTGATATTTCTGATGCTTTAAGAAAAGAATGGGAACTTACCAATGTAAAATGTTTCTCCAACGAAGAATGGAATTCGGGTAACCTGGATATGCTTAAGAACAAGCATACCTTTTATACCGAATATGCTAAGGAAAACTGGGAGCCTTTAAAAAAGAAAAACATCAAGAAAATAGAGAAGAAACTGGAAAAAGAAGAACAAAAAAAAGAAGATAAAAAAGAGAATATCGAAGGAAAAAAAGAAAAGGAGAAATCAGACAGAAGCGTTGATACTTTATTCAGAGTAACCTTGAATAACCATACGAGACTGAGTGATATCGCAGACAGCAAAGCCAATATCTTACTTTCTGTCAATGCAATCATTATTTCAGTTTGTCTTTCTGTGCTTGTTCCGAAACTTGATGCTCCAAAAAATTCGCATCTCATTCTTCCAAGCTTTATATTGCTTCTTTCAAGTGTATTTACAATCGTATTTGCCATTCTTTCAACCAAACCGAACGTCACCAAAACGACTTTTACACCTCAGGATATTGTGAACAGAAAAGTCAACCTTTTGTTTTTTGGAAATTTCCAGCAGATGATGTTTGATGATTATCACAATGCCATGAGGGATTTGATCAAAGACAGAGATTATATTTACGATTCTATGGTGAAAGACCTGTATTATCTGGGAAAAGTCCTGGACAGGAAGTACAAGCTTTTATCCATTACCTATAAGATCTTTATGGCCGGCATTATTATTTCGGTACTGTCTTTTGGTGTAGCTTTTCTGAGTCTGTAATTAACAATAAATAAGAGCTGAATGATTATTGGATGATATCTGATAATCATTTTTTTGTTATGTTCGCCTATACCAATGAAACTCTCAACGCCAGCAGGCCTGTGATTCCCTGGAGATCTTCCACTTTAAGGAATTCTACATCATGCTGCAGAATTTCTTTCTTTTGCAGTTTGGATATATATTCGAGGTATTCTTTCTGATTTTCCATTCCAAAATAGACAATGGTGATTTTTCCCGGGGCGGTTATTCTTTCCGATGAATTTTTGACGTGGGCTTTATCCAGACGCTTTTTGATGATTTCGTAGTAAGAATTGTAGGCGCCGTCTACGTCAAAGCGCTTTTCATCCATTCTGAAGCGGATGTCAATTTTTTCATTATAGACGAAAATCAATGAGGCAATATCGAGCTCAATGGGAAGCGTTTTTTTAAAAGTCTGAAATTCCCTTTCTATTTTACAAATGGTTTTCAACTGCCAGTATCTCAATCTGTGAACGACTTTTGCCGTATAATGGAGATCCGGAGCAATGGTAGAACCGATATAGAGGTTGTGTTCCACTCCGTCGGATTTAAACCTTTCATAATAATGTGGAAAGACCTGTTGTGCCTTTACCTGGCTTTCATCCAGAATATCTGCGAGTTTTCTATTGACAAGAGTAATGGAATCATCCAGTTTTTTCCTGTGATTGTAAAATAAATTGGTTTGGGCCAGGAGCTGTGAAAAATAGTCTTTAATCTTTAGTTTTACGTCCTTTGACGTTCTTACTTCCAGTTTTCCCTGTAAGAAAGGGTGTATTTCTTCCCGTAATAATCTTTGAAAACGTTGTTCTGTATCAGCTTTGATTTCGTGATTGAGTTCGCTTTCAAAAATATCAAGTGCCAGGATGAATTTTTCGGAATCCGAATTTGTCAGGGTGAAAATATCTTTCAGAGCTTCAATTTGCTGATTCAGGTCTTCAAGCATCAGGTTGAAACGTTTTTCTGAAGAAGAACGGATGTCTGAGACCCCGAATAACGGAGTAAGGTTTCTAAAGGAAATCTGTTTTAAAGTATACATTTTTTTCCCCAGTGAAGCTGTAAAGTATCTTTCAGCCTCGTTTCTGAACTTCCATACAACACTGTCATGGATGGTTGTGTATTCACGTTGGATAATGGCTTCAATCTGATAATTTTTCTCAAAATAAAATCTACTGAGAGAAAACAACACCATATCAGTGAAAAATTCCATCTTTTTAAGCTTTAAACCATTGAAGCTGCCTGCCAGAGGGGAGGTAAACTCCATAATGGCAAGAAGTTCATTATCTTTCATGATGGGAATCACCATGAAGCTGTTGATATTATTATCTTTTAAAATACTGAAAGAGGGCAGCTGTTTTACATTTTCATCCAGTTTGTTCACATTGCTGACGACAATTGGCTTTGAATTATTGCTTAAGTTTTCAAAGGTGTTTTTACGTGTTTCTTCATCAAATGTATTAATCCAGAAATCAAGAATATGATTGGTTAAAAGACTTTCATAGATCGGAAGTTTATCAAGTTTCTGTTCCTTTTTATTAAAGGTCATAATCCCGAAATTCAGATCAGCAACATCAAAATAGGATTTGAAAATTTCTGTCAGATTCTCATTAGGATTTAAATTTTCAGGATCGATTTCTATCATACTGGACTTCAGGTCGGATAAAGCTACTTCTGAGGTACAGTCTACCAGCGAAATAATGGTAAACCCTCTCAATATCCAGGATTGGGAAGGAAAGTACTTTTTCCACAATTTAAAATCATCGAGATTTTCCAACAGCATATCGAGAATGTCATCAGAAGGTATTCTGGCATTTTCGGTAGGGATTATTTCTGTGAAGTCTGAGTTTACAGTTATTTTATAATGCTTCATGATTCCCTGCTGATTAGGGATATCATAATAAAACGGGATTGTGCTTCTGATATCTTTTTTGAAATAGCTCTGGAGAATCAGGCAACAGCAGAATACATAGAATTCGTTATCCGTAATGTTTCTGAGTTCTATTTCAAAATCTTTTCCGGCATCTTTAAGGATGTTTTTAAATCGTTCCGTATAATTGAACGTGATATTTGAAAGAGGGATGCTGGCTGCCTTTATTTCATTATGGGTAAGGCCAGTCGGAAAAAGATCAGCAAGAAGTAATCTGATAAGATCTGCATTTTTTTCGAGAATGCTTATATCCTGGAAGCCTTCTTTGAGTTCTTTAAAGTTCCTGGTGCTTTCAATCAGCGATTCGGCATAGTTGACCCTGTATTCCATTCGGTCGTTATAACGGATGTGTTCCAGGACATCCAAATATTTTTTGAATGATATGAAAACCTGAAAGGGAGAGTCTTTTTTGTAGAGATTAGCCAAAAGCTGAAATTTGAAAGTAAAGTTATGAAAAATACTCTACTTACAAATTTATTTTGGCTGGGTAAAAATGATCTTTTTTTTGTTTTATTATTCTTTATTGAGGAAAAAATTGAAAAAGAATAAGGTATTCTGCGGATGTTCATTCTCTTTCTGTAAAAATTTCCATGTAAGTATATTTTCCTTTACAATTTTAAAAAATTTACCCCGGAAAACTGAATGAACATTGTTAATGAATACAGTTTTTTAAGGACCACAAAAAACCTTCCAGTGAACTGAAAGGTTTTTAATATGAATTATTATACTACTATTTACAGTCCGAACATGCTTGCAAAGAAATCCGGGAAGACTCCTAAAATAATAATCAATGCAATTACGGCTACAGCAACAATATTATAAGTAAGGGTTACTTTTTCAGATGATTTGAATGTTGATTCTTTAAAGAAGAACATTGCGATGATCAATCTTAAATAATAAGCAATCGATAGGGCAGACCCTAATACGGCTACCAATACAAGGAAAGCGGCACCATTCATTGCCTGGGAGAATAAAGCAAATTTTCCCATGAAACCGGCTGTCAACGGAACTCCTGCCATAGAAAGCATAGAGATTGTAGCCACCGTTGCCAATAAAGGTTCTGTTTTTGCCAATCCTTTGAAAGCTCCGAAAGAAGTTTCTCTTTTTAATTTCTCTACCCAGATCAGACACATGAAAACTCCAACTGTAGATAAAGAATAGGCGAATAAATAGAATGCTAAGTTATACGTAGAAAGACTTGTCATTCCGAAGAATACCAATCCGATGTACCCGGCGTGAGATACTGAAGAGTAAGCCAACATTCTTTTTGCATTCGTCTGAGCAAGACCCATAACGTTTGCTAATAATAAAGTAATGATTAAGAATACTCCCAAAACATTGATCCATTCGTGTGTTACTCCTGCAAAACCGATCGTCATCAATCTGAACAGGGCGAAGAATCCTGAAATCTTAACCACACTCGCCATAAAAGCAGTGATCAGTGAAGGAGATCCTGAATATACATCCGGGCTCCACATGTGGAAAGGTGCCAGCGCTACTTTGAATGCCAATGCACAAAGGATCAATAATACCCCAAGGATAAACATCACGTTCGTAGCGTTTGCTACGCCAAAATCATGGATTTTATATAAATCAAAACTTCCGGCACTTCCGTAGATAAATGCAATACCGAACAATAAGAAACCTGTCGCGAATGCACCCATTAAGAAATATTTGATGGAAGCTTCATTTGATCTCAGATCAGTTTTGTTGGCTCCGGCCATTACATATAACGGAATGGAAAGAATTTCTACACCTAAGAACATAGTAACTAGGTTCTGGTATCCGAAAAGAACAATTCCTCCACATAATGCAAATAGCATCAAAGCGTATAATTCCGATTGGTGGCTTCTGTGGTTGCTGAAAGCAAAACCTCCAAGGAAGAATAACAATAAGGTTGTTACAATGGATATTTTGGTAAACAATGCAGCATTGGCACTGTATTCATACATATGTTTGTAATGATCGAAAAACGAGCATTCAGGCATGAAACTTACGTACAATGCAATGATTAAACCCAAAATCCCAATGTATCTTGCGAATTTTCCTTGTTCAAAAACTCCCGAAAATAACGCAATAACTGCCGTTAGGAAAACAATAATTAAAACACTCATAATATAGATTTGAGATGTGAGATTTTAATTGAAAGAATAAAATTGAAAATGTGAATAATATCCGTAAATCGGTTCTTAAACTCTTTGTTCTTTTCTCTTTATTCTTGCCTTTTTTTAATCTCTTATTTTTTTAATTTTTAAATCTTTTAATTTTTTAGTTAGCCATCGCCGTGTAGATAAACTTCACTGAACTACCTACCATATCGATTACCGGTTGAGGGAAAATACCCAGTAAAATCACAAAAACCGCTAAGCTTGCCAATACAGAAAATTCTACCCCTGATAAATCTTTTGCTGTACTTAACACAGCTGCATCACCTTCTCCAAACATTGCTTTTCCATAGAATCTCAATAAGTACACCGCACAAAGAATTACCGTAAGACCAGCAATTACAGCTGCTGTCCCGTTAAAATCATACACAGATTTCAATAGAATAAATTCTCCGATGAACCCATTAGTTAATGGAACTCCCATGGAACCTAATATAATGATCAGGAATAGCACGGCAAACTTAGGAGCAACTTTCGCCAATCCCCCCATTTGTCTGATGTCTCTTGATTTAAATCTCTTATATAAAATATCACAACAGTAGAATAAACCTACCACGTTGATACCGTGAGCGAAGGTCTGTACCAAAGCTCCTTCAGCACCTTCCACATTGAAACTTCCTCTTAAAGTAACTACCGCAGAAGCGAAGATACCTGCCACCATCAAGCCTACGTGAGAGAAAGATGAATACGCGATGATTCTCTTCATATCCGTCTGGATGATCGCGATCAAAGCTCCGTGAACAATTCCCACGATCGCAAGGATGATTACAATCTGTCCTGAAATTCCTGCAATCGGAAGCGGAGTAATAGGAAGTAAATAACGCATTACCCCATAGACCGCCATTTTAAGCATGATTCCGGATAACAACATCGATCCCTGAGTAGGAGAGTAGGTATAGGTATCAGGCTGCCAGGTATGGAAAGGGAATACCGGTAATTTCACTGCAAAAGCAAAGAAAATGAACCAGAATACCACAGTCTGTTGTGTTTCGTTCAGTTGTGCATTGTATAGATCCGTTAAAGCGAATGATGCAGAGTGGTTGTACACATAGATCAATCCGGCTAACATAAATAAAGATCCCACGAATGTATATACGAAGAACTTCGTAGTAAATTCAAACCTTTTATTCTCTTGTCCCCAAAGTCCGGCAATAAACCAAATTGGAATCAAAGTGACTTCCCAGAAAATGTAGAACAATAATCCGTCTAAAGAAGTAAATACTCCCACAAGACCGAATTGCATCAACAGAATCAATCCGTAGAATGTATTTCTGTAGTTTACACTTTCGTTGAAAGAAGATAAAATAATGATTGGCGCCAGAATGTTGGTCAGCAATAAAAGAAGCATGCTCATCCCATCGATACCGAAGTGAAGAGAGCTCTTCATGAATTGCGACCAAGGGTAATTGATCTCGTGCTGCAGTACGCTGTCTACCGTCGGAGTAAAATCAAAATCCGAAAGGATGTAAAACGTAAGGAGCATTTGTACCAATGCAATTCCCAGTGCCAAATATTTGCTGGAATTATTCTTCCAGGCAAAAACTAATCCCGAACCTACTAGAGGTAATAGTAATAATGTTAATAATAAACAAGACATTATTATTGTAATAAAAAGTTAACAATTAATATAATTCCCACAGCTAAAGACATGATAAGAATATACGTCTCTACATTTCCGTTTTGTACGCGCTTCATAGCTTTTCCGCTATCTTCAGCACCATCACCTACAAAGTTTACAAAACGATCCAAGATACCCTTATCAAACATTTTTCCTCCGCGTCCTAATCCTTCAACAGTTTTTACAATCAATGCGTTGTAAAGCTCGTCAACATATAATTTTTTAGCAGAAAGCTTTTCCCATCCGGTATAGTTTTCTTCTGCAACAGCCATCTTCTTCTTGTTTACATAGGTATTTCTTACGATAAACCATACAGAGAAGAACATAATTACTGTCGCTGCCAATAAGATCATTTCAGTATTGAAATCTACTCCTGAAAGAGTAGCTTCCATCTGGCTGTAGCTTTGTTCCGTAAGAACTGGCTTTAGCCATTCCATCAGTTTGGCATAATGTCCGTGGCCGATGAAGTGTGGCAGGTTAATGAAACCTCCGATTACAGAAAGGATAGCCAATACGATCAATGGTAATGTCATATTAGACGGGCTTTCGTGTAAGTGGTGCTTTTGCTCTTCAGTACCTCTGAATTCTCCGTGGAAAGTCAGGTAGTATAATCTGAACATATACGTGGCAGTCATTGCCGCTAAAACAAATAAGATTACCCAATAAATTGGATTTTTAGCGAAAGCTGCTACTAAAATTTCGTCTTTAGAGATCATCCCTGATAATAAAGGGAAACCTGAGATGGCTAATGTTCCGATCAGGAAGGTAGCGTGAGTAAGAGGAATATATTTTTTAAGACCTCCCATGAAACGCATATCCTGCTCGTTGCTCATAGCGTGGATTACAGAACCTGCTCCTAAGAATAATAAAGCTTTAAAGAAAGCGTGTGTCATTACGTGGAACATTGCTGTTGTATAAGCACCAAGACCTAAAGCGATGAACATAAATCCAAGCTGTGAAACGGTAGAGTATGCCAATACTTTTTTGATGTCGTTCTGACGCAGTGCATAGAATCCTGCTAAAGCTGCCGTTAAGAATCCGATGAATAAAATTCCTCCCTGTACAGTTGGAGCTAAAGTAAATAAGAAGTTAGATCTTACTACTAAATAGATCCCCGCCGTTACCATCGTTGCTGCGTGAATTAATGCAGAAACAGGAGTTGGCCCGGCCATCGCATCCGGTAACCATGTATATAATGGAACCTGAGCCGATTTACCGGTAGCACCGATGAATAAACTCGCTGTGATAAAGATAATCACTGTTCCGTCTAATTCAAATTTTGAAGCATTTTCTGCTACTGAAAGGTAGTCTACAGCGTTTGTCTGAGCCGCAATCATGAAGATCCCGATCAACAATGCCAGGTCACCAATTCTGTTCATGATGAAAGCTTTTCTTGCTGCTTTACCGTATTCTTCATTGGTATACCAGAATCCGATCAACAGGTAAGAACAAAGACCTACACCTTCCCATCCGATGAATAGGATAAGATAGTTGCTTCCCATCACTAAAAGTAACATTGAGAAGATGAAAAGATTCAGATAAGTAAAGAACTTATAGAATCCTTTATCATGACTCATATATCCGATAGAGTATAAGTGGATCAGTGAACCGATACCCGTGATGATCATCACCATCATCAAAGACAGCTGATCGATCTGGAATCCAAAATTGATCTGAACTCCGTTTACTCTAAACCATTCAAAAGCTTTTACGATTACAGGCTGGCTTTCAGAATTGAAATTCATGAAAAGACTTACAGCAATACAGAATGATCCGAAAACCATTGCTGTAGCCAAAGAACCAACTACTATTTTTGGAAGATTTTTTCCGAATAAACCGTTTATAAGAAACCCTAAAAGTGGTAAAAGTACTATTGTATATACTAGATTCTCCATTCTTATCCTCTTAATTTATTAAATATACTCACATCTACAGAACGGGTATTTCTATACAGCATAGCAATAATTGCCAAACCTACCGCCACTTCCGCGGCAGCAACCACCATAATGAAGAAAACTAAAAGTTGTCCGTCGCCGTTGCCTTTGTACGCTGAAAAAGCTGCCAACAAAAGGTTTACAGAATTAAGCATAAGCTCTACACAGCCAAGAATCACAATAGCATTTTTTCTAAGCAAAACTCCCATCACTCCTAAACTGAACAATACAGAACAAAGGATGATGAAGTAATTCAAAGGGATGCTTTGTATAAATGTATTTACTTCTCCCATAATTTTATAAATCTTTTTTACCGATTAATACCGCGCCTACAATACCTGCTAAAATCAGGATAGAAGCAAGCTCAAACGGTAAAACATATTCATTAAACAAAAGTCTACCCAGGTTCTTCGTAAGACCAACTCCTCTGTCTACATTCTCAACAACGATATGGTTTTGCTGAACTCCTCTGAATACTCCTAACACTCCTACCAAAAGAAGACCTGCCGTAAAAACTCCAACAAATTTTAAAGTATTGTTCTTTTTACTTTCGTCTGCTTTATTAAGGTTAAGCATCATTAAGATATAAAGGAAAAGTACCATGATGGCACCTGCGTACACTATAATCTGGATAATTGCCAGGAACTGAGCATTCAGAAGAATGTACATTCCTGCAATTGAAAACATCGTAACAATCAATGACAAAATAGCATAGAGAGGATTTCTGGCAAATACGAAGTATACTGCACTTGCTACTGCTAAAAACGCCACCAAGAAAAATAAAAACTGATCCATTATTTTACCGCATTTTTTTGTTTCTCGGATTGTCTTGTCGTGATGTCAATCCTTTCATTTATTTTTTCAACTAATTTATCTTTTCCGTAAATGAAAGAACCTCTGTTGGTTTCTACGTCTACCAGTCTGTCGGTAAGGTAGATGGCAGATTTAGGGCAAGCTTCTTCACACATTCCGCAGAAAATACATCTTAGCATATTGATTTCATATACTGAAGCGTACTTTTCTTCTCTATAAAGATCTTTTTCCTCTTTAGTTCTTTCAGCAGCAGTCATGGTGATGGCTTCTGCAGGACAAGCTACCGCACAAAGTCCGCAAGCGGTACATCTTTCTCTGCCTTGCTCGTCTCTTTTCAAGACGTGCTGGCCTCTCCAGATAGTCGTTCTTGGCTTCTGTACTTCCGGATACGAATATACTGCGGGAGCACCCTTTATCACGGTTCTTACAGCATGCTTAAATGTAATCCCCATCCCTGTAAAGATCGCAGGAAGATAGATTTTTTCAGCAAGGGTCATTTCTTTGTTGGAAACAACTTTTGATCTGTTAGTTAATTTCATTTAATTATAGATATTAGATGTTAGACACCAGATTTTAGACTAATCTTGTCTGTTATCTTAATTTTTAATATTCAATATTCACACAAACCTAACAGGTTTTTAAAACCTGTTAGGTTCGATAATTTAATTTCCAAACGCTAGAATTACAGCTCCTGTAATCAATAGGTTTACCAATGCCATCGGGATCAAAGTTTTCCATCCTAAGTGCATCAGCTGGTCATATCTGAATCTTGGAAGCGTCCATCTGATCCACATGAAGATCAGAATTCCGATTACCGTTTTCGTTAAGAATGCTACGATACTCAAGACCCCTGCAGTGTTCTCGCCCCAGTTCTGAGTTACCCATTCAATACCAGGATAGTTATATCCTCCGAAGAAAAGAACCACCATGAAAGCATTAGAGATAAACATGTTCACGTATTCCCCGAACATATACAACCCTAACTTCATGGAAGAGTATTCTGTAGAATATCCTGTTACCAATTCAGATTCACACTCAGGTAAATCGAATGGGTGTCTGTTCGTTTCAGCTAAAGCCGCTACAAAGAATACAAGGAAAGCGATTGGCTGGTAGAAAATATTCCAGTTCATCCCTGAAACCCAAGGAATGATTCCCCAAAGTTTACCGTGAGTCTGGTTTTCAGTAATTACTTTTAAATCTAAACTTCCTGCCATCATGATGATAGAAAGAAGTGCCAATCCCATTGCCAATTCATAAGAAATCATCTGAGAAGAAGCACGGATAGCACCTAATAATGAATATTTGTTGTTCGAAGCCCAACCTCCGATCATGATTCCGTACACCCCGATTGAAGCCATTCCGATGATAAATAGTACACCAACGTCAATGTTGGCAACCTGAAGATCAAAAGAAGTACCTGCAATATTTAAACTTTTACCCCAAGGAATAACTGCTCCCGTGATCAATGAAATAAACATTACTAAAGCCGGTCCCAATACGAAAAGGAATTTTTCAGCATTGGCAGGTGTAAAGTCTTCCTTGAAGAAGAATTTACCACCGTCAGCTAGAGGCTGCAGTAATCCGAAAGGTCCGGCTCTGTTCGGACCGATTCTATCCTGCATGATAGAGGCAACTTTTCTTTCTGCCCAGGTAGAGTAGGCTGCAATCGTTAACGAAAGCAGGAAAAGTGCTAGTACAAGTATAAGTTTAAATGTAAGTAAATCCATTTTTGTTTTAAAGATTTTTAGATGTGAGATGTCAGATACTAGATAGAAGGTTAAGTCTGATGTCTTGTGTCTGAAATCTAATTGTCTTTATTAAAATTATTTTTCGTCTTTTTCACTGATTTCTTTAGCCATTGGATTGTCTAAGACTCTTAGCTCATCTTTAGGCTTTTCGTAGTGATTCAATGAAATTACAGAATGTCTGTCGATGTGTCTAGGACCTTCGATGTTCCAGTCTGATAATGCTTTTCTTTCGAAACGGCATGTATCACAGATGAATTCTTCCACTTCACCCCATTGGTCTTTTCTTGCAGTAACTCTTACAATTTCGTCACCTTTCATCCATACTACAGCTTTTCCGGAACACTTATCGCATTTGCAAGTAGCATTCATTGGTTTTGTAAACCATACTCTGCTTGCAAAACGGGAAGTTCTGTCTGTTAATGCTCCTACAGGACAAACGTCGATCACGTTTCCGATGAAGTCGTTATCTAAAGCTTTATTTAAATAGGTTGAAATCTCAGCGTGATCTCCTCTGAAAAGAATACCATGCTCTCTTTCACCTGTTAACTGGTTAGCTGCCAATACACATCTTGCACAAAGAATACAACGGTTCATGTTCAGCTTGATGTGTGGCCCAAGATCATCGGCTTCGTACGTATTTCTTTCGAATTCTGTTCTTGTTTCAAGATTTCCATGCTCATATCCAAGATCCTGAAGGTGGCATTCACCTGCCTGGTCACAAACCGGACAGTCAAGAGGGTGGTTCACCAATAAGAATTCAGTAACGGCTTTTCTTCCTTCCTGAGCTTTCTCAGAAGTAAGGTTTTTAACCTCCATACCGTCCATTACATTCGTTCTGCAACTTGCTACCAATTTCGGCATAGGACGAGGGTCTGCTTCAGATCCTTTAGAAACTTCTACCAGACATGTTCTGCATCTTCCTCCGCTGGTTTCCAATTTGCTATAGTAGCACATAGCCGGAGGTACAGATTTTCCACCGATTTGTCTTGCCGCTTCCAGAATAGAAGTACCGGGCATAACTTCGGTAGTCTGGCCGTCTATGGTTATTTTGAATTTTTTAACTTCTTCGCTCATATTGTATGCTTTAAGCTTTATGCGTTAAGCAATAGGCTTTGTTATTTATATTTCTTTGTATTAAATGTATATCCAATTCCTGCAAGGACCTGTCCGAAAACGAAATCCTGTTGGGCTTTGTCCGGCTTGTTATTCAAAGTGGTTTTAATATCCCACATATTGATGTAACCTGCTTTCCCTTCTAATCTTACCATGACGTGATTCCAAAGGACAAGGTTAAGACTGGCTCTTACGTCAGTTCCAAGACCTGCTACATGGAAACGGTCACTTCTTTCATTTCCAAAAAGTTTCACATTACTTTTCGGGAACATAAATCCGACACCGGCACCATAAGACCAGACCAAATCAACATTTTTTTTATTGATCAGACTCTGGTATCTTTCAAGACCTAAGTTTTCATAATTAAGTCCGTCTGTATGTTCAAAAGTAAGGAACTTCTCATCTGCCAGGTTTACCTGACCATTTTGTACCATGGCTGCATATTCAGGATCTGAAATATGTCCTTTAAAGTTAACGGTCTGATTTTGGTCCATCACATATTTCATGTGGTCGATCCCTAAAACAAGCGCTAAATTATCCTTAATAAAATATCCTAATCTGAAATTATACTGTGTTACTGTAAACCAACTTGGATCAAAATAAACAATTCCAAATTTTGTAGGTCTGTCCTGGGCAGTCACATTATTCAGCTGGAAGTCATACCCATTTCCTTTGAAATGGATGTCAGAATTGCTATACGCTGCTCTGTTCCATCCGTAAAAAACGAACATCTGTCCTTTTTTGCTTAAAGGCTCTGGTTTTTTATAAACAGGAGTTTTAAACAAATCTGCATTATTTTCTGCTACTAAAGAATCTTTTTTTTGTCCGAAAACAAAACTCGACATCATTAAGCCGACCACCAATAATTTTTTCATTTCAATTAAGCGTTCTTTTCAACAGCCGGGATAGGATCTGCATAATGCGCTAATCCGTAATTTTGAGTTTGAGATAACTCGGGGTTTTTCACGTGCCACTCAAATTCATCTCTGAAGTGACGGATGGCTGCTGCGACCGGCCAAGCTGCTGCATCACCCAATGGGCAAATGGTATTTCCTTCGATTTTTCTCTGGATATCCCAAAGAAGATCGATATCTTCCATTTTTCCTTCTCCTTTTTCAATTTTTTTCAGGATTTTGTACATCCATCCTGTACCTTCACGGCAAGGTGTACATTGTCCGCAACTTTCGTGGTTGTAGAATCTTGCCAATGTCATGGTGTGATCTACAATACACTGGTCTTCATCTAAAACAATGAAACCTCCTGAACCCATCATTGTTCCGGTAGCGAAACCACCGTCAGCTAATGATTCGTAGTTCATATATCTCGGCTCTCCGTTCACTGTTCTCAACAATAAGTTTGCTGGAACAATTGGAACAGAACTTCCTCCTGGAATACAGGCCTTTAATCTTTTTCCGTCTTTAATACCTCCACAGTATTCATCAGAGTAGATGAATTCTTCTACCGTGATGGTCATATCGATTTCGTAGACACCCGGTTTGTTGATGTTTCCACAAGCAGAAATCAATTTCGTACCTGTAGATCTACCGACACCGATTTTAGCATACTCAGCACCAGTAATATCAATGATTGGAACGATTGCCGCGATAGACTCAACGTTGTTTACCACCGTTGGTCTTTCCCAAAGACCTTTTACAGCCGGGAATGGTGGTTTTAATCTTGGGTTACCTCTTTTTCCTTCAAGGGATTCAAGCAGTGCAGTTTCTTCACCGCAGATGTATGCTCCACCACCTCTTTGTACGTAGATTTCAAGATCGAAACCTGTTCCTAAAATATTTTTACCTAAAAATCCTGCTGCCTTAGCTTCTTCAATGGCTTCTTCAAGGATATCCGGAATCCATGAATATTCTCCACGGATGTAGATATAAGAAGTGTTGGAACCTAAACAGTAAGATGAAATCAGCATTCCTTCGATCAACAGGTGAGGAAGAAATTCCATCAGATATCTGTCCTTGAATGTTCCGGGTTCAGATTCATCCGCATTGACTACAAGGTGTCTTGGAACACCTTCAGGTTTTGCCAAAAAGCTCCATTTCATCCCTGTCGGGAATCCAGCTCCACCACGACCTCTTAATCCTGAAGTTTTTACTTCTTCCAGGATTTCGTCAGGAGTCATTTTCAAGGCTTTTTCAGCTGCTGTGTAACCTCCCTGTTTACGGTATGTTTCAAAGTAGCGGATACCTTCTATATGTGCGTCTTTAAGTAAAAGTTTTTTACTCATTGTTTATTATGCTTTTCGCTATCGGCTTTGGGCTTCTAGCTTTTATAATTATTAAAAAAATTAACTGAGTTTAAATCCAAAATTCGGGATCCAAAATCTTTATTAGTCTAAAGCAACCTGTCCCTGTCTGCAAAGTTCAAGGATTTCGTCTACTTTTTCTATTGTTAAATTTTCATGAAAGAACTTTCCAAGCTGCATCATGGGTGCATAACCACACGCTCCAAGACATTCAGCAGGCTTTAAGGTGAACATACCGTCTTCAGTAGTTTCTCCGTCCTTAATGTTCAGTTTTGTTCTGATATGGTCAAGGATTTTTTCGCTTCCACAAACCATACAAGGTCCGGTTCTGCAAACTTCCAGAACATATTTACCTACCGGCTTCATGTTGAACATGGTATAGAAAGTAGCCACTTCATATACTTCAATCGGTTTGATACTTAATAGTCCGGCAACATAATCCATCACAGGAACATCTAACCATCCTCCGAATTCTTTCTGCGCCAAGTGAAGTACGGGAAGAAGAGCAGATTTCTGTCTTCCTTCAGGATATCTTGCGATAATTTTGTGTACCTGTGCTAAACTTTCCGGTTTAAAAGCTATTGTTTCGCTCATTTTTTTATATAGATTAAAGAACAAAGAACCAAGAAAAAAGACTTTTTGATTCGTGATCTAAATTCATTTTTATTTAATTTGAAGAAAGTCTTTATTCTTTCCTCTTTTATCTTTTTGTCTGTTATATTATGCGTCTAATTCTCCCGCAATAATATTCATACTACACATCGTTACAATGGCATCCGAAATTACAGAACCTGTAATCATTTCAGGATATGCCTGATAGTAGATGAAACATGGTCTTCTGAAGTGAAGTCTGTAAGGGCTTCTTCCTCCGTCACTCACAAGATAGAAACCTAATTCTCCGTTTCCACCTTCTACAGCATGGTAAACTTCACCTTTAGGTACATCAGTTTCTCCCATTACAATTTTGAAGTGGTAGATCAAAGCTTCCATTTTCTGATATACATCTGCTTTTTCAGGAAGATAGAAATCAGGAACATCCGCGTGGAATGGTCCTTCAGGAAGGTTTTCGTATGCTTGTTTGATAATTTTAATAGATTCCCAGATTTCCTGTTGACGAACCATGAAACGGTCGTAAGTATCTCCTGAAGTTCCTACAGGAATAATGAAGTCGAAATCCTGGTATGAAGAATAAGGTTGTGCAACTCTCACATCATAATCTACACCTGCTGCACGTAAGTTTGGACCTGTAAACCCGTAGCTTAATGCTCTTTCTGCTGAAATAGCTCCTGTACCGATGGTTCTGTCCATGAAAATTCTGTTTCTTTCTAATAGGGTACAGAATTCTTTGAATCTTGGTGGGAAAGTCTTTAAAAAGTCTTTCAATAACTCATGGAACTTAGGAGTGAAATCTCTTTCAAATCCTCCGATTCTTCCCATGTTAGTCGTCATTCTTGCTCCACAGATCTGCTCATACATATCATAAATACGTTCTCTTTCAATGAACATGTAAGTAAGACCAGTAATCGCTCCTGAGTCCATTCCGGTTACCCCGTTACAGATCAGGTGGTCACCGATTCTCGCTAGTTCCATTAAGATAACACGCATATAGTCTACACGTTTTGGAACTTGAACGCCAATCAGCTTTTCTACTGTCATGTGCCAACCTAAATTGTTGATCGGTGCAGAACAGTAATTCATACGGTCAGTAAGGGTAGTGATCTGAGAATAATTTCTTCTTTCAGAAATTTTCTCAAATGCTCTGTGGATATATCCTACCGTTTGCTCAGCATGAAGGATTCTTTCTCCATCCATCGTTAAGACGTTCTGGAAGATTCCGTGAGTAGCAGGGTGGGTAGGTCCTAGATTCAGGGTATACAATTGCCCGTCAATCTGTTCCTTGCTTTCGTACTGGTTAAGTATATTGGATAATGAGTTATCTTTCATAATTTAAATGCTTTAGGCTATAGGCTTTAGGCTTTAAGCGTATGGCTTGCTGCTTACTGCTTATTGCATTATTTTTTATCTTCCGAACATATTATCATCCTTGTCGGTTCTTGTACCGTCTTCAAGTCGATATTCTTTCAACATTGGGTGGTATCCGAGATCTTCCATATTTAAAATAGGTCTGAGATCCGGGTGTCCCTTGAATTTAATCCCGTAAAAGTCATAAGTCTCTCTTTCCATCCAATTGGCACCGGCATATAATTCAACGAGAGAATCCACTTCAATATTTTCTCTGGACATAAAGATTTTCAGACGTAATCTGAAATTGGCCATCATATTATGTAAATGATATACAACACCAATCTCCTTGTCCGGGAATTCCGGGTAATGAATACCGCAGATATCTGTAAGGAAATTAAATTCCAGTGATGAGTCCTTAAGATAGTGGATGATCTTTTTGATATCTTCTTTCTTTACTTCAATGGTCAGCATCCCATAAGGTTCTGAACTTGAAATAACAGATTCCGGAAATTCTCTTGTGATTGCTTCTAATACAAATTCGTTTGTCATTTCCGTTTAGTTGCTTATGTTGTAAGAATCTAATAGTTTCTGATACTCAGGCATATCTCTTCTTCTGATGCTTTCGCTTTCTGCAAGAGCTTGTACCTGCATTACCCCTTCAATGATCTGTTCAGGTCTTGGAGGGCATCCCGGAACATAGACGTCTACAGGAATGATTTTATCAATCCCCTGAAGTACGGAATACGTATCAAAAATACCACCACTGGAAGCACATGCTCCTACAGCTACTACCCATTTAGGTTCAGCCATCTGGGTGTATACTTCTTTTAGGACCGGACCTAGTTTCTTTGATATAGTTCCGCAAACCATCAGCATATCTGCTTGTCTTGGGGAGAAAGAGTTTCTTTCCATACCAAATCTTGATGCATCATAGGTAGGGTTCAGGGTAGCCATGAACTCAATACCACAACAAGAAGTAGCAAATGGCAATGGCCAAAGTGAAAACTTTCTTGCCATTCCGATTACACTGCTCAGTTTTGTTGCGAAAAACCCTTCTCCTTCATATCCTTCGGGAGCAGGTGCATCTGTTCTTATTACTGGTTTTTTATCTGACATTTTTAGTAAATATTTAAAGATTAAAATATTTAAAGATTAAAAAAATAAGATCTTGGAAATCTTTAAACTACTTAAATACATTCAATCTTTTAATTAAAATTTATTTATCCCAATCGAGCGCACCACGTTTCCAGACATAGAAAAATGCCATGAAGAAAATAGCTACGAATGTAAGCACTGCCAGGAATCCTTCCATTCCGAATTCTCTGAAGTTTACAGCGTAGGGATAAAAAAATACGATTTCAATATCGAATAGTACGAACAATACCGCAGTCAGGAAGTACTTGATAGAAAACGGTGTTCTTGCATTTCCTTCAACAGGAACTCCACATTCCCAGCTTTGGTTTTTTACAGAGTTTCCTTTTTTCTGCTGTGGCCCCAAGAAATGTGCCCCAAGCAAAGAAACCGCTACAAATCCTACTGCTACACCAGCCTGGATAAGGATTGGAATATAACTTTCAGGTAAATTCATTTTTGCATTATTATCTCAATTTGCAAATTTAGCGAATAAACAAGAAAGCATGAAATTTATCAGCTTAAAAGTAGGCTGAAAATAAGGAAAACCGATAATTTAGAATCAATAAAAATAACAGGTTATTTCTTCATTTTTTTAAGAAGAGAGTAGGCCATAAATGCAATATATCCAAAGAGTATACTGGCAAAAAGGATGTTGATTACGGTATTCGTTTTATCATCCTGAGATTGGAAAAAGAAGTTGTAAACAATGAATCCGGTAATTAAAATGGCGAAAATGATAAGCTGTGGTTTCATGAGGTGAACGTGTTTGAGGTGAATAGAGTTTTAGAGAGAAAACATGATGCTATTTATTCATCATTTTGATTGATTTCCATGGAGTAGGTCCTTCTTCTCTTGTGATTCACAGGGTTATAATCTTGCCATAAAAGCTGGATGCTTTTGTTTTCTTCCAGTTCCGGGTTGGTTTCAAGGAACTTTACGCCTTTTTTTCTGAAAATATCCCAGATTTCTTTGAAAATAATAGAGGTAACCCCTCTTCTTTGGTAATCGGGATGAATACCGATCAGATAAAAGTTTGCCCTGTCGTTTTTCTTCCCTGCCTGTAAAAAATGCCACCAGCCAAACGGGAGTAATTTTCCGCCGGATTTTTGTAAAGCTTTTGAATAGGAAGGCATTGTGATGGCGAATGAGATCAGATTATTGTTTTCATCCGCAATACACACGATAAAATCTTTATCGATGAGTTTGAAGTATTTTTCCTTGTACGTTTTTCTCTGCTCATCAGAAATAGGAGTGTAAGTGGATAGATGTTTATAAGTTTCATCCAATAAATCAAACATCGGATCTACATATTGAATGATCTCCTCTTTGTTTTTAAATCGTAAAACCTTGAGCTTATATTTTTCAGAAATTAACTGATTAAATTTGTGGATTTTTTCAGGTAAGGTCTCCGGGAAAATAATTTCAAATTCTACCCATTCCTTTTCTTTCACCAGTCCGAGTTTTTCCAGGTGTTTTGGGTAGTATTCGTGATTATAGATCCCAATCATTGTAGCCAGCTGGTCAAAGCCTTTAATGAGCATACCTGCTTTATCAAGATTAGTAAAGCCCATAGGCCCTTCAATAGTCCGGATGCTTTTTTCTTTAGCATAATCAATGGCTTTCTGGATTAATGCTTTTGAAACTTCATCATCATCTATAAAATCAATCCATCCGAAACGTACTTTCCGGATCCCTAATTCTTTTTCTTCTTTATGGTTGATAATAACAGCAATACGCCCTACAATCTTATCATTTTTATACGCCAAATACTGTTTCGCTTCAGAATATTGAAGGGCGGGATTTTCATCAGCATTCCATATATTTATTTCATCATTGATAAAAGATGGAACAAAGTATGGATTATTTTTGTACAGATCCATAGGGAATCTTACGAATTGCTTCAGCTGACCGGCCGTTTTTACTTCAATAATTGAAACTGTAGACATGTTTTTAAAGGTAAATTTGAGGACAAATATAAATAATAATATGGTATACTTTGGCACAGTTTTTATTTCATTATGGGTAAAAATGAACACAAAATCTATATAAAATGGCGGGTTATTATATCATTATTGGAATTTCAATGCTCGTGAGCTGGTGGGTTTCATCGAGATTGAAATCGAAATTTGAATACTATTCCAACGTACATCTCCGAAATGGACTTTCGGGCAAAGAAGTAGCGGAAAAAATGTTGAGAGATAACGGGATCAATGATGTTCAGGTAATATCAGTTCCCGGACAGTTGACGGACCACTATAATCCGGCAGATAAAACAGTAAACCTTTCGGAAGGAGTTTATATGCAGAGAAATGCAGCTGCTGCAGCTGTGGCAGCGCACGAATGCGGACATGCAGTGCAACATGCTGTAGGATATTCTATGCTGAACCTTCGCTCTAAACTCGTTCCTATTGTTAATATTAGCTCTAATCTGATGCAGTTTGTTCTTATTGCAGGTATTGCGGTAATGGCAGCGTCCAGAAGTATTGAAAATCCAAATGGAAATACAACGGTTTTGGCCATTGGCGTTGCCATGTTTGCGGTAACCACTCTTTTTGCATTTGTAACATTACCTGTGGAGTATGATGCAAGCAACAGGGCGATGAAATGGCTTAAGGATACCGGAACTGTAACTGCTGAAGAATTTGTAGGCGTACAGGATAGTTTGAAATGGGCTGCCAGAACGTATGTGGTAGCAGCTTTAGGGTCTTTGGCTCAACTTCTTTATTGGGGCTCATTGCTCCTCGGAGGAAGAAGGGATTAATCTTTAAATTCAAATGAAACATATTGCATCTCGGAGAGTTTTTCCGAGATGTTTTCTTTTTGTACCAGTTTTAGGGAGGCAGTAAGAGTACAATTTTCATTGGCGTCAAACTTGAGGACCTTCGCATCAAATTTAGATAATAAAGTGAATATTGTATTTTGTTGATTGAAGTTAAACTGTATTTCGATTTCAGTTTCCAGTTCCCGTGTAATGATATGGGCTTCTTCAAGAGTGATTTTGGCAGACTCTTTATATGCTTTTACCAGGCCGGAGACCCCTAATTTGGTTCCTCCGTAATAACGTACGGAAATAACTAAAACATTGGTGATCTCGTTAGCCAATAATTGATTGTATATTGGTAGTCCTGCACTTCCGGAAGGCTCGCCATCGTCATTGGCTCTATAGTTTTCCCCATTTAGCCCTATTCGGAATGCATAACAGTGATGGGTTGCTTTAGGATGTTCTTCCCGCACCTTTTCCAGCGCATTTTTCAATTCACTTTCATTGTTTACGGGGTAAGCAAATCCGATGAACTTGCTGCCTTTTTCTTTTAAAAGAGTATTTTCTATGGGTTTTTCTATGGTTTTGTATTCAAACATTTCCTACTGCTGTTGATCTTGCAAATTTAAACTTTAGAATTTAGTATTGAACTACATTAAATAAAAAAGAGCACCGAAGTGCTCTGTTATTAAACGCAAATTGATTTAAAATCTCCCTCTAACCAAGGTGGTGGACAACTCATATCATAAGGTTTTGGGCAACATTGTGCCTGTAAACTTGGTGGATAGAAAGTACAGCACGTAGCTGGAGTAACTAATCCCCCACCAATGATCCTTCTCAAGTTTTGTCTTGTGATTCTCTTTTTGTTTTTCATGGGTTTTAATTTATGTCTAGCTAATATATGTAAAATATTTCATTGCCAGGTGATAGAGCATGGATAATTTTATAAAATATTCACTGGTTTTAAAAATATCCTATATAATATGATGATTTAGCTTTTTTTATGTAATAAAATAAAAGTTGAAATAATGATTTGAAAATAAAGGTAGCTTTGTCTTTATGATTAATTATGTTGATAAGAAGATATCTATATTATGTATTGTCTCCGGTAGTAGGTGATTATGTTGTCTCTGTACTCTTGCTTTTTAAAGGGAATATAATTAAATTCCGGAGCTTTAGTTCCGTTTTCTAATATTAATCCTTCATTTTTAATGACGATGGCTTCGTCCCAAAGATCAGCATCAATAAATTGTTGAAGAGTAAAGCGCCCGCCTTCGATGATCACAGATTGTATTTGTTCTTTGTATAAGGCATTCATCAGATCCGGTAAAAAGTTTTCCTTATCAATTGTAATGAACTGAATATATTCTTGAGTCTCTTCCTTTACAGAATTAAAAATTAATGTTCTGGCTTCTTTGTTATAGAGTGAAAAATGTTCCGGAACTTTTAAATCAAAATCAATTAAAATCCTGACAGGATTTATACCTTCTACATTTCTGACCGTTAAACCCGGGTTGTCATTCAATGCGGTTTGAGTGCCTATCAAAATGGCATGTTCATCAGCTCTTACCTGATGTACAAATTGATTCACTAAAGAATTCGAAATGGCAGTAGGCTTGAAATCTCGATCTAAAAATCCGTCACCGGATTCTGCCCATTTCAAAATGATATAAGGTCTTTTCTTTTCGTGGAAGGTAAAAAATCTCTTGTTGAGTTCAATGCATTCGTTTTCCAGAATTCCTGAAATGACTTCTATACCGGCTTCCTGAATAATCTTTTTTCCTTTTCCGTTAACCTTATCATGAGAATCCATGGCACCAATAACAACTTTTTTAAAACCTAATTCTTTTATTTTTAAAGCACAAGGAGGTGTTTTGCCATAATGGGCACAAGGTTCCAATGAAACGTAAATCGTAGATTCAGGGATGAGTTCTTTATTTTTTACAGAATTGATAGCGTTGATCTCAGCATGATTTTCTCCGGCTTTATGGTGATAACCTTCACCGATAATTTTTCCATCGTGAACAATTACACTTCCCACAAGAGGGTTGGGGTACGTTCTTCCCAGGGCTTTTTGAGCCAGCTCAATACATCTTTTAATATATAATTCGTCGTTGTTCATGTTTGTAAAAAGAAAAAGCGAAGACAAATTGCTTTGCTCCGCCTTTATTTATTTTGTTAAGAATTAATCTCCTGTAATAATATTATGAAGATTTTGCTTTAATGTTTCCAAATGAGCTTTTTTCTCGTCAATCGTATTGTAAGTGTCTTTCAATAAAGGATTTTCTCTTGATGGCTTGTTAAAGAAGGAAAGGTTATTTTCCAGTTTAACGATTTCACCTTCAAGATCTGAAATCTGGTTTTTAATCTTTCTTGCCTTATCGGTAAGCTGATTTTCAGATAGACCTTCTTCTTTAAGTTCCAGTTCGTTGATTTTATTGATCTTTAATTTTTCTCTTAACGTCTTATTAAATTCAGAGTTGATTGCGATCTTATCTCTCGGAACTTTTCCTATATTGTTCCACGAAGTTTTAATCTGTTCGATTTTTTCGATACTTCCTTCTTCGTTGGTTACCATTTTCAATTCATCAAGAAGTGCTTTTTTGTTTTTGTAATTCTCCTTCCAGTTATCTGTAGAAGTATTGCTTTTCTCTCTGTAATTGTTGAAGAACGCATTACAAGCATCACGGAATTCGTCCCAGATCTTATTGGTCATGCTCTTTGGAACGTGGCCGATTTTTTTCCAGTCTTCCTGAAGTTTTTTGAATAGCGGAACCGCGATATCCCATTCTTCATTGTTCATATTGTCCTGAGCAGTCTGGATAAGTTTTAATTTTTCTTCCAGGTTAGCCTGCTGAGAACCTTTTAACGATTTGTAATAGTTGTTCTTCGTGGTATTGAAGCCTCGGAGCGTTGTTTTAAAATCATTCCAGTTTTGGTTGGAAAGTTTTCTCGGTACACTTCCGGTTTTTAAGAAATCAGAACGAAGGTCTTCCACTCTTTTGATAGCATTTTGCCAATAGTTGTGGTTTGGGGTTTCAGAAGGTTCTGAAAGCTTTTTGATCTCCGCAATGATCTGGTTTTTCTTTTCCAGATTGGCACTTTGTTCCTGTTCAATCACGGCAGAAAGTTCAGATTTTCTTTCGTGAATTTTATTGGAAATTTCTTTAAACTCTTCCCATGTTTTTTCACGGAATTCTTCTGCAACAGGCTCTGCCTCTTCTTTCCAAAGTTTGTGAAGATATTGCAGCTCATTGAGCGCCTTCTGAATCACCGGTTCGTTTTCCAGTTCCTGGGCACGAGCGATAATGTGCTGTCTTTTTTCTAAGTTGTGGCTGTATTCCTGCTCTAAAAATTCTTTGTTAAGATCCAGCATTTGATAAAACTGATTCAAATGGTGGAAATAGTTATTATTAAGAATTTTAAATTCAGATTTGGCTACCTGTCCTGCTTTTGACCATTCTTCTTTGATCTCACGAATCGATTTGAAAAGATTGATTCCCGGCTCAGAGCTGGTGTATAGATTTTTTAGTCTTTCAATGATATTCTGGCGATGCTCAAGATTTTTCTTCTGCTCTTCTTCCTGGCCTTTCTGGAAATCATCATGCTTTTCCCTGAAAATATTCACTAATGCTGAATATTTAGCCTGGGAAGGGTGTTCGTAACTGAAATTTTCCGGAGCATTCCCTGCGTCCACATATTCGTGTTTCTTATCTTCCACTTCATCATGGATGTAATGACTTGCTTTCTCTTTCAACAGGCTGAATCTTCTGAAATTCTCGCCTGCGTTGGGAGTGTTAATGATTTTTTCCATTTCCTTTAAAGCATCTGCTAAAGAAATTTCAACATCATCATGTTCTTCTGCATGTTCATTTTCATCATCATGGTGATTGGCATCAGGAGACGTAATGTTTTCTGATGATTCTTGTGGTACTTCGTTAGGATTCTTTTCTTCGTTTTCAGAAAGATTGTTTTCTGTAATCATAGCAAATCTTTTATGTGAGTGGCGTTAATATCCTTCAAATATAGCTGTAAAGCCAATTAAAGCACTAATTTATGTTATTTTTTTTAAAAATTCCAAATTTCCCAAGCTTTTTCTGCTTGTTGTTCAAGCATATAATAACCGTTTACGGTTTTTGCTCCTTTCTCTGAGGCTTTGATGATGAACTGGGTGTAGTTGGGGTTGTAGATCAGGTCGATCACCAAATGATCGGCGGAGAGTCCTTCGAAAGGAAAACTCAGGCGGTCTTCCACATTAGGGAAAGTTCCGACGGGAGTGCATTGGATGATGATTTTGTGATTCTCAACTGTCGTTTTATCAAGATTTTCAAAATTAATTTCTGTACTTCTTGAAATTGTTTTGGAAGGGATATTATGCTTGTCAAGAATGTATTTTACCGCTTTGGCAGCACCTCCGTTTCCGAGGATCAATGCTTTATCCTGGAGTTCTTTTTTATGAAGAAGAAGAGTTTTTTCAAAACCGAATGCATCAGTATTGTATCCCGTTTTTTTACCATTTTTAATTAAAACACAGTTTACGGCTCCAATTGTTTCGGCTTCGTCACTGAGTTCATCAAGGTAATCAATGATTTTTTCCTTGTAGGGAATGGTCACATTAAAACCTAAAAGTCCCGGCGAAGAAAAAAGTTTTTCTACTTCATTAATTTCGCTCAGGTCAAAAATATCATAGGAAAAGTCCTTAAGCATAAGCTTTTGAAACTTGTTTTCGAAGAATTTTTTAGAAAAAGAATAGGAAATATTCCTGCCTATCAGTCCTAATTTTTTGTTAGAATCCATATGATCAAAAATAAAAAAAAGACCGGACAAATCCGGCCTTTAGTTTGAAATATTTTTATTAATTATTCCACGATAAATTTAGTAGAGAAATTATCTGTTTTTAAGATGTATGTTCCTTTTACCAAACCTTTAAAATGGATTTTATTTGAATTTTTGAAAGGCTGGGCAAAAGTTTCAATCAGTTTCCCTGAAAGGTCATAGATCTCAGCTTTTGAAATTTTGTTTAGATTTTCGCCTTTTACAAACAGTTCATTGTTTTTTACGGGGTTAGGGTAGATGGAGAAGTCTGATTTGCTCTTTTGAGTGTCAACTGTTGCCAGTGAGCCACTATAGCAAGTCCATGACAGGTCATCCAAAGCCACTCTGTGTGAAGTGGATGAGTTGGTCAGTCTGATAACAATATTTCCGGTTACATTAATATTGTCAATTTTAGTGGTTTGTACACTTGCGCTGTAAGGTATTGTTCCTACATTGACATCATTGATGAACAGTTTAAAATTACCACTGTTTCCAAATTTTACCTGGGTTGTCACAGTTAAGCTCTGAATTCCTCCGGAAAGTGTAGAACTTGTTAAGCTTCCGTTTCTGATGGTGATTGCTTTACCGCTGATCGTTTGATCTACTCTTGCATCGGTGGCAGTCCATGTTATATTATTACTTGTCCATGTTCTCGTATCGTAGCTGTTGTCTGAGCCCGGAATGCCACTAAAGTCTTCAGTCCCGCAGCTTGGTAGTACAACAGGCCCGTCAAGTGTGGTCTCGGTGGCAGGAGCACTTTGCGCTGAAGAATTCCCTGAAGCATCTTTAGCGATAATATAGAACTCATATGTTGTCAGTGGTGATAAACCGGTAACGGTAGTTGAAGTCGTTGTTCCGCTTACTGTAGCTTTTAATGCATTATTGGCATAGATCTGGTAAGACGCGACTCCGATATTATCGGTTGCAGCTGTCCAGCTTAACGCAACAGAGTTTGAAGTAGGGTTATTGGCCACCAGATTGGTAGCTGCAGTAGGGGGTGTAGTGTCTAAAACCGGATCTCCCCAGATTTGATTGGCGTATTCCGGGTGGTCAATAAACGGGTTCCTGTTTCCCTGATAAGTATAAGACGCATTATTTCTGGCAATTTCCTCGGCTGAAACAGGATCCATTACGTGCCATTCCATGTACTGTTTCAATGCCCAAGGCTGTAAGCCAGGGAATGCTGAGCCTCCCAGCATATTTCCTGTAGAAAATGTTGAAAGCTTGGCTTCATATCTTGTAACAAAATAAAAGATCATTCTGGCAACATCTCCTTTAAAATTATCTATAGGTTCAAATACTGTTCCTGAATATCCTGGAGAAACTGAGTTTCCTAATTTTGATTGATTTAAGGATGTAAAAGAAGGTGTTTCTACTTTTCCGAAAGGAAAGTTTGATCTTTTTCCGTTTACTTTTCCGTCTGTGGGACGAATGAAGTGAACATCTGCAACCATGGGCGAAGCAGAACTAAATAAGCTCTGTGGAATAATGTGCTCACGGTTATAGCAGTCTCCTTCACTGGAGTAGTTTCCACATTTTTTAACACCAGGTGTGAAATTGTATGGGTCTGCCCCTGCAGGATCTTCGGAATAAATATCCAGAACGGTTCCGTCGTTTTCGTAAAAATAGTCACGATCTGTAGTGTTATAGGCATTCCATAATCCATCATATCCATGATCCTGGTGTCCGTTTTCTATAATGTTTTTTAGGGCTGTTTTCAAAGGAGCACCTGCTAATCCGGCTGCCTGATTATAATATCCGTTGGGGATCTGCGCTACTGCAGTGATAAATGCAAAGCTTAATAAGAAAAAAGATAAAATTCGTTTCATTTTTTTTAAATTGGGGCGTAAATGTACAAAAAAATGAAACCGTAAAGGATTAATTTTACGAAATGTATATCTGTTATGTGTTAACTTTTAGTAATATACTCTTTGCTGATCTTTGAAAAGAACCATGAAATGGCAATTCCAAATACGGATGCCGTAAGAGCTACGATAAAGTAATTTTTACCAACAATTTTAACCGGGAAAGGAAGAACTTCATTCGCTCTGAAGAATTCCGTATACAACTGGAAGTAACATAATGCTGTCCCGAATATTAAACCGGTAATCACTCCTGAAATAACAATGAGAATTCCGGTATAGAAATAGGTCATTCGTAAATGGCTCAAAGGAAAGCCTAGGGAAATAAGTGATTTTGCCTGTTCTTTTTTATCAAGCTGTAAAATAATAATCGCTCCGGCAAGATTAAAGGTGGTAATGAAAATCACCAGGGCAAAAATAAGATAGATAAACAGTTTTTCGGTATTGATCATTTTCCAGAAAGCCGCGTTTTCCTCTTCTTTTGTTTTTATTTCAACTGTTTTTCCGAGAGAAGATAACAGGCTTTGCTTTACAGCATCTGCATTTTCGGAATTTTTTAATTTAATGACAATCTGATACGCTGATTTTTTAGGAAGATTTAATAGCTCTTCGGTAAGCTCAATAGGAGAGATAATATAACTGTCCAGCTGGTCTTTTCCGGGGAAAACTCCTGTGACCGAAATATCCCGCTTGTTATAAATATCTTCTTCTTTACTGATCATACCGGTTCCCGGCTTCGGCATAAAGATCGTTGCATAATTATTGGATGAATCAACGGGAATGGATAGCCTGTTGTCAAGGCTATTCTCCATTAATACTTCATTCGAGTATTTGAAGCTCGGGTAAGTTCCATAAAATACATCCTTATTAATAGGATTAACCTTAATATATGCGGAATCGACACCTCTTAAATAAGCAATGTCGCCTTTCCCATTGGAACTGATATATACTTTTTCCTCAATAACACGGGAAAAGCTTGTAATTTCTTTATGAGCAGATAAAGCGGCATTCACTTTATCGAGGTTTTTAATCGTTTTTCCCGAAGTACTTTTTAGGGTAAGGTCGGCATGAAGATTAGAGATAAGATCTTTATTTAAATCCTCCAGCCCGGAAAAAACGGAAATAATGACGAACATTGCAGTCACAGCAACCGTCATGGCACCAACAGACAGCCACGTTATAAACGTAACGGCGGTACTCCCTTTTTTGGCCAAAAGGTATCTGGATGCTATGTAAAATGCAATATTCTTCAAGATCTATAAAACAGGATTGTCGCCTTCGCCTCTTAATTCTCTTTCCAATTTTTCAACGTCATCAAGAGCGGTGTCCAGGTAGAAGTTAAGCTGTGGAATAATACGTACCTGTTTTGCCATTTTCTGGCCGATGAAATTTCTGTATTGAGGTTTATTTTCTTCAATTTCCTTCATCACTGCAGTACGGAATTCCTGTGGGAAAATGCTTAAATAAATTTTAGCAATTCCTAAGTCTGCGGTTACTTTCACATCTGAAACGGATACCAATATACTTTGCTTACTTTCTGAAGCCTGTTTGCGAAAAAGTTCTGCAAAATCTTCCTGAATGATCTGTGCTACTTTTCTTTGTCTGTTACTTTCCATAATTTCTGCAAATTTAGTACTTTTGTTTGAATTGATACTTTGAAATTCTGCTCCGGTATCAAATTTACGATTTAATTATATTTATTAGTCTATATGAAACTAGAACATATTGGTATTGCTGTAAAGTCTTTGGGAATCTCGGACGATCTTTTTACTAAATTGTTGGGAAAAGAATCCTATAAGAAAGAAACAGTAGAAAGGGAAGGGGTGGTGACTTCTTTCTATGAAACAGGAGAAAGCAAAATTGAGCTGTTGGAAGCCAGTAATCCGGAAAGCCCGATCTCAAAATTTATAGAAAAGAAAGGGGAAGGCATCCATCATCTGGCCTTCGGGGTTGAAAATATACTGGAAGAAGTAGAAAGATTAAAAAAAGAAGGATTTCAGTTTATTTCCGAAGAACCAAAAGAAGGTGCTGATAATAAATTAGTTGTCTTCCTTCACCCGAAATCCACAAACGGCGTGCTGGTAGAACTTTGCCAAGAAAAGCAATAAAAAATTTTGTAGTGAAAGAAATTTTACTATTTTTGCAAACACAAAATTTAACCAAGTTTTGAGGTCCTATAGCTCAGTTGGTTAGAGCACCTGACTCATAATCAGGTGGTCCCTGGTTCGAGCCCAGGTGGGACCACATAAAAGCAACCACTTACAGTAATGTGAGTGGTTTTTTTTATGATTATAGTAACATTTTTATTATTCAGGATGTAAGTCAAGAGTTTTTCTATATTTGCCACTTATTGCGGGAATCTTAATTTTCTGTTCAATATTTAACTAATAACTTATGTATTTATGAAAAAAGTTTTATTTCTTATCAGCTTTTTTGTCCTGTTGCTATGGAGTGGAGAATCGCAGGCACAGGCAAACGTAGATCTCGATACATCTTTTGTTACCGAAGCAGGATTTAACAACGCAGTGATGACTACTGCTGTACAACCGGATGGAAAAATTCTTGTAGGAGGTTGGTTTACTACTTACCGGGGGATATCCAGAAGCAATATTGCCCGCTTAAATGCGGATGGAAGCCTAGATACTTCTTTTAATGTAGGAGCAGGGTTTGATGCGGTTGTTTATAGTATTGTTTTACAGGCTGATGGTAAAATCCTTGTGGGAGGCGATTTTACCTCGTACAATGGAATTACTCAAAACAGTATTACCCGTTTAAACGCAGATGGCAGTATAGATACGTCTTTTAATATGGGAAATGGGCTTACAACATCCGGAGGGATGGCATTTGTCAATACAATGGCTATACAGAATGACGGAAAAATTCTTGTAGGTGGCAGATTTACAGACTATAATGGAACTCCGCGACAACGTATTGCCCGCATCAATACGGACGGAACTATAGATACTTCATTTGTCGTTGGTTCAGGCTTTAATGCAGATGTTAAGACTATTGCCTTGCAATCTGACGGTAAAATTGTTGCGGGTGGCAGTTTTAAATCTTATTCGTTCACCAATGTAAATTATATTGTCCGTCTAAATATGAATGGTACTGTTGACAGTTCGTTTAATATTGGGACAGGATTTGGTGGCAGTCCCGGTGGAGCAGTTGTTCAGATAATCGTAGTTCAACCTGATGACAAGATCCTTGTCGGAGGATATTTTACCACTTATAAAGGAACGACCCAAAACCGGATTGTACGACTCAACACAAATGGAAACGTAGATACATCATTTGTGGCAGTCGCAGGTGTAGATAATTATTTTGTGAATGACATTGAATTACAGCCGGATGGAAAAATCCTTTTAGGAGGTGGCTTTTTAAGCTATAATGGAATTGCCAGGAGATGCCTGGCGAGAATTAATGCGAATGGAAGTCTTGATACCTCATTTGACATCGGAACCGGATTTTTTGGAACACTCAGCAATGTAGAGACCGTTTCATTACAACCTGACGGGAAAATTGTGGTTGGAGGATATTTTACCAGTTATAAAGGGGTAGATCAGAATAGAATTGCACGTCTGAGTGTGGCAGGAAGTTTGTCTGCTTCCAGTTTTAATACAAAAGAGATGATAACGGTGTATCCGAACCCTGTAAGTGAAAATCTTCATTTTTCAGAAGAGGTCTCCACAATCAAAATACTTGATATTTCGGGAAAAGTGATCATTCAGACTTTCACTGCCGGAAAATCTTTCAATGTGAGGAAACTTGTTAAAGGAGTATATTTTGTCACAGCAACTACAAAATCAGGGAAAATCATCACGCATAAGGTCATAAAGGAATAAGCTTTTGGGGAAATAAAAAAATCAAACCACTTACAGTAATGTGAGTGGTTTTTTTTTAGCTATAAGTTGTGATCAACTGTCAAGTTCCAGCTGATTTTTTACAAGGGTATAATATTCTTTTTTATTATCCACCAGTTGCTGATGGTTTCCGGCTTCCACCACTTTCCCTTGTTTCAGCACTAATATCTGATCGGCATTTTTTACTGTTGAGAGTCTGTGAGCAATAATGATCACTGTTTTTCCTTTGAAAAAATTTTGCAGATTGTGGTGTATTATTTTTTCATTTACAGAGTCTAATGCACTTGTTGCCTCATCTAAAATGAGAATTTCCGGGTTTTTGTACATAGCCCTTGCGATAAGAATACGTTGTTGTTGCCCTTTGCTTAAACCTAATCCGTTTTCACCGATTTTTGTTTCAGCATTTTGAGGGAGTATATCTATGATTTCATTTAAATTGGCCTGAGAAATGATGTGATTAAATTTATTTTCATCGTATTCCTGTCCCATTACAATATTTCCTTTAACGGAGTCTGAAAAAATATACCCATCCTGAAATACGACACTTATTTTTTCTCTCCACTTATTAAAATTGAAATTTTCGATCGAATTATTGTTGAGTGTGATCTCTCCCGTGAAGGGCTCATAAAATTTCATTAGGAGTTTTATTAAAGTCGTTTTGCCACTACCACTTGTACCCACGATGGCTGTTGTACAATTGGATTTTAAAGTTAAATTTAAATTTTCAAAAATTTTGTATTCATTGGGATTCTGATAGCCGAAGCTCACATCCTTAAAAATAATATCACCATGGGCTGAAACTTCATTAATAGAACCGCCTGAAATATCCTCTTCATCCTTTTTTTCATAGACATCTATCAACCTTTCCAGGCTTATCTTGGCATCTTGTAAGGAATAGATAAAGAGTACGAAATGTTCCAGAGGGGCATTAAGCTGGCCAATAATAAATGAAATGGCCAGCATGGTTCCTAATGTTATGGAGTCTTCAATAACCATAAAGGCAGCCAGGCCGAGAATGATAGTGTTTTTGATCTGAGTCAGATAATTAATTCCAAATTCCTGAGTATTGGATAGTCTTAGATTCTTTTTGTTGACTTCAACTAATTCTTGTTGTGTGTCTCTCCATTCTTTTACTTTTTTAACCTCAAAATTGTTGATTTTTATGTCAGAAATACCATTGACAACTTCATAGAGAATATTTCTGTTTAAAGATTCAAGTTCAAATTTTTTATAATTTAAAAATTTTCTGACTTTATGGAACCAAAGAACCCATAAAACCGAGATTATTGATCCTGTGAAAAAGACCAAAAAAATCATATTTGAATATTGGATGAGGACGATGGAGAAAATAAAAAAAGAAAGAACAGAAATAATGAACTGCATTGTATGCTGAGAAAAGAAGTTCTCAATTTTGTCATGGTCAGCTATTCTTAAAAGAATGTCAGAAGATAGCTTGTTCTCAAAAAATGAGATGGGCATTTTCATCAGTTTAATGAGAAAATCATTAACCAGTTTTAACCCAAACCTAACCTTTACAGTAAGAAATATCCATCCCTGAATAAATTCCATAATCATGGATGAAGTATAGGTGATCAACTGTGCTGCAAGGAAATAGATGATAAAATATACGCTTTTATCCTTCACTCCTTTATCAATCAGTTGCTGATTAATATAGGGATAAAGAAAATTAAATGATGCGATGAGCAAAATTAATGTGAATATAATCGCCAGTTTTCCATACACGGGTTTGAGGTACTGCAGGAAATACGAAAATTCAATTTTTTTTACTTCACTATCCATATGGGGATTAAAATTGGTATGAGCTTCAAAAAGGAGCGTAATTCCTTTTTTCTCATGATCCACATTCCATAGGGACTCAGTTTCTTTTTGCTGTAATTTTAGTTTTCCATAGGCCGGATCGGCAATATGAATAAACTGTTTGTTGTTTTTCTTTTCAGATTTATAGGCAACCACATAATGGGAGTTTTTCCAATGCAGTATTGCAGGGAGTGGAACATCATTACATAATTGGTCGAAAGTTATTTGTGTAGGAAGAGTTTCAAAGCCAATGGTGTCTGCAGCATTAATCAGGGAAGACAACGTTACTCCGTTTTTATTGGTATAGGCAATCTCCCTCAGATATCGGATATCTATCTTTCGATTGTAGAACTGTGCTATCATTTTAAGGCAGGTAGCTCCGCAATCAGCACTCTCGAGCTGTTTAAAAAAAATGAACTTTCCCATGGCCTTTTTTAATTTATTATTTCATATAAGCCTTCTGCTGTTTTTCTAAGGTCGTTGGACACAAGCCGGCTGTATCTTAATTCATCATCCTTCAGACCAAGTATCATATCATGTGATACATGCCAAAGCTCTTTAATTTTCGTTTCTTTTAGAATTTGAATAATACTGTTTTTGTTAATATTACCGAATATCAATTCGTTTTTCAAACAATTTTTTATATTTCCCAAATAGTCAATACATACTTTTTTATTGTAATATGGATTGTACTGCAGGGATTCTCTGTAGTATTCAAAATCAATAATTAAATCTGTTTCCTCAAAGTTTTTGCTCCTGATATATTCCATGTTTTTTTTCGTGAACAGGATATTTTGCGAGACATAATTTGCCTTTGTTTTATCTGATTCATAAAATACAATAGCTTCAAGTTTTTTAAACTTTTTTAGTGTATGATAAATTTGTAAGGATACCTTATGACTGACGTAGGGAAGGTATATTTTAAGGGATCGTAAAACCAGATTATTACAGTACTTCAGAATTTCTTCTATGGATGCCATATTTTTCTTTCCGCAAGCCAGAAACCGGATTTCCAGGAACTGACAATTTAAGTCATCAAGCTGTTCAATGGCTTGAGTAATAGTATAGTTTTCAAATCCGTATTCTATGATAGCATTGTTTATCACCTGTGGTGATTCCCAGATATCTGATATGGGGATAAATTCGTCCCGCAGATCGGAGAAAAATGCAAACTTTTCTGCAAGCAATAGGGTGATATAGCTATTGAAAATCTCCTTTTGATCTGAGAAAGCATTTTCAACTTCAAGGTAAGGTAATGTAGAAAGCATTTTGATGACTTCCACCATCGATGAGGGGATATATTTTATATTTTTCTTTTGAAAATCGCAAATAATAGCATTTTCTTTTCCCTCAATCACTTTGCAAAAAGAAAAAATATTCAAATACTTATTCATCTTTCTTTATAATAAAATTTGATATGGGTTTTGTAGAAATGTACATTTTATACCCTGTTGAAAAATGTTTTTTACTGTTGGTAAAAATGGATCGTGTGTAGAGTTCTCCTACGCTGTCGGTATCCATTTGTGTCATCAATCTATAGGTTAACGGCAGTTCCTTCAGCGTTTTTTTGCTGAATATGGTGGTTTTCTCTTTCTTTTTCATCATTTTCAACGAGCCAGTGGGCAATTTTTTGTTCAATTTTATAATTACATTTGTTACCAGGGGCTGTATACTGGCCGGCCGGGTTTATGTCCAATAAGATGTATTCATTGTCATGAGTAAGCATCACATCAAAGGAGCAGGTATTTAAATGTAAACTCTGGAAAAAATCAATAAGTTGTACTCTGTAATCCTTTGGGAGTTCGTAAGGTATCCAGTTGATGCTGTCTGTGCCGAAGCTTAATTTTACATCTGTTTCCTTGTTCTCTTCGGTAAGGATAATTGCTGTCGCATAAAAACTGCCGTCAATATAGAAAACCCTTATTTCCATTTTAGAGTCTACTTTTTGCTGGAAAAGAGTAGGTGTAAAATGTTCCGGTAAGGTTTCAATAAAATTCTTTTTTACGGTATTGGTATATATAGAAAATGTTTTTTCTCCTTTTGTAAAATATCCGCTGTGTCTGATGGGCTTCATGATAATCCCATGTGTATGCTTTTCATAAAATGATAACAGGTCTGCTTTGTTATTGCAAAGTATTGTTTCAGGCATTTTTACGCCGCTTTTTTTAGCGTGAAAAATGTGATCAAGCTTATTTGCATTTATTCCCAGATAATGAGGCATCCATGTCTTTTTCTTAAATCGCTGGAAAAGATATTGCATCAGCTCTCTGATTTCCAGTTGTAATTCGTAGTCGGCTTGTTTTAATAAAGGATCGTCAGTTTTTTTTGAAAAATCAAAAGGGATATCATGCTCAAACCTCCTGAACCAGATGACATTTATCTTATGGCTTATTTCAATTCCATTGATCCATATTTCTCCGGTATTGATGTCAAGTCTGGTATCGGTGGTTCTGTTAACCAAATCATTAATTGTAATTTTGGCGAAGTCTGCCTTCTGATAGATAAGCCAGTCTATTACAGGGTCGGTTCCCTGCTCATACCAGTCATAAGATAGTATAAGTATCATTTTTTTTGATGTTAAAGGATGGATGATCTTAAAAGAATACTTTCTGACTTTCTGTAGGGCAACTTTGAGTATGTAGAGAATTCTTACGCGATGATTTGTATTGGTAAGACTGCCTTATACAGAAACGTATTTGTTACATATTGTCGCTCCAATGCGATTCTATATCGCGGGCCTGGCTGTCTCTTCCGGTACTTTCAATGTCTTTTGAAAGGCTTCCTCCAAAGGTAATAGTCATTGCTTTTTTATTTAATAGCTTGACTGTCTTTAGAGTTGTTAATTTGATTTTAGTTTTGTTTGGTGTCATTTTTTTTGTTTTTGAAGGTTATGGCATATAATAAGTAATATTTGTGATATTCTATTGTAGAAAACCGTATACCGTCAGTAAAAGCCTGACAGTATACGGATATTCCTTATATTAGTCTCTCTTCAAAGAGTCATTTGAAGTAGATTCTACATCTCTTTTCTTAGAGCCTTCTGCGATTTCAAGGCTGTCTTCGATCTGATATCCTCCAGATACAAGTTTAATAGTTTTAAGATCTAATGGTTTAACTGTGTTTAAATTTGCTAATTTCATTTTAATTAATTTTAGTTGGATTAATAATTTTATTTTTTGTCATACTATCCCTGACAAGGGTTTTTGCTAGCTAGCGATTTATTATGGTCTTTTTGTACTGTACACTTACAAAAAGAATCATTCAAAGTTTATTTTCCTGTTCTGTTTTTTTCTTCCTGGTTTCCAAAATTATGTTTTGAAACTTTAAGTTTTTGATTTCCAAACTTATAAGATAGGGATAAGGTAAAAAACTGCGTGTCATAATAGTTTCGATACATCGTTTTTATACCGTTGGAATATGACGTATAAACAGGTTTTTGTGTTTTTAAAATATCATTTGCGATAATGGAGAGCTGTAAATTTTTATCTAACATTAAAAATTTAAGTCCTGCATATAAAGATTGGTTGGTACCCACTTTATCTACTCCGTTTACTCCGGGAAGGCTTATCCAGTATCCTACATTAAATGATAATGTTTTTTTTGAATTTAAAGAAAATTCATTATCTGTAGAAAGGTAAGTATTCCATCCATTCAGAGAACCAACCGTTATCGGGGTGTCTGATGTAGATTTTGTATAATTAATATCAAATGAATTGGTTGTTGTCCAGAACTTTACAGGATTAAACGATATGTTTTCTGTAAGGCCAATATTGTAGGTTTTAAGGAAGTTTAATACAAAATAACGGGTTATTTTTGTATCATTATCCAATATACCCAGCTGTTCAAAACCATTTTTTTCATATGAATAGTATATCTTAGACTCCAGATTATCAAATGTATAGATGAACTCAAAGTTACTGGTATAAGAAGGTTTCAGAAAAGGATTTCCTTCTACATACGAGTAAGGATTATCATATATCCTGAAAGGGTTCAGTTGATTATAATTGGGTCTGTTTATTCTTCTGCTGTATGTCATATTAAATGAGTGGTTGTCATTTGGAGTATACGCAAGATAGGCGGTAGGAAAAAGCTGAAAATATGTATTTTTATTTTCCTGATCAAGATTCCTTGAATATCCTTTCGTCTGTGTATTCTCGGCTCTCAGCCCTACATTTGCTTCCCATTTTTCACCCAGTTTTTTGTTGGCTGAAAAATATAATGCCTGTGTATTTTCTGTAAAATCAAATTCATTGGTTTGTTTTTCATCTATAATCGGGGTACCTGAACTATTGTCATAAAAAACGACATTGTTATGAGTCCTGGACTGTGAAATCTTACCTCCAAATGAGAGTTTTGCCCATTCTAACGGAAGTTCAGCATCTATTTTTCCTGAATAGTTTGTAATATCTTGGTTATTATTATTTATTGCTGCAAAGTACGATTGCGGAATATCATTCTTATCCCAGGAATTACCATCGTAATTTCGGGTGTTTTTATCTTTTAAAGAAAAATAATCCACATCAAATGATATTTTTTTTCCTAACGAATCCAATTTATAGATTGTATGAAAATTAAACTGATTCAAATTGGGCTTCTCATTACTTTTTGCCTTCGAAATAATATATGATTTTAAATAATCCCGGCTGTCATAAATATATGATGCTGTATTATTTTCATTAATATTCATCTCAGAAAAACTGCCTAAATACTGAAATCCCATTGAAAGTTTATTGGTCAGATCATAATCCAGCCCAAGCCTTGTTGAAAGGAATTTATTCTCAATCTTTCGCGGACTTTTATTTTCCCATCTCTCTTCAGGATAATAAATACTGCTGTTATCAATGTTTTTTCTGGTTCCATCTCCCGTATTAATAGAAGAGAACAGCGTGATTTTATCTTTTTGAAAACTAAAATCTGCTCCAAGATTCCCTGTCGCATAAGTGGCTTGCTTATAAGATGACCTTATGGTAGCATTCCAGCTATTCTTTTTAGTTTTTTTCAATACTATATTAATAAGACCTCCGTTTCCCTGTGCATCATATTTTGCCGGTGGAGTAGTGATAACTTCTATAGATTTAATCTGGTCAGAAGGTATAGTCTTTAAAAAGTTGGCTAAATCATCTCCGGCAAGGTGCATAATTTTGTCATCTATCAGAACTGAAACTCCACTTTTACCAATGATGGATATTTTATCATTAATTACTTTTACTCCGGGCGTAACTCTTAATGCGTCCATTGCATCTCCGCCTGTTGCAGATGTAGAGTTCTGTACATTAAATACTAGCCGATCAATTTTTCTTTCTACAAGCTTTTTTCTTGCCTTTATTTCAACTTCCTGTATTTCTTTTTCTATTAATTTTCCCACAGAATCATTCTTTTTCTCTTGCGAAAAAGCGAAGATTGTAAAAGTGATACTTAATGCGGAAAATACTTTTTTCATTTCTAAAGGTTATTACAAATTTTGATAAACTCAAAAATAAGTGTTTGATGTTTTATCTGGAGCAAAGATGCACGAGCTTTTGCGATAAAACAAGAAAAGCCTATCAGGATTTATAAATTTAAGGTGAATATGGTAAGTAATTTATAAATTCAGTATTTGATTTTATAAAAATTAAAAAAAATTAAATTGCTGAAAGTGAGTGCTTTATAGTATTGTGAAAGATGAAATTATTGAATAATTGATTTCTCAATTTCTTTGATATAAATAGAGGGAGTAATTCCTGTCTTTTTCTTAAAGGCAATAGAAAATGCCTGCACATTATTGTAACCTATTTCTTCCGCAATAGCCGGTAATTTGTAAGATCTAAACTTTTTATCCTTTACAAGCACATCTAATACGTAGTCAATACGTAGATCATTAAGGTAAGCAGTGAAGTTTTTACCTTTATGATTATTAATAATTTCAGATAGATAGGTCGTATTTGTTTTTATACTTTTTGCTAAACTGGCCAGGGTAATGCCATTCTTTAAAAACTGCAGTTTGCTTTCAAAAAGGTCTAAAGCCTTTAAAATAGATTGAGCAACATCGTCAGGAACAGTTTTGATCATTTTAGTTTCAGTAATTTCAGCTTTTGCGGATACTTCCGGTATGTTTACCTCATTTTCACTTGGGACATATACTGTTTCTGATTTCTTTTTTTCAACCCATTGAATCAGCTCTTGAGCAATTTTTCGATGTTTTTTTTCGGCTTTTTTTGTTTTATAGTAAAATGCTGCGAGCAATAAAAGCAAGAGTATTAAAATACTGATAGAGACATGTAAAAGTGTTTTTCTATGTTTTAAATCGGTAATAATATCTTCCTTTTCCTGCAGCAGGTTCGGAGTATCGTATTTTTTAGGGAGTTCGGTGGATAAATACTGGAATTGTTCATCAAGCTTTTTATCAACTTTTAGAAAACGATCAATATAATATAGTTGTTTCTCCTTATCGTTTTTTTCTTTATAATAATCTATAAGATAGGTGTAGGTCTCCCGAAGCTCAGGAAAGGTAATATTACTACTCTGTATATTAGAATCTAACTGGGTAAAATATTGTACTGCTTTTTCCTTGTTTGCTAATCCGTTATATGCCCTGCCTATATGGTATAGTGCATAATTTTCATTATTATCTTTGATTCCTGAAAAATAATTATAGGCTTTTAATAGTTCATCGGTTGCAGTTTTATATTCCTTCTGCTTTAGATGATAAAGCCCTGATAAGTATTGATATTGACTAATGCTATATTTGTTTTTGTTTTCAATCGAATATTGTAATCCCTGTTGAATCAATATATTGGCAGAATCCAGTTTGTTAATTTCAATGTAGCAGTTGATCAGGTTTACCCTGTTTTGATTATGTTCTGTCTTAAGAAAATCTTTTTTATTGTAATAATATCTGAAAATTTTAGCCGCTTCAGCGTTTCTGCCTATATAGCTGTTGATATAGGCAATGTTTAGGTTGGTATAGGCAATGAGTTTTTCATCTTTTTCTTCTTTTGCATATTTTAAACTTAAGATATAATTGTCCAGTGCTGCTTTTAATTGATCATACTTGTAGTACTGATTCCCTTTTAGTCTGTATACTGTGGAAATCCAGTAACTTCCTTTAATATCTTTTGTAACTGTGGATATACTGTCAATATATTGTAAGGCTGTTGAGAAATTTTCATTAAAATGCATAAGAGTATATCCTTCCGCTATCTGAACAATATTTTTTTCTCTTTTTGCTTTCTGTAAATAGTATTTAGCAATTTTTTTAGATTCAGAAACATTATCATTATTATAATAATCGTCAAATTTATTCTTCAGTTGTGAATAATTAAACTCACCTAAAGAATCAATTGTTTTTGTTTGAGCATTTCCAAAGCTACTCAACAGCAATAAAATTATAAATATTAACTTCATCATTTTTTCAATACAGTACAAATTTACATTTTTCTTACTCAAAAAACTACTAAGTTGAAAATCAATATAAAAATATTTAATTGTCTTATTTTCAATGCTTTATATTGTTTGTTGTATGTTATTGATTTATAAATTCGTAAGCCCTTTTCATTGTTGATTTGAAAAATATCCTTTTATTTGTGTTAAAATTTAAAATAAATTTAGATGAAAAAATCAGTTAAACAAGAAAAAAAATTATCGTTGAAGAAAGTACAAATTATGAAAATTAACGATATGAAAGTAATTAAAGGTGGATATAATGCAGGTAATAATGGTAGTATGGCTATTGATAGTGATGGCGATGACGATCAGACACCAACTCCATTAAGAAATACTCATGTAAAATAACTAACTTATTTATGAGGCCCTTATTTTTCATTACTTGCTTTTCTTCTTTTCTCTTTCATGCTCAACAATCAAATTTACCTCCATCAGTGCGTGCTACAGATGAATATTTTGGAGTTAAAATTTCTGACGATTATAGAAATCTGGAAAACCTTGATGATACAAATACTATGAACTGGATGAAGTCCCAGACTTCCTATACAAAATCAGTATTAGACCTTATTCCCAGCAAAAATTATTATTTGAACAAAAGGCTTGAATTTGATAAAAGACAGGGCTATTCTTTGACTAATCTCAAAGTGACAAGTAATGAAAAATATTTTTATTTAAAAAAGAATGATACGGAGAAAGTAGCAAAGTTGTATTCCAGAGAAGGGTTATCAGGAAAAGAAGAATTACTATATGATCCCAGCAGTTATAGAAGTAATGAAAAAACAAATCACGAATTTGTAATCAATTACATAAATCCAAGCTGGGATGGAAGTAAGGTTGCCATCTCAATGGCGGAAAAAGGACAGGAATTGGCAGAAGTTATTGTTCTTGATGTCAAGAAAAAATATATTTATCCTGAAGTTATTGGACAGATTGAGCCCGTAAGTGGCGGAGGCATAAAATGGTTAGATGATAATAGCGGTTTCTTCTATCTTTATTACCCTACTACGGATTCTAAATCCTTAGATTTTTATAAGAATACCCGAACTGTTTTATATAAAATCGGAACAGATCCGAAAAAGATAAATGATGTATTTTCTGCTAAAAATAATCCTGATTTAAATATTATCGACGAACATTTTCCGATGATTGTCGATATTGACAGAGAGGATCCATACTATGTAGGGATGTTAGTAGATTATGAAAGCTATAGAAAAACATTCTTTATCAGTAAAAAAGACTTATTAAATGGTAAGAAAAACTGGAAACCATTATATGATGCTAGTGATAAAGTAAGAAATCTTGATATATGTGGAGATCAGGTATTTTTTTTATCGTCATTTAATACGTCATTTAATCAACTATGCCAAACTAGTATTAACAACCCCAACTTTAAACATCCGGAAATTCTTGTTCCCGAGAAAAAAGACGAGTTTATTAAAAGCTATAAGATTACAAAAGACGGAATCTATTATACTACAACTAAAAATGGGGTAGAAGCAAAATTATACCTGTACAAGGATGGAAAAGATACTCCTATTCAACTTCCATATGCATCTGGAAGTATTAATTTGCAATCTCAGGGAGAAAATTCTTCTGATATCTGGATAACTTGTGCTGGTTGGGCTAATGAAGGCCAACGTTTCAAATATGATGTGAAAAACAATACATTCATTCCTGAAAACTTGTCTCCTGTTGCAAAATATCCCGAATTTGAAGATATTATTGTCAAAGAAATTACTGTAAAAGCAAAAGATGGAGAAGAAATCCCAGTTTCTTTGATTTACAATAAGAATCTTAAGAAAAACGGAAATAATATGGTTTTGATTGATAGTTATGGATCATACGGCCTTTCAATAAACCCATCCTTTTCTACTACTTATTTACTGTGGGTGAATCAAGGAGGAATGGTTGCAGTGGCTCATGTACGAGGTGGTGGTGAAAAAGGAGAAAAGTGGCGCCTAGGTGGTTTAAAAGAAACAAAACCCAATACATGGAGAGATCTGATTGACTGTACTGAATATTTAATCAAAGAAAAATATACTGCAAAAGATAAAGTGGCAATTTGGGGTGCCAGCGCAGGAGGCATTACAGTAGGAAGAGCTATGACCGAAAGGCCTGATTTGTTTAAAGCTGTGATTGCTGAAGTAGGCGTTATGAATCCAATTAGAGATGAAACAACTCCTAATGCCCAGCCAAAAGAATTCGGAACGATAAAAGATCCTAAGGAGTTTAAAGCATTACTCGAGATGGACTCCTACCACCACATTAAAAAGGGAACAAAATATCCTGCTACCTATATTACAGGAGGAATAAATGATCAGAGAGTTGCTGTATGGGAGCCTGTAAAATATGCCGCTAAATTAATGGCTAGTACCACATCTAATAATCCGGTATTACTAAAAATAGATTTTGAAGGCGGACATGCAGGGAATGTACCTGTTGCACAGCGTTATTCGAATATTGGAGAAATGTTTGCGTTTGCATTATGGCAACTTGGCCATCCGGATTATCAACCCAAACAAAAAAATACAGAGAAGTAGAATGCCTCGTTTTCCTTATCAGTTTTTTAATGAGTATATGATGCGTACTCCTTTGTTTTCATATAAAAAATTTTATGAAAAAGTAGGTGGTGAAGAAGTGTCAGGTGAAGAGTTGAGAGAAATTTTTAATGATAAGGTATTTCAGGAAGCCATTTATTTAGCCTCACCGAACTTGTATGAAGAACTATCTAAATATTTTAGCTCGGAACGGGAAGTATCTGCAAAAGAATATCAAAAACTAAAAAATACCATTTTAAAGTATTATAGCCGAATGTGTACTCGTTGTACCCCATTCGGCTTATTTTCTAATGTCAGTATAGGGAATTTTGATGATGTGGTTAGAGAAATATCTGATCATACTGATGATTTAGTTAGAGATACAAGGCTGGATATGCATTTTCTTGTTACTTTGGGACAACATTTTGTAAAGACACAGGAAATAAGACAAAAGCTTTTGTTCTTTCCAAACAGCACTATTTATAAACTTGGAAATAAAATCCGGTATATAGAATACCAATATGCAAATGGCAAAAGAGAGTATATCATCTCCTCAGCTCCTCTTTCAGAAGAATTACAGCAAATATTAGAATTTTCAAAAACGGGAAAAACGATTCAGCAACTTTCAGAAATTCTTGTAAACGAAGAAATAACTTGGGAAGATGCTTTGGATTTTTTGGAAGAACTAGTAGATAATCAGGTTCTTGTAAGCGAACTTGAACCTAATGTTTCAGGAATAGACTTTTTGGAAGCCATACTCTTAGTTTTACATAGAATTAAAGCAGATAAAGAAATATCTCTTTTACTTTCTGTAAAACAAAAAATAGACGAAATAGACCAGGAAATAGGAAATCATATTTCAAAATATCATGAAATTGAGAAACTTATACAGCCCTTTGAAATACAATATGACCGAAAGTATTTATTCCAGACAGATTTATATTCCAATATTAAATTCACTCTACCAAGGATTTGGAAAAATGAATTGAAGAAGGCGGTTATTTTTTTAAATAAAATACATCAGCCTCAGCAGGGTACTACATTAGAAAAGTTTAAAAAAGCCTTTGCAAAGAGATATGAAACACGGGAAGTTTCTCTAAGCCTTGCTCTTGATACTGAAGCCGGTATCGGATATAAGCAGAATAGTGCCATAAAAGGGATTCATCCGTATTTGGAAGATCTAAAGATTTCTAATTCAAAGAAAGGTCAAAATAGTACTATTATTCTTAATCCTATACAGAAAATTCTCAATGAGAAACTACAAAGTGCTTTGTTAGAAAGCCAATATACAATAGAATTGTCTGATGAAGACTTTAAAGATTTTGAAGAAAACTGGAATAATTTGCCCGATACGATCTCTTTTCTGGCAGAAATTGTTTCAGACAATAGTCAGGAGAAACTATTTATAAATAGCCATACAGGAAGTAGTGCTGCTAATTTTTCTGGAAGATTTTGTTCAGAAAAATCAAAAATAGAAGCTTTAACAAAAGCAATTACAAAAAAAGAAGAAGAACTGAACCCTGAATATATTTTAGCTGAAATAATTCATTTACCGGAAGCAAGAATAGGAAATGTAATTCGAAGACCTACTTTAAGACAATATGAAATTCCATATCTTGCCCAATCGGTTTTAAATAAAGAAAATCAGATATCAGTAGATGATTTGTATATTTCTTTGAAGAATGACGATATTATTTTACGATCTAAAAAGCTTAATAAAGAAGTACGGCCTTATTTAACAAACGCTCATAATTATTTTACGAATTCCTTACCCGTTTATCATTTTCTTTCTGATTTATATTCACAAAATGCAGCCCCGAAACTATATTTTGATTGGGGAAGTTTAGATCAGATCTATAAATTTCTGCCAAGGGTAGAATATAATAATATCATTCTTTCAAAAGCTCGGTGGAAAATTACAGAAAAGGATATTGCTCATCTTGATGCCATGATTCCGGATAAAAAACTTTTTTTAGCTGAATTGAAAAACTGGAGAACAAAAAGAAAAATTAAACCCTGGATTCAGTGGGCAAAGTTTGATAATACATTAACAATGAATCTGGAAAATTATGATATGGCAAAACTTTTTATTCAAACTATAAAAAGTGAAAAGTCGATCAATATTGAAGAGTTTCTGTACAATGAAAATTGTGATTTTAGATATGAATTTGTCTTTCCTATGTATAAAAATTAAAAATTATAATGGTGTCCCAGAGACAATTTTTTCCCGGAAGTGAATGGCTGTATATTAAAATTTATACAGGAGTAAAAACTGCTGATATTATTTTGGAAGAAGCTATTGCTTTTTTTATAGAAGATCTTCAAAAAAATAATCATATCTCAAAATGGTTTTTCATTCGTTATACTGATCCGGAGCCACACCTAAGAATAAGGCTGAAGGTCAGTAATATAAATAATTACAATACAATTTTTGAAAAAATCAATGATGCCTTAAAGGAATATACAGAAAGTGGAGAAATCTCCAATATTATTGTAGATACTTACAATAGGGAAATAGAGAGATATGGAGAAAATACAATGGATGATGCCGAAACCTTATTCCAAAACAATAGCGAATTTACTCTGCAGTGCTTGCATTATGATGATGAGGAAAAAATTATTGTTTCTATGTATTATATTGATCAGACTCTCGACGAAATCAATCTTACTATTCCGGAGAAACTAGGATGGATCAGGAATTTCAATAATGTTTTTAAACAAGAGTTTAATGCAGATAAAAAACTCAATTCACAATTAGATAAAAAGTATAGAGAATTCAAATTAAAATTTGTTGATTTTCTTACTTCTGAAGAATTTTCTAAAGAAAGAGAATGTATTATTAATATTCTGGCAGGCAATCTTGCATTTCAAAATATTATCAACCATAATGAAAACCAATCTTTAGGAATGTCCTTACAGGTTTTTTTTCAAAGTATATTTCATATGAATATCAACAGACTTTTCATATCTGATCAAAGGTTATTTGAAATGGTAATCTATGACTATCTACTCAGACATTATAAAACTACAATTAATTATCCTTTGTAAACTGTAGTTAAACATCTGTTTAAAAAACCATAAAAAATAATTAAAACTCAGTTAACAGCCTTCTTCTTCAGATACCGTTGCTTTGCAAAAAAGTAATGATGGAAAACAACAACCAATTCAGCAGAAGGAGATTTCTGAAAAATTCATTATTAGCAGCCGGTGGATTTTTTATCGCACCTCTTATTGAAAGCTGTAGTGATGACTTCACCGGTGATGCAGACGCAGCTCCGGACGGGTTAAAAAATTCAGGATTTGAATCCGGGGTAGCCAGTTTTGATCCCGGAGCAACAGGAGTAATTATCTGGACAAGATATTCAGCGGGCTCCAATGCTGAAATTACCTGGGAAATCAGTAAAAATAATACTTTCTCAGAAGTCATAAGACGTGGAAAAGCCAATGCAACGACTGTTAATGATTTTACCATTGCCATTGATGTACAGAATATTCCTTCCCATACAAAATACTATTACAGGTTTTATAACAGAACTACGAAAGAAACCAGTGTTATTGGAGAAACATTGACATTACCATCCAAATCTGATTCCGTGAATGATGTGAAAATGGCCGTCGTTTCCTGTTCTAATTTTCCGGCCGGACTTTTTAACGTCTATGGAGCCATTGCTCAGTCCGAAGCAGATGTTGTGGTGCACCTTGGTGATTACATTTATGAATATGCACCGGGACAATACGGAACCAATCCTTACACCAACCCACTGGGAAGAGCTCATAAGCCCGCTAAAGAAATTCTTACCCTTGATGATTACAGAGAACGATACAGGCAGTACAGAGGAGATAAAAACCTTCAGCTTCTTCACCAGAAAAAACCATTTATCTGTGTTTGGGATGACCACGAATTTGCCAACGATACTTATAAAACCGGAGCAGAAAATCATCAGCCGGACGAAGGCGATTTTCAGGCAAGAAAAATGGCGGCATTCCAGGCATACAGCGAGTATATTCCCTTAAAAACCGGAAAAGATCTTAGAATTTACAGAAGTTTTAATTTCGGAAATATACTTTCCCTTTACATGATGGATACAAGAGTGATTGCAAGGGACAAACAAATGGAATATTCAGATTATCTGGATAGTTCAGGAAACTTTAAACAGGCAGAGTTTCAGACAGACTTTCTAAGTACAGGCAGAAAACTGATCGGAAGTGAGCAAATGGCCTGGCTGGGATCTCAGATTAATACAGATACAGCGAAATGGAAAGTGCTGGGGCAACAGATCCTCATGACCAAAATGTTGGTTCCTGCCGAATTATTGATGCTGCTCAATCAGATTCTGGGTGAAATAAAAAAGTATGGAAGTGCACAGCCTGCAACAATGCAAGCCCTTCAGACCACATTGGCCCAATTGATTGTTATCAAAAAAAGATATCAGCAGCAAGATCCGGCTTTAACACCACAGGAAATCGCCAGAATAAAAACCACTCTCCCTTACAATCTGGACGCATGGGATGGCTACTTTATGGAAAGAGAACAACTTTATTCTATTTTGGCGGGGAAGAATGTAGTTGTTCTGGCAGGAGATACACACAATGCATGGTTGGGTAAACTCAACAACGCACAGGGAAATTTCATTGGAACAGAATTGGCATGCAGCTCAGTCTCTTCACCCGGATTAGAAGGCTATCTGGGAATTAGCTCCGATCCTGCTAAAGCTCAGGAACTGGCTCAGGCATTTTCGTTACTGATCGATGACCTTGAGTATGCTAACCTTCATAAAAGAGGTTATCTGCATATAAAGTTTACTCCAGGAAGCGCTCAGGCAGAATGGAGGTTCGTAGACAATGTCTTTTCCGAAACTTATAATACCACTACTGAAAAAACACATAGTATATCATAGTTTTAAGAACATCTTTATTTCAATTTTGTACAAAAAGAGCTGCAGCACTATTGCAGCTCTTTTTTGTTTTTATAGTCTTTTTTTCATATCTTGAGATTATGCAAGAATATGTAGAGAAAGAATTTTTACCACTGGAATCAAAACCCTGGTGGATCATAACGTGGCTGATCAGGATTTTTTGCCCGATTTTTTTATTGGTGGCTATTGTAATGTTTCTGGTATTCCCGTTTCTGTTGGCCAAGAACGTAACAGCTTTTATCATACTTGCCTTGGTATATTATCCGGCGTTGATTTACATCGGTTATCGTTTATTCCGTCAGGGTAAAAAAGCTTCCGCAGAAAGGGTGACTAAAATTCTGGTAGATAATGAAGGACTTCACTATTATAAAATAAACGGAAGTAAAGAAGAAATTCTTTACAGTCAGATTCAGGGGTGGAGCCTTGCCGATGTGTATGATGTCGGGGTAGCGCAAAAAGTTAAAACCTGGTTTCTGAAATTAAGGTATGATGATGACGTTGTTGAGGTTGATTTTGGTAAAATAGATCCCGGATTTAGCTATTACACCGGCAATAAAAGGGCACTCAGAAGAAAATTTATTCAGGGAATTGTCCATTTCAGACCAGATCTAAGAGTAGATCCTTTCGTATTCGATGCCTTTTACATCAATCCTGAAAACTTCCGGTTTAATGCCCTACAGTACTGGAAAAGTGTACTCGGCACAGTTGCATTGATGTTGGGACTTATTATGGTATTTACTCTTTTGGTGATATGGCTGGTAAAATAAGACCTAGCAGAAAAATAAAATGTCGTTCTCTCAGTATAGTTGACTTAGATATTTTTATAAAGATCTGTGTAATCCGCCTGACCTGAGACAAAAATAAATTAAATTTTATCTTACAATATTTCAATTTAATTACTACCAGGTAAAAACCAAATTGTTAAAAAAATAACATTTTCCGAATCTATTGCTTATATTTATTTTTCTATTGAGATTAAAACCAAATAAAATATATCATTAGGTTTAAAAATTAATTGAAAAGACAATGGTGGAAAATTTTATTTATTACTTAGGGCTCGTCCTCGTAATCATTGGCTCTATTATGTTAGCCAACCGTTTGAAAGTTGCATATCCTATTATTCTGGTCATTGCAGGATTACTTATAAGTTTCATTCCCGGTTTGCCTGTTATCAAAATTGATCCTGAACTGATCTTCATTATTTTTCTGCCACCCCTTTTATATGAGGCCGCTTTTGCCGTTTCATGGAAAGAAATATGGAAGCTAAGACGTGTCATTACAAGCTTTGCGTTTATCGTGGTTTTTCTTACTGCAATTTCAGTTGCCTTTGTAGCCAATTACTATATTCCGGGGTTTTCTTTGGCTTTAGGTTTTGTATTGGGAGGCATAGTATCTCCTCCGGATGCGGTAAGTGCCGGGGCGATTTTGAAATTTGTAAAAGTTCCTAAAAATGTTTCTACAGTTTTAGAAGGAGAAAGCCTCTTCAATGATGCCTCTTCTTTGATTATATTCAGGTTTGCCATGGTGGCTGTCGCTACAGGCCAGTTTTTATGGCAGGACGCTCTTGCAAGCTTTGGATGGATGATCTTCGGAGGATTGGGAATAGGTGTGTTGCTTGCCTATATCTTTTTGAAGATCGAAAAAATATTCCCTACAGATGTCAATATGGATGCGATATTAAGTCTTGTAGCACCTTATGTGATGTATATTGCTGCAGAAGAAGTTCATGCTTCGGGAGTATTGGCCGTAGTAAGTGGCGGATTGTTTCTTTCGGTCAGGAGACATGAGATCTTCAGAACCCCGGAATCAAGATTGAAAGGATCCAACGTATGGGAAAGCTTTGTATTTTTAATCAATGGAATTGTATTTTTATTAATAGGATTAGATCTCCCTGAAATTATGGTGGGGCTACGTAAAGAAGGAGTAAGCTTTTCAGATGCCGTCAATTATAGTCTCGTGATTACGGCAGTATTGATTGTAGTCCGGTTTCTGGCTTCCTTTGGGGCGGTATTTACAACAATGATAATGCGGAATTATATCAACGTTGCAGACAGAAGCCCGGGGATGAAACTTCCCGTTCTGATGGGCTGGACGGGAATGCGCGGAGTGGTTTCCCTGGCAGCCGCATTATCCATCCCGGTACTGATGGATAACGGACAACCCTTTCCACATCGTGATCTGATTCTCTTTATTACCTTTGTAGTGATTCTGGTCACATTAATCCTTCAGGGACTTACATTGCCGGCGCTGATCAGGAAGCTCAACTTATCAGATTCCGGAGGAAGGTATTGGTCGAAAGAAGAATCCGAACATTTTCTGCGGAGAGAAATGCGTCGTGTAGCCCTGCATTATCTTAACGAAAACTATAGGGAAAGAAGAGCCGAGAATGAATATTTTAATCGTATGCTTGATCGTTGGGAGAAAGAAGATAAGGAAGACTCCATTCATAAAATGTCTGATGAAGGTAAAAAAATATATTTTGAGGCACTGGAACAGCAACGCATATGGCTTCGCGAAGAAAACAGACGCAATATGAATATAGATGAAGAATACATCAGACATTACTTAACCAGATTGGATATGGAAGAAGAAAGAGTGAGAATGTAAATACCAGAAGAATGAATTTAGTAAAACAACTGGGGCAATTCCCCGATGAAAAAAGAAAAGAATATTTCAGTACACTTCCCAATTATATTAACGGGAAATTCCAGAATATACTTGTCACACCAGCCTTATTAGAAGGTGAAAGCATGACCAAAGCTCTTGTGAGCAGCTTATGCAAAATAGAAAATACATCACCCCGAACAGCTCTTCCTTTTGTAACAACTGATCTCAAAAATCTTACCCGTGAAGAAAATATTCTCGTATGGTTTGGACATAGCTCTTATCTGATACAGATTGATGGTAAAAGATTTTTAATAGATCCGGTTTTCAGTGGAAATGCTTCTCCAATGCCCGGGTCTATCAAAGCTTTCCAGGGTGCAGATTATTATAAACCGGAGCATATGCCTGATATTGATTTCCTCCTTATTTCCCATGATCACTGGGATCATCTGGATTTTAAAACCGTACAGGCCTTAAAAAATCATGTAGGGACTGTCATTTGTGGATTAGGTACCGGTCAGCATTTTGAATACTGGGGCTGGAAACCGGAAAAAATTATTGAAAAAAACTGGTGGGAAAGTATCAGTATTGCAGAAGGTTTTACCATTACGCTGACACCGGCAAGACATTTTTCCGGCAGATTGCTGAACAGGAATATCTCATTATGGACTTCATTTGTATTGAAAACCCCATCCAAAAACATGTTTCTGGGAGGAGACAGCGGCTATGGAAATCATTTTACCGAAATAGGAGAAAAATACGGACCCTTTGATCTGGCTGTAATGGAGTGCGGACAGTATAACGAGAAATGGCCGTACATCCATTCCTTGCCTGACCAGATTATTACCGAAGTAAAAGAATTGAAGGCGAAAAATTTCATCCCTGTACACCATTCAAAATTTAAATTGTCTCAGCATACCTGGTACGAACCTCTGGAACTGATCTCAAAATATGCAGAAGAAAACCATCAACCCATTACCTTGCCGCTCATCGGTGAAAAAGTAAATCTCGATCACCTGGAGCACACGGTCTGGGAAAAATGGTGGAAAGAATACATATAATTAAACCCCTGTTCGGCTTGAGCAGGGGTTTCTTGTGATCAAAAAAATAATACTATAAAGGTTCCTTATGGTTTACCTTAGTATGGATGATGTCATAAAATACAGCCGGATTTGATGCATCAGGCGTTATTCTGTATGTGAATGTCGTTTCGTTGAGAGTCAGAATATCCACGACTCTGGTAAATGTAGGGGTAGTCAGTGTTCTCTTTTTCCCATCCGGAGAAATAGACCATGTCCCTTCAGAGCGTAAAACATCATTTAACCCGAAGATTTTAAAGGTTCCGTTAGCTTTAAAGTAAGAATATCCTACGTAACCGGCCACTTTATTGTCATTTAATGCCACGCTGTTTCCATCCTTATCTTTGGCACCTGTTGTTTCCCAGGGGGTAGAAGCTAATGTAAGCTGTCCATTGGCAGGTTCAGCATGAGATGTTCTTGTATGGATAATGTCATAATAAACTGAAGGATCTGCAGAATTAGGACGTATTCTGTAAGTAAATTCATTTCTGTTTAAAACAAGAATTTCAACATCACGGGTAAAAATAGTGGTTCCGTCCGGGTTCAGGGAAGAAATAGTTCTTGTTTTTCCCTGCGCATCTACAGACCATGTTCCCATCGACCTTAAGACATCAGTCAAATTATAGATCGCAAAGCTTCCATTAGTTTTGAAATAGGCAAAACCTACATATCCCGCAACGCTGGAATCAGTTAATGCCACGCTGTTTCCGTTTTTATCTTTAGCTCCGGTTGTTTCCCATGGTGTGGAAGATAAAACCTGGAAAGGAGTCTGCTGTTCAATAATCATTTCATTGTCATCATTTGAACACGATATAAAAGATACTGATAAAAGCATTGCTGCAGACAGATAACATAATTTTTTCAGTGTATTCATAAGAGTATTTTTAAATCTTTTGCAAACATATTCCTTATTGCTGTTTCAAACTTTGTATAAAATATCTCTTTTGTTGTAGAAAACATAGCTTTTCGTTTTTAAGATTTTCAAATCAATAAATCATCTTTTGAGAAATATTAGTAAAAAATTGTCGTAGATACACTCCGTTGCGTTTTCTAATATTTGTAAGGCTATAATTTTCAAACCACATAGGCACATAGAATGACAAAAACTTTTTAATCTTGCATTCGTGGCAAACAATAGACAGATCACAAATTTTACCGAAGATAAAATCCCTGTACCTTAAAAAATGAAGCTTGTTAAAAACCTTGGCGATCCTTTGGCGACAATACAATATTTTGCTTTCAACTTTAATTAAGATGTAGGTTTTCTTATTTCTTCCTAAAAAAGTATTTTTGAAATATGAATAACAGAAACCGTGGAAAGAATACCGGTGATGATCCCTTGTTCGACTCAGAAAAGCAGTTGGGTAAACTCAGAATGGCTGTGCAGGATATGCACTATTTGCTGACAAGAGGTTATCCAGAAAAAGCAACATCCGAACTGGTAGGAAACCGATACAGGTTAAAAACAAGACAGGTTCAGGCGTTGAGGGGAGCTTCAGCATCTGAGCATCAGCTGACCACCAGGAAAACAAAAGAATTGAATGCTTCAGATTTACAGGACAAAATAGTTTATCTCGATGGGTTCAATGTCCTGATATTGTTAGAAAGTTGGCTTTCGGGAGCTTATATTTTTAAAGGGCTGGACGGATGTTTACGTGATCTTTCAGGTGTTCACGGTACATATAAAAGGGTTCATCAGACCCTGCAGGCGATTGAACTGGTGGCAGCTTTTCATGTGGAGAATAAAATCCGGAAAATAGTCTGGATTTTTGATCAGCCGGTTTCCAACAGTGGCAGAATTAAACAAATGATTCTAGACTTTTCCAAAGAAAACAATCTCAACTGGGAGGCAGAGCTTCAATACAATCCAGATAAATTTTTATCCGAAAGTTCAGAAATTATTATTTCCTCAGATGCTTGGATTCTGGATCATTGCAAAGAATGGTTTAACCTTGTCGGGTATCTGATTGAGAAAGAAAATTTATCGGTGAATCTGGTGAAAACATACTGAAATGAATCTGATAAAAAAATATATTCCCTTTATTTCAAAGGAGTGGAAAGAAAAATATCTGGCTGTACTGGCAGAAGAGCATCTAAATAGTTTGAAAAGCAATATTGAAAAATATCAAGCTGGTATTTTGGAATATGACCTGCCTTACTTTAATGAAGAAATAAAAATCAACAGGCAGGAAATCTTCGAAAACTTTATAGGTATTCTTGGAAATGATCAGTCCGATGAGGTAAAAGCACAAATTTTAGAGACAATTCCGTTTGAAGACTGGCTTATTCTCTTAGGTCAGAGACTGACATCAGCAAGTATTCGCGATGAAAATGCAGCTCCTCCCGTTAAACCAGTTTTAATAAAAGCCTGTCTGGAACCTTTTAACAATGAAATTACCATTGCCCAGAGAGCCTGGGAAAAACATATCGGAAGAATGGATGATGACTTCTGGGGTGAAATCAAAGGAAATAATCAGCAAAAGCAGGAAAAAGTGATGGCTAAAATCTATGATATTCTTGAACACCAAACCTGGTGGAATGTATTCTTCCACTATAAACACGGCCTTGTTTTTGAAGTCAGAGAAAAAGAAGGACACGGCCTGCGCTGGAGTCATGGCGGAACAAAGCTCATCGGTTTTCTCGAAAAATTTATCAATGAATAACTGAATACCGTAAAAAGGTTGCGTACTAACCTGGTAGCTTTGCTGCAAAATATAATAAATCAGTAAAAAATGAACACTTACATCGATATTGGCATTAACCTGACTAATAAACAGTTCTGTAATGAACATGATGAAATTATCAACAGGGCCTTGGATCAAGGGGTAGATCATATGATTCTCACGGGAACAAGCGTACGAGGCAGCAAAGAGTCTGCTCAAATCGCAGAAGAATACCCGGATATTTTATTTTCAACAGCCGGAATACATCCTCATGACGCTAAATCATTGACTGACCAAAGCATCAGGGAGCTTAAAAACCTTTTGGAACAAGATCACGTTATTTCTGTAGGAGAGTGCGGGCTTGATTTTGACCGCGATTTTTCTCCGAGGCCCATACAGGAAAAATGTTATAAAGCACAACTTGAGCTGGCCATAGAAGTCAATAAACCTCTTTTTCTACACGAAAGAGCAGCCTTTAAAAGGTTGAATGAAATAACAGACGAATATATTTCACAATTACCGGAAGCTGTAGTTCATTGTTTCACCGGAACTTTGGATGAAGCAAAAATATACCTGGATAAAGGATTTTACCTTGGGTTTACCGGGGCTATCAGCGACGAAAGAAGATTTAAGCATCTGGAAGAGGTGATCAGGTATGTTCCGCTCGATAGAATGATGATTGAAACCGATGCTCCGTTCATGCTTCCGAAAAATATGCCCAGAATACAGAACAGCAGAAATGAGCCCTCATTTTTGCCCTATGTGGCACAAACAATTGCCCGTTTAAAAAGAATAGAAATTTCCGAAGTTGCAGACGAAACCACAGAAACTGCCAGACAGTTTTTCAGAATATAAAAAGAGCTCTACACTAAAGTAAAGCTCTTTTTTTATAGCAGTTTGCCCATTCTCCTGGCCGGCGTCCCGGACTTCTTATAAACTCTTGATTGCCGATTCCAAAGCCAGTTCCATCATTGGATTCAAAGCTTTTTCTCTTTGGTCAGCTGAGATTTTTTCGTGAGTAGGAATGATATCCGTTACCGTAAGAATCGTTGCGGCATTTTTTCCTAAGTGCTGTGCATTGGCAAACAATCCGAAAGCTTCCATCTCTACTGCAGGGCAGTTGTATTTTGTTGCAATTTCAGGAGTAGCAGGATCTTTTCTGTAGAAAATATCACTACTGTGGATGTTGATTGCTTTGGCATTCAATGATAATTCTTTAGCCGTTTCATTGATCGTACTAAAGATATTTCCCTGGTGAGGAAGAATCTCATCTTCAATTCCCCAAGCGTATTTAGCATAAGTGCTTTCGCTGGCAGCATTTTCAATATTTAAAAGATCAAAAAGCTTAAGATCCGTATTATAAGCACCACAAGTTCCGATTCTGATGATGGTTTCTACTTCATATTCTGTATACAGCTCAAAAGAATAGATCCCGATGCTCGGAAAACCCATTCCACTGGCTCCTACAGTGATTTCTTTACCTTTGTAAAGACCGGTATAATACAATATTCCTCTGGTTTTGCTTACCAGTTCAGCATTTTCTAAATAATTTTCAGCAATGTACTGTGCACGAAGCGGATCCCCCGGCTGTAATACTACTTTGGCAATTTCTCCTTTGTTGGCACTGATGTGAATACTCATAATTTTATTTTGACTGCCGCAAAGATAATAACTTTTAGATTGCTGACAGTATTGTCATGACTGAAACAAGATAGGCAAATCATGGCAATAAAATCTACAGGATATTCGGAATAAATATTGTAAATCCTAAAATACAGCAAGACTTTTATAAATTTCATATTCTTTCTGACAAAATGTAAACCCGGTACATACAGAACAAAAACAGAACAATACGGAGCGTGTATCAGGAAGTTCCATCCGTTATTTTTGCTCTATTCAATCAGCTAAAATTTAAAAAATGAAAATTGAACACATCGCTATCTGGGTCAGAGATCTTGAAAAATCAAGAGCTTTCTATCAGAAATATTTCGGAGCTGTTTCCAATGAAAAATATGATAATCCTCTTAAGAAATTTCAGTCTTATTTCCTGAGTTTTGAGAATGGATGCCGTATTGAAATCATGACAAGGCCTGATATTCAGGAAGGGGGAAACTCCTACGATTCCCAACAGTTTGGAATCATACATCTGGCATTTTCAGCAGGAAGCAAAGAAAAAGTCGATGACCTTACCAATCTCCTGAGACAAGATGGGTATACGATTGCCGGAGAACCCCGTACGACAGGAGATGGCTATTATGAAAGTGTAATTCTCGATCCGGAAAATAATATCATTGAAATTGTCGCTTAACTCCTGCCGTGCGTTGTCAAGGTTTAAAATACTGACAACGCACGGTTTCTTGATTAATCAGTTTTTCACATTAAAAAATTCCGTTACGGTATTTAACACCAATACTTTGATTAAAAATTTTATTCTAAACGAAATAATTTTATTTTTGTTAGATGATGGATACCAGATCACCATTCCTAGACACAATCTTTTTGCTCAGACAAAACGAATGCATCACACTTTTTTCCAGCTTGCAGGAGATTTCCATGAAAGAGGAAGAAGGTGCAGAAGTATATTTTGAAACAGAATTTGAAAAAGAAAGATTGGAGTTTTTATCTGATCAGGTTGCGTATGATAAAAAAACAGCGGTTTGGGCAGCAAAAGTACTGTACCATAGTGCTCAGTTGTATATGATCAGAGAGAATACTGATAAAGATCTTAGCAGGCTTATTCCAGGATTTAAAGGAAGCAGAGATGTTTCTGCTATACTTTCGGCTGATTTATCACTGAGATTTTTACCGGAGATAATAACAGCATTATATTCTGCAGATCCGGAAGATATACTGATCAAAATGCTGGAAGACATTCTAAGCGTTTTTCATTATTCCGGAATTGGTTATGATTGCGACCTTAAAAATATAAATTGGGAAAAAGAATTGGAAAACAAAACCTACCGAAAATTATATCTGGAAAGAATTGTAGAAAAGAAAGATTATAAACTGGCAGAAATTCCGTTGATCAATAAATTGCTGATGGCAGAATTCGGGATGCATAAAGAGGCATTCTGGAGAGAACTAAAAATAATAACCCAAGAAAATCAATGACACAGAATATCAATAAACTCAATACGGCTCTCAACTATGTAAAAGATACATTTGTTGGTAAAAATGATGTGGTAGACCTGTTGGGGATCTGTCTGCTGGCCAGAGAAAATGCTTTTTTGTACGGTCCCCCAGGTACGGCAAAATCTGCTATTGTAAGAACATTGTCAAAAACCGTTCAGGACGGTAAAAATTTTGAATATCTGTTAACACGTTTCACGGAACCTAATGAAATTTTCGGTCCTTTTGATATCCGGAGATTAAAAGAGGGTGAGCTTCTCACCAACACTGAAGGAATGATGCCGGAAGCTTCAATGGTTTTTCTGGATGAGATTTTCAATGCCAATTCAGCTATCCTGAACTCTCTTCTGACGGCTTTGAACGAAAAGATTTTCAAAAGAGGAAAAGAATCCAAACACCTGCCCGCTCTGATGTTTGTGGGAGCCAGTAACGTACTGCCCGAAGATGAAGCTTTGAATGCCTTGTTTGACCGTTTTCTGATACGTATCAATGTTGATTATGTAAATCCGGAATTATTACAGCAAGTACTTTTAGCAGGAAGAAAACTCGAAAATGAAGAAGAAACAGAAGTTCCGGGAATTCATGCCGATGAAATCAGAGAACTCCAGAAACTCTGCAGAACAGTGGATCTTAAACCCATTTATGAAGTGTATCTCAATACCATTATGAGCCTTAGAAATACGGGAATAAGTATTTCAGACCGTAGAGCAGTGAAACTCCAGAATCTTATTGCAGCAAGTGCTTTAATCTGTGGAAGAAATGAAGCCGTCCTGTCTGACCTTTGGGTATTGAAGCATATTTGGGATACAGAAGAACAAATCGAAATTCTTGAAGGCATCATCAACAGGACCATTGAAAAAGATGATCATCCCCGTTCACATCCGCAGGCCATGCAGAATAAAACCCCCAATCCCGAAGACGTGATGAAAGACGTGAAAATTCTTGTTGATAAATGGAATGAAGGAACCTTGAGTTTCGAAGAACAGAATGTGATCAAAGATAAATTAAGATATCTGCAGACCCGTTGTGACTGGATCAGAAATCCCGAACAGAAACAATATATCCAGCAGGAAATTGAAAGCTTATGGCAGAAAATTCTTCAGACCATATAAAAGAATTCTGGGCGGAATTACCCCGTGCAGGAGAAGATTTTCTGGGCTCTGTCAGAGACTGGAAGAATATCCATATTGCAACAGATGATCAAACCATATGGCTTAAAGGATTCACCGATGAACAGGCTTTATCTGCGAAAATTCACCAGCTGCCGGATTTTTTGCTGTATGAACTTCGTGAAGGACTTCTGTTTAAAAAAGAGGCATTGGTTCCCAGTAAAAAAATGAGAACCGGACTTCTCTGGACCCCTATTGATAAAGCTTTACGGCTAAGATTTCCCGCTTCCAATCAAAATTATTTCGGAATTGATGAAAAGATAACAATCAATATAAAAGAATTAAGTGAAGAACAGCCAGCCATCGCATTATTAACAAAAATATCAGACATTAAAGAAATTATAGCAGGAGTTCCAAAATTTAAACTTGAAAAAATAAAATGGACTTTGATAGGAGAATATGCGCTTTTCATAGGAAACCCTATTGTAAGCCTTCCCGGAAAAGCCTTTTGGGAAAAAGACGGACATTTACTACCAGCAGGTTTTGATTTTGAGTTTAAAAATATGAGCATATTTCTGCAACAAAAATATAATAAAGATTCAGACGGATGGCTTTTGTGGGATGAAAACGGAAATTTCCTTTCCATCGGGAACTCTGATTTCCAACCACTATCAGTAAGTTCTTTCCGTCTTACCATAAAATCAAAAGAATGGAATTAAAGGCCTATTTCCAGTCCTACGAAAATTATTTCTGGGAATGGAAAACCGATGAAGATGTTCCCGGTGATTCCGGATATCACAACAACAACCTTCTCTCAGTACCGGGAGTAGGGGCCATTGCGTACAGGCCTTACGTAATGGAAATTTTAAAAGAACTTCAGCCACAAGGTTGGCCGCCATTTGGGGCATTGCTAATGGTTTTGTATGCCATGCAGGACGGATACATCGATTTTGAGAAACCTTTGAGAAAGACCGTAAACTTTTACAGCGTAGGTGATGTTGATTTCAAAGCAGAAAAGCAGATTGAATTTCTTAAAAAGGTACAATCTCTTCCCAAAATTTACAAACAAAAGCAAAATAAAATTGTTCTTCTCCAAACCTTATTCAAAAATGGGCATAATAGAACATCATCAGTAGTTGCAGCCTTCAATCTACAAATTTATAGTAAGAGACCTCATGAAATTGAGACCTGCGCTGAAAAGAAACATGCAAGGCCTTCTGATTTAAATAGAGATTTAAGCGCTTTAGACCTGAACACGAAATTTCCTGACGTTCAATCGATCATTGATGCCATGAAAGATCTCATTGGAGAGCCGGAACTGGATGATGAGGTGATACAGGAAGAAGCCACAGCCAATACAGATAAAGACTTTATCAGAGAGCTTACCGAAGATCCTAAAACCTTTCAGGTAGGAAGCCTGATCAAAAGAATATGGAGCGGATTAAAAATTCCGATGCGCCATCTTTCCCCGGGAGAACAACCTGTCGGAGGAATATCCGATATGACCAACAAAGGAGATTTTCACAGGATGCTCCTTTCAGAATTTGCGAACGATGAGGAAGTATTTATGAATCGTGTAGCCAATAACGAAGTCTTATACATCCAAAGGGAAATACCGCCGGAAGAAAATATTTTTGAAAGAATTATTTTAATCGATACCTCTCTAAGAAACTGGGGCACCCCAAAAGTACTGGCGTTCGCCTCCGCTCTCGCTGTCATTAAACACCCTAAAGCCCACTCAGAATGTAAAGTTTTTGCTCTCGGACAATCAGGAATTCCGATTTCTTTGGATAAAGTGGAGGATGTGATTGAAAACCTTAATCAGGTAAGCTCTGTTCTGCAAGTGTCGGAAGCACTGGGAAAATTCTTTACCGAACAGCATACCGAAAAAGATATTGAGGTGTTTTTCATTACCCATCAGGAAAATATGGCTGATGAAAAAGTTCAGAAAATTATCCATGAAAACAGAGACAGACTTAAATTTCTGGTAACAACTACCGCTGATGGAGAGATTAATTTTTATAAACATCATCTGGGAACAAGGAAGCATATTCAGAAAATAAAACTTCCTCTTCAGGAGCTATGGGCCAATCCGCCACAACAAAAACAAAAGAACGATCACAGAAATGGAAAGAAAACCGATCTGCCACAAAATTATCCTATTTTGTTTCCCGCACCCGTTAATACAATAGCCCGGTTCTTATATGAAGGAGAGTTTTACATCCTCAGTTCTAAAAAACAGTTGCTGAAAACATACCTTTCAGATAACTATTACGATAGACATTCCTATGATTACTATAAAACCTTCCATGGTTGTGAAGTTTTATTTGAAAATATATCTGTAAAACCAAGGGGACAGTTTGCTATGGCAAAAAATAAGCAACAGCATTTTATTTTATGCCAGTACCAATATGATAAAAAGTTAGTTTCCAAGCTGAATCTGAATACAAGGGAATATTCGGAACAGAATCTTACGGGATTACATATTCCTGAATCTTATCATTTAATTTATTTCGGTAAAAGCTTTTACCTGCATGAACCTTCAAATGATACTGTTTACAGAATAAATAGGGACGGAAAAATCTCAGTAGAAGTCATTTCCACTAAAGACAGAGAAATAGAAAAAAACAATATCAAGGCACAGGCAGAAGTGGCCAAACTGAACAGAAGCGGACTGAAAATCATTAGTAATTTTAATGGAATCGGGATCACTAATTCCGGAGATCTTGTTGTTTCCGGAAATAAACTGTACAGTGCCTCTGAAAATACATTGGATTTTTCCAAAAACAGAGGTGAAATTACAATTTTTGCAGAACAGAATAAAAATAAATTTACCTTCCCTGACGGAAGTGAAATCATTACAGATTCCCGTGGAATGCTGACTTTCAGAAGCAGCAATAAAGGAATTGAAGAATTTTTTATTCCTTCAACCCTTAATGGGTATCTGGCACTTGCGACGTATACCGAATTTGGAGGCTCCGAATATTATCTTCCGGAACAAGCCCTGTTGAAGGTAAAAACAATGGATGAAATGTGTCAACGGTTTTTGAAAGCATTTATAGAGCAGATTTTGGATTATGGAGCTTAGAATACACCCTTTTCCGAAAAATAATTATCCTAAAAAAGGCCTTTTAATTAAAGGGGCTTCACCGGTGATATGGCTTCAGGAAATGGAAATCCTCGGTATTGACCTTAGCGGTGTACAGGCATATGCTATTCCGGATAACGAACCCCATATTCTCTATGGATGTTTTCTCGTTTTTAAAGATCATGCTCCTCAGGAAATTGGCAGGAATGCCTATTTTCAATGGGTAGATGACAGGCTTTTTATTCCGGAAAATAGTACATTTTATCCTAAAATTACTCCTGAAGACTGGCAACAGCTGGATGCCCCTTTTATTATCATGCATCCCGGATTTGGACTGGTAAAACTGTCCGAACCTATAGATTGGATAGCATTAATTCAGGATCCGGGAAAAATCAGTGAGCCCGTCAGAAGGCCGCTGAACGGAGTAAAAATCCCTCAGAAAATAGAAAGTTATACGGTTGAAATGGATGATGAAAAAGTCCTTGAAACATTAGAACCGCGACAAACTGAGGAAGAATGGATGAATAACCTGCCATTTGATCTTAAAAAAGTAATGGCCGGAAACAAAAAAGAAATAGAAAAGTATTTAAAATATATTGAAAAATATCCGGAAAGGGCTATAGAATTGGGAGTTCCTCTGGATGTCATGGGAACGTCTCGTGGAAATGGCTTTGCAAAATTTACCTGGCTGGAAGGCTTATTCGGAACTAACCAGGAAGGTAAACCGGAGACTGCCGGGACCAAAAATTTTCGTAAAATTTTCTGGGCAGTCATTGCCATAGCTATTGTTTTAAGAATTGTATTACCATCAGATAAAAATACATCAGAAGGAGAGACAACGGGAAAATCGTCGGGAACTGTTTTAACTGATGCTGTAAAGGCCCCGTCAGATATGATTGCCTTCCGGTCAGGAACCTCTGAAATCGATCAGAAAATAGATTCTATGTACTTCCTCAAAAGAAGAGGTCTTTCCAATGAACTTCTTACAGCTGGTATGATGGAAGCCAAAAATGAAAAGGAGAAAAAAGAATATAAAAAATCAGGAGGCAGGGAAGTAAGTGAAATAGGACACGATATTGAAAAACTGGGAAACAGAGAACAAAAAAGCAGGGATTCACTTAAAATCATTTACACCAAAAGAATTAAAAAGCATATTGAAGAAAAAACAGAAAATTTAAAACGTAAAATATCAGATTCCCTGAAACAATATACCAAAGGAAAACCTGTAAATGGGGAGGTTGTCAAATACCTTTTGAAGAAAAGACAGGCACTCATCGAAGACTCTCTGGGAAGGTTATACGGAACTGTTGACCTGGCTGATCCTTCACGGTATTACGGGAAAAACTCAAAAATCACAGGAATTGATACAGGAGGAAGTATAAAGAAGGAAGACACTCCGGTGTCGGATGTTTTATATCTGGTGATAGCGATGATTGGTGCAGTGGGGTTATATTCTTTCATTGCCAAAGGCAAATTTTTTAATCTCGGTGGAGATCATGTGCCGGGATGGATCAAATTTTTCCTGATTGCGGTCCTGGTGGCAATGCTGGTGTATCTTTTTTATCCGTTGGTGAAAATGTTCGGTTATAATTGGTTTGTATGGCTGCTTGTAATCTGCGTGATGCTGCTTCTGTACCGTCTTTTCAGGGAAGATAAAACAATTTTAAACTCAGAAGATGATGAATAGACAGAAGTTTATCGACAAATTTATGGCTGCTTTTGTCCTGCTGGCCATGTTTAAAATCATCGGAATTGTCGCTCAGCTGTTTCATGAGAGCTTCTGGAGTGTTGTAGGAACATTATTCCTTTTTCTTATCGTAGCCTTTATTATTTTTATGGTGATTGCTGCTTTGAAAGATAAAGAACAGAATGAACGAAATTCCCGGAAAAGAAGTGGTGGCGGTGGTAACTTTTATCTCGAAAACTCATTGTTTGATAAGATCAGAAGTAAATATGAAGAACTGGCACAAAAATACATTGCCGAGAAGGATTACAAAAAGGCGGCAAAAGTTTATATGAACCTGCTTCAGGATAATTATCGAGGCGCAAAAACATTGGAAGATGGTGGCTTTTATAATGAAGCTGCAGCGGTCTATCTTAAAAAATTAAAAAATAAATCTGATGCCGCAGCATGTTATGAAAAGGCCAAACAATATAAAAAAGCCATTGACCTTTATAAAGAAATGGAGCAAAAGGAGAAAGTGGGAGACCTCTATAAAGAAATGAGTGATCTGAAAAATGCCCATGCCTATTATCAAATGGTGGCAGATGAGTATATTACCAATCATCAAATGGTAAAAGCTTCTTTGATATACCGGAAAAAAATGGAAAATACCGAAGAGGCACAAAAAGTCTTATTGAAAGGTTGGGAAGAGAATAAAGACTCCTTCAATTGTTTGAATAATTATTTTGCCAATATATCTGATACCCGAAAACTTGAAACAGAAATCCGTAACCTTTACGATAAAACTCCTTTTTACAAAAAAATCATTTATCTGGATGCCATGAAGCATGAGTTTAAAAAAGATCCCAAGCTGCAAGCCGTCACCCGAAATATAGCCTACGAAATTATTGCAGAAAAAGTAGAAAGCCGCTCTGAAATTGTCAATGAGTTAAAACACTTCAATCCCGATGATGAGGTGATTTTAAAAGATATCTCCAGATATAAAACCGGAAGAAATAAGATGTTTAGAAATTGATAAAAGATAAAAGATACAAGATACAAGATACAAGATATTGTCTTTTAAATTTCAATATTATTCCACTACATCAATAGGATTGGGCTTTTAACCGAACTATTCAAAAATAACCACATCCTATTGACTTTAGCTAAAACTAACCATTTCAAAAAATCAATCTTCAGCATTTTCGGAAAAAGTCAGCATTAGAAGTCCATAGGAGATAAACTTCAGAAAGTGCCATTCTAAAGCCATTTTTCATGCCTCCTTGCTGTAAACATCATAAAATAATAGCAAAAAACAGTATCTTTGCCACAGAAAATTATGACAATACAAAGAGCACATATCAATGCAGAACTATGCAAAAGTCCTTTAAATAAAGGATTATTCACGTATGATGAGATGATATGGAATGAGGTGAAATGTGCTGACTTTGGAAATTATTTACTGTAAATTCGTAAAAAATTAATCAAAATATTGCAGAAACGCCTCGATTTTTCGAGGCGTTTTTTGTTTTTTAGGTCAGAAATTATTTAGAATGAAAAAAAATAACCATAAACATGAAAATTTTTTAATTAACAATGAAACTTTAATACGATAAAATAGAGTGATAAGCAACCCGATGAGAGACAGTCATTTAGGTAATTAAGAGATCTGCAAAATATTGCGGACACATATTTCTTATGCTTTATTTTTGATGTAAATAACTGTTTTTCAATTACTTAAGTTAAAAATTTATTTGGTGGTTTCAAAAATTCATATTTACTTTGCAACCGAAAATTGAAAGCAACAGGTTTTCAGGATTCAACAAAAAATAATTTAAAAGCAAACAAAAAATAAAATGAAACAATTACACAACATATTCAATCAATATTCAAGACTATTCGGACAGGAGCCGGTAATGAGTCTGTGTATTCTTGATCTTGAAATTGTGGATAAAAGGTGCTTATATACGTGGGTCAGCTAATGATCTTTTACGTAAAAATATATAAAGCGCCTCCCGAAAGAGGCGCTTTTTTTATGGTTTCTTTAGCTTATCTGGTAAAGCGCCGGTCTGTGGAACCGGAGAACAGGGTTCGATCCCCGGAGAAACCCAAAATATAAAATCCCATGGCTCAATTGGTTAGGGCATCGACCTGATACGTCGAAGGTTGAAGGTTCGAATCCTTCTGGGATTACAAAAAATCTCATAGCTCAAATGGTTAGAGCACCGGTCTTTTAAACCGGGGGTTGAAAGTTCAAATCTTTCTGGGATTACCAAACGGTTCCGTAGCTCAACCGGATAGAGCATGGGTTTTCTAAACCCAGGGTTAGAGGTTCGAATCCTTTCGGAATCACAAAAATTGGTCTATTGAGGTAATGGCTAACCTGCCCGACTGTCTCTTGGGCACTGCGAGTTCGATTCTCGCATAGACCGCAAAGATTCCCACACCATAAAGTTCCGGCTGTCTCCCGGAAAAGAAAGGTAAACGTGAATCTGTAAAACTGGAAAGATAACGGTGGTTGTTTACCCGTCTTGGACGCGGGAGGTCGCAAGTTCAAATCTTGCTTTCCAGACAATTGGTTCCATTAGCATAGGGGTAAGTGCATTCGGCTTTCTACCGGAAGACGAAGTTCCGATCCCCTTATGGAATACAAAAGGTTTCGTAGCTCAAGTGGCTAGAGTATCGGTTTCATAAGCCGGAGGTTGAAGGTTCGAGCCCTTCCGAAACTACAAATGATTTTGTAGCTCAATGGTAGAGCACCGGTCTGTTAAACCGGAAGTTGAAAGTTCGAATCTTTCCAGAATCGCAGATAACTCAATGTTAATTGTTTCAGGAGAAAAATGAAAGTTTGTCGGGAGCAGAAGATCTTTACGCCAAATACAAAAAATATAGACAAGCTTTTGTTTCTCCGATGATTATCAAATTAAAATGTAAAAACAGAGAGTAATAAAATGATAATCTCTTTTACAGAATATCCTTATTGAAAAAGAAAAGCCTGTCAAGCGCAGAAGGTCTTTAATCAAAATACAGACGGGCCTTTCTTTTTAAAAAGCTAAAAACAAATAGTGAAAGACGCGCATTACCCGTCAATCATTATGGGTTAAATGATGGTTCGCCGAAGTGGAAGAGTCGGGGCGGTCTGCAAAACCGTTGTGTAAACTGAGTGGGTTTGAATCCCATAGCCATCTCAAATTCCTAAAATGAGATCAGTTCAGGAGAAAAAATAAAGCTTGTCGGGCATAGAAGTTCTTATATCAAACAAAAAAATTAAGACAAGCTTTATTGACTCCAATGAGAAAGAATAGCAAAAACGATGTACTGTTCATTGTTGATTACTCATGAAAAAAGGAAGTACGCCGAAGTTGGAGAGTCGGGGCAGACTGTAAATCTGTTGCTTCATAGCTGAGTAGGTTCGAATCCTACTACTTCCACTATACCACCGATAATGTAATGGCAGCATGCAGGAAATGTACTCTTGTTGTTTGGGTTCGATTCCCGGTCGGTTGGTTTTTGCTCTATTCGTCTAACGGTAAGGACGCCTGCCTTTCGAGCAGAAAACAAGGGTTCGATTCCCTTATAGAGTACTGGATGTGAATGAACCGGTCAATCTTGAATTGATAATAATACCATGAAAGTTCAGATGTTGAAAAAAAATTGGCCGGTTACCATTCAAAAAATAAAGAAAAGAGAAAAGGGCTGCCCGGGAGCAGAAGATCTTTAATCAATAAAAATAAGGACAGCCTTTCTTTTTTATTATAAAAACTGCGGGAATGGTGGAATGGTAGACACTCTTGATTTAGGATCAGGCCGTTGGGGGTTCGAGTCCCTCTTCCCGTACCAGAATATACAGGATAAGTAGTGAGTAATCACTCATATAAAAAGGAAGAGTGGTGTAGAAGGTCTGCACGTTAGTCTGAAAAACTAAAGGTACAGGTTCAATTCCTGTCTGTTCCACAATAAGTAATAGACCATGAAAACATTATCAAAATGGATTTGAATCGTATTCATTGCTCATCAAATTGATTCATAGTGTAATAGGCAGCACACAAGATTTTGATTCTTGGAGTTTAGGTTCGAGCCCTGATGAATCAACACAGTTTACTCCGATAGTGTAACGGCAGTATCTCAGTCTCCAAAACTGACAGTACTGGTTCGAATCCGGTTCGGAGTTCAAAAAGTAAATTGTCAATAGTGAATTTTGCTTTGCAAATGGCTGTAAAAATTGACGATTTACAAATTCACAAATTAATTTAAAACAAAATTTAAAACATGTAGAAAAAATGGAAACGCAACAACAAACATGGCAGAATATGAATGGAAAAATTTTCCGTAATTCTATCACGCAGCTGGTAGAAGAAGCCATCATTCGCGAACAGGCAAACGGACATCGTCTGAAAGTATGTGTGGGATCAGACTCTCATGTATACGGAGACGCTATCAGCTATGCTACGGCAGTAGTATTTATTCGTGAAGGAAAAGGAGCGTTTACCTTTATCAGAAAAGAAAGAGAAATACAGACGATCAGTATCAAGGAGCGAATGCTGAACGAGGTCAACAAATCTGTTGAAATCGCGTACGCAATCTGTTCTGTATTGGACACTTATGGAGTGGAAATGGAGGTACACGCAGACATTAATACCGATCCGGATTTTAAATCCAATGTGGCTTTGAAAGATGCTATGGGATATATTCTGGGAATGGGATACGTGTTTAGAGCAAAACCTTTTGCCTTTGCAAGTTCCAATTGTGCTGATATGATGGTATAAATAACCGGAAGGGGAAGAAGGAAGTTTCTAACAACCTTATCCATCTTCCGGACTTACAAAACCGTAAAAAAATGACAAAAAGATTATTATTTCTGGATGATATAAGATATCCTGTTGAGGCGTATAAGTATACCAGACAGGATATTTTCCTCAGAAAAGACTGGCATATTGTTCGCAATTACGGGCAGTTCGTCCACTGGATTTTGGAAAAAGGAATTCCGGAAATGATTTCTTTTGACCATGACCTTGCTGATCTGCAACACGATTCTCAGGAATCCGTTGAAAAAACAGGCTACGATTGTGCCAAATGGTTGATAGAATATTGCTTGGATCATTCTTTGAATATCCCCAAATTCTATTGCCATTCCATGAACCCTGTAGGAAAGGAAAATATTGAAAGCCTTTTAAAAAACTTTAAAAAAAACTAAAAAATGATTTTTAAAACATATAACTCTATAGAAAATGCTTACCAAACCCACGTCATTGAGCAAATCAGACTGCAGGGTTTTGGGGATGAGGTTTTCATCGTGCAGGAGAAAGTTCACGGGGCTAATTTCTCTTTCTTTACCGACGGAAAGGAGATTAAAATCGCGAAGAGAACTGCATTCATCGGTAATGATGAAAAATTTTTCAATGCCCATCAGATATTGGAACGTTACAGAAAAAATGTAGTGGAAGTATTCCATGCTGTGAAAAAGCTTTATCGGGATGTTCAAACAATAGTCATTTATGGAGAATTGTTTGGTGGCGGCTACAAACATAAAGATGTAGAGGCGGTAAAAGATGCAGTAAGAGTGCAAAAAGGTATTGAATATGCACCTTATAACGAATTTTATGCCTTCGATATTAAGTTAAACGGGGTTACTTACCTGGATACAGATATTATCAATATTATTTTTGAAAAAACAGGATTTTTCTATGCTAAAACCTTGTTTCAGGGTACATTGGAAGAAGCGTTGAAGTTCCCGAATGTTTTTAACTCTAAAATCCCGGCATGGCTAGGGCTCCCGGAATTGAACAATATGTGTGAAGGAACCATTGTAAAAACTTTGAAAACCAGATATTTTGGCAACGGTGCAAGAGTCATTCTGAAAAATAAGAATGAAAAATGGATCGAGAAATCTAAAATGGTGAAAAAACAAGCAAAAATTGCTCAGAAACCAATTGATTTCAGCGAACAGGCTCAGAATATCTGGGAAGAAATCCAGCAATATGTGACAGCCAACAGATTGAATAATGTGCTCAGCAAGACCGGTGAGTTTGAGCCTAAAATGATAGGAAAAGTAATCGGTCTTTTTGCTCAGGATGTTCTGGAAGATTTTGAAAAAGATTTTCCGGCAGCTTTTGCAACCATTGAAAAGGAAGAGCAGAAAAGAATCAACAAAAAGTTGAATTCTATAGTTATTGATTGTGTAAAAGAAGAGCTGATGACTCTCAAAATATAGTTTCGGTATTGGTTACCGAAACTTTTTATGTAACAGGACCAGGATATTAAACTAATAAGTAACAAATTAAATGGAAAAATAATGAAGCATTTGACTCTTGAAAGTTATTTCATTCTATGTTTTGATTTCCATTGAAACAAAAATTTTAAACAAAGTGAAAACAACAGAAAATATATTAATTGTAGACCTTGAGGCCACATGTTGGGAAAACCGACCACCAAGAGGTCAGGAAAGTGAGATCATTGAAATCGGAGTATGTATGATGAATGCCAGAACCGGTAAGATCTCCAAAAATGAAGGAATTCTGATCAGACCTCAGCATTCAAAAGTAAGTCCGTTTTGTACTGAGCTTACCACATTGACCCAGAATATGCTGGATAGCGAAGGAATGATGCTGGATGATGCATTTGACATCCTCAGGGCAGAATACGATTCAGAAGAACTGACATGGGCCAGCTACGGAAACTACGACCTGAATATGCTCCAGAACCAGGCCAGAAGGTTCTATACGGATTATCCGATGAGTGATGACCACATCAATGTGAAAACACTATTCGGGGAAATTCATCCTACCATAAGGAAAAGTGTCGGTATGAACAGGGCTTTGTGCGAGCTCGGAATGACATTGGAAGGCACTCACCACAGAGGCGTGGATGATGCGAAAAACATCGCCAAAATTCTTCATTGGTGCCTGAAAAATTACTAAAAAGATGGAGCATCTTTAATATTCCTCAATACACTGACTCTCTTGAAAAAGGGAGTCTTTTTTATAGTAACCTTGAGATTTTCTTTTTTTATCAATTAACTTTGATGAAAATTTGTATCCATTGGAAGCACTTGTTGAATTGCTTGAACATACCGCCAGAAGTGTTTTTTTAACAGGGAAAGCAGGAACAGGAAAAACTACTTTTCTTAATGATTTTGTAAAAAAAACCCGCAAAAAACACATTATCGTTGCGCCGACAGGAATAGCAGCTATCAATGCGGGTGGGGTAACCATTCATTCATTATTCGGACTTCCGTTACGAACTTTTGTACCCACTACAGAACCAGTGGATCCTAATTTGGCTATGAATATTAACGAGCTTTTTCCTCATTTTAAATACCGGAAAGATAAACTCGATCTGTTCCGCGAAATTGAATTGATCATTATTGATGAAGTTTCGATGCTTAGAGCCGACCTGCTGGATATGATGGATCATTCACTAAGACGGGTCAGAAGAAATCAACTGCCATTTGGAGGTGCTCAATTGCTGTTAATAGGTGATTTGTACCAGTTGCCTCCTGTGGTAAGAGAGGATTCAGAAAGGATCTTATCAAAATTTTATCCAACACCCTTTTTCTTTTCTGCCAAAGCACTGCAGGGACTTCCGTTGATAAGCGTAGAGTTGATGAAAGTATATCGCCAGCAGGATAAAGAATTTCTTGAAATTCTCAATGCCGTAAGACATGCAGATTTTCGTAATCTTGATTTTGAAGAGCTAAATTCGCGATATCAGCCAGACTTTGAGCCTGAAAATGAAACCTATATTCATCTTTGCTCCCATAACCGTATGGCAGACCATATCAATCAGAAAAAACTGAGAGAATTATCCGGAACTTCTCATTTTTATCAGGCTGCAGTAACAGGAGAATTCAAAGAAACCCAATATCCGAATGACGAAATCCTGGAACTCAAAGAAGGAAGTCAAATTATGTTTATCCGAAATGATTCATCACCCGAAAAGAAATTTTATAACGGACGGCTTGCCACCATTTCGCATGTGGAAGAAGACCTGATCAAGGCTGTTTTTGAAGAAACCGGAACAGAAATAACCGTAACCAAAGAAGTCTGGGAACAAAAAAGATATAGCCTCGACGCAGAAAAGAATATAAAAACCGAAGTCATCGGAAGTTTTGAACAGTACCCGATACGACTGGCATGGGCGGTGACCATTCATAAAAGCCAGGGATTAACTTTTGACCGCGTCATTATTGATGCAGGAAGATCGTTTGCGAGTGGACAGGTCTATGTCGCACTCAGCCGTTGCCGTACTTTGAAGGGAATTGTTCTGAAATCTAAAATCACCCCCGAAGCCGTATTTTGTGATCAAAGGATTGAAGATTTTCAAGAGTCTACGAATGCCAATGATATTTTGGAACAGCTGGTCAAACAGGATAAATATGCTTATAGCCTGCATAAAATTCAGATGACTTCAGATGCGGGCTGGCTGAAGGAAGCTGTCATACATTGGAAAGGTTCTGCTGTGTCTTCAGAAATACCGGATCAGAAAAAATTAAAAGAACTTCTTCAGAACTTTGAAAAAGAAGCCGGAAAGCTGGAGGACATTTTCCGAAAGTTTAAGAAAATTATTCAGCAGATGTCAGAGAGTTTCGCGGTGGGAGAAAGGAAGTGGTCTGAAATTGAGGATAAATGCAAAGGTGCTGTCGATTTTTTTTACAACAATACCGTGGAAAATTTCTTCCTCCCTTTAAAGGACTTTTATTCTGAAACTTCAGGTGCCAGAGGATTAAAAGCTTTTAATGCAGAAACCAGAACATTATTGTATGATCTTGCAGACTATATTGACAGATTAAAAGATTGCGATCTGCTGGGATTTCCTCTTTTTGATAAAGAAAACGAAGTAGATACCTCTGTAGTGATTGTAAAAAAGCCCACTCATCTGATCACATTTCAATTATTTGATGAAGGAATGCCTCCTTATGAAATTGCAGAAAAGAGAAAGATTACCGTGGCAACCGTTTACAGGCATCTTGCGAAAATGGGGCTTACTGAAGTGGAAAAGACTTTTAAGATGTAACTCATTTTCTCAAAAGTCTTTTTTCATAACCTTATTCACTGATCAGGTTGCTAATGCGCTCAACAATTAATGCGTAAAGTCCAGAGGGAATAGAATGCCCCATTCCTTCAATAAGAAGCCATTCAGAGTTCGGAATAGAATCTGCGATATCCTTTCCGCAATCCGGATGAAAGATCTTATCATCTGTTCCATGGATGATCAAAGCAGGAATTGTTATTTCCTTCAGAATGTCACGATTATATGGATATGATCCCATGGCCAGAAGCTGTCTGATGATTCCGTTTTTGGTTTGAGAACGCAAAAGCTCTGCTTCGATCATATTTCTTTCGTGATCTGCATCAAGAGGATATAAGCTGCCTGAAATTTTTTCAGCAAAATTTATTCTTTCCTTGATATAGGTTTCTTTCTGCGTGTTGGGATCAGTACCCGGTTTCATCATCATTCCCATAATTTCGGGATCAGGTTCAGGCAGTAAAGGATTCAAAGAAGTTGACATGATGCAGGTGAGTGACAGCATTCTTTCAGGATAATAAACTCCTAATAACTGAGCAATAATTCCTCCCATTGAACGTCCCGCAATATGGACTTTTTTAATATGTAAATGGTCAAGTAGTTCAATCACATCCTTTGCCATATCCATCAATGGATAAGGTATATCGTCTTCGCCCGGTGTCGAAAACATTTTCTCAATATTTTTGTCTGTGGCGATGGGAGATTGAGCTGTGAAAACTGATTGTCCCGAATCCCTGTTATCAAAACGGATCACTCTGAAACCGTTGCTTACCAACATTTCGCAAAAGGGATTTTCCCAACGGATCATCTGACTTCCCAATCCGGAGATCAGCACAATAGTATTCTGTTCTTCTTCCCCAAAGATTTCATAGCAGAGATCAACATCTTTTATTCTGATGACTGCGGTCATGGTCTGTATAATTCAGTTGTTGCTTCAGAAATAAATACTTTTTCAGCTTTTGAGATCTCCTGACGGTAATTGACGTATGGATTGGCCTGTTCAGGAATAACAATAACAAACTCAAAGGTAAATGCCTCACTTCCCAGTTCCTTCCAGTCTTTTTGCAATGAAGTATCAGCAAATAGTCCTCCGTCCAGAAGGAATTTCATTTTATTAACCAAGGCTTCAAGATGTACCGAACCCTGAATATATTGCTTACCGTTTGTTGCATTAGTAACGGAAAGCACACCCATCGTAGTTTTGTGGTTTTTTGCTTTTTCTCTTAGCTCTCTTTTTATCGTATTCTTCATAATAATAGGTTATTGGATATTCGCTCCCAGGTCAGATAACAGCTCTGCAAAAGCTTTTAAAGATTTATTTTTTTTAGGACTGAGAATATCTTTCGTTATCATTTCTGCTGTAGTTTTTGCTTCTTCAAATATAGCTTTGCCTGTAGGTGTTATAATGACATAACTTACCCGTGCATCTCTTTCATTTATTTCCCTGGAGACAAGGCCGATTTTTTCAAGTGGATTGAGTAAACGGGTAATTCCTGAAGCAGTCAAACCTATTTTTTCCGCCAGATCAATTCTCCGTATTTTACTTTTGGCAGAAGTACTTAATATATAAAGAATTACAAAATCATTAAAACCTAATCCGTGTACACTGAGAGAATCAAATTTTCTTGAAATGACGGATTGTAATTTATTAATGTTGATTAAAAGTAATAATTCGTTGCTTATCATTGAAAAGTATTTGAGTTATCAAGTATTTGTATGTTGCAAATATATACATTTTAATGAATTAAGATTTATTTTTTTAATCTGTTTTTAAAGGCGGTTGGTATTTTTGTCCTTTTTAAGTGAGAAGTTTATTAACACACTGGAAAGTGTGCTATTTTGACAAATGAAATACTGTTTTGTGGTAGGTCCTTTTTGAAAATGCTCTTCAGACTAGTGTTAAAAGCATAAATTTTTGTTAAAAAATTCACTTTTTAGGGATAACTTATGTCCTGTAGATCAAATTTTGCTATTTTAGCTAAGAAGAACAAATTGATGCTTATCGGAGAATATTTAATCTTCCATGCCTGAGTGAATTATTGAAGTGATCCCTTTGTAAGAGGAATTGATATCTAAAGGTTCTGATACGGGAACAGAAACGATAATTCAGTCTACCGGTTTGTTTAATAAAGAGAAGCATTCTCTGGTATACCTTTTGAAGTGCCGGTAAATAGGGAGGTTTCATAGATTTTGAAGTACATGCCGTGGAGAAACTGTCAGTGAAACGGCCGGTTTTGAATAGATCATCCGATTTGATCAATCCCAATGCCTGTTTCGGTATTCTACTTTCAGCTGTTAAGAATCTGTGTTTAATCTCAAAAAGCTGTTAGAATTGTATAATGAACTAATAACCCTTAATCAGTCTGAAGCAGATGAAAAATTACTGACCAGCTGATGAACGGAAGAGAAAATAACCTGAAAAAAACTATTTATCAAATTAAAACAAATGAAAGAAAGACTTTATGAAATCCTTAATGAGGAAAAAATACATGAGATAGTCCCTTTTCTTCAAGAACTCACAGAGGACGAAAGAAAAACACTGATCCCCACGATAAAAAAAATGGATCGTGAGATCAGCAAGATCGTAATGACCAAGAATTCTTATCATACTGCAGGATCTGCCAACCAGCATTCAATTATCGATATTGCATCATTTTTATGTATGGATCAGAAAAACTTTGGTAAAAATTATTGGAGTGTTTTCCGGAATATACAACAGACGGAAGAAATACTGAAATGGGGATGTCCCAGCTGGTTCTCCGATTTTATCAATGAATCCATCGATGCTGAATTTACAGCATTTAATTACCAGCATATTTTAAGATGGTCAGAGAAAGGCTATATACAGCCAAATCCTGAATTGCTGGGTCATCATCTTAGCAATTATCCTACTGATCTTGATCAGCATCCCGAGACTCTTACAACGCATTTCTGGTATCTGTGTGAATTTCCTTCAAAATCATTACCGTTCCGTAAAGAATGGTTTCCCATCGTTCAAAAGCTTATAGCAGAACAAAAAATTGACCGAAAAAGATTTTTAAGAGAATGCCTGTTGGCTGCCAACAGAAATTTTAATAAAAATGTGACCGGTTGGTTTATGGATGCATTTACTGCCCTGAAACCTACAGATCAGGAATTGGTTGATCTGCAGGATGAGCTTCTGGCAGGGCTGGCATCCGTACAATCAAAAGCCAGCAATACCATACTGACTCATTTGAAAAAAATAGTGGCCGCTCCTGCCTTTAAAAGTGATGAATTTTCACATTACCTTCCCAACCTTTTAAGTTCAGAAGTGAAAACAGTAGTGGTTTCAAGTTTAACGTTAACGGAAAAGATTTTCCAGCATAAGAGGCTGGACCCCGAAATGCTGGGCATTGCTCTGAGCACTGCATTTGTAAGCAAAGATGACGGTATACAGTCAAAAGCAGCAAAAATCATAGTGAAATATATTCCGGTATCGGAAAATATAAAAGAGGCACTCTCACATTATGCAGATAATATTCTCACCAATGTACGCCCTGTTTTAGCAAAATATATAGAAGAAAAACAACTGGAACTGGAAGCTATATCTTCGGAAAAACTATTTTTGATTAACGAAGAAAATAAGCTCAGAGAACTTTCAAGCTTCGAGGATTTGATGTTTTTCCTTCCACTGGCCATCGACGATCCCTACAGCTATCATTGTGATGTGGCATTGGCAGGATTTATCCGTTTTTCAGGTGAGGTTGATACAGAATCTGTGAAGTTGATCGAGCCGGTATTCCTGAAAGCCTGTAAGACGATTTCCAAATGGGAAGTCCCTTATCTGAATGTTTTATTGTGCAACCTGATTATTAATTACGGACTAGGTTTATTGGAAAAGTATCCCGTGCAGCTTAAAAATCTTGAAAAAATATATCAGAAAACGAAGGAAGATGAGGCTGCAAGAGAAAGCTATTCGAATTATAATAAAAAATTGGGACCTGTAGAAAAAGTGGGTGTAGAGGGTTATGCTGCAAAAGCTTTTAAAGAATTTGCAATATGCATCCATCAGAAGATAAAACTGCAGGATACGATGCCGTTGTTGTTTACCATTACACATGCTCCCTGCTGGATTTCTCCCGTTGGCTTAGTAGAAAGGCTTATAATTTATCAGGATAATAACAGGGAACCCGATCATCTTGACTTCCAGCTGGCATTACAACGTTGCGCATTGGATGATACAGCGGAGGCCTTAAAGATGGTTGAGAAAAAACTGCAAGGTGAATATAAAGAACTCTTGCTTTTCTTCTTTGGCAAAAATGATAAGCCAAAAGGAAAATTTGAGCATCCTTCCTGGTGGATGACTGCCGGATTTACACGATCGCCACAAACTGTTTTTGAAGAATTCAGTCATTTCGGATATAGTAATATTCCTTCAGAATTCTTTACTGGAGCTTACCAGTGGAAAACAATTGATAACAAAAAAAATACATATTACCCTGTCGAATTAAGTATTACCATTCCAAAATATCATCTTGAAAAAAGGAAAAATCCTTTGTTTATGGAATATTTTGTTGCAGATCAGAAAGAACTTTCCGAAATCCCTGCTTTGATGTGGTGCTTTCCTAATACTCCGGGAAATGCTTTGGCTAAAGTCATCAAACATTGTCTTTTCTATTCCGGAATTGCCGAAGTCTATGAAAGAAACCTGGTTTTAAATACAACCCAAGCCCTCTATCAAATCAAAAAACCTTTGGATGAAATGGGATACCTGTTTCTGGGAACAATCTTTCTTGACGGTGATAAAACAATCCGCGGAACAGCAGCCGAAATCTGGCTGGAACATGTTTCTCATCAGATGATAGATAATACACGCTTAGGTAAAGTAATCGGATTGCATGAAAAGCTGGAATGGGCACCTGTAAAAAGATTGACGGATCTTATGCAGAATCATATGCTGAATGTAAGTAAAAATCATAATATTGCGCTGGAAAAATTAATCACCTATATTGTGCTTCAAATGGAAAAGCCAGTGACCAATTTGAAAAAACTTCTGGAGGTGTATCATGAAGTATTAGCTTTGAACCAGTCGGAAGCTGATCTTGCAATTAAAGAAAAACTAAACAACTGGAAAGAAAACTCTAGTCTGAAAAAAATCTGCAATCTTCTTCTCAAAAAATAAATTATGGAAGATACGCTTATTTACAATTATTCCGGTTCATCATCAGTCGTAAAGAAAAATGCTCTGGAAGAACTGTTTCTTGCTCAATATAGTGAGGTGCGGAAAAATACTGATGTTCCCTGTTTTTTCTGGGGAAATGTACATCAACCCTTTATCCTGGCAAGGTGTCTGATTAGCCTTTCCAATATTGTGAAGTCCAGTTTCAATCTTTCGTCATTTCAGATGGCTTTGCTGAAAGATCCTATTGTAACTGTAGGAAATGAGAAACTCCGTTTTGAAGGATTTTCCCATTGTGCAGGAGTATATGCAAGAGTGGATGTTTTGCCTGATGGGTTAGACGGGGAGTTTCTGGAAAACGGAACTACAAACGTAGATTTTAATCAAGGAATGATAACGGCTTTGGGAAGTATTCGCCCCAATGAAAAAATAATGCTGTCAGTTGGTGCCAAAGAAGTTGGACTCTATAAAGAAGAAAAAAAGGTAGTAGAAAGAAAAGTACCCTTGCCTGTAAAATGGATCAAAGGATTAGGAACTGTTCAGATATATTTATCAGAATCTGAAGAACGCTACACTTTTAATAAAATTCAGACACAACAGCTCTTCAGGGGGATGCCAAAAGGAATAGTAAAATCTGATTATTATCTTATCTTAAGAGGAAACAAACCGATGTTCTCGCCTGTGAAATCCGCAGATGCCATATGCATCGGAGGGCTTCATCGTCTCCGCCTGCTGGAACCTTTGCTTCCCTATATTGATAGCATGCAGGTTTTTGCACATCCTAATATGCGCTCTACTACCTGGCAGCTACGTATGGGAAATATAAGGTTTATTTTTTCTTTATCAAGAGAATGCTGGCGTGGCTTTTCGGGTGAAGGGGCGCTTCTGGATAATCTGATAGAAGAGGTTTCAGATGAATGGATCGATGCTGTTGATAAATATGCCTATGCAAATCAATCTTTCAGTACGGCAATGTTGTTATTAGAGGAAAACATCAGTTTGACAAAGGTTGATAACCTTACCGGAAGACTTGCTGCAATGGGATTATTAGGGTATGACCTTGATGATCGTGAGTTTTTCTACCGCAGATTACCTTTTAAACTAAACCGTATTATAGAATTAAATCCTCGTATGAAAAATGCGGAAAAGCTGATCAATGAAGGGAAAGTAGATATTCTGAATAATACAGAAGAACGAACGGAAGCCAGGGTAGAAGGAACGGGGGTACACCACACTGTAATTATTGAAGAAGAAAAAGAACGCTGCACCTGTGAATGGTTTAGCAAATATCAGGGAGAAAGAGGTCCCTGTAAACACGTTCTGGCTGTGAAAAAAGTAATAAATGTAGTACATTAGAATGATTCCGGCAAGCCCAGAGGGCTTGCCGGAATCTTAGTATTATTGTCAGGACTTATCCCGAAAATTTATTGAAGATTCATCCAGTCTTTATAAGGTAATACCCCAAGTTCCGGTTTACCTTCTCCTTCCAATATTGAGATAAACTCGAGCTGGTTACCATCCGGATCATTAAAATAAATAGCCAGTGCAGGCATCCATGCAAACACCATGGGCTGTACAGATCCGTCTTTCAGAAAATTATAAGGTTGTAAAGATTTGTTTGTAAGAAAATCTACCGAATAATTCAGAATATCTTCCTTAGTACTTGTAAATGCGAAATGTCTGGTCTGAAGATTTTCCTTTTGTTCCCACAATCCGAGCATAAACTCTTTTTTTTCACCAATCCATAAAAAAGCAATGGGTCTCGTTTCATCCCTATGAGCCAATGTTAATCCCAATACGTCCGTGTAAAACTGAATTGCGTTTTCCAAATTACTTACCTGAACATGTGTTTCATATAGTCCTTTAATCATAGCTTTAATTTATGGATACAAAACTAGAAAACATGAATCCAAAAGCCTGATAATACCGATTTCTTTCATGAAAATCAATCATAGAAGAATTTTATGAATTGATATCTGTTCGTACTATGCTAAGCCTTCTCCATATTCGAGAATAACAATACAGCTAAAAAAAAATCACATAAAAATTAATTACGCAAAAAGATTGCGCAATAACGTTTTTACTTTGCATCAGAAATCAGAGAGGAAGTGATCTTCCTAATGTTTAACAAAAAACAGTAACTCATGAAATTTAATTTTTTAAGAAAAGAGAATAAAGTAGTATTGAACTATGAAAGATTCCGCCACTATTGCCCTGATTGTATAAAAGAGTGCCGTAGAAAAGGCTTACTTCGGTAAATCTTATGATATTGGTTCGACTCCAGAAAGATCATGAAAGTGATCTGTAAAAGTCTTTTCACAGCTTGCCTCTTTATTATTTAAATATATTGATTAGCATAGAAAAACATAATCAGGTGTCGTCTCAGAATCATACTTCGGATTGAGTAAACATTGGGTCGCAGGTTCGAATCCTACCTTTTCCCTCGAAAAGGAGAAGTAGCTCAGCAGGTAGAGCAAATGCACGAACGATTCTGGCCTTATTACCTTGGTTAAAAAAATAAACAAGTGCCGTAGAATAGTGTTACTTCGATCATCACGACGGGGACACGGGTTCGAGTCCCGTCTCTTCCACCAAAAAGACACAAGTGTCACAGGAAGAGTAGCTCAGTGGGGTAGAGCACGACATTACATATTCAGTGATTGCCTTGGTTTAAGATATATGGAAGCCGGAAGCGGGAAAATGGAAATCATCTTTGTAACATAATTTTCTACCGGTGGGAAGGGTAATTCCTGAAGACCATTACAACGTCCATTCTTTCCGCCTCCGGCCTCTTTTTTAAAAAATAAAGTGTCGTTAGGAAGAAATCCATCGTACTCAATTGGGGAGGAATAGCGTAGCCGATCTTTACGGCAAGGCTATCCGGTTCGACTCCGGCTAACGTGAGCCCCGTTTTTTTCTTATTATTACCTTTACAAAAAAATGCCGGTATTTATTGACCGGCATTTTTTGTTGTATTTTCTAGCTCTTCTTCAAACATTGCTCTCCATTTTGCTAGGGTCGTTCTGCTTATTTTGTATTTTTTAGACATATAGCTTGTAGAATGACCATGCTTTTTTTGATATTGAAGCAACTTAAGCATTGTCTTTTTATCATATGTTTTAAGCTTTTGATTTTCTTTGGAAGGCTTAAAAAGTTTATCATTAAACTTTAAAACATCTTCTGTAGTAGAAAGTTTTTCTAAAAGTTCTTTTATTTTTGGATCTTTTAATTTATCAGGATACTCCATTTTCAGCATATCCTGATAAATCTTTTTATAATTGGGCCGCATGCATATGGTGTTTATCCGTTGTTGGTATTATCTGTCTTTTGAAGCCACCTGTGAAGGGTGCTTTTAGGAATCGAGTATTCCTTGATGACATCACTTTGAGTCATTTCTCCGGACAGAATTCTCTTCATAATAAAATCCTTAATTTCCTGAGTGTAAATGTTCTTTCTGAAATAAGGAATTTTTTCAGATTTCTGTTGATTTTTATGAACGGCTGCCGGAGGAGCATATAAAATTAAATGTGAACTATAGAGCCTGAAAAAATCATATTCCAATAATTTGCTCCACCTTAGAAGAAGATCAGCATCCAGTGACGCGCTGTTGTACATCTTTTCAACAGATTCTTCATCTTTACCCAGGAATTTACATATCCTCTCCATTGGTACTTCATTTTCATCAACCCTCTCCTTAATAAACTTTCCTATATGGATCTCTTTATATAACATTTATTGAATATTATCTTTTATTAAACTAATGCAACGAAACTAAAAAGGTAGTATATCATTATGTATTGTAGGACATAATTCAATTTTTTTTGAAATTGCGAAAAGTGAAAATTATTCAGGAATCATAGAATACTTTAATAAAAAATGAAATTTCCGGGATAACTTAACTTCTTAAAAAAGATGTATTCATTGTTGCTTTAATACATGGAAATATATTCCTTATTATTGTAATGGGTTCATAACTTTCTTCTCCTTCAAACTTCTTTTTTCTTACCATTTGTGTAAATAATATATTACCTATTAAAGTTCTGTCATGCAATTCTATTTTTTAAACGGTGATTTATTGCCGGGCTGTATGTGTTGACAACCAGTAGATTATGCTTTGTTTTTTTTAATTCGCAATAAATAATCTGCTTAATGAGTTTCAAATTTAAACAAAAATTAAAAGCGGAATATGAATATTTACAAAAAAGTGGGTTTATAATCAAATTTTAATTAAAATTAACATATTATGTAAGCGGATGTGTGAATTATTTTGATAAGTTGAAATTATTTTTAAAAAAAAGTGAAAATAAAAAAATTGTATAGAACTGTGTAAGTGTATACCTTTGTAGCTCAATGAAAAATACGATTACCTTATCCGATTTCCCCAAAAAAATAAACTACAAAAATGAATTGCTGGCAGGTTTTACCGTAGCCATGACGATGATTCCGGAATCTCTTTCATTTGCTATTCTGGCAGGGCTATCACCACTTACAGGACTTTATGCCGCATTTATGATGGGGCTGGTCACAGCTGTTTTTGGGGGACGACCGGGAATGGTTTCAGGAGGAGCAGGAGCTACCATCGTTGTGCTCATTGCGCTGATACAATCTCATGGAATAGAATATCTTTTTGCCACAGTAGCTCTGGCAGGGATTCTCCAGATGCTTGTAGGAATTTTTAAACTGGGTAAATTCGTGAGACTAATACCGCAACCGGTAATGTATGGTTTTCTGAACGGTTTGGCCATTATTATTTTTATGGCACAGATTGAGCAATTTAAAATTACCGATAGTACCGGGGCTACAAGTTGGCTGCAAGGAACCTCTCTATACATTATGGGTGCATTAACAGCGCTTACGATTGCCATTGTCTACTTTTTTCCGAAGCTCACAAAAGCAGTTCCGGCTTCACTGATTGCTATTATGGTGGTCTTTGCGATCGTTTTAGGTTTCCATATCAATACAAAAACAGTAGCGGATATTGCTCATATCAGCGGGAGTCTTCCCGTTTTCCATATCCCTCAGGTACCTTTTTCATTGGAAACTTTACAGATTATTTTTCCTTATGCGATGATTATGGCCGGAGTTGGTCTTATAGAATCTCTTCTGACCTTGTCCATGGTAGATGAAATTACCAATTCAAAAGGAAACACCAATAAAGAATCTATAGCACAGGGGCTTGCCAATGTGACCAATGGTTTTTTTGGCGGAATGGGAGGTTGTGCGATGGTAGCACAAACCCTGGTCAATCTTAACGCAGGATCCAGAGCCAGATTTTCTGGTATTATTGCTTCGCTGATGATTTTAATGATCATCCTGTTTGGTGCTCCCGTTATAGAAAAGATTCCCATGGCTGCTTTGGTAGGAGTGATGATGATGGTGGCAATCAGTACATTTCAATGGGTGTCCATCAGAATTGTTAATAAGATGCCGAAATCTGATATATTTATCGGAATTACCGTGGCGTTGATTACGGTTATCCTGCACAATCTTGCATTGGCCGTTTTGATCGGGGTTATTATTTCCGCATTGGTTTTTGCGTGGGATAACGCCAAAAGAATCCGGGCTAAAAAACATACCGATGAACATGGAATTAAACATTATGAAATATCCGGGCCTTTATTCTTTGGTTCAGTTACAGCATTTGCCGATAAGTTTGATCCGATGAATGATCCCGAGGAAATTGTTGTTGATTTTAAAGAAAGCCGGATTGTGGATATGAGTGCGATTGATGCTTTGGATAAATTATCAAAGCGTTACAAACAAATGAATAAAACCGTCTATCTGCGCCACCTGAGTGAAGATTGCCGGAAAATGCTGAAGAATGCAGAAGCCGTAGTAGAAGTGAATATTCAGGAAGACCCGACGTATAAGGTCATGCCGGAAAGATAAGGAAAGATCAAAGTGAATCGCTTTAAGTAATAATTCACGTATAAATATTGCATAAGAATGGGATCGTATCATTTTACGGTCCTTATTTTTTGTCTTTGTATTCTCTTTTTAAATCATAAAATATCTTAAAACAGAAAACTAAAGTAATGCATTTATGATAAAAATTTTATCTTTGGGAAGAATAGAAAATTAAACACTTTTTGATGGAAAAATATGAGTAAATCTTTTTCAACAAAAGCTACATAAAACTATTAACTGAAACATATTGAAAACAGATATCGACATTCACAACCACTGTCATTTTTCCTTTGACTTGTGGCTCACTCTAATCAAATCTCATCCCGAATTTAAAGCAAAAAGAGTTGAGCTGTTCTCCTCATTTTTTGAGGTTAACAAACCTATGGATGAAGTTGCAAAAACCGTAAAATATTATGATGATCTTTGCAATACGATCAATGAGATCACAGGAGGAAATATAGATACTTTTGAAATATATCTGATGATTCTGGGAGCTCTGGAAGTGGATGTAAAACTTTTAAACAAAGAAAAGCTTAACGAATTTTATTTGAAAAGTGAAGATTTGTTTTTACAATATAAGCCTGTTGTTATTTTTGAAAATATACATGATGTTTTTGACAATATTAAAAGTCATGGGAAGACGATTAATATTCTGAGCAACACAGGATTTATCAAAGGTACGACGATGAGAAAATTTCTGATTCATGAAAATCTCGATCAGTATATTGATTTCCATATCTATTCTGATGAAATCAACTGTTCCAAACCGAATCCCCTTATTTTTCAGGAAGTGAAAAATCAACTGAAAGATCAGGATCTGCCTCTTGAAAAAATTTTGCACATCGGAGATAATCCCATTGCAGATTATAAAGGAGCTCAGGACTTCGGTTTCAGTGCACATTTACTTAAACACTAATATAACATGAACAAAAGATACAGCTTACACCACATTCATTCGGCGGATGAGTTTAGTTTTTCACCGGCTGAATACAGCTATTTCAAATATGGCGATAAGTCGTATGCTGAAAAATTTGCAAAAGAATTATTTGACGGATTTATTTCCGGACATGAGAACCTTTTAGAAACAGATAAAGAAATTGTAGTGCTGCCAAGCCCATACATGGCCATTCCTACGGCTTCCAACTTTTTATGTTTTTTCTTCAAAAAACATCTTGATTTTTACCTTTTTCAAAAAGGGAAAAAATCAAGCATTTTATCAAAAATCAACAGAAATCATACCTACATCACAGATTACGGGAATCTTAGCTTTGAAGACCGTAAAAATCTGATTGCCAATGATACTTATTATATCGATAAGGATTTTTTGAGAGGAAAACTTTGTATTTTTATAGACGATATCAAAATCACCGGGAGCCATGAATATACAGTCAACAGAATCCTGGATCAATATGACGTGGAAGCAGACTTTATGTTTATCTATTATGCAGAATTAATGAACTTTGATCTTGACCCGAAGATTGAAAATTTTTTCAATTATTACGCAGTACAGGATGTAAAAGATGTTGCAGAAGTAATGCAGAAACCTAATTTTGAGTTCAATACAAGGATTGTAAAATATATTTTAGGCCTGGATTCAAGTAATTTTGACTATCTTACGTCTAAAGTAAAAAAAGAGCAGATGGATCTTCTGTTGGAGTTGGCCATCAGCAACAATTATCATTTAATAAAAGAATATAAAAATAACATCAATACTTTAACACAAACGGAATTATATTATGGCTATTAACTTACAAAAAGGACAAAGAGAAAACATCAACGCACCTAAATTCACTGTAGGTTTAGGATGGGATATCAATAATACTTCTACAGGAACTGCTTTCGATCTTGATGCATCTTTATTTTTGTTGGGAGATGATAAAAAGTTAGTGTCAGATAATCACTTTATTTTTTATAACAACCTTGAATCTCCGGATAAAGCAGTTGTTCACACAGGGGATAACCTTACCGGGGAAGGCGCAGGAGATGACGAGCAGATCAAAATTGATCTTACAAAGATTGATGCTGCTGTAAAAGAAATCACTGTGGTGGTAACGATTCATGATGCAGATGCAAGAAGACAGAATTTTGGACAGGTAAGAAATTCTTTTATCAGAATTTTCAATACAGATACGAATGAGGAAATCTTAAAGTATGAACTTGACGAAGATTTCTCAATCGAAACAGCAGTAGAATTCGGAAGAATCTACAACAGAAACGGAGAATGGAAATTTGAGGCTGTAGGAGCAGGACAGAGAGACGGCCTTGAGAAATTTGTATCAATTTATCAGAAGTAATCATGGACAATCAGGAAAATCAACCTATAGATCCACTTGGATCCATCGAGCCTCTCAGAACATTTGAACCTACACCCATGGTTCCGCCAACACCGGCTCAGTCTGCTCAAAATGCAGCGCCGGCAGTTCTTGTAGACAGAGAGGGAAATGTAAACTTAACTCAGCTACAGACTGAAGAACGCCAGAAATATGAAGTTCTCGCCAATTCCATCGATGAGGCGAATCCGGGTTCTATTGTGAATTTCGGTGCAGAACTTCAGAAAACGTTAACCAATCAGAGTGACAGCTTTTTAGGAAATGTTAGAAGATCAAACTCCGGTGAAGTGGGAGGGCTTATCAATGACCTTTTGGTAGAGCTTAACTATGTGGACGTAGAAGAGCTTAACGGAAATAAAGTAAAAAGTTTCTTAAGCAAATTACCCTTCATGAAGAAGGTAATGACGCAGGTGGAAAACTTATTTGCAAAATATGATAAGATCATCAACAATATCGAGCAGATCTCTTACAAAGTGAATGCAGGGATCATTACTTCAACAAAAGATAATGCCGTTTTGCAGACTATTTTTGAAAGCAATGTGAACTCTATTAAGCAGATTGAAGATCTTGTCATCGCCGGAAATATCAGAATGGAAAGAGCTGCTGTTGAGCTTGCGCAGATGGAAGCTAATCCTCAGAATTTCCAGGATTATCAGATTGCAGACAAAAGAGATTTTATCGCAAGATTAGACAGGAGAATGGCTGACCTGAAAGTTGTGCGCGTCATCATGATGCAGTCACTTCCACAGATCAGACTTGTTCAGAATAATAATGTTTCAATTGCAGAAAAAGCACAGACAATTCTTACGACGACACTTCCTGTATGGAAAAATCAGCTGTCACTGGCTGTAGCAATGTACAGACAGCAGCAGAATATTGAAATCCAGCAGAAAGTTTCCCATACAACAGAGGAGATCTTAAGAAAGAATGCGGAACGCCTTGGTCAGAACTCTATCAATGTTGCCAGAGCTAATGAACAGACTATCGTTTCTGTAGAAACATTAAGGGAGACTACTTCAATGCTGATCAATACCTTGAATGAAGTGAAACAGATTCAGAAACAGGGTGCAGACAACAGAAGAAAGCTGGATCAGGATCTTCAGACATTGGAACATGAATTAAAAGCAAATGTCAGAGGTTAATTTATAGGATGCAAAGGTGGGGGATGATGCAGCAACCATATGGTCACAGAGCAAAAGAAGATTAACACGGCTTAAGCTTCTCGCCAATTTTTTTGAACATATTGACATGATATCGATTTATATTAAAACCGATATTATCCACAATTTGTTCCAGGAAAATACGGCCCTGGATTACAATAAACTGGAGCTTTTCCACCTGCAGTATACCGACAGTCTCATCGAACTTCTGACCAAAATTAAAAGGCAGAAGGAAAACGACATGCTGGCTGTCATTAATGAAATTGACATCAACAATAAATATATTTCAGGTTTCGAAGAAAGAAGAGTCGATAGTTTTGAAACGGACCGTAAAATGTATAGCGGTATATTTTCACAACATCTGAAAACCGTGTATAAAGATCTCACAGAAGATATTTTCACGGCCAACTGGGATAATGTCCTGTATTTTCATAAGAAATATGCACAGGAATTTTACAGGACAGATGTAGATGAATCCCTGTTGAAAACCGGAAATTTTCCGGCTTATCAGTATAAAGATTATTCTATTGAGAGAAAGCTGTTGGGAAGACTCAATATACAAAGCTTTAAAGTACGTTTTGTATGTGGTTATCTTATCGGAACCCATGATTATGAGCTTTTCAAAATCTTTCAGTCGGATGATTATTTTGTTTTCAGTGTAGACGAAAGGAAATTATATCTTTTCGATAAAGATCTTGATCAACTGGATATTTCTGAAAATCAGTCGAACCAAACAACCATTATCGATCAGCTGAAAAGAAAGAATGAACAACTCGAAAGCAGTATGAACGAAAGAAAACGAATTGTACCGCCAGAAGTAGAAGGCGTTTTGAAAGACTATCTCAGAAACCTTGAAAATATTGATATTATGAGTAAAATATTTGACTTTAATGAAGAAACAAATATTCTGCGTGCAATGCTTAATTTAAATTTAAATAATAACTAAAAGGTAGATTGTAAAATAGTATTTTGCTTTTTCACTTTTTTGAACCAATAAACAACAACAAAACATAAAAAAATGGCTATCAACTTACAGAAAGGTCAGAGAATTAACCTTAAAAAAGAAAACGGAGCTGAGCTTTCCCAGGCTTGTGTAGGAATCAACTGGGGAGCAATTGAAAAAAAAGGATTTTTCGGAACTAAAAAAGAAGCAGTAGACTTAGATGGAAGCTGTATTTTATATGATTCAAACAAAAATGTAACGGAAGTAATTTATTTCGGTAACCTAAAATCAAGAAACGGTTCTGTAAGACACAGTGGAGATGACCTTACCGGAGATGTTGACGGAGATGACGGACTGGATAACGAGGTGATCACAGTAGATTTCAGCAAACTGGAGCCTAATGTAGAACACGTTGCCATGGTTCTAAACAGTTACAGAGGTCAGGATTTCGGAACGATTCCTTTCGCTTCTATCCGTATTTACGAAGGAACTCCTACCAATGTAAAAGAAGTTTTTGCAAAATATGATATTGCGAACGATGCTTCTTTCAGCGGACATGTTGCCATGGTTATGGGAGTATTCTACAAAAGAAACGGAGAATGGAAATTCAATGCCATCGGAGATCCTACTGCTGACAGGAAGCTGGAGCAGACAGTGCAGACGGTGCAGATGAATTATTTGTAATCAATTATCAATCAACAGATAAAGTAAACAGCAATATTTGTACCTTGTACACTTATTGCTTTTATCATATATAATAACACATTAATCAAGTGGAAAAACATCAGAGTATTTTAGAACTGCACCCGGGGCTGGTGTGGGGATTTGCGGTAACGGTCGTTATCATGCTGCTCCTGGATTTAGGAGTATTCAACAAAAAAAGTCATGAAGTTTCATCCAAAGAAGCTACCATCTGGACCATTGTATGGATTTCGTTGTCTATGGTTTTTTCAGGGGTAGTATATTGGGTTTTCAATACAGACGGAACCCCGGAGAGCCATGCGCTGGCTGTAGAGAAATTTACACAATACCAGGCGGCCTATTGGATTGAAAAAGCACTTTCAGTGGATAACTTGTTCGTATTTATCCTGGTCTTCGGATTTTTTAAAGTGCCCAAATTTCTTCATCACAAAGTCCTTTTCTGGGGAATCATCGGTGCATTGATTTTCAGAGCGATATTTATTTTTGCAGGAGTAGGGCTTATCAACCTGACTTATCTTCCTGAAATGCATATTTTCGGAGAAGCAGTAAAAATCAACATTGTAATGACCCTGTTCGGATTGTTCCTTGTGTATGCAGGGATCAAATCATGGGGTGACGGTGATGATGACGATGACGAAGACTACAGCAATACTGCAGGAGCAAAATTGATCAAGAGCTTTTGGAAAGTTTCAGATAACTACGATGGGGACAAGTTCTTTACCATTCAGAACGGAATCAAGATGGCAACACCACTTTTAGTAGTAGTGGGAGTTATCGAATTCACAGACGTTCTATTTGCTGTAGATTCCATCCCTGCGATCTTTGCTATTTCGGATGACCCGTTTATCCTGTATACGTCGAATATCTTTGCGATCTTAGGTCTTAGATCACTGTATTTCCTATTGGCCAATTTTATTCACATGTTCAGCAAACTTCCGTATGGACTGGCAATTATCCTTTCATTTATCGGAGTTAAAATGTTGATCGCCCCTTGGTATCACATCTCATCCCCGGTTTCACTAGGAATTGTAGGTGGAGTATTGGTTATTTCCGTTATTCTGTCTATTATGTTTCCTGATAAAGAGGAAGAAAAAGAGAAGCTGGAAGAATAGTATATACTGTTTAATATATAAAAAGCCCCTGAGAATCAATCTTAGGGGCTTTTTGTGGAATATGGGATAGAAACAGGAGACTGGAAGAGGCAATTATCTTTTTTATTTAGACAGACAGGTTTGTCTATTATGTATTTTTGTCTTACATTTGCTCTACAATAAGATAATATGGCGTCACCAAAGGAGAGAATAGTAGCAACAACTTTTGACCTGTTTAGCCGGCAGGGATATAATTCTACAGGTATTAATCAGATTATTGCAGAAGCAGAAGTGGCGAAAGCGAGTTTTTATCAGCATTTTAAATCTAAAGAAGATCTGTGTGTAGAATTTCTCAACGTGAGACACGAATACTGGTTCAATGAGCTGATTAATTTTTCATCCCGGGCGACAAGCCTTCAGGATCAAATAATAAAGGCTTTTGATTTCCTGATCTATATGAATGAGAAGGAGCATTTCAGGGGATGCAGTTTCCTGAATATTCTATCTGAAATTCCTGCAGACAATGTTAAAATCCTGGAGGTCATACAATCTCATAAGGCAGATCTCCGGAATTACTTTTTAAAATTGTTGAAAGATGACGTAGTATCCGATCATATCTACATGCTTTTTGAAAGCAGTATTATTGAGAGCCAGCTTTTTAAATCCAATGAACTGATTGAAAAATCAAAGAAAATAGTCATTCATTTAATACCTTAATAGTATGGAACAGAAACATCCGCTTCCGCCGTTCACCTTAGAAACGGCTAAAGAGAAAATTCAACTGGCAGAAGATGCCTGGAACAGTCAGGATCCTGAAAGAGTTTCCAAAGCATATACCGTCAACAGTGAGTGGAGAAACCGGGATACTTTTGTGACAGGACGGGAAGAGATCATCGCATTTCTTCAAAAGAAATGGGAAAAAGAGCTGCATTATAAGCTTAAGAAAGAATATTGGGCTCATACCGGTAACCGTATTGCCGTACGTTTCGAATATGAATACCAAACCAAAGAGGGGAACTGGTTCAGGGCTTATGGAAATGAAAACTGGGAATTCGATGAAAACGGGTTGATGGCCAAAAGGTACGCAAGTATCAATGATCTGGCAATCCGGGAAGAAGACAGAAAGTTCCGGTAAATAGCTTTTTGCCACGAATGCACAGGCGGATTATAAAGTATATTTATGGCTTAGATTTCGTAGACTGAACAGCACCAGGTTTACAACTCCGTACCCTTTCCATGCAGGAGTTTATTGATTTTTCTCCTTGTCTGTACAGATACTTTATACGCTTCATCACGTAATTTCTGGATTTTGCCCACAGGTTGAAAAATAGCTTTGCTCTCAAATGGATTAAATGACAGCAGCTCATTGCTGCAGATACGCGGATCCAATAATGAATCTTTGTTTATTTTCACTTCACCAATTTTAAGATAAGGAGAATTTTTCCATTCTACATTCAGTTTGTTGATGGGCTGGTCTTTGAGGTCATAACAAAATTGAATAAAAATATCTGCCGTAAAATCTGTCGTTTGAAAATAATTCCGCAATGTCTTTTTTATATTTTGTTTCTTCCCGATATTCTTGTCCACAGATTGAGGTTCCAGCTTAATTTTAATCATATAATCTCCGAGACGATAAGCCCCGACAGAATAATAATCAAAAGACAGCAGAAAATCATTCCGTTTTTGAAAAAGCTTCAGGGTGTTTTTGAAAAAGCTACCCGTTACAACTGAGGGTATTATTTTGATTATCTGTGCTGCAATAGAGAACAGACTGCTTCCTTTTTTGATGTAAGAGCGGTTAATGGCCGTAAAAAGTTTCAGAAAAGTAGAAACCGAGTTAATAGGAAATAATGGAAAATTAACCAGAGGAAAATTGGCCAGTAATCCTCCTTTTTCATCCTTGATCTGTATTGCAAAACCATAAGCCGGGATATCTTTCCTGGAATTCTTAATTTTCAGTTGGGCATTTGAAAACCTGATGGTAAGATCAAACTTCTCGTTATCAAAAAACGGCTGTACCCATTCAGGGATATTTTTATCTACCCAAAATGTACCTTTCGCCACCGCATAGGTTTTTGCATGGGCATTTCTGGTAGCATAATTGACGTCACTGATAGAGGAAGATTGTTCAACGAAATCTGCTATAGATTGTTTGTTAATCTCTAGGAGTTCTTTTTCTTCTTCATTCAGTTCGTCGAACTTCTTATTATATTTTAGTGGATCTGGCATTTAGTTTTTAAATTCAATTATAACGCCAAGTTTCGGATTCTGTGTTAAGAGAGTATTACAATTATTTGAATTTTATAGATAAGAAAATATGAAATACTCAAGGTATCATTTTAAAGCTTGTATATTTGGAATTAATAATTGTTTAAAAATTTGATTTTCAGAATGTTTTGTGATGTTGAACTTTAGTTTTCATTTTCGGCGGGTTATCAATAATTCCAGGCAAGACGAATACAGTAAAACATAAAATAATTGATTTTTATATCAATATTAGGTATCAATAAGGTCTTTAAAAGCAAAATCAGTGGTTGGTTGGGTATTTAACCTTAATGCTAAAAAGCACTATCTTTGTAAAAAAATAAAATTATGGGAGTAGCAGACATGTTATTTAAACGTAAAAAAGAATTGGCAGAAAAGAACCTGAAAGATGGTAAAGAATATATGGAAGAATATGGTAAGAGAGAAACGGTAGTTGAATTACCAAGCGGCTTACAATATGAAATCATCACAGAAGGAGACGGTGCAAAACCGGGACCTAAATCTACAGTAAAATGCCATTACCACGGAACTACAATTTCCGGAAAGGTATTCGACAGCTCTGTAAAAAGAGGAACTCCTGCATCTTTTCCATTGAACAGAGTAATTGCAGGGTGGACGGAAGCTCTTCAGCTAATGCCTGTAGGAAGCAAATGGAGATTAATCATCCCTCCGCATCTGGCATATGGAGATCAGCAGATCAGCAAAGAAATCGGCCCCAACTCTACATTGGTCTTTGAAGTAGAATTGCTGGATATTAAATAGTACAGCTTAAAAATAGATTAAAAATTTACCTGACATCAGGTAAATTTTTTTATTTGTATTATCTTAGTGTTGATCAATTGCAATAGAAAATCAATTGTTCCTGAATATCAATCTGTTTGCAATGGGCAGCTGTACGGCACAAAAAATATGACTGAATGAAAAAACTTTTTTATCTTTTTATTGTTTGTGGTCTGTTGGTTTCTTGTGTTTCCAAGAAAAATCAGGCTATTAAACAAAATATTCTCACCCTTAAGGACAGTTACTGTAAAGCTCCTTTCAAGTACAATTACAGCAATAAACTTCCATCCTACAATTCAGATTCAATTTTAGAAAAGAATAAAGATCTGAAGACTATGTTTTCTGATCAAAGCATTTTAATTCTGAACGCTTTGAACAATCTTGATGAGGTTCATAAAATTGTTGAACTTAAAAAAGATTCATCTTTGGCTTCTCAGGTTAAAATCCTGCAGCTTAAAACGAAAATCAACAGCAGAATTACCATTGCTTTAACCGAGCTTGATGCCGTAGCAGCAGAGTTCGACTGTGAAGGGGAAAGGGTAGCACAGATCGGAAATTATGTGGATAACCTCAACTCCTCAAGAAATAATAAACTTATTTTATATTCAATCATTGCAGGTGCAGCTTCCTCTATTGCTGGAGGAATTGTAAAAAGCGACGGATGGGATAATGCGATTGGCATCGGAGGAGGTATCCTGGGAGCCGGGTTTGGATTGGCAACACTCAATCCCAAAGGCAAAAAAGTAGAGTTTATCCATCAGAGAAATCTTTTAAGAGACATATGGCGGGAAAAACTGGAGTCTCCGAACTTTCCACCATTTATCTGGTACATGTATACAGAGAAAAAGTTTTCTAACAGGGAAGAGCATTCCATCATCAGTAACATGAAAACAAGATGGCTGCATTACCAGTTTGATGATAATAAAACGGCTGCCGATCAGTCAGTAATTTTCAGTGACGGGGGATTTTACCGGGCAGATGACCTGCATAACCGCGCAGCTATGCTTAACCAGATGCAATCTGCAACGCGAACGATCAATCAAAACATCAATTATTTACTGTTAGATTTAGACAAATTAATACTTTAAGAAAAAATTAACTGTAATAAAATTTGTTACATTTGAAAAAAGTTATATCTTTGCCATGTAATTGAAATGAATAATACAAGATTTGCTACGGCAGTACATATTATGACCTTATTGGCAAAAAGTCCTCAGGAGTGGCTTACTTCTGAATGGATGGCGGGTAGCATTAATGTCAACCCGGTCATTGTACGCAAAGAAATCAGTGTATTGAGGGAAGCAGGTTTGATTGTAAGCAGACAGGGAAAAGAAGGAGGCAGCCAGCTTGCAAAAAATGCGGAAAGCATTACTATTTCACAGATCTACAGAGCAGTGAAAAATACCGAAGTATTAGGAAAGAAAAATCAAAATCCTAATCCGGCATGTAGTGTGGGAAAAGAAATTAATATTCATTTAAATACTTTATTTGAAGAAACAGATCAATTGGTAACACAATTTTTAGGCGATAAGTCATTACAGGAATTTACAGACCAGTTCGACTAAAATTTTTTACCTGTAAATGTAACAAGATTTATTACAATTTAATTTTTAAAAATAAAACATTATGAAAAAAGTAGCAGTAATCGGAGCAACCGGATTTGTAGGAACACAAATAGTAAATGAACTTGCTCACAGAGGCTATACAGTTGAAGCATTGGTAAGAGATGCATCGAAGGTAAAAACACAGGAAAATGTAACCGCAAAGAGCGTTGATGTAAACAATGTAAACGAACTGGCAGGCGCTTTAAAAGGTAGCGATGCTGTAATCAGTGCTTTCAACGCAGGTTGGACGAATCCTAATCTTTACAATGATTTCTTACATGGGTCTGAAAATATTGAAAAAGCCGTAGAAGAAGCAGGAGTAAAAAGATTAATCGTTGTTGGTGGTGCAGGCAGCCTTTATACACCTGATAATGTTCAAATTGTAGACACACCGGACTTTCCGGATGCTTACAAACCGGGAGCAACCGCAGCAAGGGACTATTTAAATAAAATCAAAGAAAACAACACTCTAGACTGGACTTTCTTTAGCCCTGCTGTAGAAATGAATCAGGCCAACGTAGGAGAAAGAACAGGAAAATACAGAACTTCACTGGAAACTCCCGTATTTGATGACAATGGAAGAAGCCGTCTTTCTGTAGAAGATGTAGCCGTAGTTTTAGTTGATGAATTGGAACAAAACAACCACATCCGTGAACGTTTTACAGCAGCTTACTAATTTTTAATCTAAAAGAACAAAATGTTAAAAAGGAAATTATTATCGTTGATCACAGTACTGAGCTTCGTCAGCTTGGTGTGGGCAGGGAATCTGAAAGTGAAGGTGTATAATCCGGGAACAAAAGCGATTTTTCCCGTTACCTCTACTATTATTTATGGAGATAAAGATGCGATACTTGTTGATGCACAGTTTCAGAAGCAATATGCAGAACAGCTGGTAAAAGAAATAAAGGCTACGGGTAAAAACCTTACCACTGTTTTTATCTCTCACAGTGATCCTGATTTTTACTTTGGACTGGATGTGATTAAAAAAGCTTTCCCGAATGTGAAAATTATTTCAACAGCACAAACAGCCTATCTGATCTCAGCTTCAAAAGATGATAAATTGGCGGTATGGAAGCCACAGTTGAAGACGGATGCTCCTTCTGAGATAATTGTTCCGGAAGCAGCAGTTTCAATTCCTGATCTTGAAGGAAATAAAATTGAAATCAAACAAAATCCTGAAGATCCTGCTCACAGTTTTCTCTGGATCCCATCAATCAAAACAATTGCCGGAGGAATTTCTGTTTCTGTAGATTCGCACCTTTGGATGGCAGATACACAGAATGTAAAGGCTATTGATCAGTGGATCGGTCAAATTGATGCTATGAAAGCACTGCATCCTCAGCAGGTTATACCTTCACACTTCGCAAAACAATCCTTAGCTCCTCAATCGCTTGATTTTGTGAAAAGTTATCTTGAGAATTACAGGAAAGCCGTAACAGAAAATAAGACGACACCTGCGATTGTAGATTTTATGGTTAAAAAATATCCGAATCTTCCGGGAAAAGATGAGCTTGAAATGGGAGTGAAAGTCTTCCGCGGAGAAATGGATTGGGATTTAAAATCACCTTATCCCGCTATCGGCAGAAAGGTTGAAGTAGATTTCGGAACAGTGAAATTTGTTCTTGATTTTAAAGACAACAAAACCATGACATTTATAGGAACGGAAGGAAGTTCAAAGAACAGTACTGATACGGTAGAATATACAGCCGTTGAAGTATCCAGAAATGTTTTTATGGTGTATTGGCATGAGCCCCATCTCGGTTTTAATGTAACCCATATTCAGGATTATAATAAAAATATTGTTTATTCTAATATTGCCGGTCCTGACGGGACATTTACACATCCTAAAGGAACTATTAAAATTTTAAAATAAAATCTCGGCTGCCTCTGGCAGCCGAGATTTTTGAATAAATTACTCCTCAAGATTAACCTTAAATCTTCATCCAATCAGCCGGCTGATTGTCTCCTTAGCTTACTTAAAATTATAGGAAGGTTTATAAAAACTCTGCGTCGAACCTATCTCCCACGGATTCCGCAGATATATATAAATCTGCAAAATCAACCCAATCAGCGACAGAATAATTAAATAGCATAAAAAAGCTGCCTCATCAGGGACAGCTTTCTTTTATAGATTCATAAACAATTTCGGATTCACCGGAGTATTGTTTTTGTGTACTTCATAGTGAAGGTGAGGCCCTGTAGACCGTCCTGAGTTTCCTGATTTGGCAATTACCTGACCTACTTTCACTTTATCATTTACTTTAGAAACAAGTTGTGATAAATGTCCGTAAAGGGTGGCTAGCCCGTTTCCGTGAGAAACGATGACACAGTTTCCATAACCTCCCTTTTGCCCGGAAAATATTACGGTTCCGGCTGCAGCAGCTCTTACGTCAGATCCAAAAGCAACAGCAATATCCAGTCCTTTATGGAATTGCATCTGATCTGCCTCAGCAGGCGGATTGTTCTTCTCAGCAGGACCAGCTTTTGAGGCATTGGTAGCAACAGTTTGAGCGGTTGTTGGAGCTGTCGGCGCAGAAGCCACCGGCGCAGCTTTTGGAGTTACCATTACTTTTACCTCCCTTTTATTTCCGTAGCTGTCGGTTAGTTCAACAATTTTTTCAACAGGTTCAGCTTTGACTTCCGGTTGTGGAGCTGCTACTGCCGCTGTTGAGGTTGAATGAGATTTCACCGAAGCGTAGACTGTTTTAAACGGAATGGGATTTTTTCTCACCCCAAAGTTTGATGAAATATAGCCGTCTGTAGGCATTCCCAGCGGTACCTCCATCAATTTTTTCTGAAGGTCCATTAAGTATTGACTATATCGGTTGGCTTGCTTGGAAAGGTAAATGGAATTTGAAATACTGTCCTGGTCGAGCATCATCAGCTTTTCATTAGAAATATCTTTGGATCTGAGGAAAGAATTCAGCTGACCAACGGTCTGATCTACCAGAGTAAGATCAGTTTTCATTTTTAAATAATCTACACTGTCTTTTTCAGTGTTTATTTTCACAAGGTTCACTTCATAGTTCTTGTCATCTTTTTCAGAAAACAGTTTGGCAATAAAGATACCTTGGCCAAAAACTACTAGTAAAAGTCCTCCAAGAAGAATATTTACGTTCTTTTTGCTGTTTAGAAATTTTTTCATATTTCTTCAGTATGGGTAAAACGGTTTTTTTAAGACTGCAAATTTACATAAAAATAATCTTTGGTGATTATTCTTAAGTAAAATTCAGTTTTTTCTGTATCTAACGTCAGATTTTATATTTAATTGTGTATGCATAGCATTTTTTTAAGAATATGGTTTTTATCATATTTTCGAGCCCTGTGTTAAATCTTTGTTTAATATATTTGCAGTTCACATTCCAATTATGGCTAAAAAGAAAATAATTTCAGAATCTTCGAATCCAAAAAAGAATAAAAAGGATGTTTCTGTTGGGGTAGTAGGAAGCGGAAGTTTTGCTACTGCTATCGTAAAAATGTTGGTTGAAAACTGTAAAGTAGTACACTGGTGCGTAAGAAGTGAGTTTGTAAAAGGGGCTATTGAACTTCGTGGGCATAATCCTACCTACCTTACTGCTGCCCACTTTAACCTTAAAAGTTTAAAACTGACGACAGATATCAATGAGCTGGTCTCTGCCTGCGATGTCATTGTCTTGGCAACACCTTCGATTTATCTTTCGGATGCGTTGGATAAAATGACGTGTGATTATTCAGACAAAATTTTTGTTTCAGCTATTAAAGGGATTATTCCGAGAGTAAATGATGTGGTTGCTCATTATCTTCGTGATGAATTTAAAATAGGATTCAGAAATCAGGCTGTAATTGCCGGTCCTTGCCATGCAGAAGAAGTGGCAATGGAGAGGCTGTCATATCTTACGATTGCAACAGTAGAAGACGAGATCGCTGAAAAGCTTGAAAATGTTTTCAGTTCAGATTTTATTAAAGTACATACGAGTAAGGACATTTTAGGTAACGAATACAGTGCTATTCTTAAAAATATTTTTGCCATTGGAGCGGGTATTGCCAGTGGGTTAGGATATGGAGACAACTTTACGGCAGTCTTTGTGTCTAATGCCATCCGTGAAATGGAAACTTTTCTCGAAGCAATTTATGAAGCTCCCAGAGATGTAAACGAAAGTGCTTACCTTGGAGATCTTTTGGTAACGGCCTATTCTCTTTTCTCAAGAAACAGGAACCTGGGTAACCTTATTGGAAAAGGATACACTGTAAAATCAGCTATTCAATCCATGAATATGGTGGCAGAAGGGTATTATGCTGCTGACTCGATTTATAAAACAGCAAAGCAGAAGAATCTTAAGTTACCTATCATTGATACTGTTTATGCTATTTTATATGAAGGTAAAAATGCAGAGAAGCAATTTAAAAAACTGACGGCAAAGCTGAATTAAAAAAATAAGGTCCTGCAGTGAGAACCTTATTGTAAAATATATCTGAAACTTAAGCATTCCTCATATGCTTAAGTTTTTTTATTGACTCATTTTAGTAATAATAAGAGCCAGTGAGGATCTTATATTCAGGTTGCTGGCCGTAAATCCGTTTCCTGTATCAAACTCAAATTTTTGTCGGATCGTAGTAGGTGCTGCTAACGTTAAAAAATAACTTCCCTGGAAAAATGTGAAAGAACTTGATAACTGACACATTCTGTTCGTCTCCGTAATATTTGTACCGGTCGCCGCATTGATCATGTATGAGCGCGTACACGTAAAATTTTGTGAAAGGTATTGGGTATTAGCCGTTCCATTATTATTACCTCCATTACTTGAATCTACAGAATAGCGAAGGATATACGTTCCGGCAGGTAATGTAATGGTCGAATTATCTGCTCCCAGTGAAGCACCGGTAATTTTATTGGCGGCTACACTAAAGTTGGCCAAAGTATTATTGGTACTTCCTGTAGGAATTAAAACACCGGAATTAATGATCAGCGACATCGCCTGAGGCTCAGAACCCGAAAGAATAGCCCGTTGCCACTGGTTCCTGATCCAAATATAGTATCCTTTCGGAAAAGTGGAAGCTCCTCCTTTATTATAAATCATCAAACCATCTGCCGGATTGGCTATAGGAGTTGCTGTACTGTTGAGTACAGTGAGGTCATATTGAGGAAAAAGTACTCCTTTATTAGAAGAAGTGATGTCCAAAACACTGCTTGCGCTGGGGGTGCTTGTATTGATACCTACTTGAGCATTAACGGGTATGGCCAATAGTATGGTAAACAGACAAACAATATAAAAATAATTTTTCATTGTAATACTGATTATTGATTAAGAGCTGATCTTTGAATGTCAACTTTTGCATTCGTTATAATGATTTCACCATTGTTTGGAGCAGTGCCTCCGGCTCCCATCTGATAGGTGCCTCCCGCATCATGAGCGATGGAAGGAATTAATGTGATAGGAGTAGCAGAGGTAGAGACAAATGAAAAGCTCATATTGAGTGTATGCGTTTTATTACTTGCTATTGATTGAGCATTGATGCTGATGGTCTTTCCATATACATTACCCGTTACCGGATCTACCAGCCTGACCAGGTACTGATGCAAATGAACCTGGGTTCCTCCGATTCCCGCTGTTGTGCTTTCCTGGGTTGTTCTGATATTCAGACATACGTTGACTAAATAACCACTGTTTCCGGGAAGAGTGATTGCACCTGTTGCTGCATTATAAGAACCTCCGATATCATTAGACATCACAGTAAAAGCTGCATCGTTGAAGTTTTTAAATGTACCGTTCGCGAAACTCCCCAATACGGTATAATCCGTACTGCGCTGGAGCATCATATAGCTTACCAGATTATACGTATCTGCCATTTGTGTCCATTTATTGCCTTTCCATACATAAATTCCGGGGCTGATTGAATTACCTTTATTATACACCACAAGACCTTCCGCAGGATTATTAACTGGTGTAGTTTTGTTTAATATATCGATTATGTCAACTCTGGGAAGAAGAACTCCCTTATTGGTAGATTCAGATATTTCAAGCGCTGCAGAGCTGTTGATGGTTGTTTTACCTATTCCTACTTGAGCATATAGGGTCTGTGCTATGATAAATAATAGCAGGATATAACTTTTTTTCATAGGTCGGCTTTTTTAAAGTTGTGATATTTTAATATAAGACCCGTTAGCAATGACATTGACCAGGTCATAAAAGGTGCTGTTTTGCATTCTTCCTAATCTCAACCTCAATCCTCCGATGATATTACCATCAGCATTACTCGGAACACTGTAATAATAAGACCAGGTTGCCAGATGGTTTGTATTCACTTTTGAAACTATAGGAACTTCTTTTCTGGTGTTGGCACCTCCGGTGAATGTATTGGTCGTATTGTTGTACGTATCATTCGTAAAATCGATGAAATATCCCATCAGATAATAGGTGCTGCCTGACAAAGGTGCAGTTCCTCCCTGGCCGGCCGGATTCTCCTGAGGAGAATTGAGATTCAGGTTTACTTCCACCAGATAATTTCCTTGCGGAAGAACCAGTGAATAGCCTCCCGAATTTGGGTTCTGGACAACTTTGAAACCATTGATGTTGGATACTCCGGAAATTGCAGGGGGATTTACTAAAAGCTGAGTGTTTGCACCCGCGACTGCATTGTCTAATGCAGATAGTGATCCCGTAAAATCGAGGTAAGCAACTTTAGGTGTATTTTCTGCATCAATGGTACTTTGCCATTGATTGGTTGTACTGTTGAAAGTATGCAGTGTTTTATTGTTGCTGTTACTACCTCCATTATATGCAATAAGACCATTGGCAGGAGATGCCACAGGACTGGTAGTGCTGCTTAGGTTGGCAATATTCAGATTGGGAAATAACATTCCTTTATTTCCTCCCGATATCACAACGGCAGGAGCTGTACTGTAGCCGCTTCCTCCATTGTTGATCGTTACACCCGTAATCACACCATTGGAAAGTATAGCTGTAGCACGTGCTTTGTTGCCGCCGTTTACAACGGATCCTCCTCCATAGAAGTTGACAGTAGGGACAGTGGTGTATCCACTTCCTCCATTGGTAATGGTAATCCCTGTTACTGCTCCTCCTGATATGGTAGCAGTGGCAGTAGCTGGAACTCCATTGAAATTTTCAATATGCAGAATTGCACTGGGGTCCGGTTTGGACGTATTGATTCCTACACTTCCGCTTTGGGCAAATGCCACTGTTGCGAAAAACGTACACACGAAGTTAACAATTTTCATCCTTGTAATGTTTTACGAAATAATTTTAATTTAAATACACTGGAATATGGTATTTATTTATTGAAAGATACATATAAAAAATATTCTTTTTATATTTTTTGAGTAGATTTTTATCGATAAATATGATTATTTATCAATAAAATGTGATTTTTAATCAATATTTCGTAATGTTTTATCACCTTTTATTGAAAAAAAGTACTGGCGTAAAGTATTATGGTTGAAGTCTTTTATATCGTGAACTTAAATAAACTTAAGTTTTTATAAAATTTTACCCTTTATGCAACCCCTTCATTAGTGAATTAAATACTTTGAAAATGTGGTATTTTTTTTATTTCAAATAAGACTTCTTGTCATTGTCTTCATGAATCATTTCAATGAAACTTTATTGAAACTTTCCATTGCATTTTGTTGTGTATGTAAGAAGTCGTTTTACTTCAAAAAATAACGTGTTAAAATCGTTAAACGCGTTTCTGTTTTTAAAACTTTTCCCGAAATTTGAAGTAAAATTTAAAATTATGTCACAATCGCTTACAAGCAGAACACCGAAACCTAAATATGACGTTGTACTGATAGGCGGCGGAATTATGAGCGCCACTTTAGCAACGCTGCTTCATGAGTTTGATCCACATCTTGAAATTGCCATCTTCGAAAGACTCGGAAGATTTGCCAAGGAAAGTACAGCAGCATGGAACAACGCAGGAACTGGCCATTCGGCTTTTTGTGAGCTAAATTATACCCCTGAAAAAGAAGACGGATCCATTGATATTAAGAAAGCGGAGAGTATAGCCGAACAATTTGAAATTTCAAAACAATTCTGGGCGTATCTGGTAAGCAAAGGATACATCCAGGAACCCAAAGATTTTATCAATTCCTGTCCGCACATGAGTCTGGTATTTGGTGAAAAAGATGCAGATTACCTTAAAAGACGCCACGATAAAATGTCTGAATCCGTACTTTTCTCCGGAATGGAATTTTCTACAGATCATGAGAAACTGAAAGAATGGATTCCTTTGGTGATGAGCAAAAGAAATAAATCTGAAGTGATGGCAGCCACCAAGATGGATATGGGAACGGATGTGAACTTTGGAACATTGACCCGAAAGATGGGAAGACATTTGCTTGAAGATTCTAATGTAGAAGTTTTCCTTTACCATGAAGTGAAAGATATTGATCCTCGCGAAGACGGAAAGTGGGAGATGAAGGTAAAAGACAGAATCCACAATCATAAGCAGGAAGTAGTAGCCGACTTTGTATTTATCGGGGCTGGAGGATATGCGCTTCCATTACTGGATAGTTCAGATATCAAAGAAAGTGAAGGATATGGCGGTTTCCCGGTTTCCGGACAATGGTTGGTAACGCACAATCAGGAATTGGTAGAAAAGCATCAGGCAAAAGTATATACACAAGCAACGGTAGATGCCCCGCCTATGTCTGTACCTCACCTTGACCTTAGAATCATTGATGGTAAAAAAGCTCTTCTGTTTGGCCCTTTTGCAGGGTTTTCAACAAAATTTTTAAAAGAAGGAAGCTACCTGGATCTGCCTGAAAGTGTAAATACTAAAAATTTAAGATCGCTTTTTGGGGCATGGTGGCATAATCTTCCTTTAACAAAATACCTTATTCAGCAGGTAGCGATGACAAAATCTCAGAGAATACAGCATTTGAGAGAGTTTATCAAAGATGCCAAAGAAGAAGACTGGGAATTGAAAGTAGCAGGACAGAGGGTTCAGATCATTAAAAAAGATGATAAATTAGGAGGTAAACTTGAATTTGGAACAGAGGTGGTAGTTAACAAAAAGGGTACTATCGCGTCACTGTTAGGGGCTTCACCCGGAGCTTCCACTGCGGTACATGCCATGCTGACCGTTATTGAAAAGTGTTTCCCTGAGAAACTTAACGGGGAATGGAACAGCAAACTCCTTGAAATGGTACCTTCTTATGGGAAAAAGCTGGCAGAACATCCTGAGCTGACAGAAGAATTAAGAAATTATACAAAAGAAAAATTAGAATTAGAATACTAACATCAATAATGGGCAATAGGTACAAATAGTATCAATTGCCCGTTATTCATACTTATAAAAGTGGAAGAAATAGTTGTAAAACCAGTCATTGCAAAAGAGCTTCTTGAATCTCTTCAGACAAAAGTAGAAGAGGAAAAGCAGGTTATTGTTCATTGTTGTTTTCCGGCCTCACCATTTTTAGGCAATCTCATTAGAATCTGGCATTCCACTTATCTTTTTGATAACCAGTCTGAACATAGAAGTAAGCTGATTCATGCTGAAAATATTTCTATTTCCCCTTATTGGACGCCTGTTCCCTTTATGAAGGATTTCTGGTTTACTTTAATATTTTCAGGCCTTCCTAAAGATTGCAAAAGCTTTGATTTAAAAGAAGTCATTCCTGAAGAAGGCGGATTTTTTGTAGAATCAATTAAAAGAAATTCAACAGATGTGTATCGTGTGAAAATCTCAGAATCCTATTAACATGAAAATAAGAGAAGATAAGCTTGAACAAATCATTCAATGGGCAACCGACAACAGGGATGTTCGTGTCGTTCTGCTGACGAGTTCTTTAGTGAATCCTTATGCACCGGTAGATGATTTCAGCGATCTGGACGTCGAACTTGTTTTTGAAAGCAGGAAACCCTATGAAGATGATCATCAGTGGATCAGTCTATTCGGCCAGCCAATTTCAATGGTTGAGGAAGGTGACGAAGTTTTTGAGGGAAAACATGCGATGAAAATGGTTTTGTATAAAGATCATGTGAAGGTTGATTTTAAATTGTATCAGCTTTCAGACTTTATTGCTGAAATTAAAGCTGAAAAACTTCCCGACGACTGGGATTTGGGCTACAAGGTGCTGGTTGATAAAGATGAATTGACCACAGAGATGAAACCTCCAAGCTACCGATCGATCATGATTCATCAGCCTGAAGAAAAAGAGTTCAGACAACTGCTTAATGATTTTTGGTGGGACACCACTTACGTTGCCAAATGCCTTAAGCGTGGAGATATTTTTTATGCCAAATTTATGTCCGAAAATATCCTGAGGACAGATTACCTGGTTCCATTGATAGAATGGTATATTGCCTCTTCCCATGACTGGAATAACATCACCACCAATAAACATGGCAGACTCTTTAAAAAATATCTTTCACAGGAATTGTGGAATAAGGTTGAACTAACCTTCTCAGGCAGTAACATTGAAGAAAACTGGGCTGCTTTATTCGCTTTTGCTGACCTGGTTCATGAACTGGGAACTGCTTTGGCTTATCAACTCAATTTCACCTACCCGGTTACACTCGAAAATGATATCCGGAATTATCTGGCTGAAGTACGGGAAATATCGTTTTAAGCAAACTCATTATGCTGAATCAGATTTTCAATACAATATTCGGCGATGGCAGTAATAGTTACAAAAGGATTTACGCCAATCGTTCCGGGAATAAGTGATCCATCCAGAACATAAAGATTTTCGTGACCCTTTAATTTACCATATTGATCAGTGGCTTCCCCGAGTACACAACCACCGAGTGGATGGTAACAAATATCAGCTCCGAAACCATTATTGAACAAAAAATGACTTCGGGTGCCTCCATTGGCTTTATTCATTTTTCTGACAAAATATTTAGCATTTTCCCGCATTTTCACAGTATGATTTTGGTTCCAGTCAAGTTGTAAAGCCTGCTTTGCCTTATCAAATGTCACTTCACCTTTTTTGTCAACCCTGTTGATCAGTAAATATAAAGCGGTTGCAACATCCATACCCATTGGCAGAGGAGCTATTTCAGTGAAAAACGGATGTTCAGAATCATCCCAGTTATCAATTCCTCCAACAGGAATCGTTGATTGCTTTGAGCCGGTTCCTCCTGATAAAGGATGTACCCAATTTCTTCCGGTCATGAAATTGCCGTTATTCCCCCAGCTTTTTCCTACTTTTTCATTGATAGGAAAGGTATGAATAGCATTTGATTTCAGGAGAAGCTGTAAAGTTCCCATTGTTCCAGCAGAAAGAATTAATTTTTTACAATTGAATGTTTTACTGGCAAGTATATTTCCGGAAGTGTCAATCTGCTCCGTGCTGACGGAGTAGCTTTTATCATCATTGAGTTGAATATGTTCTACACGATGAAGATCAAGGATCTCAAGATTACCGGTTGCCAGTGCCTTTTTTAAGTATGTTTTGTCTAAACTGTTTTTGCCGTAGTTGTTTCCATAGATGACTTCTGTATTGAGAGCCGAGCGGGGAACTTCATTCCGGAATTCTTTTTCCATGTACTTAAAATCATATACATTAGGCACTCTTATCGTCCTAAAACCTGCTTTATGTGCTTCCGCTTCACCTACTCTTGTGAATTTGTAATAAGGACAATCCTTTACAAACTGCTCATCAATGACATTGACTTTAAGTTCTTCCCGTACTAACGGAAAATAATGACTGTAAAACTTTCCGGAATCAAGATCAGGGAAAATTTCTTTGAAGTAACTTTCTTTGGGAGTAACAGCCATTCCACCGTTTACCAGTGAGCCTCCGCCAACACCCCGTCCTACCCAGATGTTAATGTTTTCAAATTCCAGCCGGTCCAAGGTTCCGGTGAAAGGAGTTAAAGAAAAAATGTTCATAAAAGGAGCAATTGTTTTTTTCTTTAACCAAGCCGAGCTTTTGCCCGGTTTCAGTAAATTGGAATAAGGAATTCCGGACTTTTCCCAGTGAAGACCCATCTCAAGAAGAATCACTTTTTTTCCGGCTTCGCACAAACGAAGGGCAGAAACAGCACCACCATATCCGCTCCCGATAATAATGATAGGAGCTTCTATTGTTTTTTCCTGTTTAGAGATTCTAGGTTGTACTGCTTTTAATACATCGGAATATAGAAAATAAAAACCTGATAAGGCTAGTACACTCGTCTTAATAAATCCTTTTCTGTCCATGAATCTTGTTTTTCAAAAAGTATGCTAATGATGTTGAAGAATATTTTATTTACAACAGATTATCATTTTTTATTACAAATTTAACGCTGCTGTCCCGTGAAAAATTCATAGTTTTACTTTATAATTTTAGATTCATGAAAAAATATATATTGATTTTTTTACTCGTTCCGTTATGTTTTTTTTCACAACGGATCGTTTCTCAGGAAGTCATGGATGTGAAGAAATTTCAGGATGATCTCAACGAAGAATACCTGAATCCTAAAACAACACCATTACGCGGGGATAATTTTAAAAACTTTAAAGAACATCCATTCTTTCCTTTTGATTTAAAATACAGAATCACCGCAAAATTTGTGAAAACAAAAGATCCGAAACCTTTTGACCTGCCAACTTCTTCAGGAAAAACAAAATCGTACCGGGAATATGGAAAAGCTACCTTTAAGCTGGATGGTAAATCATACAAGGTTACTTTATACCAAAGCCTGGATCTGATCAGGCAAGAAAAATATAAAAATGATCTTTTCCTGCCTTTCAGGGATGCTACCAATGAAAAAGAAACATATGGTGGAGGAAAATATATGGACCTGAAGATTCCGAAAGGAAATACAATTTTGTTGGATTTTAACCAGTCCTATCAGCCGTTTTGTGCTTACAACGCTTATGACTACAACTGTCCGATCGTTCCTGATGAGAATAAACTTCCCGTAGAAATAAGGGCCGGTGTTATGTATCAGGATATTTATCATCACTAATCATGATACAGCTACGATTTTTTACTAAAGGAGATCTTTCTGAACTCAACTATGCTCTGGATGAAAACCAGTCTCGCTTTACGGCAAACGTTGAACAGGCATTGCACAATCTCGAACTAAGGGAAGATCATAAGGGATTTGCTGTGACCATCACCGAAGATGAAAAACCTGTAGGCTTTTTTGTGCTTGATTTTGGTGAAGATAAATTTGAACTGACAGATAATGAAAGTTCTGTTTTGGTACGATCATTATCTGTAAACCCTGAAATGCAGGGCAAAGGAATTGGAAAAGCAGCCATGCTGAAAGTTGACGACTTTGTAAGAGATAATTTCAGAAACTGCAACGAAATTGTACTGGCAGTCAACCAGAAAAATGAAGCGGCATACCATATCTATCTCAGTGTCGGATACGTTGATGAGGGCAAGACCAGAATAGGGCGGAGCGGACCGCAATATCTGATGTATAAAAAACTTTAATAAAATTTTAAAACCATAATTTCTTTACTGCTGATTTCTTTCCCTAACTTTGAGTAACATCAAATTCAAAATATGGAAGTATCACTTCATAACCAGGTTGCTGTAGTTACAGGAGCCTCCAGCGGAATAGGTTCCGGAATTGCAAAATCATTAGCCGCAGCAGGAGCAATAGTCATTGTCAACCATTCTTCTGAAAGATCTGTAGAAGAAGCAAAAGCTGTATTGAAAGAAATCACTGATGCCGGCGGAAGTGGAACAACCTATCAATGTGATGTTTCTAAGGAAGATCAGGTTGTTAAAATGTTTCAGGACATCGTTTTACAATTCGGGACAGTAGATATTTTGATCAATAACGCCGGAGTGCAGAAAGATGCAAAGTTCACAGAAATGACTTTAGACCAATGGAATACTGTCATTGGGATCAATCTTACAGGTCAGTTTTTATGTGCCAGAGAAGCGATCAAAGAATTTTTACGCCGGGGAATTGATCCTTCAAGGTCTGTAGCCTGCGGAAAAATTATTCATATCAGTTCTGTTCATGAGATTATACCATGGGCTGGGCACGCGAATTATGCTGCCAGCAAAGGAGCGATCAGGATGCTTATGCAGACTCTGGCTCAGGAATATGGTGCAGACAAAATCCGGGTTAATTCTATTTGTCCGGGTGCCATTCAAACCCCGATTAATAAAGATGCGTGGAGCACACCTCAGGCACTGAATTCACTTCTCAACCTTATTCCTTATAACAGGATCGGACAACCACAGGATATCGGTAACCTTGCAGCATTCTTAGCCAGTGATCTTGCGGATTATATTACAGGTACCAGCATTTTTGTGGATGGAGGAATGACCACTTTTGAAAGCTTTTCAACCGGAGGATAGTCCTGATATTCACAGTATCGTGTTTGTCGTTTAAAATTTAAATCTTACCATTGAAAACTTTGTCAGTCCGGAGGTTTTGTTCAATACAGCACTTATTACCTATTACTCATTACTCATAATTATCGTTTATGTCAGAAAAAGAAAGAATTTCAGATGTTTCATGGAAGAAGTGGGGCCCTTACGTAAGTAACCGTGAATGGGGCCTTGTACGTGAAGATTATAGTGAAAACGGAGATGCCTGGAATTACACCAATCATGATACGGCTGAAGCCAAAACATACCGATGGGGTGAGGAAGGAATATGCGGAATCTGTGATGACCTTCAAAAGCTAGTATTTTCGGTAGGATTCTGGAATAAAAAAGATAAAATGATGAAAGAGCGATTCTTTGGCCTTACCAACGGACAAGGAAATCATGGAGAAGATGTGAAAGAATATTTTTATTATCTGGATTCCACTCCCACGCACTCTTACATGAAGATGTTGTATAAATACCCTCAAAACTCTTTTCCTTACGAAGATCTGATAACAACCAACGGCAGAAGGGGCAAAGAGGAACCGGAATACGAACTTATTGACACAGGCATTTTTGATCACAATGAATATTTTGATATTTTTATTGAATATGCCAAAGAAAGTCAGAATGACATTTTAGTGAGGATAACGGTTGTTAATAAATCTGAAAATGAAGCTTCTCTGGTTCTGTTACCTACTATTTGGTTCAGAAATACATGGAACTGGGGCTACGATGATTATCAGCCACAGCTTTCCGGAGGAGAGGCGCGACGTATTAAAGTAAATTGTAAAGATCTTGACATAAAAAATCTGTATGCAAAACAATCTTTAAAAACGCTGTTCTGTAACAATGAAACGAATAACCACAGATTGTATCAGTCTGCTAATGTAAATGAATATTGTAAAGACGGTATCAATCAATTTATTCTTACAGGAAACTCTGCAACCGTTAATCCGGAAAACACCGGGACTAAAGCCGCATTCTTTATTGATGAAGATTTTAATGGTAATGAGTCAAAGACATTTGAATTCAGGATTACCGATAAAGATATAAGAGATCCTTTCAGCGATTTTACTACTGTTTTTGATGAAAGAACCAGAGAGGCCGACGAATTTTATGCGGAGATTCAGAAAGGTATAAAATCAGATGATGAGAAGCTTGTACAGCGGCAGGCATTTGCCGGTATGCTGTGGAATAAAATGTTTTATCATTATAATGTTGAAAAGTGGCTGAAAGGAGATCCTTCTCAAATGCCACCCCCAAAATCCCGTGAAAAAATAAGGAATTATGACTGGAAGCATCTTAATAACGAACATATTATTTCGATGCCTGATAAATGGGAATATCCCTGGTATGCCACATGGGATCTGGCATTTCATACCATCAGTTTCTCATTGATAGACCCGGATTTTGCCAAGCATCAGTTGAAACTGTTTCTGTTTGAATGGTATATGCATCCTAACGGCCAGCTCCCAGCTTACGAATGGGACTTAAGCGATGTTAATCCTCCGGTGCATGCCTGGGCCGTTTTCAGGGTATTCAAAATTGATGAATATTTAAGAGATAAGCCGGATCTGGAGTTTTTAGAAAGTGCTTTTCAGAAGCTGCTGATGAATTTTACCTGGTGGGTCAATAAAAAAGATGTCAACGGCAATAATATCTTCGAAGGCGGATTCCTGGGACTTGATAATATCGGTGTCTTTGACAGAAACGCTACGCTTCCCAATGGTGAGCAACTGGAACAGTCCGACGGAACAAGCTGGATGGCCATGTTTGCACTGAATATGATGAGGATAGCTTTGGAACTGGCTTTGTACAACAATGTATATGAAGAAATGGCGATGAAGTTCTTTGAGCATTTTCTTTCTATTGCCCATTCACTGGATAATATGGGGGATGAAAAATTCAGCCTGTGGGATGATGAAGATGAGTTCTTTTATGATGCTATTACCTCCAGTGACGGTACACATATGTACTTAAGGATGCGAACAATCGTAGGTCTTATTCCGATGTTTGCCGTTGAGGTGATCGATGATGAGATGATCGAGAATCTTCCCAATTTTAAGAAAAGAATGAAATGGGTGCTCGAGAATAAGCCGGAACTGGCGTCCCTTGTTTCAAGATGGGAAGTCAAAGGACAGGATTCCAAACATCTTTTGTCTCTGCTGCGGGGACATCGTTTGAAAAGGTTGTTAAGCAGAATGTTGGACCCCGATGAATTTTTAAGCGATTATGGTGTCAGAGCTCTTTCTAAAGAATATGAGAAAAACCCCTATACTTTAAATCTTAATGAAACAGATTATACGGTAAAATATACTCCTGCAGAAAGTGATAGCGGTCTTTTTGGAGGCAACAGCAATTGGCGCGGTCCTATCTGGTTTCCTATTAATTTTTTAATCATTGAAAGCCTGCAACGTTTTTTCTTTTATTATAGTCCTGATTTTTTGGTGGAATATCCCACCGGAAGTGGAAACTATTCCAATTTAGATCAGATTGCCAACTCATTAAACAAAAGGCTTTCTAAAATTTTCTTACAGGATGCAGAGGGCAAGCGGCCTGTTCATGGTCAGTATGAAAGATTTCAGACAGACCCGGACTTTAAAGATTATCTATTGTTTTATGAATATTTTCACGGGGACAACGGACGTGGGGTAGGAGCGTCGCATCAGACGGGCTGGACGGGGCTTATTGCAAAAATTCTGCAGCCTAGATTTTCCCAAAAAGAAATTGCAGAATCAGAGACTGAAATGCCGGAAGATACCGGTGAAAAGAAGTGATCCATCGCTTCCAACATTCACTGTTTTATCATGTTTTAATCAAAAATCTGCTGTATAATTTCCAGTGAGGCTGGTGTTTTAAAATCAGTGATATGGTAATGGTAATACACCAGAAGGCTATCCAAAAAGTCTTTTCTTAACCGACTATGAATTTTTGTGGCATATAAGTTATCGCTGCTGAGTGCTTGTTTCCATAGCATTGAAACTTCTTCGCTGAATAACTGATGAGACGGATAAGGTGAAAAAGTTCCGGTTTCAGGATCTAAAAAATGTCCGTCAGCCAATAAAGGCGCAACTCCCTGGATTTTTAAAACAGCGACCAGAAAAAGTAAATGAGCCTGGTAATTCTTGTTTGTCAATTCGCTGATAAACCTGTCAATTCCGGAATAAATACTGAGGTTTTTATTTTCATATTTAAGAATCTGATTCAAAAAATCTGAAATGAAAAAAATGACTGTATTGGTTTTTATGTCGGTATACATGTCATTATTTTTTACCAGTTCAAATTTTGATACGGACGCTATACCGTTGCCTCTTGCTGCGGATACAGAAAAACAGAGTTCATTCAGCGGTTGCAGCAGGGCTTTCTTTTTATTTTTTTTGGAATAAATTCCTTTTAAAAAATAGCTCTGAAAACCCTCTTCCTCAGTAAAACAATGCAGTACAGCATCATTTTCCCCATATTTAATAAATGAAAGTAAAAAACCGTTTTGCGAATTCATTAATTGACCACTCCTATTTTCGCTGTAGCTTTATCAGATCCATCTTCATTAGTCATCAGAACAAAGTAAATTCCAGAGGCCACTCTGTTTCCTTTCTGATTATTAAGATCCCATTCGTAATAGCCTCCTCTTGCTACAGCTGAATGCACTACATTTCCTGCAGCATCTACAATCCGTATATTGGTCTTTTCAGCAAGACCCTTAATAGTAACTTTTCCTTTGAAATTAGAATATACAACGGGGTTAGGATATACCATTACGTCGCCAAAATTAGACGTCACATCAGATACATCTCCCTGATAGGTCACAATTCCGCTATAGGTTGCAAAATATACTTTTCCTGTTTTTTTATCTACTTTAATGTCTGTCACACTGTTGGTTGGAAGTGGGGAGTTTTCTTTAGTGAAATGCTTAATGGTTTTCTGGCCGTCAGAAGATAGATAATAAACACCGCCTCCGTCGACAGATACCCATTTGTAATCACCACCGTCTACTTCAATCTGGAGGATATGAGAGTCTTTGAATAATTCTTCAGGAATACCATTTTGCTCGATGACCACAGCTTCCATTTTGGGTTTAGAAGATCTGATTTCTGATGCTGCATTAGACATTACCCTTAAGCCGCTGTCGGTACCGATCCATGCATCCCCGGATTTGTCAAAAGCAACAGATAGTGATCCGGCAGAACTGCTCGGGAGACCGTTGGGCTCACTAAGAATATAGTCCGAATCATCGGAAAGATTAGCTGCGTTTTTATAGTCGTATACCCAAAAGTTATTCGTCCTGGGTAGAGGAATCCATAGCATATTCTCGTAGAATATGGGTTTTTGTACACCTGTACTTGTGAAAACAATCTTTTTTAAAACGAAATCATCCGTAGCCTTGTCATATATTCCTATCGCCGGATTTCCATCATTATCAAATCCGATAGAAGCGAAAATATTATTTTGTGGATCAGTTGCAAGGCCGGTTGCACGCCTTAAATAAGGCTGAGCTCCCAAGTTATAATATTTTACCAACTCAAAATCTTTATTGGTAGCGTTGTATTTCATTCTGTATACACCCTGATCCCGCATGGCATAATTGGTGAAAAACACTTCATTATTATTGAGCGGGTTGAGTATGGCATCCAGTACATTGATATTTTCCCTGGGATTATTGATAAAGAAGGAAGAATATATCCATTCTGTACCGTTAAAGTAATAAAACCCCGGCTTTTTAGAATTGTATGCAGGGTAATTATATGTTTCGGTCCTTGCTCCGGTAGAGACAAGAATCTGGTTGTTGTCATACAGATTTATTTTGTATGCATAATTATAAAATGGTCCTGATGGTTTATAGGTAGTATTTCCCTCATCTTTTATTCCGGAAAGTACAGTTCCTCCGAATACTTTTCCACCCGCCATCAGTGCCGTATTACATTCCTCACCGAGACTGACGGCATTTAAAGAAACACCATTGGTACCATATGTGTAAATCCTGTTGTCGGTAACTACAATATTGTTGGGAGTGATGACCACATCCTTGATATCGCTAAAACTTGTTGGAAGTTGAGTAGGAGTACCATTATTATAAAGATATGCAGTAGTAGCATTTGAAAAAACAATATCAGATTCAGAATCTATATGCTTGAATGCACCCGGAATTTCTGTAGTCCATGTGGTGTATACGGGGAAGGTCGTATTCATTTCATGGCTTTTTAATCCTGAATTTGTAACTGTATACACTTTATTTCCAAATATCACTGCTTCATTGCTGGCCTGATAAACACCGGATTGCATGAAAAAAGCAGAATCTCCGAATTCTTTCTTTTTCAAATTAAATAATGAAAGACCATAGCCGACAGAAATTACAGCCTGATCTCCGGTAATCGAAATATGATTGATTTTTTTACTTCCGTTGTAACCGGTAGCAATAGGAATATCAACGATATATTTGATTTCCTGTGGTGTAATAACGTCCATGGAACCATTATCATAGCCTATAACAGCTGTTTTGGTCTGCGGATTATAATCAAAAGCAGTGATTCCGATATTGTGAAGGCCGTTCGCTTTAGATAACTTCGTAATTTCTCCTGTAGATATAGTATAATAGAATATTCCACTTTCTGTTGCGGCAATTATTTTTCCATTGTCTTCTTTCATAGCAATGACATTGTTGTAGGAAAAAAGATCTGCCCACTTTTTTGAGGAAATCACCTGCGCTTTTGTAAGTTGCAGAGCGGCTAAAATACCAAGAGAAATTATATAAAGTTTTTTCATATTATGCGATTATACTGCTGTCTATTGCCTGGTTGTTCCAGGAGATATGTTTTACATTTTTGTTTGTATCAAAATAAAAATCTATCCTGCCTAAAAGAAGGCCTGCCCATCCCACTTGATTGACAAGAACATTTTTCCCCTGTCTGTTGGTGAAAGTTTGAGGTTCCGGTAGAAAGGTATGGGTGTGACCCCCTAAGATGATATCAATATTCTCTGTATTGGCAGCCAAAATTTTATCACTGATCTTATCAGGTTCTTCCTTGTAATCATAACCGATATGTGAAAGGCAGATCACTAGATCACATTTTTCTTCGTTTTTCAGGAAGTTGGAATAGTGCTGGGCTACATCAATAGGGTTTGAATATACTGTTTCTCCATATTGCTTCTTGCCTACGAGACCATCCAGCTGAATTCCCAGTCCGAAAATTCCTACTTTGATACCGTTTTTATTAAAAATCTTGTAAGGAGAAGTTTTCCCGTCCAGAATGGTATTCTTAAAATCATAATTGGAACAGATAAAAGGAAATTTTGCATTGGGAAGAACTTTCAGAAATCCCTCCAATCCGTTATCAAAATCGTGATTTCCCATCGTAGAAGCATCATACTTCATCATCGACATTAATTTGAATTCCAGTTCTCCTCCAAAAAAGTTGAAGTAAGGGGTGCCCTGGAAAATATCTCCTGAATCAAGGAGCAATACATTGCTCTCCTGATTTCTGATTTGCTGAATTAGGCTTGCCCTTCTGGCAAAACCTCCCTGGTTGGGATTTTTGGTATAGCTGGCATCAAAAGGTTCTATCCTGCTATGCTGATCGTTGGTATGAAGAATCGTCAGTTTATGGGTAGATTTTAAGTCAAGAACTTTGAATTCTTCCGCCATCATCATATTCGGAGCCAGAGCCATTGCCAAAGATCCACCACCTATTGCTTTTAAAAAACTTTTTCTATCCATTACTTTTTACCAATAAAATTTAAACGAACGTCTGTAGCAGGAACAATTTCAGGATTTTTTTTGAAACATTCAATATATAAATCTCTGAGTTTAACTCCCGTTGGGATTGCTTCTCCTTTTGAGAAAAACTTCATATTATCACCACCCAGAGCAAGATAGTCTGAAGTGGCAATATAATAGTCTTTGTTGGGGTCAACTAGTTTTCCGTTAATTAAAGATTGGGATAATTGTCCGTTTTTTGTTTCAATATAAAGGTGAGAAACAGGGTTGTTTACCTGTGTTTTTGCATAATATTCAAAAAGTCCCGGTAAATCTGCTCCCTTCATCTTGACAATGATCAGTTCATTTTCAAAAGGCATTACCTCAAAAACATTTTTCAGCATAATGTCACCTTTTCCAATTGTGGTACGAATACCTCCTATATTGATCAACGCTGCATCTACATTTTGCTTGAGATGAGTTTTTGCCCACTGATCGCCTCCTTCAAGGGTATAGTCTGCTAAAAGATTACCCAGATTGCTGTTATCACCCTGTTTTGTAAGATCAACATTGGTATGGGAGATTTTTTGATTCATCTCTCTGTCCAGTTTTTGCTTGTAGGGTTCGATAAACTTTACAAATTCCTCATCATTCTTTAGCTCATTATTAATAGAAATATTTTTCTGGGTCTTTACATTCACAAGTTGCGGCGTAGAGGCCGTTTTGCATGCTGTAAGAGATGCCAGAGCAATTCCTAGTAACAAGAATTTATTTTTCATAATATCTTTTAGTATATGCAAATATAACTATATGTATAATAAAACATTATTATTTATAACAAATTCTTGACGTAAATGATTAAATTTGGCAAAAATAATTCGAACAGATGAGCATTTTAAAAGGAGTAGGTGTTGCATTGGTGACACCCTTTAATGAAGATTTATCCGTTGATTTCGATAGTTTAACAAAGCTTGTTGAATATAATATCGACAACGGTACCAATTATTTGGTAGTATTGGGAACTACGGCAGAAGCCGCAACGCTTTCTGATGATGAAAAGAAACAGGTAATTGAGCATATCATTAAGGTGAATAATAAACGTCTTCCTCTTGTATTGGGAATTGGCGGAAACAATACCCTTGAAGTCAAGAAACAGATCGAAGAAGCGGATCTTTCTGCATTTGAAGCAGTGCTTTCTGTATCACCTTACTACAATAAACCTAATCAGGAAGGTCTTTATCAGCATTATAAAGCTTTAGCATCCACAGGGAAGAATATTATTATCTATAATGTTCCGTCAAGAACAGGGCAGAATGTTGAAGCAGATACAACGATACGTCTTGCAAAAGAATTCCCGAATTTATTCATGATCAAGGAAGCTTCACCCAATATTCTGCAGTATTTTGATATCTTGAGAAAGAAGCCTGAAGGATTCTCTCTTGTATCAGGAGATGATGAATATACTCTTCCTGTGACGTTAGCAGGAGGTGATGGTGTGATTTCCGTGATCGGACAAGGATATCCGAAGGAGTTTTCTACGATGGTACAGCTGGCTTTTGAGGGAAAGGTGAAAGAAGCTTACGAAATTCATAATAAACTGGTAGAAATTACCCGTTTAATTTTTGCAGAAGGAAACCCTTGCGGTATTAAAGTCGTATTGGCTGAAAAAGGTATTATTAAAAATTATCTTAGACTTCCGTTGGTTCCTGCTTCGGAAGGGCTATACGCGAAAATTAAAGCAGAAATGGCAAATATTTAGTCAATGATTTGTTTCTGGTAAATTTTTTACTGTAATTTTAATGTTTATCAGTATTCTTAAATTCGAAAGACTAAACAAAATATCATAAAGTGAGAAGCTCCGGCTTTTCACTTTTTTTAATCATAATAATACCGACTTATGAAATTAATACAAGCAACACTGGAAAATATTCCTTTAATTCAGGACCTGGCACGACGCTCTTGGGAAAATGCCTATGCGGATATACTTTCTGCAGAACAAATGGAATACATGCTATCCGAAATGTATTCTGAAACGGAAATAGCAAGCCATTTTCAAAATCCTGATTATCATTATTATCTGATTTTTGATGAAAACAACGGATCATATGAAGGCTTTATCGGCTACCAGCATCATTACGAAGATAAAACGACCAAATTGCATCGTATTTACCTGACTCCGGAAAGTAAGGGAAAAGGTTTTGGAAAAGAAGCTCTTCAGTTTATAAATGGGCAGGTGTCTGAAAACGGAAACAGCAGAATTATTTTAAATGTTAATAAGCATAATGTAGCCAGGAAGTTCTATGAATCGCAGGGATACAGGGTCTATGACGAGGGTGTGTTCGATATTGGAAACGGTTTTGTAATGGATGATTTTCTGATGGAATTTCTAATTCACGATTAATTGACTTAAAATTTTGTAACTTTCACCTGTAATTCTATAACGGGTGATTTCTTTTTTTAAGTCATCTTTGCTTCAGAACCAAATCACTTATAATACAATACATTCATATGCTTGGTTTTGAGCTTTTTTAGCTTTTTATCAGTATATTTTTTTCATCCTTAGTGTTTAAATTCCTGTATTCAAGAATACAGGAGTTTTTTTTTCTATAAAATATGTTAAAAAATATAATCCTATTTCACATTCAATTGAAATAAATTATTATATTTACTAAAAAATTGGCTTACTTATTACTAGGATGAAAATGTACGTAAAATTTGACTTCAATGCTCTTTGTAAAAAGGTATTGGAGGAAAAACTTAGAGAGCATGGGCTAAAGTACCGGCTACTGAACTTCGGTGAGGTAGAGTTTTACGAACCCATTACTCAGGAGCAGCATAATCTTTTTAAGAAAAATCTTGGAGATTATGGGATCGAGATCATTGAAAGCCAAAAAACGGCTTTAGTGCAGAAAATAAAAGATGCTATTGTAGAACTTGTTTTTTCAGATGAGATTATTCCTGTAAAAGCGTCTATTTATATTTCCGAAAAACTGAATCACAGCTATGGATACCTTTCCAATCTGTTTTCAGAGGTCGCTTACACATCTATTGAGAATTTTATTATTCTGCAAAAAATTGAGCATGCGAAAGCTCTCATTATAAGAAATAAGCAGAGTCTCACTGAGATTGCTCATAAGCTGAACTATTCCAGTGTCGCTCACCTGAGTACACAATTTAAAAATACCACAGGGATTACTCCCTCCCAGTTTCAAAAGATCATAGGAAAAAGAAGAAGGGCCCAGACTACGGTAATAAATCCTAAAATGCAGTATGAATAAAGAATTTCTGAACGTAATAGTAGCAGATAGCGATGAAAATACTTTAACCTTTTTTAAAAATATATTCAAAGAACAGAAGATATCTATAAAAATTCAAAGCTTCAACAACGGAAAAAATATGATGAAGTATCTGAATCATGAAGATGCAGTGGTTCCTGAAATTGTTTTTATTCAGTATGCAATTCCTGAGATAGATAGTATGGAATGTATTGCAGAATTTAAATCACATTCAAAGTTCAATAATATGGTGACTGTTATATTTTCCGACCAGATTTCAGAACATGAGATTGAAGATATTTTTGTGGCGGGCACCAATATTTACATGAGAAAACCGGAAGATTTCAAGAGTTTAAAGAAAGTTCTTTCAGATATTATCAGTATCAATTGGCAGTACCACACTTCAGGATTGAATAAAGATCATTTTATCCTGAAAATATGATGAATACAAGATTTAAAAGCTCTGGTTTTTGTTAAAAATAGACTTATATTTCATGCATACTATTCACACAAAAGTGAAAATTTTATAACTAATAGTTGAAATCATATAAAAAAAATATCAATTAATATTCTGACATTTGTAATCATAAAATAATTACACAAATTTAACCATATACGAAAATACGGATGAATGAAAAGGAAATTGTTTCTAAAAACAAAAAAATATATAAATCACGATGTTAGCTAACAAAATGAATTATACTCATTTCCAATTTTAAAGCATAGAAGATCTTTAAACAAAACGGTACAATCATGAAAACTTAAGAGTGTTGGAGATATTTTTTATTCGTTTCATTCCCTCATCTTCAACCTCGACACAGTTAGTTTTTATAATAAGCAAGTTGGAAAAATAATTCATTTTGTTTTTTATAATTTATTTTAATAGTTGATGGTTTTGAGCCTATTCAAATAGTAGATACATATTTTCACACCACATCACAAAATATTAAGCCTAAACTATTAAAATAAATTTTTTCGAAGACTAAAAGTAATTTCTTCTAAATAACAGTTTTATAAGGGGACCGCAGGAAATTTTTTTTCTGCGGTTTTTTTATGAAATCTTACTCCACTTATTCTTCCCTTTATAATTTCTGAGATAATAATTTTTCATGACAAGATTGTCTGGCCTTACCAGTAACGGATCTGCTTCCAGTATTTTCTCCACCGTATTTTTCGTAGTCTTAATAATGGCAGAATCTTTTACCAGGTCCAGTCTTTTGAAATCTACCACACCACTTTGTTGTGTTCCCAGAATATCTCCGGGCCCGCGAAGCTGCATGTCAACTTCAGAGATTTTGAATCCGTCATTGGTCTCTGTCATGGTACGGATACGGGTTCTGCTTTCTTTGCTCAGCTTATCCGAGGTCATCAGAATGCAGTAGCTCTGCTCTGCACCTCTTCCTACACGGCCCCTGAGCTGATGAAGCTGAGAAAGACCAAATCTTTCCGAACTTTCTATAACCATTACGGAAGCATTAGGTACATTGACACCTACTTCAATAACCGTTGTTGCAACCATGATTTCAGCTTTCCCTGAAGCAAAATACGCCATAGCAGCATCTTTTTCATCGGGTTTCATTTTCCCGTGCAGCATCGTTACATTATAGTCTGAAAAATAATCCATGACATGCTCAAGACCTTCCATGAGATTCTTGTAATCTAACGTCTCGGATTCCTCAATAAGAGGATATACAAAATAAATCTGTCTGCCTTTTTTAATTTCATCTTTACAGAAATTATATACATACGATCTGTCTTTCTCCCGTCTGTGAGCAGTGATAATGGGTTTTCTTCCTACAGGCATTTCATCAATAACCGATACATCAAGGTCGGAATAGAAACTCATTGCCAGAGTTCTTGGAATAGGAGTAGCCGTCATCACCAGGATATGAGGTGGAATTTTGTTTTTGGCCCAAAGCTTAGCGCGTTGTGCCACACCAAACCTGTGTTGCTCGTCAATGATGGCCAGCCCAAGGTTTTTAAACTTAACCTTATCTTCCAAAACAGCGTGAGTTCCCACTAAAATAGAAAGGCTTCCATTTTCCAGTTCTTCATGAATAATTCTTCTTTCTGCCGCCTTTGTGGATCCGGTTAAAAGGCGAATATTAACTTCCGTATTTTCAAGCAATTCCTTTATGCCATTATAGTGCTGCTGCGCAAGGATTTCTGTAGGCGCCATAAGGCAGCTTTGAAATCCATTATCCATGGCAATAAGCATTGTCAGCAAAGCCACCATTGTTTTCCCGGAACCCACATCACCTTGCAGGAGCCTGTTCATCTGGATAGGTTTTTTCATATCCATACGAATTTCCTTTAAGACTCTTTTTTGCGCATTGGTGAGTTCAAAGGGCAGATGATTTTCATAAAAACCATTGAAATGATCTCCTATAATAGGAAAGGGATTACCCAATGACTGCGTTTTATGATGGAGCTTTTTTAAGCCATATCCGAGCTGAAAAAAGAAGGACTCTTCAAACTTTAATCTGAAATCTGCTTTTTCAAAATGTTCCATATCCTTTGGGAAATGTACATTCAGAAAGGCATGCTGTCTTGAGATGAATTTAAAAGTTTTCACCATGTATTCCGGAAAGTTTTCTTCAATCAGATTAGGAATTTCTTTGCATATATTTCTTAATGCATTCTGGAAGAACCTCTGGCTTAATCCTCTTTTGGTTAATTTTTCGGAGCTCGGGTAAATCGGTTTCAGGCGATTATCACTTTCTTTATTTTCTTCAGCTTCAATCTCCGGGTGGGGCATAGAAAACTGACGGTTAAAAACATTGATTTTTCCAAAGATATACACCTCACGGTTGATGGGAAGCTGTTCTTTCAGCCATTTTGAATACTGGAACCATACCAGATCCATGCTACCGGTGTCATCATTAAATTTTGCAGAAAGTCTCTTGGTTTTTCCGGTTTGAATTTCCTGTACCTGGGTGATTTTTCCTTTCAGCTGTATTTCAACACTGGTTTCCTCGTGAAGCTGGGAGATTTTATAGACTTTGCTTTTATCCAGATACCGGATAGGGTAGAAGTTCAACATATCTTCTACGGTGGATAGGCCCAACACACTTTTTATGAGTTTGGCTCTTTCCGGACCTATTCCTTTTACATATTCTATGGAGGTTTCTAAAGTCATTTTTTTAAAAGATCCGCGATTCCGGACCTGTATTTTTTGAATGGAAAAACAAAGGTCCGAATTTCGGGAAAATAAAAAAGACTTCCAAAAAAATGGAAGTCTGATTTTTTATAAGGTAATCGGAAGTTCGAGTGTTAGTCTTTTATTTTGGATTTAAATTTCTTCTGGTAATCTTCCCATTGCTCCCGGGTTTTGATTTTTTTAAATACATCTTTTGAGATCAGTTCAAGGTAGGGTTCCAGCTCTTTGGCCGACAATTCTCCCTGAAGGATGGTGATGGGATCTCCGTGTTCATCCAAAAAAACAGTGCTTGGAACAGCTCCTACATTCATGTATTGGGTAAATTCATGTAATGAATTTCTGCCTTTATGCTCAGTACCATGGTTGGAAAAAGTTCTTCCAAAGATTTCAAATGATTTTTTTTCTTCTGCATTAAATTTTACAGGATAATAATTTTCATTTAAGATCTGAGCAATAATGGGATGTCCGTACGTTTTTTTATCCATTATTTTACATGGGCCACACCAATCTGCATAGAAGTCAATAAGGATTTTCTTCGGACTTACTTTTTGTGCTTTTAAAGCTTCGTCTATAGTCATCCATTTTACCTGGGCAAAAGTAAAATTTAATAAAAATAAGAGTGTTATGCTTAAAATTTTCTTCATAATTTGATATTTGCGTAAAAATAAGCATAATTACTTATTTTTTTATTTTACATCCTGCATTAATTTTTTCACGAGTGATGAAAGCAATATTAATACCACTCCGGCAATTAAAGCGTAAATACCCAGTGTTTTATATCCATCTGTATAAGCCAGAAGTTTACTCATATTGGTATTGCCTGTATTGGATTCAGAGAAACTGGCTCCGATCTTTCCTGCGGCAAACTGCCCGAATGCACTTGCTAAAAACCATAATCCCATCATCATTCCAAACATCTTTTTCGGAGATAGTTTAGTGATAATAGACATACCTATCGGACCTAAACAAAGTTCCCCGAAAGTAATGACAAGCCATGTGAAAGTAAATAAGTTAAGAGAAGACTTTCCGTCTGCTCCTGCAAAATATCTTAAACTATAGAATAAGAAAAACCCGGCGGCCAGAAATAAAAAACCGATTCCGAACTTGTTAATTGTATTAGGTTCAAGTTTCTTTTTGTTTAAACCAACCCATGCTAAGCCGATAAGAGGGCTGAAGATGATGATAAAAAATGAATTGGCACTATTGTTAATCACATTTGGATCCATCCCAAATCCCAGCAAATTGTGCACAAGGTTATCTTTTGCAAACAAAGATAAAGACCCGCCACTCTGTTCATATATAGAATTGAAAACAAAATACATGAAAATAAATATAAAGGCAGCGATCAGTTTCTTCTGATAAGGAGTTGTTTGCTTTAAGGTTTCTATAATGAAATAGCCTACAGCCGCTACACCGATTAAGTACATGAAATAATCTGTAAAGCTTGTATTTTTAACCATGACAAAAATAAGGGGCATACTTAATAATGCACCAATATAGACCAACACTTCACGTAATGTTCTCTTTGATTTAGGAATAAATTGCAACGGAGAATCACCGATAGGACCTAATGTCTTTCTGGTAGCAAAAAATGTAATAAGTCCTAAAACCATTACAATGGCAGCTGCAAGGAAGCACCAAGACCACGAATGGTATTTTCCGAGATAAACACAGAGAGCGCCTCCTAAAAGTCCGCCAATATTGATTCCTGCGTAGAAAAGCCCATATCCGGCATCTCTTCTCGGGTCATCCTCTTTGTAAAGTTCGCCTACCATAGAAGAAATATTCGGTTTGAAAAACCCGGTACCTATAATGGAACAGGTAATTCCGAAATAAAAGAAATCGTGTGGAGAAAGAGCGATAATCAGATTACCGACAGCCATAATAAGTCCTCCAAAAACGAGAGATTTTTTAAAACCTAAGATTTTATCAGCAAAAATCCCTCCTATGAAAGTAAAGGCGTAAATGAAAGCCTGTATGGCTCCATATTGTAAATTGGCTTTGTCTTCCAATAATCCTAATTGGTCTACCATAAAAATAGTAAGGACACCACGCATTCCATAAAAACAGAAACGTTCCCACATTTCAATGGTGAATAAGGTCCAAAGTTGTTTTGGATACTTGCCTTTAAAGTCTTGTATTTCTTCTAGAGTTAAGCTCATAGCGCTATATGATTAAGTTTTAGTTAAGGGGTTTTATTTTCCTGATCCAGTTCAAAACGAATTCTGTCCTGATCAATAAGTTGTTTTAATTCTTCTTCTTTTGGGAGATACAGCAGGTATTTGCTGGCGAATAAATTGTTTTTATCATTGAGTACGGAATATTTTACGATTGTTTCATCTTTTTCAGAACAGAGTAAAATTCCGATAGTGGGATTATCTCCTTCACCACGTTTCATATCATCATACATTCTTACGTACATATCAATTTGCCCGATGTCCTGGTGAGACAGTTCGCCAGTTTTCAGGTCGATGATTACAAAACATTTTAGGATGTAATTATAAAAAACCAGATCGATATAAAAGTCTGAGGTATCAGTAGAGATATGTTGTTGCCTGGCAACAAAAGCGAATCCTTTTCCAAATTCCAGTAAAAACTTTTGAATATGGTCGATGATGGCGGTTTCAATTTCTTTTTCTGAAAACTGTTCATCAACTTTTAAACCGAGAAATTCAAAAATATAAGGATCTTTTAAAACACTGTGGATACTTTCAGTTGAAGTTTTTTTATGTTTTAAAACTCTTTCGTAGGCAAGTGAACTGATCTGTCTTTTTAAATCTCTTACATTCCAGTTATTTTGTACAGCTTCATTGAGATAATATTCTCTCTTGGATTTATCATCCTGACTTGAAAGCAGTCGGTAGTGCGACCAGCTCAATTGTTGAGACAATGTGTCAACAATTGGGAAAGCGGTATAAAACTTACGCATATTGGAAAGATTTGTGTAATCAAAACCTTTTCCAAACTCCAGAGTCAGTTTTTGTGAAAGATTCTTTAAGGTGTATTTTCCATATTCCGCACGTTCTTTTCCTTGCTGCTCATTTTCAACAATCAGTTTTCCGATTTGCCAATAGGTAAGCAATAGCGTAGAATTCGCTATCCGAAAAACTTTTTCGCGCGATTGCCTAACAATTTCCTTTACGGACTGGAATAAAGAATCTTCGGAAATTTCCATCATACGAAAATAAAAAAAACCTCTGACTTAGCAGAGGTTTTATTCATATTTTGTTAATGCTGCTAGTTGACACCGTGCATCATTTTCTTTAAGATCGGCGACAGTAGACCTAAGATTACTGAAGCAATACCACAAAGTACCACAAACACCATGAAGAATTCAAATAAGTTATGAATCTCAAATCCTACAAAACTAGGGTTGTGTAACGGTAGCTGTGCTTTTTCAAATGCTGCAATCTGATCAGCATTTAAAGTAATTTTTTTATCTAAAACATCCTGTAAGTTAACTCCGATTTCCTGAGCTTTCTTAAATTTATCACCTGTTGCAGGGATAAGTGCTCCTAATGAACCTGCCAATGCGTATCCGGCAGCATTAGAGATGAAGAAAACACCGTATAGCAATGAAGCAAATCTTTTTGGAGCCAGTTTACCTACCAGCGAAAGCCCGATTGGTGATAAACAAAGCTCACCACAAGTCTGGATGAAATATAAAAGCATCAACCATTTGATTGCCAATAAACCGGAGTTTCCTAGATCTTTTACATTATGTGCAATGATGAAATAAGAAAGAGCAATTAATGCAAGCCCCATCGCTTGTTTGAATGGAGATACCGGCTCTTTTCCTTTTGCTCTAAGCTTATCCCAACATAAACTGAAAGGAACCGCTAGTAGAACTACAAAAATTCCGTTAAATATCTGAACCATTGATGGTGGCATATTCCATCCAAAAATATTTCTGTCTGTCTGGTTATCTGCAATAAACGTTAATGAAGAACCTGCCTGTTCGAAAGCTGCCCAGAAAAAGATGATGAAAAAAGAAACGATATAAATGACCCAAATTCTTTGTCTTTCTACCTTGTTTTCAGCTGAAGACATAATTAAGAAAGCTAATGAAATACCTGCTGCATAGATGAAAGGATAGATAATCCCTTTAATCATCTGTCCCATTTCCACAGAGTTGAATCCGAGTTCTCCTACCAATAAATATCTGAATACAAAGAAGAGAACAACGAAAATTGCTATCGTAGCTCCCAGGAAAGCACCCGAAAATTTTGCTGTCTGAGATTCTCCTTCTTCAAAATCTGCAGTGGTATTGTTCTTTGGTAATCCGCCGATAGGCCTTCCTTCAGGAGTTACTACATATTTATTTTTAAGAATGAAGAATGTAACTGTTCCGATTACCATCGCAATGGAAGCTGCCAAGAACCCCCATTTGAAAGCAAAAATATCTCTTACACCGGTCGTAGCATCCTTTACGTCTCCTACATAAGGACAGATAAACTGGCCAAGGAATGCCCCGATGTTGATCCCCATATAGAAAATAGTGAATGCAGAATCCAGCTTAGATTTTTCTTGTTTTGGATATAGACTTCCCACCATTGAGGAAATATTCGGTTTGAAAAATCCATTACCAAAGATGATAACAAATAAAGCCAGCCACATAATCAGTTTAGCACTTCCGATATCCGCAGAGAAAGTAGATGCACTGATAAATAATAAAAACTGTCCGATGGCCATTAGGGATCCTCCCACAATAATGGCAAATCTGTTTCCGATATATTTATCGGCAATAAATCCTCCCAAAAGCGGAGTAAGATAACATAAAGCTAAAAATCCACCATAGATGATTGCAGCATCTGCTTCTTTTATTAATAAGGAATTTACCATAAAGAGCGTTAAAAGTGCTCTCATTCCATAAAAGTTGAAACGCTCCCACATTTCCGTTCCGAAAAGAACCCATAATCCCTTTGGATGTCTGGAATTCTTATTCTCCACAAATTCATCCGGTTTCGGACTTAATGCTTCAATATTATCCATTTCTATTGTTAATTTTTGTTAAGACTGACAAATATAGTTTATTTTGGGTTTTTGGCAAGTTTTTAATTTTATTTTTAAATAAAAAAGCTGCGGAACCGGTCCGCAGCTTGATATTTGTTATAGATATAAAGGATTAATGTCCTTTTTCTTTCATGATTTTATTTAATCTTTTTAACATAGAAAGGCCTAATAGCGTAGCAAATATTAACAAACCGAAATTTACAAGAAAATAATTCGTCTTGTTTTCATAGCTGTACCACGTACTGGCAAGGATTCCTGAAAGTTTGTTTCCTACAGAGTTGGCCAGAAAAAAACCACCCATCATCAATGCTGTAATTCTGGCTGGTGAAAGCTTTGAAACAAAGGAAAGTCCCATTGGTGAAAGGCATAATTCGCCGATAGTAATTACCCCGTAGCTGGCAACAAGCCATAAAGGAGAAACTTTTACCGATCCATTATCTCCGGCCATTACAGCAAGAACCATTACCAGGCATGATAAGCCTGAAATAAATAACCCCAGAACAATCTTCGTAGGAGTTAAAGGCTCTTTTCCTTTTCTTCTCAGCAATGCCCAGAACCCGACGATCACCGGAGTCAGTGCGATTACCCAGAATGGATTAATAGACTGGAAAAGTTCTGTATTGTATAAGTATACTTTATTTTCAGGGTTCTTTTCTAAGACAGCACGTTGTTCCGGAGATATATTTTTAAAATAAACATCTTTGCCTGTTTCTTTTTTAGTATCACCATTTTCATCCTTCTGAGATCTGAACTGATTATCGTAAACCGGAGTTTCTTTGTCTTCATAGCTCTTGCCATCCACCATATAGATACCTTCTAATGGTTTTTCCAGGGAAGCAGGAACACTTCTGTCGGTGTAATAATTTGCCCATCTTGTCAGTGCAGTACCATTTTGTTTGAATACAGCCCAGAAGAACATACTGATCAAAAAGACAGACAACAATGCTCCGATTGAAGCTTTTTCCTCAGGTTTAGCCTTGAAATAAAGGGAAGCATAAAAGTAAATAACAGGAATACAGGCGAAAATAAAAGCGTCAGTACTGTCACTTCCAAAAATATTGTTCGGAATAAACCAGCCGATTGCTCCTGCTGCAATAGCGGGAACAAATACTTTGATAAGGATCTCTGAAAGCTTAGTATCTCCTTCCTGTACCGGCTTCATCTGAGCGGCGTGGAGATAATGTTTTCTACCGATGGTAAAAATAACCATACCGATCAGCATTCCTACTCCGGCAGTAATGAAAGCTTCACCCCAACCGAATTTATTACGCATGAATGCTGCAATAATATTACAGATAAACGCTCCGATATTGATTCCCATGTAAAAAATATTATATCCGGAATCTTTGTTGGCTTTATAAGGTTCTTCAGAATATAGATTTCCCAGAAGGGTTGAGATAGTAGGCTTAAAGAAACCATTTCCGATAATAATTAATGCTAAAGAAGTATAAAATAAAGGTAGATCTTTGAAAACTCCCATTCCGATATATCCTGCAGCCATTAAAAAACCACCCAGATAGATCGATTTTATATATCCTAAAACCCTGTCTGCCAAGAAACCTCCAATAAAAGGAGTAAGATAAGTCAATGCAATATAAGTCCCGAAAATGTCATCGGCGGTTTTATCCGGTAATCCAAGGCCTCCTTTCATACCGGCAGGCTCGATAACATACAAAACAAAGATTCCAAGAATCAGGTAATACCCGAAACGCTCCCACATTTCTGTAAAAAAGAGAAAAGGCAGCCCTTTAGGATGTTTAGTCTTCATATAATCAATTTTCAAATTTCCCAAAATTAGGTTTTTAATTTTAATTGATAAAATAAATAATCATTGAGTAAACGATTAATGAAATAAATATAAAATTTTAAGCTTAAAAAGATAATTCACTGTATTAAATTAACCTGTACAAATAGTGTACATATTGCAAATAAGGGTATATGCAGCATAAATGCAAGTTTATTTCTCTTTGATGTGATATTTGTTTTCTAGTTTCGAAATGTCAATAGTGACATAAAATCATTCTAAAAAAAACATCATGAAAAAAATTGATTTGAAAAAATTGAAGGGAAGCTTGTCCAGAGACGAGCAGAGAACAATTAAGGGAGGGCTTATTGAGGCTAGTGGATGCGGATGCACTAATGCTGCCTGTGCAAACACTCATAATGGTAATGGAGATTCTTATTGCAATGGTACTTTTTGCTGTGGATAATCACTGAAACTTTTTTAAAATGGCAACGGGAAACTGTTGCTATTTTTTTTGAACAATAAAGATGCATTAGAGATGACACATAAAAGTTATATAGCTGTTATGAATTATCTGGATGATAATAAAATATATATTGATAGGGATGAGTTCGAACTTCAATTGGAAGGGCATCCTGATTTTCCAAGTCTTCTGGCATTTTCTGATGCTTTACACTTTTTCAATATTGAAAATTACAGTTACAGAATAGATAATGATGAAAAAGATATTTTACCTGAGGATTTCCTGGCCTTAGTAAAAGGAGAGTTGGCAGTGGTGAATAATAAAGATAATAAAATAACAGTCAATGGTTCGCATACGGATGATTTTTTTTCAGAATGGGAAAATATAATACTTATTGTAGAAAAATCTGAAGACCAGTTTTACAAAAAATCAAAATTTGAGTATACATATGTCAACTGGGGAATTGTAGCGCTGGTGTTTCTGTTTCTTTTCGCATATGATCACTCCAATCTGATTTTGAAATTGATCTTTGCCGCTACCGGACTTATCGGCTTCATCTTTGCCCGTGAGGCCTACAAAAAAACTCATGGTAAAGGAACATTCATTCCGGTTGGAGTATGTAAAAGCAATTATCTGAATACGGATTGTGACCTGGTTTTTAATTCGAAAAAATGGAAGATTTTTAACAAAATAGATTTATCTGAGATTTCATTGTTGTTTTTTACGAGTCAGATCGTGTGTTTTGTTTTACTTGGCCTGATAAAAAATGTTGAATTCTTTTTTGAGACCTATCGGTATGGGTTATTTGCATTTATACCCGTTGCTGTTTTATCATTATACTATCAGATATTTGTTGTTAAAAAATACTGTCCTGTCTGCATGGTAATCATAGCTTTAGTAGGTATTCAACTGGTGGCTGCCAATCTTATCTCCTTTACGAGTAAGAAACCGGACATAAGTGCTGTTCTGTTTTTAATCGGGAGCTTGGGTTCGCTCATTGTTCTGATGAATTTTAGGATAAAAAATCAAAATGCCCAGAAAGATGAAAATACGCTTAAAAGAAATTTAAAATTCAGAAGAAACTATCAGTTTTTCAAAAATAATTTGTCTTTACAAAAACGGTTGGTCAATACTGATTTTTCAAGTGCTTTTGTATTTGGAAACGAAAATGCAGACCAGAATTTGACCTTTGTGACTAATCCCTTTTGTAAGCATTGTAAAGAATTTTATCCTGTTTTTCTAAAGCTGGTTAAAAAGTATTCAGATGAGTTGAGAATCACTATTTTTTTTGATATAGACCTTAGCAGGGATGATCTGGATAATAGAACGGTTCATGTAAATCTTACCAATATTTATATCAATAGCGAAAATAAAATAGAATTTCTGGAAGCGTTAAGCGGCTGGTATGAGGTTCAGGGATATAGTGAAGACAAAAGTGGCTGGTATCAAAAGTATTCTAAATATTTTGGAAACCCGGAGAGTGCACTAGCATTATTAAAAGGACATGAAGAATGGGTAAGCAGCAATGGTGTGCATTTTACACCCAATATCTTTATCAATGACACGGAATACCCGGTTCAGTACGAAAGAGCAGATCTTGAGTTCTTTATTCCGGAATTATTATCTGAAAATTAAATTATTATGAAAGGCTTATTATTTATATTGCTGGGAACATGTATGATGTTTGCTCAGAACAACAGGTTCATCTATGAGGTGAAATACAAGAAAGATTCAACCTCAAAAGATATCACCAGGGAAAATTATTATCTGGATATCACAAAAGAGGATATAGCGTATTATAACAGACTGAATTATATTAATGATTCAATATTTAATGCTACCGGGCACTATGGGTTTAAAGGTAATAGACTGACTTCTTTTTTAATAAAAAAGAAAGGTAACAATGTCTTTCAAAACTATGAATATATCGGGGATGTGAATTTTTATAAAATATCTGATGAGGCCAACCAACAATGGAGTATTTCAGACAGCATAAAAGTCTTGGATAATTTGAAACTTCAAAAAGCTACTACTCAGTTCGGAGGAAGAAACTGGATCGCATGGTTTACAAAAGATATTCCAATGGCCTACGGACCTTATAAGTTTAACGGATTGCCGGGATTGATTATGGAATTGTATGATACAAAAAAGAATTATTATTTTAAGGTGATTAAGAGTGAAAAGATTGCGGATGATTATCAACGTAATTCATTAAATAATTATATCCTCAGAGCGATTTCCGTTACTCAGAAAGATTTAAATAAACTAAGGCTGGACCTCTATTCCAATCCTTTTAAATATATATTTAATGGAAATCTGACTATGCGCGAAGGGCAAAAATTACAGCTTGATGACGGTACAATTCTCACCAAAGAACAACTGAAACCAGCAGAAACCAACGAAAGAAAAAAATTAAAAGCCTTTAATAATCCGATAGAGTTAGATAAGGCCGTAAAGTATCCTTAATGAATGTGTTTTATGAAAACTCCCTTTCAGAATTTCTGAAAGGGAGTTTATCTGTTTTATTTATTTTTTATAAATTTTGTACAATGAAATCCGTCATCTTCTGATAAAGCTGAGGTCTTGTCTGCCCACCATTGATTCCATGGTTTTTATCAGGATAAGCCATGAAATCAAATTGCTTTTTATTTTGAATCAACGCTTCAGATAATTCCATCGAATTTTGAAAATGTACGTTATCGTCAGCCGTTCCATGGATTAACAGGAATTTGCCTTTCAGCAGATTTGCATATTCTGTAGGAGAGTTTTTATCATACCCATCAGGATTTTCCTGTGGAGTTCTCATAAATCTTTCAGTATACACCGAATCATAATATCTCCAGTTGGTTACCGGTGCTACAGCAATTCCCATTTTGAAAACATCTGCACCTTTGGTCATTGCTAAGCTCGTCATGTAACCTCCGAAGCTCCATCCGAACATTCCGATTCTGCTTTTATCAATATAAGATTGATTTCCGAACCATTTTGCAGCAGTGATCTGATCTTCAATCTCATATTTACCAAGATTCATATAAGTTACTTTCTTATATTTTGCACCTTTATATCCTGTTCCGCGTCCGTCTACACAAGCTACAATATATCCTTTTTGTACCAGATGATTAAACCACAAGGCATTACCGTTATCCCACGAATTGGCAACCTGCTGAGATCCCGGTCCGGAATATTGGAACATGAAAAGCGGATACTTTTTATTAGGATCAAAATTCTTCGGTTTCATTACCCAGGCATTCATTTGATCACCTACCGCATTAGGAATCGTAATGAACTCTTTTTCTGCAAAATTATCCGTTTTTAATTTCTGTAGCTGGTCATTATTATTCTGAAGTTCCTTTACTGTTTTACCGTTTCCGTCTTTCAATACATAAGTGTAAGGTTTTGAAGCTGTAGAAGAGGTCTCGATAAAATAGTTGTAATTTTTACTGAAATTGGCAGAATTGTTTCCTTCTCCATTGGAAATCAGTTGAATCTTCCCGCTTTCGATATTTACCTTAGAAACAACCTTGTTGATGCTTCCTTTTTCAGTAGTCTGGATGTAAATTTCTTTTGTCTTGGGATTGAATCCATAATAATTGGTTACCTCCCAGTTTCCTTTCGTGATTTGCTTTTTAAGCTTACCATCCTTATCATACCAGTATAAATGACGATTTCCGTCTCTTTCAGAAGACCAGAGGAAAGAATTGTCATCAAGGAATTGAAGTGTAGGGCTATCTGTTTCTATCCATTTATCATCCGTTTCTGTAAATAGTTTCTGAACCGCCCCCGTTTTGGTATTTACTTTCAAGATGTCGGATGCATTCTGAATTCTTTCTGAAGTAATCAACACCATTTCATCAGGCTTTGCCGTCTGGAACACATTCGGGATATAGTAATTTTTGAAAGAAGCTAAGTTGAGTTGTATTGTTTTTCCGCTATCAAGACGATACAGCTGAGCTGAAACTACAGAGTTTTTCTCTCCGGCCTTCGGATATTTATAACGCATCTCAGCAGGATAAAGATTTTTTCCGTAGATGGGAATGTAAACTTCCGGAACCTGGCTTTCATCAGACTTTACAAATACAATGGCATCAGAATTTTTGGTCCATTCATATTGTTTTGCATGACCGAATTCTTCTTCCTACACCCAGTCTGCCAGCCCATTGAGAATAGAATTTTTCTTGCCGTCGGTCGTGATCTGCGTAATTTTTCCTGAAGTTAAATCCTGATAAAACAAATTATTGTCTACAATAAAAGCAACTTTTGTAGCATCAGGTGAAAAGCTAGGTTCCTGTACCGGTTTTCCATCATTTAAACTGATTGTTTTTCCTGACTTCAGATCTTTGACATCAAATTTTCCTAGGAAAGAATGTCTGTAGACCGGTTGACGGCCTATTTGTAACAGAATTTTAGACTCGTCATCAGAAAAAATATAGCTTTCAAATTTTCCATCTACAAGATTTCCTTCTTTCTGAGAATTTTTATAAGAATATTTAGCTATTCCGGTAGGTTCAATAACAAGATAATTTTCACCGTTTTTCATAGATGTGATTCCGGCAATGCCTTTGCCACGGTAATATCCTGAATATATTTTGTCTAGTGTGATTTCCTGGGCTGATGCATTATAGAATGCGGCTGCCATAGTAAGAGTTAAAAGTAGTTTTTTCATTTCTAGCATTAATCAATTTCAAAGATAATAATTTTATTAAAATATATAAAAAAGCTTTTCCAAATATGCTTTTTGGCAAAAAAATTGAATATCATTTCATATAATCAAATCAAATAATAATTATGGAAACGAATGCCTATAACCAGAAATTAAACCGTTACGTATTGAACGACCAGATTGTCTATACCGGTTTTTCCAGCTTTAATGATGCTGACGAATGTGCCCGCAAAAAAGGTGGAACTCTTGTGGAAGTGGGCTTTAAGGACGGAAACGACAACCCTGAAATCACTGATGAAGCAGGTTTGATAGAAAAAAAACTTCACTATTATGTGTATGCCGGCGATGAATACAAATTTATCCATTCTTCAGATCCGGGATTCCGGAAATATGCGGATGAACTGCAGAAAATTAAAGCAAAGCAACAACAATCTCCACCGGATGAAAGATATTTAGCCAATTTCGAGATTGAAAATGCAGAAGACCCGATAATTGTGATTAAAAATGATCATTTTCAATCGGTAACTTCAAGAGAGCGTTCAAAATATTTGAAACACGCCAGAGTTTACGAACTGGGGGTAGCCCTGCCAAAATCTTAAAACAAGTATCATGAGCAAGACAAAATATTCAGAAAAAGCTCAGGACAAAGTAGGAAAAGTTATGCACGAATTTAAGGAAGGAAAACTGAAATCTTCTTCCGGTAAAAAAGTGACAAGCAAGAAGCAAGCCGTAGCTATCGGTATTTCTGAAGCAAGAGAAAAAGGCTTAAAGGTGCCTGCAAAGAAAAAAAGTAAATAATTAATTCTCAATAAAAAACCGCCTAGTAAAAGTTTTACAGGGCGGTTTTGTTTTATTTATTTGATAGCAGGATATTATCTTTCTTGATAGAGTATTCTGTAATATTCATCTGCCATTCTATCACTATTGAACTGATCTTTCACGTCATTCATTGAGTTGTACTGAATTTTTCTCCATTGCTCCGGATGATCATAGTAGGTGGGAAGAATTTCATTTTCAAGGATTTCGTATAATTTATTTAAATCATAGTTATCCTGCTCATAAATACTCATATTCTGGTAGTCTGCTTTTGGTACTACAAAAGCATTTTCCCCATGTTTTGCGAATTCAGGGATCCAGCCATCGTCAGTAGATAAATTGATCGATCCATTCATCGCAGCGGTCATACCGGAAGTACCCGAAGCTTCACGGGGTACCCTTGGATTGTTGAGCCACAGATCTGAACCTTGCTTTAAAGATTTGCTGAGAGACAATTCATACCCTGTAAGGACAGCCATATTTTTATGGTTCTTACTTTCTTCCACGAGTGTATTGAAAGTAGAAATAGCCGAATAATCCATAGGGTAGGGTTTCCCGGCCCAGATAATCTGTACCGGATATTTCGGATGATTTAAAAGCCTGTAAAATCTGTCTTTATCATGCAGCAGCAGTTCTGCACGTTTGTATCCTGCAAATCGTCTTGCCCACACAATAGTAAAGATGTTGGGGTTGAATAGATTTCCGGTCTGATCGGCAACAATGTTGAATAATTTTTTCTTTAAATTCTTTTTACGGTAGTCGAAAACGGTTTCGTCATTTTCATCCTTTGCGTTATAAAGAGGCTTATCCGCCCAGTATTTAAATTCCTGAGCATTGGTGATGGAAGTGATCTCACAGATTCCCGGATATTTATTCCACATCGTTCTGGAAACTACTCCGTGGAGTTGGGAAACTCCGTTGGCCTTCCGGGCCATCTTCAGAGCACAGAGAGAATGGTTGAAGCGATCTCCATCACCTCCTTCAATACTTTTTATCTCTTCCATGCTGTATCCTGAGAAGTATGACATATCGTAGCATAGCTTCAGATTATGTTTTTCGTTACCTGCTTCTTCCGGTGTATGGGTAGTGAAGACCAGTTTTTCCCTTACTTTACCCAGGTCACCATTGTACTTTTTCAACAGATAAAATGCAGCAGGAAGACCGTGAGCTTCATTGAGGTGGTAGACCTCTCTTTCAAGATTCATCTCATCCAGTAACTGAGCTCCGCCTTTTCCCAGTAAAATATATTGTGCCAGCTTGGTAGATTCGTTGGCATCATACAATTTATGACAGATCGTTTTCGATACGTGATCATTCTCCGGAACATCTGTAGACAGAAAAAACATAGGTGCCGTATTGAATGTTTCGGGATTGAGGTACCATACCTTTACCCAGACAGGTGCACTATGAATTTCAATTTGGAACTTTATCCCTGTGTCTTCAAGAAAGCTGTACATTTTTCTGGTCCATACAGGTTGTAAAGTCTGATCATGATTCCTGGCCTGATCATAATAACCAAATTTCCAGAGAATACCAATTCCTATTAAATCCTGCTTCAGGTTATAGGCGCTTCTCATATGAGATCCTGCCAGAAAGCCGAGACCGCCGGAGTATATTTTAAGTACCTGCTCAAGGGCAAATTCCATTGAGAAGTACGCTGTTTTCTTTGAATATTGGGGATTGATGTTGTAGGGTATCTTAAAATTCCTAAAATCCATAATGCTGATTTGTGTTACAAGAGACAAAGGTATTAATAATGAAAATAAACCTTACATTAATTATTTGATAAATAAATGATAAAACCCGATGTTGAATTGTTTTTTTACTTATCTTTAAGTGTGTAAATTTTTGATTATCAAAAACTTTTAATGATGAAAGCCATTGGCTGCATGTGTTCGTAATTTTTAAAAAATAATCACATGAAAAAGACGTTTTCTGATGAAGATCTGATTAAAAATCTAAGTTTATATTATCTCAACAGGCATTTGAAAAAAAAGCCCATAGAAAAGTACCACCGTACCATAGACGAGTCTCCGCTTCATGATCGTGAAAAATACAGAAAGAAGTCCGAGATTTTGCTACTCAATTCTTTCATGCATCATTTTCCCGAAGTGAAATTTGAAAACTTTACCTGCGAAAGTCCTGACTTTATCGCTAAGTTAAACGACAAAAAAATCGGAATAGAACTGACCGAAGTGATCAATCATCTGGAAATGAAAAAGGTGGAAAGCACTTTAAATAAAATATTCCGTCAGGCAGAAATACTACTAGAACAAGAAGACACTACGAAATATCGTGGTGTTTATTTTTTAGAATTTCATTCCAATGTAAAATTTGATCACTTGGAACAACAGGAGGAAAATATTACCAGTATTTATAAAAGTATAAAAAAGAATAAACCGTTAGGATGTGTAAAAAGTATACGAAAATCTTTCCACAGAAGAAATGTATTTATTACTCATGAGTACAGTATGAATCTTTTTGACGAATTATGCTCTGAGAAAATTCTTGAACTGATCGAAAAGAAAAATGAAAAGTTCCCTTATTATGACACCTCTGTGGATGAATGTTGGCTGGTCATTGTGTCTGATATGAACTCTATCGCTTCCAGGTATACTTTTATTCAGGATAAAGAACATTTGAAAGAAGTCAAGAGCCCTTTCCATAAAATTTTTCACCTTGAAAACCTTTGTGGAAATATTACAAGTATAAAATAAATCGATTTATGTAGAGTATTACGCAATAAAATATTTTTTTTATTTAAAATATTTTAAAATAATGTAAACTTTATTATTTGTAATGAAATTATAGGTATATTTGATATGTGTTGAGAGGGATATGTGGATGTAACTAATTCAACCATAAAAACATGTCTATGAGAAAACTTTTACTATTTGTTCTTTTATTGATATCCCATACTTTTTATTCTCAGCAAGATTGTGCCACAGCATTGGCCGTCTGCGGAAACTCAAATATTACATACAGCCCGTCAGGATACGGTGATATCAAAGAATTGGAAAACTCGGGAAGTTGTATAGATTTCACTGGAGAGCATAATTCGATTTGGTATAAAATTACAATAGCAACCGGAGGTACCCTTACTTTTGATCTTACTCCGAATAACCCCGGTGCAGACTACGACTGGGCTATTTTCGGCCCCAATGTGAATTGTGGCAGCCTGGGAGCGCCAATACGTTGTAATGCCGCCACGGTGATTGGTGTTGGAGCGGCCACAGGCCTTAATATGACAAGTACAATTACAAGTGCTCCCGGAGGTTCCCCAACACCGTACTGCAAATATATGGATGTTTTGCCCGGAGAAACATATTATTTATTCATAGACAACTGGGTGAGTAGTACCAGTAGTATAACAGCGCCGTTTTCTTTAACATGGGGAGGAACGGCAACCCTGGCTTCTCCTTTTACCGACCCGAATATTCAGGTTTATCCATTTATGCCTCCCGGAATTCCTGCAGCGAATCCTGCTGACCCCAGAGAAGTGGTAATCTGTGGTGCCACTGAATTATTTGACTTTTCACTCCTGACTCCGGGAATTCTTAACGGGAATCAACATTTCGGGGTAAGCTATCACGTGAGTCAAAATGATGCTTTAACAGGAAATAACCCGATTACAACTCCTCAGACGGTAAATACGACGACGGTTTATTACTACAGTATCAGCTATACGGATGCGTCAAATCCTGATAATCCACTTAACAAATGTAAACAGGTTGGCGCTTTCAGATTTAAAAATGGAGCAATTACAGCAAAAAATGCAACATTAACGCAGTGTAATAACAATAATGCGGGTACTGCCTTATTTGACCTTACATCAGCGGACGTCGGGTCAAACCCCAATTCCATTAAGAGGTATTTTCTAAGCATGACAGATCTTAATGCCAATGCTAATGAAATTACAAATCCTATGACTTTTGTATCCGCAGAAGGAACTATTTATGTAAAGGTAACTTCTGAATTCGGATGTAAAGCTATTGCTCAGATCAGTTTGAAATTTCATCCTGTCGTCGTCGTTAATGATGCAATATTAAGATCGTGTGCTCTCGAAACAAACCTTTCTACAGGAGCTTTCAACCTTGGGAATGCGTCTGTTACAGGCCAGACAAATCCTATCAAAAAATATTATCCCTCTCTGACAGATGCTGTTAATCAAACCAATGAAATAGTAACCTTCAACAATTATATTGCGCCTAATGGAGTAGTATATGTAAAAGTCTCCAATGCGCAGGGATGTTATAATGTGGCAAAGATTACACTGGTAGTCATTGAGCCGGTGTATTCTGCGATACTCAAAGATAAAATTATTTGTGCCGAAGCAAGAACTGTTTTAGATGCCGGCCCGGGATTCAAAAGTTATGAGTGGAGTACCGGAGCGACTACCCAGACGATCAATGTAGGAATCGGAACTTACTGGGTGAAGCTCAAAACCGGAGAATGTGTAATTACCCAGCCGGTAAAAGTATACGCTTCGGAACAGCCGGTTATTTCTACAGTTGATATTGGCAATACTACGGTTACGGTATCTGTGATGGGTGGTACACCTCCTTATCAATATTCATTGGATAACGTAACGTGGCAGAATTCCAATATTTTCAATAATGTGGCGAGAGGAGATTATAAAATATTTGTAAAAGATACCTATGATTGTGTTCCTGTAGAAATAGGAATTGTTGTGCCTAATCTTGTCAATGTTATTACTCCCAATGCGGATGGTATTAATGATATTGTCGATTATTCCGCATTAGGAGGTAAGCAAAATCTGGTAATGGATATTTTTGACCGGTATGGAACTAAAATCCATCAGCTTAATAAACTGAGCGGCTATACATGGGACGGAACTCAGAAAGGAAGAAAAGTCCCTACAGGAACTTATTGGTATTCTGTAATGTGGAATGAAAATGATAAAAATAATACAGCCATTAAATTTACAGGTTGGATATTGGTGAAAAACAGAGAATAATGATCAATAAAATAAATAGATAAAACCACTTCGTCAGAGGTGGTTTTATGCTGCAAATACTTTAGATTAGTAACAAAATAAAAAAATGAAAGAGCTGTTTGTAAAGCGTTTTAGATATTATAAATCTCTTGGTGATCAATCATTTGAGCAATTGTCAGATCAGCAGATTTGCTGGCAGTATAATGAAGAAAGTAATTCTATTGCTGTCATTGTAAATCATATCGCAGGAAATATGCTGTCAAGGTGGACGGACTTCCTTACTGAAGATGGCGAAAAATCCTGGCGTAACCGTGACGAAGAATTTATAAATACACCCAAAACCAAAAAAGATGTTATTGAATTTTGGGAAAAAGGCTGGAGATGTCTGTTTAACGCTTTAGAACAAATTACCAATGAAAATTTATATTCAACAATTTACATTAGAGGAGAAGCACATCCTGTTATTGATGCAATTTTAAGACAACTGGCTCACTATCCTTATCATATCGGACAAATTGTATATATCGCCAAAATGATAAAGAATGAAGACTGGAAAACACTTTCTATTCCAAGAAACAAGTCTCAGGAGTATAATGCTGAAATGAAGAATAAATTTTCAGGCAGTGAACCTGATGCAAATTCCTCACCGGTATGTTTCCAAAATAGTTCCGAAGTAAAGGATGAATACAAGCAATAGACTGAATCAATCTTGAGTTCTTATTAAAATTACTATCTTTGCACCCATAAAATTAAGGAGTATCTCATGTCTAGTTTTCAAAGAACTGCCGCGTATCACACACTTGGCTGCAAGTTAAACTTTGCAGAAACATCTACTATTGCCCGTCAATTAACAGATGCAGGTTATGATAAGGTGGGCTTTGATGAGAAAGCCAATATCTATGTGATCAATACATGTTCTGTTACCGAAAATGCAGACCGCGAATGTAAGCTTCACGTAAAAAGAGCAATGAAAGCCAACCCTGAAGGTCTGGTGGTAATTGTGGGTTGCTATGCTCAGTTGAAACCTGAGGAAATTTCACAGATTGAAGGAGTAGACCTTGTGTTGGGGGCTAAAGAAAAATTCAATATTCTAAGCTACCTTGACGATCTGGAGAAAACAGAAAACGAAGGAATCGTTCATTCATGTGAGATTGAAGAAACCGATTTCTTTATCGGAAGCTATTCAATTGGTGACCGGACAAGAGCCTTTCTGAAAGTTCAGGATGGCTGTGATTACAAATGTACCTATTGTACCATTCCGTTGGCAAGAGGTATTTCACGTTCAGACACCATAGAGAATGTTCTCAGAAATGCTGCTGAGATTGCAGCAAAAGATATTAAAGAAATTGTTCTTACCGGAGTGAATATCGGGGACTATGGAAAGGGAGAATTTGGAAACAAAAGACACGAACATACTTTCCTTGATCTGATTTCAGAACTTGATAAAGTGGAAGGTATTGAAAGGATCCGTATTTCATCCATAGAGCCTAATCTGCTGAAGGATGAAAGTATCGAACTGGTTTCTAAAAGCAGAAGTTTTGTTCCGCATTTCCATATTCCGTTGCAGTCAGGAAGCGATGATGTATTGAAAAAAATGAAACGCCGTTACCTGACCAAACTGTACAGTGACAGAGTAAGCAAGATCCGCGAGGTAATGCCTGATGCTGCTATTGGGGTAGACGTTATTGTCGGATTCCCGGGAGAAACCGAGGAAAAATTTATGGAAACCTATAATTTCCTTAATGAACTTCCTATTACTTATCTTCATGTATTTACTTATTCGGAAAGAGAAAATACAGAAGCAACAGCTATGGACGGCGTAGTACCGGTAGCTGAAAGAAAAAAACGTAATAAAATGCTGAGGATTCTTTCTGAAAAAAAGAAAATGGCATTTTATCAGACTCAACTTGGAAAAACGCTTCCTGTCCTTTGGGAGCATGAAAATAAAGACGGCAAAATGTTTGGCTTCACAGAAAATTATGTGAGGGTTCAGAAAGACTTTGATCCTGCATCCGTTAATCAGATAGAATTTCTAAATTTAGAAAAAATCCTGTCAGATGGCACAGTTTCTGTGCAATCTTCCTACCAAAATTTTTTAGCAAAAGCATAGGCTCTTTGCAAAATTTCTACTAAATTTATTTTTAAACTTTAAAATACTACATTCATGAGAGATAAGTTTTTATCTTGGGGAATTGTATTAGTTATTGCTACCTGGATTGTCGCAATACTGATCAGAGCGCATTATTGGATACCGACGCTGTTATCCGCAATTTATGCATTGGGAGTGTATAATGCTTACCAATCGAAACATGCTATTTTGAGGAATTTCCCGGTTTTGGGATACTTCAGGTACTTTTTCGAGAGTATTTCGCCGGAAATGCAGCAATATTTTATTGAAAGAGAAACAGACGGAAAGCCTTTTCCAAGAAATCAGCGTTCTGCAGTGTACAGGCGTGCTAAAAACTTAAGCGACACGGTGGCTTTTGGTACTCAGCTGGAAGTAAATCACAGAAAATATGAAGGTATTAAGCATTCCATTTATGCAAAATCCCCTTCCGAGGAGCTCCCGAGAGTTTGGGTGGGAGGAGAACAATGTACGCAACCCTACCATGCTTCTTTATTGAATATCTCAGCAATGAGTTTTGGGGCATTAAGTGACAGAGCTCAGATTTCCCTGAACAGAGGGGCCAAAAAAGGAAACTTTTACCATAATACAGGAGAAGGAGGTATTTCTCCATATCATCTGGAAGGAGGCGATTTATGCTGGCAGATCGGTACCGGATATTTCGGATGTCGTGATGAGGAAGGAAAGTTTAATCCTGAATTATTCACGAAATATTCAACACTTCCCAATGTGAAAATGATTGAAATCAAATTGTCACAGGGAGCAAAACCGGGACACGGTGGAGTACTTCCGGGAGTAAAGAACACTCCGGAGATTGCAGCCATCCGTCACGTAACACCGGGAATGACGGTGATTTCACCACCATCACATACTTCTTTCTCTGATGCTGCCGGACTATTAAGATTTGTACAGGAATTAAGAGAGCTTTCAGGAGGAAAACCGGTTGGGTTCAAGCTTTGTATCGGTGATACTAAAGAATTTGAAGATATCTGTGTACAAATGAATGTTCTGAAAATTTATCCTGACTTTATCACCATTGACGGTGCAGAAGGGGGAACAGGAGCCGCTCCGCCGGAATTTTCAGATGGAGTAGGGATGCCACTTGAGCCTGCCTTGATCTTTGTAAACAGAACACTGAATAACTACAACGTAAGAAATAAATTAAGGGTTATTGCCAGTGGTAAAGTCCTTACCAGCCTTGATATCTTAAGGGCTATCGCTATGGGAGCAGATATGTGTAATAACGCAAGAGGATTTATGTTTTCTTTAGGTTGTATCCAGGCGCTGAGATGTAATTCCAACAATTGTCCTACAGGAGTTGCCACTCAGGATAAAATGCTGATTAAAGGACTTGATGTAACCGATAAAAGTGAAAGGGTATATCACTTCCATAAAAATACCCTTCATACATGCAATGAGCTTATTGCCGCTGCAGGAAGGAGTTCTTATGAAGAAGTAGATGCTACAATGTTTATGCGTGGAGATGAATTTGATCACCTTGCAGACCTGTATTTCCCGGATATTTTAGGAAATGTAAAACAAAAAGCAAGAACATAATAAAACATAAAAAAACCGTCCTCAGGACGGTTTTTTTATTAGTATATCTATTATATCTATTGTTGTTGTTCTGAAGTTTGCGCCTGATCGGCAGGTCTGTCCGATCTTCCGTAAATCTGGAAGTTGAAAACAAAAGATCTGTTTCTGTGAGACATGCTCAGGTAAGGATAGTGTGGGTTTCTTGCAAATGCGGCTCTCGAAGGAACAATAATTACCCCCTGAAGATTATAAGGCGTTTCGCTTGGAAGATTATCAAAAGCATTGAACTTTTGTAATGCTTCTCTAAACCCTGGTATCTGATAGTATTTTGCTTTTTTAGCAGCTTCTACAGTCGCATCATCCAATACCTTTTTCTTAACATAGTAATACATGGGGTCAATCACAGGAACTGTATAGCCGTCTATTGTATTAAAAAAAGTCTGCTGAGATGCAAATGCTACTTTTCCGTCTGTTTCAACAGCTATGAAAGAATAAGCCCTACCCATCATTTTAATAACGTCATCCGTCTTAATGACCTGCGGATTAGTCGTTGGCTGTGCACCTTCTCTTTTAATGTAAATAGTTCCGGAAGGTAGTTTTTCATTAGGTAATTCAGACAATTTTTTGTATTTGTCATCAGTAGTATCAGTGGCACTGAAAGGTTTTATATTCCCCTGTACATCCAGATAGTTTTCGTCCATAAATTTCTTAATAGACTGATCATCATAGCTATCCTGGGTGGCAACATCTGCAGGTTCTTGATAGCCTACCACTTCATCATCTTTTTTACATGCAGAAAAGCATAAAGATCCTACAAGGGTATATAAAAATATTTTTTTCATTTCAAAAAACTTTTAATTACTTTACAAATAATATAACGGCAAAAGTATAAAAAATTATGAGAATAGATAAATTTTTATGGAGCATTCGTTTTTATAAAACAAGAAGTATTGCAGCAGAAGAGATTAAAAAGAACAGAGTTTCTATCGGAACGTCTGCCGTAAAGTCATCTAAAGAGGTAAAAGAAGGGGATGTTATCAAAATTCGTAAAAATCAGATTGATTACAAAATAAAGGTTATCCAGATTCCTAAAAGCAGAATTGGAGCCAAATTGGTCCCACTTCACATACAGGATGTGACGGATAAAGAACAATATGAATTGTTAAAACTTCGCAAAATGTCACAGGATTATTACCGTAATAAAGGTGAAGGAAGGCCAACTAAAAAAGACAGAAGAGATATGGATGATTATGTAGGTAATGATATCGATTCAGATTTTACAGATTGGGATGACTTCTTTGGAGAAACAGGTGACGAAACAGAAGGTGACGATTAAAATAAAAAAGCTCTAGGGATAGAGCTTTTCTATTATTTCGTTGACGATCTCTTCCGGATCACGCGAATCTGTTCCTACTGTAAATTGAGCCTTACTATAGAACTGATTTCTTTCAAACAGGTGTTTAGCAATGAACTCCGGGAGATCCTCATCGGATATATTGGCTATTAAAGGTCTTTTTTCCTTTTGCTTAGACAATCTTTCTACCAAAGTGCCCACAGAGCTCCTTAAAAAGAAGCTTTTCGAATTGTGGTTGATGATCTCCATATTATTATAGTAAACAGGAGTTCCTCCGCCAAGGCTTAAAACTACATTTTCTTCAGAGGCAAGAATCTCTTCCAGAGCCTCTCTTTCAAGCTTTCTAAAATAAATTTCTCCTTTTTTTTCGAAGATTTCCGGAATCGTTAATTTGTTCTTTCTCGAAATCTCTTTATCAAGGTCTATCAATTTGAAATTTATTTTCTCGCTTAATATTTTGGAAACGTGAGATTTGCCACTGCCCATGTATCCGATCAATGAAACTATCATGAATTTTTTTTAAACAAATTTGCGAAAAAGTTTTGAGATAAAGAAAAAAGTCATATCTTTGCACCACTTAAAACAAGGGACATTACTTAAATGAAACTTGATGCATAAGTGGCCGACTCGGTAGCTCAGCTGGTAGAGCAATACACTTTTAATGTATGGGTCCTGGGTTCGAATCCCAGCCGGGTCACAAGCAAAAAAAGTTACTGGAATTTTGTAATTTTTATTGCCTGCGTGGTGAAATTGGTAGACACGCCATCTTGAGGGGGTGGTTTCCTAAGGATGTGCTGGTTCGAGTCCAGTCGCAGGCACTGCAAAGAAAATTTAATAATTAATAGTGAAATTTATTCATTTTTAATTGTGGCCGACTCGGTAGCTCAGCTGGTAGAGCAATACACTTTTAATGTATGGGTCCTGGGTTCGAATCCCAGCCGGGTCACAAGTTTACTGAAAAGTAAATTTTTTTCATATTAATATTTTGTGATTTGGTGTTTCAAAGGCTTCCTTCCGGAGGCCTTTGATTTTTTATATTAAACCTTTACTTAGGGGAATATGAGTATTATTAATGAAGAATTAGCCTGGGTGCTATTAATTGCTTTGCTGTCAGCAGGAATTTTCTACTTGATTTTTCTATTTCATGTCATTAACGGGAATAGAAAAGCGGGCAAAGAAAATATAACACTAAAACAAACCTTGTCATATGGTTATATTGCGGGTGGCGTGATCTTATTTGGACTGCAATCAATCTGTTTATTTTGTCTTAGCATCAGCAATGGAATGATACAGGATATTGTGGCTGTGATACTCCTTGCGGTGTTGTTTCTTTCCCCTGTTATTATTTTATTATCAGGATGGTATTATAACAGAATAAAAAAACTCTGATTATAGAGTCTGAAAGACTTTCATAACCAGAGTCGGAGATTTTATTTTGCTGTATGTTATTTTGGAATTAATCCAAATGCATATTGTCAATTAATCTAACACCGTCTACTACAACTACAATGAAAGCTCTGTAGTTTCTATCCTTGTAAAAGAAATCAGTTTCTTTTAAAGTATCTTCATCGGCAATCAGAAAGTACTCAAGTCTCATTCCCTGTTGCTGATCGAAAATGTCTGTCACTCTTTCTTTGATCTCAGGGACGGAAACTGTTCTGAACCAGTCGTTCACTTTTTTCAACGTTTCATAAATTACTTTTGAAGTTTCTTTTCGGTCTTCATGCAGCCTCTGGTTTCTTGAGCTTAAAGCCAGTCCGTTTTCTGCCCGATAAATAGGGACTCCTTTTATGTTAACCGGAAGATGTTTTTTCTCAACCATTTTTTTGATGATCGCAAGCTGTTGAAAGTCTTTTTCACCAAAGTAGGCGTTGTCCGGCTGTACTTGTCTGAAAAGCTCTTCCACCACAGTTCCTACACCATCAAAATGTCCCGGTCTGGATTTTCCCTCCATTTCATTTTCTAATCCGTCGTAGTCGTAATGCTGGCTTTCTGCCTTTTCAGGATATATATCTACGACTTCAGGAATATAAACGGCATCTACCAGTCCTGAATTTTCCAGAATTAAAATATCTCTGTTGATATCTCTCGGATACTTCTCAAGATCCTCAGGATTGTTGAATTGAGTAGGATTTACAAAAATTGAAGAAATAACAAGATCATTATCTTTTCTTGCTTCTTCATAAAGAGAAAGATGGCCTTTATGAAGTGCTCCCATAGTAGGGGCAAAGCCAATTCTTTTTCCCATTTCTTTCTGTCTTTCAATGAAATCCTTCAGGGCTTTACTGTTTTTAATAACTTCCATAGTTTATTTTAATACTAATTCAAAATTACTAAAAATATCACATAATAAGGTGTGTTTTTAATAATTTGAAAATCGGAATTTTCGTAAAAAAATGTTAATTAAAATAATGTTGGATGTTTTTTTGTAATTTTGCACATTAAAGCATTTTTACAAAAATTAGATAGAAAGTTTATGCCGAATCAAAAAATACTGTACATTACTACAGAGATGTATCCATATCAGGAAGATACAAATATGGCTGCTGTGGTAAACAAAATGGCACTTAAGATGCACAATGAAGGCAATGATGTAAGAGTTTTTATGCCAAGATTTGGACAAATAAGTGAGAGGAAATTCCAACTTCATGAGGTGATCCGTCTTTCAGGAATGAATATTATTATCAATGACCTGGACCAGCCCTTAATCATTAAAGTAGCGTCTCTTCCGGGGGAAAGACTTCAGGTATACTTTATTGACAATGAAGAATACTTCAAAAGAAAGCAGTACTATTTTGACGACGAAGGGAATCCTTTCGATGACAATGACGAGAGAGCTATTTTCTTTGCAAGAGGAGTTATCGAAACCATCAAGAAACTGAACTGGGTTCCTGATGTTATTCATCTGAACGGATGGATGGCTTCTTTTGTTCCAATTTATCTTAAAACTTACTACGAATCAGATACTTATTTCAAGGACGCGAAAATTGTTCTTTCTCTGTACAACGAGAAGGATGCAGATCTTGATAAAAAGATTGATGAAAAGTTGAAGTTTGATAATATTTCAGGATTAAAAGCGTTAGATAACCCAACAATTAAAAGTTTTGTTATCGAAAGTATGAACTATGTAGATACGGTAGTGAAGGGCGATGAGTTTCTTGACGAAGACCTTGACCAGGCATTTAAAGAAACGGCTACTCAAAAATCAGAGTATCTTGATGTAGATTCTATAAACCAACTTTATTAAAAAACACATTTTTAATGACTCATACTCTTAAAAGGACTTTCGCCGTGCTTTTACTGGCGATTTTCGGAAGTACAATCCTTTATAACTGTGAACCGGATCCGGATGCTCTCGGAGAGCAGCTGTTTAACAATGATGCAGCACAAGGTACGGAAGTTTCATATCCCGTTGTAGCATACAACTCCAGCAATAACGACTCAATCAGAAGTGATGCATCCAGACTTATTAACTCATTAAACACCACAGGTGGAGGTCTTTCCGTTGGGGTGTTAGGAGCTTTTAAAGATTCACAATTTGGTATGCAGAAGGCATCGTACGTTACGCAGTTCAGAATGCCTACCGATAATTTTGATTTTAACGGGCCTAATGCGAAAGTAGATTCCGTAGTTTTGGTATTGAGAACTCCTGCGAATACGGCTGATGATACTTATTATATCACTGATTCAATCAAAGCACCGGGCGCTTATGATAAAAATGACTTCCCGGTAGGTGATGAAAAAGTTGCGGTTTCCATTGAGAAAAAATCTTATCCTGTACGTAAATATGGTAATTATAAAACCATGAAATCAATGAAGATTAACGTACATGAAATTACAACTTTCCTTGATATAAACACAGAAAGTCTTACCCGTTCGAATCTAAACGTTGGTCTTGGTGAAAAATTAGGATCAGCAACTTTTGACGGCAATGTAAGTACCGTGACTGTGACGAAAAAGTCTGATAATACCAATGTGTTTACAGGTAATTTAGGATTTAGAATAAAATTGGATAATACCGATTTCTTCCAAAACCGTATTATTGCTAAAAAAGGTAAGCCTGAGCTTCAGGATGCTTCAAACTTTGTGAGATATATCAGAGGACTTAGAATTTCTACAGAAAGTAATGACGGTTATCTTTTCCAGTTTGCACCTGATGATATGGAAATGATTATGTATTACAAATATGATGTAACCAATAATGGAGTAGTAACCCGTCCTCAGACTTCTTTGAAATTTTCTATGGGAAGTCCTAATGCTCATGTGGGACAGTATGAGTATGACAGAACAGGATCTGCTCTGGCTAATGCACCAGCAAGCGATCCTATAGGTGGAGATGCAAGACTTTTTGTACAGGGAATGGGTGGACCATCCGTCAATGTGAAAATTCCTGATGAAAAAATTAACGAGCTTAAAGCTTTATTTGAAAAAGATAAAATAGGTATCGTTGGAGCTAAAATCAGATTTTTTGTAGATCCTCAATCTCAAAACTGGACGAATATTACAAATACGATAAGTGGAGATCGTAAATTTAATCTTGTTCCGGTAATTACAGACGATAAAGGAAAAATTGATCTTACTCAGTTTACTTCAGATGCTTTAAACGGATTTAATATTTATACGTATACTCCGAAAAAGGACCCTGTACCGGAATATTATGATTTTGTAATTACAAAAACCCTTAAAGATATCGTTGAAGGTAAACTGGTAAATAATAAATTAGCTGTTAATACTCCTTTCCTTATCAATATGGGATCATTTGTGAGAAATGCTTCAGGAGCTCCTGTAGGTGCGAGATACACAACCAGAGCATTTGATATGAGCAGAGTCATTTTAACAGGTACAACTAAAGATTCAAACCCTTACAAAACTCAGTTGATAGTTACGTACGGAAAGAAAAAATAAAACACAATAAACAACAACACTAGACAAAATAAATATGTGCGGAATAGTAGGATATACAGGTTTTCAGGATGCTTATGATATTGTAATCAATGGGCTTAGAAGACTAGAATACAGAGGATATGACAGTGCCGGAATTGTTTTAGAAGGTTCAGACAATAAGCTTGAAGTAGAAAAAACAAAAGGTAAAGTTGATGATTTGGTGAATATTTCGAAAGATTTAAAAGGAAAATTCAAAGTGGGGATGGGACATACGCGTTGGGCAACTCACGGAGTACCAAGTGACAGAAACTCCCACCCGCATTTGTCAAATAACGGTAAAATAGCAATTGTACACAACGGGATCATTGAAAATTATGATACCATCAAAACAATGCTTACAGAAAAAGGATTTTCTTTTAAATCAGAAACAGATACTGAAGTATTGGTGAATTTAATCCAGTATTTTATGGATCTGAACCCTGAAATAGATTTCCCGACAGCAGTAAGATATGCATTGAATGAAGTATATGGGGCGTATGCCATTACAGTACTTCATGAAGATTATCCTGGCGTTTTGGTCGTAGGAAGATTAGGATCTCCATTGGCGATCGGAATCGGTGATAAAGAATATTTTATTGCTTCTGATGCTTCTCCTTTTGTGGAATTTACAAAAGAAGCTATTTACCTTGAAGAAGGACACATGGCGACCATTTCTCTTGAAAATGGAGTAGATATCAGAACCATCAATGAAAACTCTAAGATTGAGCCTGAAATTCAGAAACTAAAATTAAGCTTAGAGCAGATTGAAAAAGGAGGTTATGAGCATTTCATGCTTAAAGAAATCTTTGAACAGCCAAAATCCATTCACGATACTATGAGAGGTAGACTTCTTGTAGATGAAGGAGTTATCAAAATGGCAGGAATCTGGGATCATGTTGAGAAGTTTAAAAATGCCAACAGGATTATTATCATCGCTTGTGGAACTTCATGGCATGCAGGTCTTATCGGGGAGTATCTTATCGAAGAATATGCAAGAATTCCTGTAGAAGTAGAATATGCTTCTGAATTCAGATACAGAAACCCTATTATCACAGATAAAGACGTTGTTATTGCCATTTCTCAGTCAGGAGAAACAGCAGATACAATGGCAGCCTTAAAATTAGCTAAAGAAAAAGGAGCATTTATATATGGTATATGTAATGTAGTAGATTCTTCTATTGCGAGGATTACAGATGCCGGTTCATATACCCATGCAGGCCCTGAAATTGGGGTAGCTTCTACAAAAGCATTTACTGCTCAGCTTACCATTCTTACATTAATAGCTTTCAAATTAGGAAAACATAACGGGAATTTAGGAAATGCAGACTTTATGAGTCTTATTGCCGAGCTTGACGCAATTCCTAAAAGAGTAGAAGACGTACTAAACTCTACCCATGAGCAAATTCAGGAGATTGCAAAAGATTTTGTAGCCACTACAAACTTCCTTTATTTAGGAAGAGGATACAACTATCCGGCAGCTCTGGAAGGTGCTTTAAAATTAAAAGAAATTTCCTATATCCATGCAGAAGGATATCCGGCAGCAGAAATGAAGCACGGACCTATCGCATTGATAGACGAAAACATGCCGATTGTTATTATAGCCCCTAAAAAAGGTCACTATGATAAAATAGTAAGTAATGTTCAGGAAATTAAGGCAAGAAAAGGAAAAGTTATTGCTGTCGTTAATAAAGGTGATCGCCAGGTTAGCGAAATGGCAGACTATGTTATTGAAATTCCTGAGACATCAGAATGCTTCTCTCCGATTGTGGCTTCAGTACCTCTACAACTGCTTGCATACTACATTGCAGTATATAGAGGAGCGAACGTAGATCAGCCGAGAAACTTAGCAAAATCTGTAACTGTGGAATAAAAAATTGTTGTAAATAAAATAAATTTAGATTTCTTTCGTTATTTCAAAATAAATCTTAAAAGTTTCTTAAAAAAATTATATATTTACGGCTTAATTATAAAAATTAACATGAAAAGGATATTTCTTTTATTATTGTCTGCGTCGGTAGCATCGGTATCTTGTTCAGGTGGTGGCAGCTCTTCTGTAGGGAAGCCAGGAACAAAAGGAGAATTGATACCAAGAGAAAAAACTAAATCATTTGTTGCGGAAAGACCATACGGAATGGTGGCGATTCCTGCAGGTTCATTTGTGGCTGGTTTAGCAGACCAGGATCCAACAAATACACCTGAAAAAGCATCATTGAAGACAGTTACTGTTTCTTCTTTCTTCATGGATGAAGCAGAAACTACCAATTCAGAATACAGGGTATTTATCAATTATGTAAGAGATTCTATTGCAAGAACTTTACTTGCCGAAGCTGCCGGAGAAGGTGGTGACGAAGGCGGACGTAGAGGTGCAGCTATAGGAGATTACGCATACCTTGCTAAAAAAGAAGAAAATTTAACTCCTTATCAGGAATATATGGAAGGTCAGGGCGGCCGTGAAGACGGAACCTATGACGCAAGCAAAAGACTGGACTGGAAAATCCCATTACACTGGAGTACTTCAAAATACCCGGATGTAGAATATGCGGAAGTTTTGGAATCTATGTATTTGCCTGCTTCTTCCAGAATAGGAAACGAAAGAATTTTAGATGTAAGTAAGCTTAAATATACGTACCGTTGGGGAGATATGGATGCTGCACTTGCGGATAACGAAAGAGGAGCCAATTACCTGAAGAGTCAAAGTATTGCGATTTATCCTGATACGACTGTTTGGGTAAAGGATTTCCACTTTGCTTACAATGAGCCATTATTTGAACAATACTTCTGGCACAAGGCTTACAAAAACTACCCTGTAGTGGGAGTAACCTGGGATCAGGCAAGAGCTTATTGTAACTTCAGATCTAAATTAAAGACAGACTACAACGAAAGCCTGAAAAGAAAAAAACAAAGACCATTGCAGTTCCGTCTTCCGACAGAAACAGAATGGGAATATGCTGCAAGAGGTGGAATGCAAAATGCTACTTATCCTTGGGGTGGTCCGTATTTAATGGACGACAGAGGTTGCTACTTAGCCAACTTCAAACCTAAGAGAGGTAACTACATGGAAGACGAGAAAAAAGGTACTTATACATATACAGCTCCAGTTAAGAAATTTAAGAAAAATGGATTTGGGTTATTTGATATGGCTGGAAACGTTTCTGAGTGGACAGAATCTGCTTACAACAATTCTTCATATGGATTCTCTTCTACATTAAATCCTTCTACTAAAGATAAAAAGGATGTAAAAAAATCTGTAAGAGGTGGATCTTGGAAAGATATAGGATATGCGTTGATGACAGGGGCAAGAGATTGGGAAAGAAAAGATTCAGCAAGAAGCTATATCGGATTTAGAACTGTACAGGATATTCCTGAAGCAGCTGTTAAGCCAAGAAGAGTTAATAGATAATAACAAAACAATTATTTTTCAATACAATTTTATTTAACATTAAAAAAACTAACTCAATATGTTTAAGACTAAAGATGCTTGGATGAATTTCTTCTATTCATTCGGTGCTGCAATTGTAATTCTTGGAGCTTGGCTTAAAATTACTCACATTACCCTGGGACCAATTAACGGTAATATAGCTCTTACAGTAGGGCTTATTACAGAGGCAATTATCTTTATCATTTTTGCATTTGACCCTCCGAAAACTGAAGAGTCTTATGCCTGGGAAAATGTTTATCCTGAATTATTAGATAAACATGCCAACCCAAACCCATTGCATTCTAACGTAACAACAAGAAATACAGGTGCTCAGTTTGCTGAATTAGAAAACTCTCTTTCAAACAAATTAGATAAAATGCTTGAAGATGCTAGACTAGACGTTCAATTATTTGAAAGACTAAGAACAGGTATCGACAAGTTCTCAAATTCTGTTGACCAGATTAACCAAACGGTGGACGTTTCGGCTTCTACTCATAAATATAACGACCAGCTTAATAAAGCAGCTCAGCATATGGAAAGCATGAATGCCTTATACGCCATGCAGCTGGAAAGCGGTAAAAAACAATCGGAATTTGCCAATAAATATGTAGCAGATATGCAAAAATCTGCTGAGCAATCTGAAAAATTCAATCAAGAACTACAAGGTTTAACATCTAATCTAAACAACTTAAATAGAGTTTATGGTGGTATGCTAACTGCTATGAAGTCTTAATTCCTAACCATTTCTAAATTTAACTACTTAATCAAAAAACAAAAAACAGAAAATGGCACAAGGAAAACAGACCCCTCGTCAGAAGATGATCAACCTGATGTATCTGGTGTTCATCGCGATGATGGCCCTCAATATTGATGCAGAAATCATCAGATCATACTACGACTCTACCAGAGCATTGAATGAAACCAGAACTTTAACGGAGAAGAAAAACGAAAAGATCTTTGAAAAAACGCTTGAAGCTAAAGCACAACAAGTTCCCGATACTTATGCTAAACCTTGGGAGGATTACAAAGTATTAAAGAGCAAAATTGATGCACTCGTGAAATCAGCTCAGGATGTTAAGGTTTTATTAAAAAAACAATCCGAGTTTCATGATAAAGATCCTAAAACCGGAAAAGATATTGATGTAAGCGAAAATTTTGCGGCATTAAATAATAATGAAGCTACTACTGAATACTTCTTTAACGAAGGAGATGAAAACTCACCTTCAAAGAATGCACTGGACTTAAAAGCTAAAATCGATGACGTAAGAAATTATATCAACGCAACTTTTGGGAATAATGCACAGCTTAGAGATTTAGTAGACAGAGCCAACAAGTCTTTGATTGCAGAATATCCTAAAGGAAAATCTCCAAACGAAAAGACCTGGTTCCAGAATAAATTCTATCATCAGCCGCTTATCGCTGCAATATCTAATCTGGAAATTATCCAAAATGATGCCAGAAATGTTCAGTCTGATGCATTAGCATTATTACTTCAGGAAAAAGTTGATGCAAGCATTAAATTCACAAGCTATGAGCCGATTATTTCCGGACCTACCGATATTCAGGCGGGTAAACAAGCGGAGATAAAAGTAATGTTAGGAACTTATTCTAATAGCAATAAGATCAACATTTCAGGAGTAAGCAGACAAGAAAATGGTAAAGGTATTATTCCAATCTCAGGTGCTGGAATTGGAGAACATAAATTAGGAGGTACTATTACATTAACAGATGCTTCAGGTAAACCACAAAGTTTCCCATGGACTCATACGTATAATGTTATCGCCGGACCAAGAGAAGTTAAACTTGAAAAAGGATTGCTACTTTCTGCCGATAAGATGAATGTAATGTACAGGGGACTTGAAAACCCTGTTTCAGGATCAATCTTAGGTGCAGACAACTCAAAACTTTCATTATCAGCTCCGGGTGCTAGCGTAAGAAATACAGGACCAGGAAAATGGATTGTAAAACCTTCTACAGGTACAACTGTGAAGCTGACCTTATCCGGTGTAGATCCTTATGGAAAATCAGTATCTCAGGTATTTGAATACAGAATTAAGAATGTACCGCCACCTCAAGGTCAGATGAGAGGTCAGAATGTATTGTCGATGCCGGCAACTTCTATCCCGAATCAGTCTGTGCAGGCAGCGATTCCTGACTTCGACTTCCCGGTTTCATTCACTGTAACTCAGTTTATGGTAAGAGTACCTGGCAGAGCAGCATTACTGATTCATGGTAACTCATTAAATGATGCAGCAGGATTAATTAAAAATCTAAGAAGTGGAGATGTTGTTTCAATCTTTGATATTAAAGCAACTGCTCAAGGTTTAGAAGGACAACAGATTAAAAATATTACTCCTATATTAATTAACGTTCAATAGGACTAAAATTGTAATAGATTATGAAAAAATATATTAGTACCCTTTTAGTATTAGTTTCGGGATTTGCTTTTTCCCAGACTATTCTGAACGCTTCTTCTCCGGAAGAGTTTAGAAAGATGAGAGAGGAGAACAAACAAAAAGTTGGTGATACTATTATAGATAAAACAGTAAAGCCTCTTGAATACGGATTTGTTGAAGATAAAGATATCCTTAAAAGTATGTTTGTTTGGGAAATCATTGACATGAATGATAAGATCAATCAGCCATTCTATTATGACAATCCGGACGGCCTTCTTTCCACTCCTACAAGATCTTTATATCAGCTATTGCTGGATGCAGCTTTAACAGGTAAAATAGAGCAGGTATATGATGATGAAAATTTTACGGTAAAACTTTCACCTGAAGGAATTCAGAAAAGATTGGAGAATGTTAGAATCAACGATGCTGCTATCGACATTTTAAATTCAGGAAGACAATTAACTGATAAGGAGAAAAAAGAATATACAGACGTATTTAAGACAACTACCGATAAAGTAAAAGTTCTTAAAATTATGGGAATGTGGTTCGTTGATAAAAGAGACGGTCAGATGAAATACAGACCTCTTGGTATCGCAGCTATGGGGCCTGATCCTGCCGTACAGGGAGTTATCGGACCGGATGGTAAACCCATCGCAGGAAATGATGAACTTATAGACCTGTTCTGGATATTCTATCCTAATGCAAGAGATGTTTTAGCAAACAATTATGTTTTCAACAGAAAAAACTCTTCTGCTGACTTATCTTTCGATGATATCATCAATGCAAGAAGATTCTCTTCAGTGATCTATAAATCTTCCAGTGGTTTAGGAGACGGTACAATCAAAGATTATATCCCTAAAGATGCTGATGATCAGATAGATGAAAGTGATAGAATAAAAAAGCAGATTCTTGAAATGGAAAATGATATGTGGAATTACTAGATTTCACTTGATATTTATACAAAACCTGAGTATTTTTACTCAGGTTTTTTTATGATGAAATTGCCCTTTGATATATTGTCAATCGGTAATCAGTAATGTAAGCGATTGTATATAACCTTTAAGTAAATGAAATTTTCCATATGAAAAATGTAGATTATATTATTGTAGGAGATGGATATGCCGGACTGTTCTTTGCCCATCAGTTAATCAGAAATAATAAATCATTCGTGATTTTTTCTGAAGGCAGAAAAAGTGCCTCCCAGGTCTCAGCCGGAATTATCAATCCCGTTGTTCTTAAAAAGTTTACGACATTCTGGAAAGCACAGGAGCAAATTGATTTCCTCAAAAACAGCCTCAGGGAAATAGAGACATATACAGGGAAGAACTACCTCATAGATGCACCTATTCACAGGATTTTTCATGATGAAAACGAACAGAAACTTTGGCTGAAAAAATCAGCGAATGAAGAATTATCAGGTTTTCTCAGTGAAAAATTTGAGCGTTTAAATGGAGTAAAAAACGACTTTCAGTCAGGAAAGGTCAATCAGTCTGCCAGACTTGATGTAAATGGATTTTTCAGCGGTTTATTCGATTATTTTGAAAAAAATGATTTTTTGATCAGAGAAAAATTTGAATATACACAGTTGGATCCGGCACGAGCAATATATAAGGATTTTAGTTTTAAAAATATTATTTTCTGTGAAGGGATGCGTGTCAGAGATAATCCCTACTTTTCTGAAATCAGTGTAAATCCGAATAAGGGACATCACATAAAAGTCAGGCTTTCTCAGCCAATTCCCGAAAACATAACCATAAAGAAAAAACATTTCTTATTTCCCACAGGAACAGGACTGTATTTTTATGGTGGAACTTACGACAGAGACCAACTTCATCATCATATTGATGAATCGGCAGTTGACCAACTGGTCAAAGGACTTTCTGAAATCTATCCGTATGATTTTGACGTGAAAGAGGTACATTTCGGTTTCAGACCTACGGTAAAAGACAGAAGGCCAATAATTGGAAGACATGAAACTCATGATAATTTATACGTATTCAATGGCCTTGGAGCAAGGGGAATTCTTAACGGGTGTTACTTTGCAAGAGACCTGTACCGTTGTATTGAAGAAGGTGTTCCGTTGCATGAAGAAGTTTCATCGGACAGGTTTAAGTAATCTAAGCTTTTCTTCAGTAACCGAAGTGTAAAGAAAATAATAAGATGATATAATTTTAAAGATGACAGCTTATGAATGAAAACCTCTTAGGTATTATTGCAGGAGTACTGACTTCCATCTCCATGATTCCCCAGCTTATCAAAGTTATCCGGGAGAAAAATGTCGAAGATATTTCATTGCTTATGCTTTTGGTTCTTATTTCAGGACTATCATTATGGGTGTGGTACGGTTTTGTCAAAGATGAATTACCCATTATCCTTTCCAATGCATTTGCTGTTCTGGTGAATCTCAGTCTTCTTGTATGCTACATAAAGTACAACAAAAGAAAACAATTTTAATCACAAAAAAAGCCCCGCAATTGCAGGGCTTTTATATTGTATATCTTTCTTTATTGAAGGACAAATTTAGCCAGAGGAGCCATCTTTGCTTTGTTCAGAGTTAATGTATTTCCATTTACAGAATAGTTATCTGCTGAAAGCAGGGCTTTAGTAAACTGATTTTCAATATCAAGGTCTTCACAAGCCATCATCGTAGACATTCCCTGATTGAATTTGATTCTCATCACGTCCTGCTTGATCTCAAAGGTACCGCCTAATCCGTTACAACCGGCATGCCCTTCATATCTCATTCCTTTCATATCAAGTTTGAAATGAGGATTATTTTTAGGGTTTTTCAGTTGGATAGGCTGTCCGTTAAGCTCTGTAAGTTTCCACGTTTTGCCGGTGATATCTGTTGCTGCAGGCTTCTGCGCAGTTTGGGTATTACAGGAAACAAGAAATACGCTTAGAAAAAGAGCTGATAAAAAGTAATATAAGCTTTTCATAATTTTAAATTTAAACATTTGTTTAATATATGCTAATATGATGCCATTTTTGCAGGATCCGATTCTTTTTTAGCCTGTTTAAGGTGAAACAGAACCATATCTACATTCTTCTTCAGGAACGTGATATTACCCTTAATTTCAGAATATTGATACTCTTCATTTGAAGCGGTATATTCCGGTAAAGCATCGCTTTTTTTAAGGTCATAAGTTTTGCCGTTTAAATGTATGGTCGCTGTATTTTTAGTTTGGTTGATCGTAACTTCTATTTTTTCTCCATAGCTGTCGACGTATACATTTTTGGAGATGTTATCCGTATTTTCGGGAGCGGCTGCCGTAACGTTTTCTGCTTCTTTACTCGGATGTTTACACGCTGTTGAGGAAAGGACTGCCAATCCGATAAGGATCGGTGTTAATAAATTTTTCATAGTGATAAGTGATTTTAAAGTGTTTCATGAATTATTGTGTTAATACTATATAAAAATACGAATATTTTTAATAAATATATGTTAATTTTACATAAACTAACAATGTATTTTAATCGGGTCCTGATGAAAGGACCATTTTAAAACACTTTTCGTGAAAAAACTAAAAACTAATAATAATTGTTAAGGATTTTAGATTGAAAGATGCTGTGCTGTTTTTTTAATGGGATTATTTTCAATCAGATAAGTTGTTGTTTTTTCGTAGTTCATTTGTTGTTGTAATTTGCGGCAAAAATAATTCAAAAATCAGAGAATAACAATAGATGTATGTGAATTATTTGAATTCATGATAAAATTTAGTTTTTTGTAGGTATGTCATTCTTTGATAGGGAATTAGTTTAGAAATTTTATTCTATAAAAACTGAAGAAGAAATGGGTGGCCAGCCCGGTTTTTTATCAATATATTGGCTGAAATATGTTTTTTTTCTTAGCTGCCTGTTACTATTTTTTACGATCTGGATTTTTTAATCATACCAAGAAGACGGTTTAATTTTTCTTACATTTTTCCATTCAGCTTATTTAAAGATTCGTTAAATTTTGTTAATCTACTATGATGGTATGATAATGTAAGTGTACATTTGCAACTTCAAAATGAGAAACTATATCATATATTTTTTAACAAGTCTTTTTTTGCTTTTTGTGGTAGAAAGCCGGCTTAATGTTAAAACACTCCGGAATGATTATTCCGGCCATGTTTCTCATCACCTTCCTAAAAGGGCTAATCGCCTCAACCAGACTTTTGAAAAACTTTCTATTCAGCAAATAGCAGATACTATTGATAATTCATCCTTAGAACTTGTGGAGAATGATTTTCAATTATCTGATATAATGCAGACGATTGCTGTATTTGCAGGAGTCTTCAACCTGATTTATATTTTCGGATTAAAAAGCTATAAACGTTTTAGACAAAACATTCATGGCTTCGTCTTTGGCCTTGCTACCAAAAGATTTATTTTGATCCGTTCCCTAAGAATTTAAAATCCTTTTTTCTTGTTTTCTACCTGTTTGCGGGCAGGAAACACTGCGTTGTGTATGTTGGTAGTCATCACTTCGTAGTCCTCTTTATTACCATTTTTATTTCTATTCACAACATTAACGATTTATACAAACTCTAGAATTATGATAAAAAGAGTTGCCTCAGGCATTGCGCTAAGCATTCTCCTATTGATGGTTGGCTGCAACAAGAAAAAAGAAGAAAAGGAAGAGGTTACAGTATACCCTGTGACAGTTCCCGTGGTAATGGATACGGTGATCAATAAAGAATATGTAGCTCAGATCCAGTCTGTGAAAAATATTGAAGTACGTGCACAGGAGAAAGGGTTTTTGGAAAAAATATTCGTCGACGAGGGACAATATGTTCATGCCGGCCAGACACTGTTCAGAATTATGCCCAAACTCTATCAGGCAGAGCTATTGAAAGCAAAAGCAGAAGTGGAGCAGGCTTCTATTGAATTGAAAAATGCCAGTACCTTGGCAGGAAATAATATTGTCTCTAAAAATGAAAGAGCAATGGCTAAAGCTAAGCTGGATGCTGCCAATGCAGAAATGAAGCTGGCTCAGATTCACCTGTCGTTTACCGATATTAAAGCTCCGTTTTCAGGAATTATCAACAGACTTCCCCTTAAACTGGGAAGTCTTGTCGATGAAGGTGATTTGCTCACTTCATTATCTGATAATACCAATATCTATACGTATTTTAATGTTTCCGAACCTGAGTATCTAAGCTATCAGACACATGTTGCCGACAGAGGCACAGATCAGGTATCATTGATTACCGCAAATGGTGAAGTATACCCTGAAAAAGGACTTATCCAAACCATAGAAGGAGAATTCGACAATGAAACCGGAAATATTGCTTTCCGTGCTAAATTCCCTAATCCCAATAAACTCCTTAGAAATGGCGAAACAGGTAAAGTCCAGATGACGATGCCGGTTCATAATGCTTTAATTATTCCCCAGAAAGCAACCTATGAAATCCAGGATCAGAAATATGTTTTCGTTGTTGATAAAAACGGAACGGCAAGATCACGAAATGTTAAGATCGCTTATGAGCTTCCAGATCTTTATGTAGTGGGATCAGGACTTTCAAAAGGTGACCAGATCCTTTTGGAAGGAGTACAGAAAGTAAAGGATGATCAGAAACTGAAAACAAAATTCCAGGATCCTAAAAAAGTTCTTCAGTCATTGAAACTAAAAGCAGAGTAGTAGAGGTATGTTTAAAAAATTCATTCGCAGACCTGTTCTGTCTATTGTAATCTCATTGATTATTGTGTTTATGGGAGTTCTGTCACTGGTAAAGTTACCGGTAACACAATTTCCCTCTATTTCTCCACCTAAAGTAAATATTACGGCAGAATATCCCGGAGCCAACAACGAACTCTTGATTAAATCTGTTGTTATCCCTCTGGAAAGAGGTCTGAACGGAGTGCCGGGTATGAAATATATGACATCCGATGCCGGAAATGATGGTGAAGCCTCCATCCAGATTGTTTTTGATTTGGGTACAGATCCCAACGTAGCAGCTGTAAACGTTCAGAACCGTGTATCTTCAGTTGTGAATAAACTGCCGCCACTGGTAGTCCGTGAAGGGGTAAAGATCACCCGTGAAGAACCGAATATGCTGATGTACATTAACCTGTACAGTGATGATCCCAAAGCAGATCAGAAATTCCTTTTCAACTATGCGGATATCAACGTGATGTCCGAATTGAGAAGGGTAAGCGGGGTAGGTTTTGCCGACATTCTGGGAACCCGTGAATATGCCATGCGTATCTGGCTTAAACCAGACAGGCTTACAGCTTACAGTATTTCAGCTGATGAAGTGATGGAAGCTCTGAACGACCAGAGTTTAGAGGCTTCGCCGGGAAAAACAGGTGAAAGTTCCGGGAAGAGATCGCAGTCGTTCGAATATGTGTTAAAATATCCGGGACGTTTCAACAACGAAAAGGATTATGGAAATATTATTTTAAAAGCAAAACCTGACGGTGAATCCGTAAGGTTGAAGGATGTTGCTGATATTGAATTCGGAAGTTCAATGTATGACATTTATTCCACGCTCAACGGAAAACCTTCTGCCGCTATCACAGTAAAACAGTCTTACGGTTCTAATGCCAGTGATGTTATCAAAAATGTAAAAGCATTGATGAAGGACCTGGAAAAAAATAATTTCCCTAAGGGGATGCACTATGAAATTAGTTACGACGTGTCCAGATTCCTTGATGCATCTATGAAAAAGGTAATACACACACTGTTTGAAGCCTTTATTCTGGTGGCAATTGTGGTGTTCTTATTCCTTGGAGACTGGCGTTCTACTTTGATTCCGGCGCTGGCAGTTCCGGTTTCATTAGTGGGAACTTTTGCAGTCATGTCCGCTTTTGGAATTACATTGAACATGATTTCACTCTTTGCCCTGGTAATGGCAATCGGGGTGGTGGTAGATGACGCGATTGTAGTTATTGAGGCCGTACATGCCAAGATGGAAGAAAAGAACCTCTCTCCTCTAAAGGCAACAGAAGAAGCGATGCACGAAATTAGTGGGGCAATCATTGCTATTACTTTGGTGATGGCATCGGTATTTATCCCGATTGCATTTATGTCCGGTCCTGTGGGGGTATTTTACCGTCAGTTCTCAATTACTATGGCTTCCTCCATTATTTTATCAGGAGTGGTAGCTTTGACATTAACGCCTGCTTTGTGTGCCTTAATCCTTAAAAACAATCACGGAAAAGCTAAAAAGAAAACTCCGGTTACGGTTTTCCTTGAAAAATTCAATAATCTTTTTACAAAAGGAGCCGGCAAGTATGAGAAAATGCTGAATAAAACAGTGACAAAGAAAACTATTACCCTTCCTTTGTTGCTGGCATTTTGTGCCTGTACTTTTTTCCTTAGTAATTCGCTTCCTTCAGGATTTATACCTGCCGAAGACCAGGGGATGATTTATGCGATTATTCAGACTCCTCCCGGATCTACATTAGAAAGGACGAACCAGATTGCAAGAGAACTTTTGAGAGAATCTGAAGATATTGATGGTGTACAGTCCGTTTCTTCACTGGCAGGATATGAAATTTTGACCGAGGGTACCGGATCCAATTCAGGAACCTGTCTGATCAATCTTAAAAGTTGGGAGGAACGTAAAGAATCTGCCGCTGAAATTGTAGAAAAACTGGAAGAGAAAGCTAAAAATATTCCGGGAGCCAATATTGAATTTTTCCAACCGCCTTCCGTTCCCGGATATGGAGCTGCCGGTGGATTTGAACTTCGTTTACTGGATAAAGCGGGAAGTGGTGATTATCATAAAATGGAACAGGTGAGCAGTGATTTTGTAAAGGAGCTGAAAAAACGTCCGGAGCTTGGATCTGCATTTACCTTTTATTCTGCGAGTTTCCCTCAGTACATGCTGAAAATTGATAATGATCTTGCTGAGCAAAAAGGAGTGACAATTGCCAAAGCCATGGATAATTTGTCAACATTAATAGGCTCCAATTATGAAACAAGCTTTATCCGTTTCGACAGACCTTATAAAGTTATTGTTCAGGCCGGGCCGCAATACCGTGCATTGCCTACCGATCTTTTAAAATTATATGTGAAAAACGACAAAGATCAGATGGTGCCCTATTCAGATTTTATGAGGCTGGAAAAAGTGTATGGTTTATCTGAAATGACCAGACATAATATGTACAATTCAGCTCAGGTAAGTGGAACTCCGGCACCGGGATACAGTAGTGGACAAGCCATTAAAGCTATTCAGGAAGTTGCTGATAAAACGCTTCCGAGAGGCTTTGGTATCGACTGGGCCGGAATCTCTAAAGATGAAGTGAGCCGTGGAAACGAGGCCATATTTATTTTTCTTGTCTGCCTGGGATTTGTTTATCTGATTCTTTCGGCACAATATGAAAGTTTTATCCTTCCGCTTCCGGTTATTTTATCCCTTCCCGTAGGTATTTTCGGGGCATTTTTATGCTTAAAACTCTTAGGACTGGAAAATAATATCTATGCACAGGTGGCGATGGTAATGCTTATCGGTCTTTTAGGAAAAAATGCAGTATTGATTGTAGAATTTGCAGTACAGAAGAAAGCAGAAGAAGGAATACCTGTTGCTAAGGCTGCTATTGAAGGAGCTGCCATTCGTTTCCGTCCTATCCTGATGACGTCATTTGCCTTTGTTGCCGGGCTTATTCCATTAGTTGTCGCTACAGGGCCGGGTGCTGTTGGTAACCGTACCATTGGAACAGCGGCGGCAGGAGGAATGCTGATCGGAACCATTTTCGGTCTGATGATTATTCCGGGACTGTATTACATCTTCGGAACAATAGCAGAGAAATCGAAACTGGCAAAATATGAAGAAGAAAATCCTTTAACAGAACAAACTGAACCTTATAAACACGATGGAAAATTCGAAGATTAAAAATATATTCATAGCCTTAGCTTTATCGCTTGTTCTGGCAAGTTGTAAAGCGCCGATGGCAACAGTCATAAAAGATGAGGTAAAAGAAACGATACCTCAAAATTTTAATCAGGAAGAACAACAGGATGCTAATAACAACAGCGGGACAACACCGTGGAGACAGTTTTTCACAGATCCGAACCTGGTAAGTCTCATTGAAACGGCATTAAAGAATAATCAGGACCTCTTGATTACCCTTCAGGAAATTGAAATTGCCAAAAGTGGTGTATTAGCCAAAAAAGGAAAATTAAGTCCCACTGTCTCTGCTGCTGTAGGAGCAGGATTGAAAAAAGCAGGCCGCTATACCAGTGAAGGGGCAGGAGATGCGAGCACAGAAATGGAACCGGGGAAACCTATTCCTGATCCTTTAGGGAATTTTGAAGGTGGCTTAATGGCCAACTGGGAAATTGATATCTGGAAAAAACTCAGAAATGAAAAAGAATCAGCAGTAGCTCATTATCTTTCCACAGTGGAAGGAAAAAACTTTGTGTTATCTAACCTTATTGAAGAAGTAGCTGATGACTACTACGAATTATTGGCACTGGATAACCAACTGGATATAATACAACAGTATATCAAGCTTCAGCAGAAAGCACTGGAGATTTCCAAAATTCAGAAGGAGGCGGCAGCAGCGACAGAGCTTGCGGTAAAGAAATTTGAAGCTGAGCTGGCTAAGTCAAAAGCGACAGAATATACCATCCGCCAGCAGATTACGGAGAAGGAAAATGAAATCAATGCCTTACTGGGAAGATATCCGCAACCGATTATCAGGGCAAAGGAGAATTTCATGTCAACCATTCCGCAGACGATTTATACGGGAATTCCTTCACAGCTTCTTGCAAACCGCCCCGATATCAAACAGGCAGAGCTGGAATTAAAAGCGTCAAAACTGGATGTTCAGGCGGCCAGAAAAGAATTTTATCCGTCTCTGGAAATTTCAGCAACATTAGGACTGGAAGCTTTTAAACCTTCCTATCTGGTAAAAATGCCGGAATCTATTGCATATAATCTGGTAGGAGAGCTGGCGGGCCCGTTGATCAATAAAAGTGCCATCAAAGCCAATTTCCAAACTGCGGATGCAAAGCAGGTTCAGGCATTGTACGAGTATGACAAGACTATTTTGAATGCTTATCTGGATGTGGCCAATCTGATGTCAAAAATTAAAAACATTGATCAGTATTATCAGTTAAAATCTCAGGAAACAAAAGCGCTGGATCAATCCATTGATATTGCCAACCAATTGTTCCGAAACTCCAGAGCAGACTATCTTGAAGTTCTGTTGAATCAAAGAGATGCTCTGGATGCTAAAATGGATCTTATAGAAGCCAAACAAAAACAACTAAGTACCGTAGTCGATATTTACAAAGGTTTGGGAGGCGGCTGGAAATAAAACATCATAATTCAGTTCAACAAACAGTTAATGTTTGAGGGGGTAATTCTTTAGAGTTACCCCTTTTTTATTACGTCAAGTTTTGTCGTTTTTAAGGAGTATTTTGGACCAAGAATTTAATAATAAGCAGTAAGCTGTTGATTGTGAGATTTGTCAGTATGCTTTTTACTGTAAAAAAAGTAAATTTGCGGAAAATTAATAATTGAATGTATCTCAAAAATAAGACACAAATGAAAAAATACTTGAAGATATTCCTCGCGGGATGTGTTTTCCGGCTTACTTAGCCTAAAAAATAATTGTGTAAACCTTATGCTAAAAATAGTTTCTGGACTTTCTGAAAAGTAATCCCGGTTATTGTAAACTATTGCATATAAAAATTACAATAAAAATACACAGTAGATCATTGTTTAAAATTGTATTTAATCCTATTTTTCAAAAAATAATGCATATGAAAAAAATTTATCTCGGCGCATCTGTCGTATGCGCATTCTTACGGGTGTCTGCCCAGGAAGTTCTCTGGCAGAAAGACATCAGGTCTTCCACTCAGGATTTTCTCAGCCAGGTCACTACGACAATTGACCAGCAGTATCTTATTACAGGCAGTTCTATCCGGTCAGCAAGCACGAAGCCGGAGGCTGGAAAACAACAGAATAACGGTTACGATTTCCATGCAGTCAAACTCAACCAACAGGGAGAGCAGGCTTGGGAAAAGTATTTCTCAGGATCAAATCATGATTATCTATCCTCTACAGTAACCACTCAGGATGGAGGATTTCTCTTGGCCGGAACTTCTTATTCCGGGAAAGGATTGGACAAAAAAGATGATTCCAAAGGCGGCTCAGATATCTGGCTGATCCGTATCAATGAGTTTGGAGATGAATTATGGCAGAAAACGCTTGGAACCTCGGCGGATGAAGAAGCCAGGGCAGTTATTCAGACTACCGATTTAGGATTTTTTGTAGCCGGAAATGTACAAAATTCATCAAAAGGATATGGCTCCAAAGATGTCCTGATCACCCGATTGGACAAAGACGGAAAAGAATTGTCACAATTGATTGTAGGGGGAAAAGGTCTGGATGAAGTTGAGAAGATGATTCCGACCAGGGATGGAGGAGC